>NZ_HG417092.1:124578-163151 GCF_000455445.1 Hoylesella timonensis 4401737 = DSM 22865 = JCM 15640 | reverse complement strand
TCATTTTGTCTGCTCTTTAGGTTTGAATATCTGTTGATACATAAAGTCGAAGGTAGGTGATACGATGTCCTTTTGTGGTCCCATCAGTTCGATGGTGTTGTATCGTTGCATGTCCGCCTTGACTTCTATGCGTGGCGTAACCAGACCGAAGTGGCGTAGCTTTTCCTCCGTTTTATCCCACAGCTCAAGTTCCGCTTTCTTGCCATACCGTTTGTCCCATTTATTAACCACGAAGACGAACTGGCACTTCATGATGGGCAGCATACGTTGGAGTTTGGCGATGAAGCCGATGAAAGTAGCGGTGGAATTGATGGAAGTTGCCTCGAACTGATAGGGGCATACGATGTAATGACTGAGGGCAAAGATAGGCACCAGTCCCTGTTGCGACAGGTTGCCGGGTGTGTCCACCAGCACGATGCCTTTGTAACCCTCGCGCAGACTGGTAAGAAACTCCCTGACGTTATTGGTGTCTTTGATGTCGAAAGGCTGTACGGTATAAGGCAAACGTACCCCTCTATATTTCTCTACATCCTCCTTTCGTTTGGAGTAAATGGTTTGCTGTCGGTCAAAATCCACAACGAGTACGCTCTCTCCCTTTGCCGCCAGGTAATCGGCAAACATAGTGCAGAGCGTAGTCTTACCGACACCGCCCTTCTGATTGGCAAAGGTGATCATGATATTGTCTCTCATTGTCGAAGTTGTTATTAGTTGTGTGATAATAACAAACTCCTTTTTGGTAGGCCGGTTATCAAATGGAGTTGGGCCCCAGTAGCATTATTTCGAGAAATAGGTATCTTGCGAATTAGGTAAATGAGGAAGATGCTAAATCGTGAAATCATTGGCAAAGATAAAAAATGGAAATGAAATTTGCAAGAGGTTATTAACTCGTCAGCAAGCACGATAATGCCGATATTCTGGTGATGGTTTCAAGCCATAATAATATTTATAGAAAGGTAGTGATAGTACGCACAACTTATTGGGAATATGGATTGTAGGCTGCAATCCTTTTTCTTTAACGTAGTTTAACTACAGGAGATGAAAATATCCGTAAAGCCCTGCTATGTTTCTGGCTGTTAACGATATCATGGGATAACAACAAAAACATTCTTCTTGTACTTTATAAAAGATGTGGAAAAGTTAAATATGTATATAGTGAACAATAACACCATTAAAAATTACCACATTTGGGAATTTTATCTTATCTTTGCAGCATAAAGGCTAAGATACATTTCACCGCATGAATATCATCTTCAAGGAAGAAGCCTTATCTGAGCTGTATGAAACAGGCAAAACCAAAGACAAGAAATACAAACAGATATGCAAGAATAAACGTTTGGTAGATGGCTACATCCGGGCAGTAGGAATCATTTATGATGTAGAGTGTACAGACGAACTAAAGAATTTCAGCTTCTTACACTACGAGAAATTGAGACATCAGCAGAAAGAGCCTCTAAGCTCTGTTCGACTTGTAAACGGTTTGGTAGAACGCCTGTTGTTCAAGGAGACACAGGATGGCATCGAAGTAGAACTAATTGAAATTGATAGTACACATTATGGCAACAAGAAGTAACAGATTGGTTCCTGTTAGGGCAATCCACCCAGGAGAAATCTTGCGTGAAGAGTTGCGGGAACGTGGTATCAAGCAAAAGGACTTTGCAAAGCAGATAGGTATGCAAGCTACCCATCTGAGTGAGTTTATTCGTGGCAAACGCAATCTGAACGACGATCTGGCCATGAAGCTGGAAAACCATTTAGGGATTCCCTATAAAACCTGGATGAGCTTGCACAATGGTTATATGTATGACAGCAAAGCTGTCAGCAAGAAACAATCGGAAGAACAAAATGCACGTTCGTTTGAGGACGCATGTGCTCGTGTGTTCAATCTTAAACTTCTTTATAAGAAATTGAATTTAGCTGTTCTTCCCCTCCTTGAACGGGTGAAAGAAATAAAATCGCTTTTCTCCTTTGACCTGCTGTCATCTGCAGAGATGAGTAAGCAAGTAGCTGGATTATATAAGCACAGCGACAAGGTTCAGATTGACGAAAAGAATATGCAGACTTGGCTTCTGCTGAGCTGGTTGGCAACTTCACGTGAAAAAGTAGAAAGGACTTATGTACATGGCAATGGAATAAAGGCCGCCGATGCAATCGCAAAATTGGCTAATGAGCGGAAACTTACAGCCAAGGCCATCAAGGATAGTCTTTATCAAAACGGTATAGGTTATGTTGTAGTGGAAAAGTTGGATAAAACCCCTGTTGATGCTTTCTCTACTTATGTAAACCAACATCCTATAGTGACGGTTACCTATCGGTATAATGATATTGATAAATTAGCATTTGATGTTCTTCATGAATTGTGTCATATCGAAAAGCATTTCTCAGAAGAGCACACATCGTTTATCTCTATCGAAGGAACTATCTACTCAAAAGATCCAAGGGAAAAAGAGGCTAACAACTTTGCTAAAGAGCATTTAATTCCATGTGAAGTTTGGAATAAAATACTTTCAGGTAAAAGCAGTAGCCTATCGCCGCACATTGTAGTGAAGGCTATTGCAAAAGAAGCTGAAAAGTATGGAATTAGTCCGACTATAGCAGTTTCAAGGTATAAACATGATACCAACTGGTATCAGACCTCGGCTTACAAGTCATCTAAAATTTATTGATAGAACATGGGCTGGGCGACTTGCCCGGCTCTTCTTGGTCTATGGGCTTACAAGTCTATCGTTTCAGGCTTCGTTCGTCATCAACCTCATAGCTATTTTTACTACCCACTTCCCATTCTGCATTTCTTTCGGAAGCCGATGTCTGGTATGAAAGAATATTTTTCAGGATGCTATTAGAAAGATGAGTGTCGTGGATAGACATAGGTTGGAGCACTTGCAGAGCAGGGAGCAAGGCTTTGAAGTTGATACCTTCTGAAGCCAAATTAAAAATGCACTTGTGCGAGAAATCGACACAATAGTATTCGTCGCCTTGTCTGAAAATGGCAAGATGATTTTCTTTTAATGCTGCCCACAAGTCTTGCTTCTCGGTTGATGCAGCCAGATTGTTCAGCACTTCTACGGCAAAGCCATTGTTGGGCTTGTTGTGTGGATCTATATAAATAAGGTAGGGATTTTCAATCTTCCAGATTCGACAGAGTATATCACGCTCCACCTCGTTGGTGGGGCAAAAGGCCTGGACACAGCGCACCATAAAGTTGAATTTTAATACCTTTTGCACACTGTCGCATAGGGCGACCTCCCTGCCATTGAGCAGCCTGAAACGGCCTTTGGAAATGCGAGTACCATACTGTCGCCATAACATTCTGTTGAGTTCATAAGCAATCATCCGGGGATTATCCTCCAGCATGGCATCCACGTAGAGCTCTACCTTATTGATTCGTTCCTTTTCGCTCATGAAGTGTTGCAGTTGTTTGATAGAGAGCACGCTGCCTCCTTTATACACCGCTTGTTTGTAGTGATCCACTATCATGTAACCGTATGGTTTGTCCTTTGAACCAAAGAAGACGAGCGATACACCAAACTTCTTTTGCAAGATGTCTGACAGTTCACTGCGGCTGGCAACCATGTTGCGATACTTTTTCATAACAGCCCCCAGTTGCCTACGACGTTTGTAGGTTTTCTTTTCATCAATAACAGAGAATTTTGAGGTCAAATCTTCCATTTCGATTTTTGTTCGTACCCGTCCGCCACGTGCAATTTCGAGGTTGCCGTCACGCTCGAAACATTCATAGCCAGATGCTTCCATGATGGCTTTGAATTGTGTAAGCGAATTGAAATTGTAACCAAGAGCCTCCTTCAAAAACAAACTAGCACGCAATTCCTCATCTTCGCCAACAATTTTGTTGATGGCCTCCTGCGAGCGGATGCGCTCGTGACTGTGGTCTATTTTCTGGCCATTGGGATTCACCCGGCTGGTGATGATGTGCAGGTGATTGTTGTCGGTGTCATTGTGCGCATAGATAAGAAGCGGCTGCCCCTCATCATCATAGTCCATTTCGTGAAGATACTGGTGGGCAATATCCAAAAGCTGCTCTTGAGAATATTCATGTCCCCGGCAGGAGATAGCCACATGGAACTGCGCCTTGCGGATATGCTCGTTTCTTGCCGAGTAGTCCATCAGGTACTGTTGCAGTTGCTTGGGCGTGTAGCCATCGACGGCTCCCACATAACCGAAGTTCTGCATTTCAAGGAGCACGGCCTGACCTTTGGCCACCTTTCGCTCGTTGTACTTGACGGCATGGAATGTTGTGCTGGAGGGTAGTATGGTTGCTATCATATTGCTTTCTTGTGATTTTACGTTATCGTGAGACGATGGAAACGGTAAATCGGTATTTACCGATGACGGTTTTTCGCTTTATCGTGTTAATCGTTTGACTATTTGATGCTGTTCCTGTTTTACCGCTGTTAAGAGCTTTTGCAGCTCCATGATTTGAGGGTAAAGCACTTTCTCAAAATAGGGAAGTGTCAGCTCATTGGCTATCGCCAGTTCGTTGGCACGCTTGACCACCTGATTGAAGTTGCCGCCCATCCATGCCAAGTCCTGCTGATACTTTTTGTAAAGAGCCGTCATCTCGTTGAGCGCGGCTATCTTCCGCTTTGTTCCCGTGTCGTCAAATTGTTTGATGGCATCCCATATCATACTGCTTACCGTCTTGTAGTTGACCGCTTTCTGCTTAATCAGTTCGGCATCCTGTGCAGAAATCCTTATCCAGAGTCTTTTCGTTTTTCGTTCCATATTCCTCTGTTTATATTCTGAGTTGCGAAGAATAATCCCCCAACTTGACAGAGTTGGCAATTCACTTTTGTCCGCACAAAAGTACAACTTGCTACCCAAACTCCGTAAGGGAAATGTAGTCCCGCCACTTGCTTGTCTGTAATAAAGTTAGCAAGAAATGATGAGTTGCAATGTCCCTCGCCCTTTTTTCAATAAAAGAGTTTTCGTGAAATTGGAATATCGAAATCCCGATTTGTTGATATTGGGATAAACCGAAGTCATGAGTCCGTTGCTTCGAGAAAAGCCGAAAAGCCGAAGCCGTGAAATCGTGACATTACGAGAATATATAACCACAAAAAACTACTGATTATCAATGTTTTAGATTGCGTTTTGCTTGTTTTTCTCAGTTATTTTTCGTACCTTTAGTAGAACTAATAATGTTTTAAGATGCAAGTGTTTCTCTTCGTATATATCATGTTCAGGGTCATCTTCCAGCTGATAGGTTGGGTGATTAAAGGCTTTTTGTATGTCTTGTGGATGATTTTTGGTGGCATTGCCTACTTGGTGAATTATCTGGTGGAGCGTAAAACATAAAACCACACCTCGAAGTGGGAGGTATGGCTCTATGTGGTGTGTCAATAAATCATCTAATTGCCCGCTGAAGATTCTCAGCGTGCCGTTCTATCGTGGTCTTTAGTACTTTAGCGTAGATTTGTGTAGTCCGGATGTTCTTGTGTCCGAGCATACGCGATACATTCTCGATAGGTATGTCATGTGCGAGAGCCAATGTTGCGAAAGAATGCCTGGCGACGTGAAAAGTCAACGGCTTGTTCAACTTCAGGGCAGTCTCGATGAGGTGAAGAAAGTCATTTGCCTTCTGATTTGAAATCTTAGGAAGGACAAACTTGTATTTCTTTAGCACTTCCATGGCTGGTCCCAGGATAGGGGTGAAAAACTTCGATGCAGTCTTGATACGGCTTCCATCTATGTAATACAACTTTCCCTGCTGTTCTGTCATTTTCTCAAAATCAAAGGCCTGCACATCACAATAGGCCAGCCCAGTGTATGCAGAAAAGACGAACAGGTCTCGAACCTTATCTAATTTTTCGTCCAACTTAATCTTTCTCAACTTTTGTAGCTCAGCCTCTGTCAGAGGCTCTCTTTCCTTGCATTCTCCACGCTTGAATTTGACCTGGGTATATGGATCTACTTCAATCTTACCCTCAATATATAATAGGTGAGAATACTTTTTCAGATGTTTGTGATAGGTATGTATTCCGACATCTGATCGTGTACCGTCGTGTAGCCATTCATCAAAAGCCACCAGATTGTTGCTTGTCAGGTCTGTCAGCTTCTGTATCTTGCCAAATCTCTTCAATGCGTCCAGCGTGCATTGCTTGTGTTTTCGAGTACCCTCACTAATATCTTCAGCCTCGATATGCTCTTTCATGTATTCTATGAGGTTGATCGAAGGTTGAACTTTCACCTTGTACTTTGTGGGGGCTATCTTCTTAGGAGAGGAAATGAAGGTAGGCCGTTGTTCTGCACCATAATAATAAGCATCGAAAGTGGCAATTGTCATTTCATTGCCCAGTAGCTCCATAGCTCCGACAATCTGTTCACACTTTCTTCGCTCGGCTTTCACCTGTGGTGAGGAAGCAAATTTTTCCCACTTTTCAGCAGGGAAGTCACCTAAAGAAATGTACTTACGCTCAGTTCTGCCAAGATAGATGCGTAATTCTACCTTGCCAGAGCCGCGTTTCTCTACTTGTTTCTTTCGGTCAAAAATAACCGTTACATTCTCTTTTAGCATAATTTAACTAATTAAATCGGCTAAAGGAGTAATTTTGGGGTCATCATGTACAAGTGGTAACACATTTTTGGGGGGTGGTAACACATATTGGTAACACATTTTGTTCCCGATAGGGCTTTTAAATTCCCGTTACGTCCTGTTAGCCGCAGGTTCAACATTTAGCATAACTTCCTCTAAATGTGCAACTTAGCTAACAAGTGGCTTGTATAAACGGAAAAGAGGACTTCATTGCTGAAATCCTCTTTTTTAGTACTTTGTGACCCGCATGGGGCTCGAACCCATGACCCCAACATTAAAAGTGTTGTGCTCTACCAACTGAGCTAGCGAGTCTAACCATATTGCTTATTTTCTTTAAGCGAGTGCAAATGTACGAATAAATCTTGGAAGACAGTTATACAAGTGCAACAAATATTGCTATTTTGTCTTTTTTTAACAATCATTGATCGGTTCTGTGCTGTGATGAAACGACAGTAAGTGGAGCCGTATTTCTTGTTTTAATTAGCACTACGAAGGAAGGAAAACACGTGCAATTGGACAGAATCCATATAAATAAGGATTGAATAAATGCTAAAATTAAGATAATTTTGCAACGTTTTTAATCGCAATATTAAATCAAAGAATATGAGATTCTACACAAATTTTACAAGTATGTTATTTGCTATTTTAATAGCAATGCCGGTGATGGCAGAAGAGAAAGATACCATTAAAGTTGGAGACGACTTAGGAGAGGTGTCTGTCATTGGGTTCAAACAAGAGAGAGCGGCTCTGTCGCCTGTGTCACAATCTTCTGTGGGCAATCTCTACATCCAAAACAATCAATTGGATGGACTACGAGAACTGAGTGGACGAATGGCAAACTTTTACATGCCCGACTATGGTTCACGCCAATATTCTCCCACTTACATTCGGGGTATAGGGTCTAAAACCAGCACGCCTTCGGTGGGTGTGTACGTCGATGGAATGCCATACTTTGACCGGTCTGTGTTAGATATGGACTTATTTGGAATTAGCAAGGTGGAGATTTTGCGTGGTCCTCAAGGTACACTCTTTGGCAGAAACTCTACTGCGGGTCTCATCAACATTTATACCCATTCGCCTTTGGACTATCAAAACACCATGGCGAAAATAAGTTATGGCTCTTATAACGACATTCAAGCCATGGCGGCTACGTATCAAAAGCTCTCCAATTCTTTCGGTTTTTCAGTGGCAGGCAACTATCATCATAATGACGGTTACTTTATGAACACCTATTTAAATAAGAAAGCGGACCCTATGGACAATGGGACGATAAGAATAGGATTGGCTTGGAAACCAGCACAACGTTGGTTGATGCGATATTCTCTCAACTTAGATGTTATCGACCAAGGCGGCTTCCCTTATGCAATCTATGACTCCAAAAAAGATGCACTTAATGAGATTAGTTATGACGAGGCATCTGGTTATCATCGTTTTGTGCTTTCTACAGGCATGAATTGGAGATACGAAGGAGATAATTTTAGTTTCAACAGTCAATCTTCCTTTCAGTACAGTAAAGACAAAGTGTCGATGGATCAAGACTTTACCAAGAACCATAGTCTCTTTGTGAGCATGCCGCAACATCAAAACATGTTCAGTCAGGAGTTTACTTTTCGCTCAAAGAACGACCATTGGTACCATTGGATGACGGGCGTTTTTGCCTTTACACAGACGAAAAACTTCGCGACAGCCATCAACTATTTTACGCCTAAGCACGCCCTCCGAGCCAAAGGAACGAAAGATAATGAAAACGAAATCCCCGTTAGTGGACTTGCTGCCTATCATGTATCGAGCTTTGATTTATACAAAGGTCTGTCCGCATCCTTAGGCATTCGCTATGATTATGAAACTTCTAAGGTTGATAATCATACTTACTGGACGCCAGAAAATAATCCTTCAGGCAAATCAAAGTTATTGGTTCAGTACAATGAAAAGATGTATTCCAATCAAATTACCCCACGATTTACGCTTAAACAACAATTTACACCCAATAAAATGGTTTATCTCACGGTTGCCCGAGGATACAAACCGGGAGGATTTAATGCAGCGAAAGAGAGTGAAGACGACCGTTCGTTTGCGGCTGAATACACTTGGAACTATGAAATTGGCACGAAACTCAATTTCTTAGAAAACCGCCTTTCCTTAGAAGCAAGTGCGTTTTACGTAGACTGGAAAGACCAACAGCTTTCAGTCATTGTCCCTATGGTAGGGGCTGTGATACGCAACATAGGACACTCGGACAGCAAAGGATTTGAGGTTTCCCTGTCAGGTCAACCCTTAAAAAATCTCCTTCTTTATGCCAATTATGGATATACTTATGTTCGATTTCTTGCTGCCAATACAGGAAAGAAGCGAGATTACACAGGGAACATCCTGCCTATGGTGCCTCGACATACCGTCTCGCTCAATGCTAATTACTCCTTATACCAGCTTGGCATGTTGGACAGATTGATGTTCAACGCTAATCTCACAGGCATGGGAAAAATCTATTGGCATGAAAACAACGAGAAATATCAACCCTTCTACGCCCTCCTTAATTTGAAGGTAGCCGCCACCAAAGGACATTTTACTTGGGAGTTGTGGACAAAAAACACAACTGCCACCAAATACATGGCATACTATTTCGTGTCTTCCCAAAAGATGGGACAGCCCGGAAAGCCTTTCTGTATCGGTACTTCATTGGTGTACACACTCAAATAAATGCAAGCAAAGGTGTTGAAATCAATTTAGAAACGAACAATTCTATGTGTCACCTTGTCTGACACTTTACATCCTGCATCATATTTATGTCAACTCAGAACAAGTCACATCTATTAGGAACATTTTTTAGTTTATACATTGCCCAAGCCGTTCCCATGAGTTTTTTCTCAACGGCATTGCAGGTGTTGATGCGCGAGCAGGCATTTTCATTAACAACTATCAGCTTGTTACAGTTGATTAAGGTGCCATGGATTCTCAAATTCCTTTGGTCGCCTTTGGTAGATAGACAGTGTATGAGCGTAAAAGACTACAAGCGGTGGATTATTTCCTCCGAAGTTGTTTACGCTGTTCTGATACTTGGTGCAGGATTATTAAACTTAGAAACCAACATCCAACTGATTATCGTCTTGGTATTCCTTTCACTCATTGCCTCTGCCACACAAGACATTGCGACCGATGCACTGGCTATATTGTGTACGCACAAGGAACAAAAGAGCTTTGTGAACGGCATGCAATCCATGGGAAGCTTTGGCGGTAGCCTGTTGGGCAGTGGGGTGTTGTTAATCGTTTTGCATCATTGTGGCTGGAACTTAGTCACCCAATGTCTCAGTGTCTTTGTGCTTTTGGCAATCCTTCCTTTAATCATGAATAAAAAGATTGCGCTTGTTCGTCCTAAAGAGAAGAGCCAGAGAGCGAAATGGAATGATTTTATTTGGTTTTTCAACCAGCGGAAAGTTTATCCGCAGATTATCTTCTTACTCCTTTATTATGCCAGCATCATGGGATTGCTGTCTGTGGTCCGACCGTATATGGTAGATCTTGGTTACAATATGAAAGAGATTGGTTTCCTCAATGGCATTGTCGGCATCTCGGCAGCCATGGTGGTATCTTATCCTGCCAGTATGCTCATCCGCCGTTTCGGCATCGAGCGCGTGAAGATTCTCTTTGCGGTATTCATCCTCATCGCTACGGTCTACTTCACGATGATTTCATTTTCTTCGCCCACGAAGCCATGGCTCATTGGAGGCATCATGTTCCTTTGGATGTGCTATGGTATGGGAACGGTAGTGGTGTACACTTCTTCCATGTTTATTGTTCGCCAAGGACGTGAAGGAACCGATTTCACCATCCAAATCGTTATTACTCATATCAGTGGTTTGTTAATGGCGCTTATCAGTGGCAATATTGCCGACCGCTTGGGATATCATGGGCTATTCTGTGTAGAGGCGGTCATTGCTGCCGTGTCTCTGCTCTATGTGATTGTTTTGTTCAAACGTTCAAAAAGGAGTTCACTTCCTCTCAAAAATGAAGATACGCTATGAAACCAACCATTCTCATCACTGCCCCTCAACATTATTCTTCTCGCTTAGAGGCTTCGTTCAAGCGGTATCAAGACCAAGTGAGCATCGTTCACATCCCGATGGTTCAATCTACTATTGCTACGAACAACAAGCAGATGCAGGAGTTGTGCACTCATCTTCATGAGTATGATTTTGTGGTTTGCTTGAGTCGAAAAGCCATTGATGCCATGCATTATTATGGACACAATCACGATGACCTCACCCAAACTCAATTCTTGGCTATTGGAAAAGACAATGATTATCTTCAAGATAAATTAGGAGTCACTCCTCCTTTCATTGCCGAGGAGTCCAGTCCGCTCGGCATAGCCCAAGCGTTAGAGGCTCGTGGCTTCACTAAGGGATGCCGCATTGTTGCTCTCTCGCCTGCCTTCGTGGATTTGGAAGAACCTCAAACGGTTCCTGTTTTCATCAAACGACTCAAGGAGTTGAACATTGATGTGCAGCGCATCGATGCGTACGTCAATATGGCTTCTGAACTTTCCGAGCGTAAAAAAGCGTATGATTTAATCATCGACCAACAAATTTCTACGGTAGTATTTACCAGTGGTAGTGAGGTGGTGGCATTCAAAGAAGGTCTCGAAGAAGTGTATGGCACCGATGCCGATAGTGTTCTCGAGTTGATTGATGTTGCCTGCATGGGTCCTTATACCGCAGCGCAAGCAAGGCTGATAGGGTTGAAGGTGGATAAGATTCCCACTAAGTTTCATTCCTTTGACGACTTAACCGCCTATCTCATTGCCTCGAAACCTTAATGCGCAGGCTGCCTTCTCACTTGGTATAGGTGGTTACTAACTTTACACTCTCTTCATTTGTGCGCTTCTGAATCCATTCACGCATTTGATTATTTTGGTCGTTTGTCAGTGGTTTCTTCAATTTGAATTCAGCAATGGCTAAAATGTAAGGTTTGTTTGCCGTGCTATCCAAATTAGCTTCGACAACTGGCGTCAACACAAAAGACTGCACTCCGGGATATAACACCAACATCTCGTTAAACATCTCTGTGCTCAATTTTGAATAAGAATTCACTTTCTCCAACCTTTGCTGTAAGTCTGTGATTTCAGCTGCTTGCTGTTGCAGTACCTTGATGCTTTGTTCCTGATTTTTCGAAATAGTTACAAGAGAACCTTCTTCTGGAACAAATTCGGAGGATTCTGTTCCTTGTATGACGTCAAGCTTTAGATGTTTTAGCCGCGAATGTTCGTTCAGCTCCTTTTGTGCTTTCTTCTTTTGCTCAGGCGTAATCTCCTTACCTAATGCCACTATTTGTAATACGCTGTCGCCATAGAGATGTTGTGAGACCACTTGCGTTCCCTTCCAGTTTAAGTTCTGTCGAACAAAGATATTCAACTGTCTATCAAACAAGCTCGATCGCATCATTCGAACAGTCATATAAGCTGCTGGTATCATTGTTAAAACGGCAATGGCGATAATCATTCGATGTACAAATTTACACCGTTGAGGGTCCACAAAGTGTTTGCGTCTGAAACGCAATAAGAAGACACCAAAGGTGGTTGCCACAGCAATGAAGACGGTATTGATGAAGTACAATAAAGAAGCACCAGCAAAAAAGGCTAAGTTCCCCGAAGCAATACCATATCCTGCCGTACATAGCGGTGGCATTAATGCCGTAGCAATCGCCACACCGGGAATCACATTGCCCTTGTCTTTAACAGAGGCAGCCACAATACCTGCTGCCCCACCAAAGAAGGCGATGAGAACATCGTATATGGTAGGCTCCGTACGCGCCAACAACTCTGATTGTACACCTTGGTAAGGTGATAAGAAAAAGTAAATGGTTGCGGTGATAATACCAATAATGGTCGCCACCATATAGTTTTTTACGGCTCGTCTCAATAGCGGTAAGTCATCAATGCCCACCGCTAATCCCATACCCAAGATGGGTCCCATGAGTGGTGAAATGAGCATTGCTCCGATAATAACCGCCGTAGAATTAATATTGAGTCCTAAAGAAGCAATAAACACGGCACATATTAGAATCCAGAGGTTGGCTCCCTTAAAGGTTACTCCTGATGTTATATCTTTAACAACATCCTCTTCCTTCTCACGATTCTCCGACATATCGAAATACTGTCTCAAATATGCCTTCAACGAAACCTTTTCCATTTTGTATAATATCTCGCAGCTATTAGATTGTTCTATTTTGCAAAGATAACAAAATTCAACGAAACTCACCAACAAACTGTCTCATTAACTCCTCTTCTGTCCACCGTTCTTTTTATCGAAGAGTAATGCAGTTAAAACAAAGGCTACTGGTTGTTTGTTGTTTTTGCATCGGAGCATCACGGATATTCACGGACGTTGTCCGTGTCATTCCGTGTTAATCCGTTGCTATCCTATTTTATTTGCTGTCCGTTGCATCGGAGCATCACGGATATTCACGGACGTTGTCCGTGCTGTTCCGTGTTCTTCCGTTGCTTTAATAATTTTATTTACTGTCCGTTGCATCGGAGTATCACAGATTCTCACGGACGTTGTCCGTGTTGTTCCGTGTTAATCCGTTGCTCTCATCATTTTGTTTACTGTCCGTTGCATCGGAGCATCACAGATACTCACGGACGTTGTCCGTGTTCTTCCGTGTTAATCCGTTGCTATCATCATTTTGTTTACTGTCCGTTGCATCGGAGTATCACGGATTCTCACGGACTTTGTCCGTGTCATTCCGTGCCCTTCCGTTGCTTTAATAATTTTATTTGCTGTCCGTTGCATCGGAGTTTCACGGATTCTCACGGACGTTGTCCGTGCCATTCCGTGTTCTTCCGTTGCTCTAATCATTTTGTTTACTGTCCGTTGCATCGGAGTTTCACGGACGTTGTCCGTGCTGTTCCGTGTTCTTCCGTTGCTCTAATAATTTTGTTTGCTGTCCGTTGCAATAACACAATAGGAGTGGATTACTGCCTTGCCACCTCAAAAGCCTGACGTATTCGGTGCGCCATGCCGATGCCGTCTCTAATGTTTCCAGCCAAAATCAAGCCCGGATATTGCTGCTGTATTTGTTCAATGGCAGCGTAGCGTTCGCCACTCGATGCCACGTACTGCGGAATGGCACGCTCGTGCCTGAAGATACGAATGGCATCTGGCTGCACAGACGCAGGCAACTTCAACATACGGTGCAAGGCATCTTCTACTATGGCTGTCAGTTCTTCGTCTGTCTTCGATAAGAAATCTGGATGTCGCACCCCTCCCAAGAAGAACGAGAGAGTAGCACCGCCGAGAGGAGCACGATTTTCGAAACAACTGGAGGGGAACAGTATGCCCAACACTTGTTGCTTCTCGCACGACGGTACCAACCCACCAAAGGCGTTTAGCGATACCCCTTGCGTGTCTTTGATGCCTACCCCCACTTGTACGATGGGCGCATAAAACAAATTCGATATCTTGGACATCAACGATTGTTGGATGAAAGGCAGCAGAGCGGGCAGCGCATACGCCCCACAAGTAGTAACCACTTCATGACAGTAAACGGTTTGCGCTTGTCCTAAACCAGTGGTGTACTTCACCACATAACCACCGTCCGTAGGATGTATTTCCACCCCGTCAGCACCAGTAATGAGATGTGCTGCACCAATAGCATCGCCCAAGGCGTTGACCAAATGACTCAAACCGCCACGTGCAGAAAACACTTTCTTCGTTGCCCGTCGGTCTCTTTCTGTTTTCGGTGCTTTGGCTTTGGCAATGGCTCCACGGATAAAACTACCGTGTTCTTGTTCTAATAGGTATAATTTTGGTAACGCAAATCGGGTAACCAATGTCATCGGATTACCGGCATACACGCCCGATACAAAGGGATCTACCGCATAATCGAGATACGATTTCCCCAATCTGCGCGCTGCCAATGCACCTACAGTCTCGTCAGGATTGGTTCCTTTGGCACGAAAAGGCTCTCCCAAGATGCGGAATTTGTCGTACCACGTAAACAATGGTGTGCGCAATCCTCCTATCGGTCCTGCTGGTAAATCGTGAAAACGCCCTCCTTTCCATATCCAACGCCTTTTCGACGATTCGCATGCGGTCTCCATGCTACACTCTTGGTTTAATGCCTCAAACAGTTCTGCCACCTCTGGAAAGGATACCGAACCCGTGTTAGGACCGCTCTCCATGATAAAGTCGCCCACCTGTTGAGTGTGTATCTGTCCGCCTATTCGGGGTTGTTTCTCTATCACTACCACCTCTTTGCCTTTCCGCTTCAACAGAAAAGCGGTGGTGAGTCCTGTTAACCCTGCACCTATCACACACACATCGACGTTTCGTGTGGCTTCTTGGGCAGGCTGATGCTCATGAGTGGGTTTGCTCTCTACGGAGACGTTGTCTTTATTTTCTGCCATTCTTTTTATCATTATAGGGCGGTTCTATAAATTACCGCCGTAAAGTTTTAGTATATCAGTCAGTTTACGTTTTTGTCATCTTGCGGTCTCTTTTTGGTTCAATTTGCTTGCTCGTTCAGTCGTATAGCCCGCTATACTCCTTCACTTACAAACAAATTGACCACAAAAACAGCCTCGCAATCTGACAAAGCTAATTTATAGAACCGCCCTAAATTGCGCTGCTGCGCTCCTCTAAGGTTACTTTTCTTGTGGGTCAACGATCGTAAAATTCAAATCTCACCACCGCTCACCAATTCATCTTTATATAGGTTTGGAAAACTTTTTATCGGTGTGCGCCATGAGTGGGTCGAGGGTGGCAACCACATTGCGTACAAAGGGCGACCCTGTCTGAGTCATACTGATGCTGTCCTCGCTGAGCTGTATCAAGCCGTCTGCCTCCATCTCTTTCAATTTCTGCTCATCATAGTTCGTGGCTGCCTTCACCTCGGCGGGCGTACATCCAAGGCGCGCCGCAATTTCCGACCAAGAAAAGTGGTAGTTACACATCATTTGCTCTATCACCTCACGCACCATTTGCTCTTGCGTTGTAAGCTCGTAGCCACGATAGGTGTAAGGCTTTCCTGCTTCTATGCTACGGATATACTCCTGAATGTCACGCCCATTTTGTGCGTATGCCGTTTGTAGCTGACTGATAGCTGTCACGCCAAAGGCATACACCTGCCCTGTGGTGCGACGTGTACAATAGCCTTGAAAATTACGATGCAGCTGTTTTGTTTCCAATGCAACACTCAGTTCGTCGGTAGGTAACACAAAGTGGTCCATGCCAATGCTGCGATAACCTGCCGTATGTAACACTTCTGCTGCCCGTCGATACATCTCTTGTTTGTCATCGTCTTGAGGCAATCCTAATTTCTCGAGTATCAGCTGGCGTTTGTGCACCCATGGCACGTGGCCATAACTGAAGGTCACTATCCTGTCTGGGTGTAGATGAGCTGCCTGTTCAGCGGCTCGAGCAAACGAGTCTGGTGTTTGATAAGGCAAGCCAAACAGCAAATCCATATTCACCGTTGCACCCTGCTGCCGCAGGAGGTGCATAATCTCTTCCACAGGAAGGAGTGACGGACGGCGGTTGACTGCCTTCAACACCTGCTCGTCAAAATCCTGAATACCCAAACTATATCTATTAAAACCACATTGTGACAATGCCTCCCAATCTCCTTCTGCCAAGTAGCCGGGATGACACTCTATGGCAATTTCCGGATGTGCAATGGTGGGCATCAACGAGTGCAAGTGTTCGTTGAGCGACTTTAAGTCTGCAATGGGCAATGCCGTAGGACTTCCTCCGCCATAGTGTATCTGCGAGATTTGGCGGTTTTGGGTGTCTAAATGACTGGCAATGAGGTCTATTTCTTGGTGCAATGCATCAACATATCTTCTCCTCATGTCTTGGTTCGCCATGGGGTAGGAGTTACAACCGCAGTAATGGCATAAATGTCTACAAAACGGAATATGCAGATAAAAGGACACCAACGGTTGGTGCGCATAGTGGTTGGAGGCTTCTATGGCAGAGAGATACTGGTCTGTGGTCAGTTCGTGAAAATAGTTTGCGGGGGGATAACTGGTGTACCGAGGCACAGGGACGTTATATTTATCGAGCAATCGCTGATTCATCTTTTTAATTATCTTGTTTTCTTTGCGGTGTGAGTGCTGCTCTCCCCATGCTCCACAATAATGGCTCGGAAGCGTAAGGGCGTTGTGTCCAACACGTTGTCTCGCTCATGGCAACAGGGTGTTTCCCAACAGCAACGGAATGGCGTACTCATCGTAATCGTTTGTATAATGTTTGGTTGCAAATTTACAATAATGTCATTACATGTAAAATCCTATATTATGAGGATATTTCCCCATCGCCTTGCCACGAATATCCGTGCCTCTCCGTGCCTCTTCCTTGCGCTTTGATTTTTACTGATAACTGATTGTTAAAAGTGTTAATTGCGTTTTGAAAAAATAGGACAACAGCACTTTCAAAATTTGAATATTTACGAACAAGGGGAGCATCGGTTGAAAATACGCGAGTTTTGAGCAAGTTTGCAATTCGTTGAAAGCCAACACTTTGCCAAAAATAAGATTTGATAACGGTGAAAATCGCCTCGTACCCCACTCTTATAAGCGCAAAATGACGCCCTTACTCCATGTGATCAAGGGGCTTGAAAGCATGCTTTAGTCGTGCAAAGTCATTGAGATAGTCGCCTTAAAGACATGGAACAACCTAATTGTGACTTTCTAACACGCAAATTCACCCATGTTCACGAGCTATTTTACCCACTTCTGAAGTGTTAATTTTCGGCAATTTATTTTGACAAAACCGTAGAAAATCGTTTGCTTCATTCGCTGTTCAACAACAATTATTTCCTTTTATTTTAACAACAATCATTTATTTTAACAACGAATTGAACAAAAAAAACAAATCCGATTGCTGCAATCAATGAACGCCAGCGTTCACCAAATGAAACGAATTTAGCACAGATATGCGATAAATTGATGTCGTCAGATTTGTTCCATTCGTAGAGCGCTTGCGTTCATTGTCTTGTTGAGTTGATTCGTGTAATTTGTTAAATTTGTTGTTAACACCCTTCAATGAAAGAGCCGTGTCAGTCCGTGTCATTCCGTTGCTATCATTATTTTGTTTGTTTTTTTTGCATCGGAGCATCACGGATATTCACGGATGTTGTCCGTGTTGTCCCGTGTTATTCCGTTGCTATTCCGTTGCTATCATATTTTTGTTAAATGTGTGTAAAAAATACTCGTTGTACTTGTTACAACCGATGCTTTTGCGTATCTTTGCAACGAATTGTGGAGTTTCATAAAACTGTTATTCATCAATTCTTTTCAGGAGTAACCATCCAACGACATAAAACAACAATTAAATATCATTTTGAATTTATGAAAGAAAATTACAACAACAAGACAAAGCTTCGCAGCGCATGGTTTGCGCTTGTGTTGCTGATGATAACGGCTCTGCCTATCACCGCACAGAACGCGGGCGCCAGGTTCCAATCGGGTGACTTGTATTATGAGGTGGTGGATGCCACGGCCAATACTGTGAAAGTGACATGGGCAAACCAAAAGGCGACAACGCCGGAAGCAAGGCAGCAGAAGTTAATTGATGAAACGACAAACATCCCTGACCAGTGGAAAGGCTACAGCGGTACGCTGAAGACAAATGCAGTGGACAAGAATGGCAAAAAAGTTGAAACAATGGAAGACGAACTTGCGTATGAAGTGGCTACTGGACAGATTTACACCATTACTATTCCAGATAAGGTCAACTATAATGACAAGGACTGGACAGTCACAGCTATCGGCTCCTATGCATTCATCAATGAAAGAAGAATCAGAAAAATAGAACTTCCTAAAACGATAGAAGCCATTGAAGATGCTGCCTTTTATCAATGCAGTGTCACATTGTTGAATTTTCCGAAAGGTCTGAAGTACATTGGTTGGGGTGCCTTCTATAAGAGCAATTTGGCACCTTTCTACCTTAAAGAATATAAAGGTAGAAACCCCGCCAAAAAGGGGACATGGGAGAGAAAACCTGGTACAGCGGTTGATATTCCAGGCTCAACTGCCATAGGTCCCCAAGCCTTTGAGGGAAGCTTTTCAACGTCAAAGTTTAAGTGCCCGAATATAACATTCGTGGGGTATCAGGCTTTCAAGGGTGCCAAAATTGATATAACAACAGCCATCCCTGCAACAGCGAAGATTGGCGAACAGCCCGAAGATAACAAAATTAAGGCGATGTATAAGAACCTGCCCACAGGCACAGACCAGCGGTCGGGTGTGGAATCTTTTGCGGAATTCGGTGGCAGTGTAAGTTTGGCTGAAGGCCCAACAACCATCCCTACAGGCATGTTTGAAAAAGCCTTTACCAACTTATCTCATTTTGTCATTCCCTATTCTGTGGTGAATTCCATAGACGAAAGAGCTTTCTCAAATGCTGGTATTCTTAGTTTCAACCCCTTGTCTGAAGTAAAGAAGATTGGTGCAAGGGCTTTCGAAAATGGCGTTATGTCAGGTGATTTTGTAATTGGAGACCAAATTGAGGAAGTAGGTGATGGTGCCTTTGCAGGAAATACCAAATTGGAAGCATTTATCTTGAAGGGTAGTGCTAACTGCAAGATTGGTGCAGAAATTCTTGAAGGTTGCCCCAACTTGGAATATGTAGACTTGCGCAATGTAAAAAATGAAGATTTCAAAAAGAACCTGAAGAATTTGTCACGCGAATTAAATTCGCATACAATCACATCAGGTTTGCCTACCCACACTCTCGTGTTTCTTCCTGAAGCAACGGACATCACCATTGCGGATGGTCAGGACGTGAACTTTGTCAAGAGCGACGGTACATGTACCAAGCTGAGCTTGCAGGATGGCATGGAATACGAGTTTCTTTGTGACATCAAAGCCAATCAAGCAGTTTACAACAGATGCAACATGACCATTAACAAGAGAACCATAAATCGTGGTTACAACACCCCATTAGAAGTTGCTCATTATGAAGGAGATAATTCTCTAACCTCCTACCGCGACTTTTCTAAGTTTGCTGATGGCAATCACTGCTTCACTATCTTTTTACCGTACGCCGTGACATTGCCAGAAGGCATACGCGCATACGAGTTGGACTATAAGTACTCGAAAAAATATTTCACAGTTGGTGAGCCAGATGATGAGAACCCTCACGGTTGGCCAATTGATACACAATTCTATGTATTCAATTCAATACCTGACGGCAGCACGCTCGAGGCGAACAGGCCATATCTCCTGCGCATCACCGATGGAAACAGCCACACCTACGAGAAATTTACGGCCAACAATGTGGAAATAGCTAAGTCACCTGAAAAGTTTGACATAGTCGATGGAGGACGCTTAAAGCCTGTTGGCTTCCCCGCCACGTCGTCTGAGCAGTCTTACAGCTTCCAAGGCAGCACCGAAAAGATTGATTCTAAGGCTTATGGTGAAAATAGGCCTTATGTGCTGAACATAATGGAGAAGAATACCATAGATGGAAAGAAAGTAATAGATGTATGGAGGCAAATGAAATATGAAACTAAGGGATCAAATATACAAAATCCCAGCATACCGCCATTCCGTGGTTTTGTTAGTCCTTTGCCGGGGACTTCAGGTGCCAAGAAGTTCATGGTGCTCTCGGAAAGAGAAACGACGGGCATCAACGATGTAACAACAGATGTTGACGCACAGCAAGGTGCACAGCGCATATACACCATCGACGGGCGCTATGTAGGTACCAACTTCGACAGTCTGCCATCGGGCATGTATATCATGAAGGGTAAGAAAACATTAAAGACGAAATAAGATGAACACTAAAGATAAAAATATAAACAGCACAGCTGGCGACAGGCGCACCTACCTATCGCCACGCACCGAAATCATCAAAATGAATACAAGCAACCTTGTAATGGGTAGTCCCAGTCCCCTCGAAATACCAATAGACGATCCTGGTGCCACTGATGCCAATGGAAAGCGGTGGCAGGGTGACGACTTGGACTCGTGGGACGAAGAGGATGGCAGCAACGATAAGAACTGGGGAAGCATGTGGTAACCCTCGGCATGCGTGCCGAGAATAGTCCTGCAACTACTCATGACATGAAATAAAGTGGGAGGGAACCAATGGTTTCCCTCCCACTTCATGTTTGATAGCCGCTCACCTATTACCGCCTTAGCGCTGTGGAGAACGAATAAGGAGCATCGGCATCTTGAATGCCACGCTGCTTGTTAGGCGCGTTGCCCATGTCATAAACAATAGTACCCCCTTGCATCAGCTCCTGATGAGTGAAGAAGTTTCGGGTAGAAGGCACGCCATTGATGTGCAACGACTGGATATACTTATTGGCGGTGCTGCACTTATTGGCTTGGAGTGTCAACGTCTTTCCGTTCTCTAAGTGCAAGGTCATCTTTTGAAAGTAGGGCGTACCTATCACATATTGGTTGCTACCAGGGCAAACAGGATAGAATCCCATGGCGGAGAATACATACCATGCCGAGGTCTGTCCGTTGTCCTCATCACCACAATAGCCATCGGGATTGGCATTGTAGAGCTTGTCCATCACCTCTCTAATCCAGTAT
This sequence comes from Hoylesella timonensis 4401737 = DSM 22865 = JCM 15640, assembly GCF_000455445.1. Taxonomy (GTDB): domain Bacteria; phylum Bacteroidota; class Bacteroidia; order Bacteroidales; family Bacteroidaceae; genus Prevotella; species Prevotella timonensis. Next base: position 142,059 of record NZ_HG417092.1, on the reverse strand, counting down.
TGTGTTTTCCAAGGCTGCCCTGAATAGCCGTACAGATAAATCATGTGCTGTATGGGTTGGTTGCCATGAGCGTAGTTGCCCATATTCATAATTTGCATTTCACGTATTTCGTGGATAACACTTCCGTAATAACTATCGTCGAAGAGAGGTGGAACATTGAACACAGAATCGAGCATGAGATTAAAAGTTTGTTTCCCTCCCATGAGGTTGATGAGTCCTTGTGGGTCGTGGAATACCGACCAAGTGTAATGCCAAGCGTTGCCTTCAGTAAAGGCGTCACCCCACTTCAGCGGACTGAATGGCGACTGGAACTTGCCGTCCTTGTTGCGACCACGCATGAGATTGGTTTCACGATCAAAGACATGCTTATAGTTCATGGCATGCTTGAGATAGGGAGCCAACTCCTTTTTAGACTTACCTAAGGCTTTACCAAACTGATAGATGCACCAGTCGTCATACGCATACTCCAACGTGCGAGCCACATTTTCGTCGATATCCACATCGTAGGGCACATATCCCATTTTGTTATATTCATCAAAACCCAAACGACCTGTAGAGCTAACGGTAGGATGAGCGGCATTCGCTCCATGCGTAACAGCCTTCCATAGCGTTTCCGCATCGTAGCCACGTAAGCCCTTGAGGTAAGCATCTGCTACCACAGAAGCAGAATTGTTGCCCACCATACAGTCTCGATGTCCCGGACTTGCCCACTCGGGAAGGAAGCCACTTTCGAGATAGGCGTTCACCAAACCTTCCTGCATCTTTACATTCATGGAAGGATACATCAGGTTGAGCAATGGGAACAAGCAACGGAACGTGTCCCAAAAGCCTGTGTCGGTGAACATATAGCCTGGCAACACCTGCCCATTGTACGGACTGTAATGCACAATTTTTCCCGTAGCATCTTTCTCAAAGAAACTTCGTGGGAACAACACCGAGCGATACAAACAGGAATAGAACGTGCGAAGATGGTCAATGTTGTTATCTTCTACTTCGATACGTCCCAACACTTTGTTCCATATCTGTCGACCTTGCTGCTTGATTTCCTCAAAGCTTCGTACGCCTAACTCCTGCAAATTCAGTTCGGCTTGTTGCGGACTGATAAACGAGGAAGCAATTCGCGCATGCACTTTCTCGCCACGCTGTGTCTTAAAACCAATGATAGCCCCTGCATGATTTACTGTTGCAGCGGTCTTGCTTTCATCAATTTTGCCGTCTGCCACAGCTGCACGATACGTAAAAGGCTTATCGAATTGGATAACAAAGTAATTCTTAAAGTTGTCAGGAACGCCACCGCTGTTGCGCGTAGTGTAGCCAATAATCTTGTTTTCAGCAGGGATAATTTGTATTGATGAGCCTTTATCCAACGCATCTACCACGACATACGAATGACTGTTTTCGGGAAACGTGAACCTAAACATCACGGCTCGCTCGGTAGGAGTGAACTCAGTAACGATGTCATGATCGGCTAAGTAGACACGATAGTAATAAGGTTTTGCCACCTCTGCCTTATGAGAAAACCAACTGGCACGCTCGTCTTCGTTAAAAACAGGCTTGCCCGTGATGGGCATAATGGCAAACTGTCCATAGTCGTTAATCCAAGGACTGGGCTGATGTGTCTGCTTGAAGCCACGCAATTTGTCCTCAGTATAGACGTAAGCCCAGCCATCTCCCATTTTTCCTGTTTGTGGCATCCAGAAATTCATTCCCCATGGAAGCGCAATAGCAGGATAAGTATTTCCTGTGGATAAGGCATGTTTGGACAATGTTCCTACCAAAGGGCTCACATAGTCAACGGGTTCTAATTTGTCGGCTGCGCTAACATTCCATGCCAAAGTGAATGCTAAGACAGATAGACAGGTTTTCAGCATCTTCATATCATTTAATGGTTTATTTGGTTAGTCTTGCAAATTTACAATAAAAAAGAATATTACGACACCCTAATCATTGATTTAGAAGCAATAGATGCGATAAGCCATATCCCCACTATCCCGCAAACAATCTCAGTTTCTCTTTCTTTTTCAAAGAAAAATCAGTTATAATATTGATTTTTCAGAAAATATTTTTATCTTTGCTTATATATCATGAAAGAAGCGCAAGACGGATGAAATGTGTTTGCTTGTCATGGTATGTTGGAGCAGCGTTGGCATGGTTATAACTTCGTGGCACAACTCTCCAAAAGTGAGACAATCAATCATATAACTAAAAATTGTAAAGAAAAGCATATGAACATCGTTGAAAGATTTATTAATTACACGAAATTTGATACACAGTCGGCTGAAGATTCGCAAACTGTGCCGAGTACCTCAAAGCAATTGATATTTGCCAAATATCTGAAAGAAGAGTTGGAGCATGAGGGGCTTGAAGACGTAGAAATGGATGAGAAGGGTTATATTTATGCAACTCTCAAGGCTAACGTGAAGAAGGAGATTCCTACTATTGGCTTCATTTCGCATTATGATACCAGTCCTGATGCAAGCGGAGCTAATATCAAGGCTCGAATAGTAAAGAATTATGATGGTAAGGATATCGAACTTTCCGAAGGAATCATCTCTTCTCCGTCTAAGTTTCCTGAACTGAAGGCACACATTGGAGAGGATTTAATAGTGACAGACGGTCATACTCTTTTGGGAGCAGACGACAAGGCTGGTATTGCTGAAATAGTTCAAGCCATGTGCTATTTGCGCGACCATGATGAGATTAAGCATGGCGATATTCGCATTGCATTCAATCCAGATGAGGAAATTGGTATGGGTGCTCATCACTTTGATGTCGAAAAATTCGGTTGTGAATGGGCTTATACTATGGATGGAGGCGATTTAGGAGACTTGGAATATGAAAACTTTAACGCTGCAAGTGCTAAAATTTACATCAAGGGTGTGAGTGTACATACAGGCTATGCAAAAGGAAAGATGTTGAATGCAAGCAGATTGGCGTGTGAATTTAATGCCATGATTCCTGATACAGAACTGCCCGAAACAACAGAAGGCTACCAAGGATTTTATCATCTTTTGGGCATGGAGACACGCACGGAAGAGGCAAAGATGAGTTATCTGATTCGTGATCACGACCGTGAAATCTTTGAAAAGCGCAAGGATTTTATGGAAGCTTGTGCAGCAAAGATGAACAAAAAATATGGCGAGGACACGGTGAAGATTACCATTAAGGATCAATATTACAATATGAAGGAGAAAATTGATCCAAACATGCACGTCATAGATATTGTTCTACAGGCGATGCAAGAGACGGGTGTGCCACCAAAGGTAGAGCCTATTCGTGGCGGAACGGATGGTGCACAGCTGAGTTTCAAAGGACTTCCTTGCCCGAACATCTTTGCAGGAGGAGTCAACTTCCATGGACCTTATGAATTTGTCTCCATTCAAGTCATGGAAAAGGCAGTAGATGTGATTGTAAAAATATGTGAGATAACCGCTGGATACAATGATTGATTTCCCCTGTATATCAGTTTTTGAATTATAAGAGAGCGATGTCCATCAAAACAATGACATCATCCATCAAACGCCCTCAATACAAATGGTTGTATTGAGGGCGTTTAGCATCGACAGTCTTTAGTCTAATTTTGCCAACGATTGGATGCTTATTTGTTAATTTCAGTAAGATAACGCTCTGCTTCAAGTGCGGCTTTACAGCCAGAACCAGCGGCAACCACTGCTTGACGGTACACAGGGTCGGCTACATCTCCTGCCGCATAAACACCAGGAATATTGGTCTTTGGAGTGCCAGCAATTGTCTTTATATAGCCAATTTTGTCTGTTTCTAAAAATTCTTTGAATATATCAGAGTTAGGCTTGTGACCAATTCCCAAGAAGAAACCATCAATGGGGAGGTCGTATCGTTCTTCATCAGACTGTCCTAAGCGTTTTACCAAATGAACTCCCTCAACGCCGTCTTTACCATACAAGCCCACTGCGTTATGCTCGTAGAGTATTTCAATCTTTTCGTTTTCTTCTACACGTTGCTTCATTACCTCAGAGGCACGTAAGTAATCTTTGCGTACAATCATGTACACCTTACTGCAAAGTCCTGCTAAGTAAGTGGCTTCTTCACAGGCGGTATCACCACCTCCAACCACTGCAACAACCTTTTTGCGGTAGAAGAATCCGTCGCAGGTAGCGCAGGCACTAACACCTTTGCCTTTATATTTCTCCTCATCATCGAGTCCGAGATATTTGGCAGAGGCTCCAGTTGCGATAATCACGGTTTCTGCCTCAATCTGCTGCCCCTTTTCGGTTATAAGCAAATAGGGCGCTTTGCTAAGGTCTGCTTTGACAATCTCGCCGTCTCTCACCTCTGTGCCATAACGTTCTGCCTGCTCACGTAGGTCAACCATCATTTGATTGCCATCCACACCAGTAGGGTAGCCAGGGAAGTTTTCAACTTCGGTTGTTTGCGTAAGCTGCCCACCCGTCTGTAGCCCGCAGTACAAAATAGGGCTCATGTCGGCACGCGCAGCATAGATAGCCGCAGTGTAACCAGCAGGTCCGCTACCTATGATAAGACAACGGGTATATTCTTTTGATTCCATATTGAATTGATGTAAAATAAAAAAGTGTAAGATGAATTGTGAAACCAGTCCGCAAACAAAGTGAAAGAAGTGAAGAAAAGCCCTAAGTATTACAGATGTTCTGTGAACGGTTGCCTTTTCTATTCTACTTTGCTTTTACGCCGAATGTTTACAATTCATATCACACTTTACAATGGAGTTAGTATTCTATAAATTTATAATAGCTCTTCAATCTTTTTAGCTACGTTGTCAAGATTTTCTGTTGGCTCAAAGCGTGCTACAACTTGTCCCTGTTTGTTGATAAGGAATTTGGTGAAGTTCCATTTGATGTCTGGATTCTTGTCGTAGTTTTCGTCTTCCTTTGATAATATGTCAACCAAGACTGGTGCAATAGGATGACTCATGTCAAAGCCAGCAAACCCTTTTTGCTCTTTCAGATATTTGTAAAGCGGTTCAGCATCTTCACCGTTTACTTTTATCTTCTTGAAGCGTGGGAATTCTGTACCATAGTTCAGTTTGCAAAATTCATGGATGCTCTCATCGGTTCCTGGGGCTTGTTGCCCAAACTGATTGCAAGGAAAATCAAGAATCTCGAAGCCTTTGGCATGATATTTTTTATATATTTTCTCCAGTTCTTCGTACTGAGGCGTAAATCCGCATTTGGTAGCTGTATTTACAATGAGGAGTACTTCGTTAGCGTATTCTTTTAAACATACGTCATTACCTTTTCTGTCTTTGACTGTAAAATCGTGAATTGTTTTCATTTTATTTAAGATATATAATGTGATTTATAAATGAACGTTTTAGTTTGGCTCAATCAAGTTGATTTTCCTTTAATTTTAGGAATCATTGTTGAGCCAGATTGATACGTCCTATACTAATTACAAAGATATGGATTTTATTTGAATATATAAGATGTGTACGTGCCAATAAATATTAATTTAGGTTTTTCCTCCTTAACAGTAGGAGAATCCCTACCTAAGAATAGTGAAATTATGCGTATCAAGTTTCAGAGAATGCGTATATTTGCAGTGTTACATAGAATGAACAACAAAAATATAAAGACATGAAAAAGATTACGCAACTATTACCGATAGCCTTGATGGCTCTATTCTCCTTCGGGTTTGTATCATGTACTGTCGACGACGATTACTATTATGATGATGACTATGATTCTGAGTATGTAGATTTAACTCTCATGGCACAAACCTTGCGAGGACATTGGACAGGAAAGACAGCTGCAAGATTTTACAACGAGCAACAGCAGCTTGTGGAAGAAGTGTACGATACAGATATTGAGTTTGACCAATATGATTCCAACAGTCTTTCAGGTCGTGGACGACAGTTGGACTATATTAGAGGTGAACTGGTTTACGATAGAGTCTTTTCGTGGCGTATCGATCGCAATACTGGAGATATCATTATGATATACAATGGTGAGAATGGAGACAATTTCCAAATGGTGATTGATTACGATGACTTAAATCTAACTGACCGCTCTTTCTCTGGTGTTCAGAGGGGAAAAGGGGAGACTGATGAGTTTGCCTACGATCGTTATACTTATGCAAAGAAAGTATCATTCAGCATGGACTGATAGGTTCTCAAACCAAACGAAGGAGTCTTGTCCAATTGCGATAGCTTGATATCTCATCATTAAAGTACAAAAAGCCCTTTCGTGGGCATCTATGTGCAGTGAACGTTGAATCGTATTCAGCGTTCACTTTTGTGTTTTAAGAAGTTCGGCATATACGCACGGTGTGCGTTTATCGTAGTCCCCATGCTAATTTAACCTTGTCTGTAGGTAACGATTCCACACGTCGTTCAATGTTATCAGGCAAGTTGCAGAAGAAATCAATACCTGTTTTTCGTTCCAAGTCTTGTATAGAAACGACGTATTTACCTAAGTCGGTGTCGTCATTTGCTTCATGTTCTATCCAAAAGCCAAGCGCTTTATAGCCTAATTTGTTTTTACAAAGAATCGCCATATAAAAGTATTTCGGTACAATCAAGCCTTTGGATGTTATTGTGAGTATTTGATTTTGTTTGTCAATGGTGCCACCTTTGCAAACGTATAAAGTGTCCCTGAAATCGTCTCTATCCCAGATGCGTAATTGTTTTTCCATATTTGCCCAAACGTAAGCGTTAAATCCGTTTACTTGTGGTTGCATATTGGTCAGGAAGAACGTTTGGTAGTTAGCTTCAGCCGAACCCAATCGGTCGGCTGAAGGGCAGATATGTCCGTGGTCATAGCCCGTGCGCCAATACGGATCTGATGCAAACTGAAAAGCTTCTGGCAGGTTTGAATCTTGTGGATATTGGTTTGTTTTGGAACGATAGCGCTTGGTATGTGCTTCGGCAATGCTTCTGTACATCTGATAACAACTCCATCTTTGGGACTTTTTCTGCGTGTCCCACTCTACCGAGTAATTCACTCCGTACTCATGGGTTCGTGCGTTGAGCTCGGCTTTGTGTACAATAATCATGCTGTTACCGCCTTTAATCTTCGGAAATTCCAAACGACAAATCTCGGGTGGCATGGTAGGATTGCCAATGGTAGACACGCCCACTAACCGATTTGCGTTAGTATTCGATTCCGTTTCTCCGTTGGTTGAATTGTTATCAGAATTACATCCAAAGAAAAATAGGGAGCAGCATGCAACGAAAAATAATGAATGGAGTTGTTTCATGAGATTAGCTTCAATGAAAAAAAGTGCGACCGACCGTATATGCAACTACGCCCGAACGCACTTTCTTTATAAGAAAAATAGGGTTGTATGTTATTTTTGAATCTTACCGTAACGGTTCATGAAGCGGTCTACGCGACCTGCTGTGTCGACAAGTTTGCTCTTACCCGTATAGAATGGATGTGAGCTACTTGAAATTTCTACTTTTACCACTGGGTAAGTTTCGCCTTCAAACTCTACTGTCTCATTACTCTTGCAGGTAGATTTTGTAAGGAACATATCGCCGTTGGACATATCTTTGAATACGACGGGGCGATAGTTTTCTGGATGAATACCTTTTTTCATTTTTATAATCTATTGAATGTTATTTATTTTCTTTGCTGTATGGGCTGCAAAAGTACAAATAATTTTGCATCCCACCAAATTATCTTTGCAGTTTTTTATTTCGCATATGTAATGGTGATAGCACTGATGCGCAGCTGTGTACCTCCTTTATTTTCTGTAAAATCATTTACCAATGTAACTGTTGAGTTGCTCAATGGTTCGAATTTAACGTTCGTATCGCTGGCTTTCTTGATAGGCACTCGTGCCGTTCCATTAAGTATGTACGCTTTATCATTGCCATTATACAACTTGCCTTTGAATCCGTCTGTCGTTTTGATGCTAACCGACACGATTGTTTTTTTGGCTTTGATAATCATGGTGTTCTTTGCATACAGTCGCACAGCAGCATAGTTTGGACCATAGTAGGCTGGTAGGGAAGTGCCTTCGCCTTGACCGAATGTAATTACGGTTCCATCGGTATAGGTGTACGAAGTTGCTGGCTTCTTGTCCTCAAATTTCATGTTAGCTGCCTGAATAGTAATGCTCTCTCCAGCGTCTGGTGTAACAGAGGGCTCGTCAGGTGTACCACTTTCAGATGCGTTACCTTCTTTTACTGTGAGATTCTTCACCTCCCAAGTGGCAGAATTGGCGTTACAAGCGTATTTGAGGGCAATCACTACTTTTCCTTTGCCTTGCATTTCTTTCGGCAAGTTGGCTGAAAACTTATAGAATGTTTTCCAGTCTGTTCCCTCCTTCAATGTCCCTGTGATGTCTGTCCATTTGGTGGTGAGCGGGTCTCCTGTGTATTCATCGGTCACCAGTACTTGGTTGGCTACGCCCTCATTAGGTTTTCCATTGAACGTAGCATAACGAAGTATGTATTCAAACGAAACATGTGCACCTTTGCTTGTAGTCATGTCCATGGGTTTGGATACGATGTAAGCCTCAGAGGGGGTTGTTTTCTTACTGTCATTTTCATAGCCTGTACCCTTTGCTGTCTTGAAGTCAATGCTCCAAGGAAATCCTTTTATTTTAATGACATCGAAGACTCCAAAAGAAGTTGCAAACGACTCGTTGATATAGGTGCCATTCACAGGTTTCAGTACATCAGGCTTTGGCTCGTCTGGCGTTTCTGGATTTTCCGTTACTTCCCCTTCTTTTACCGTAACATTCTTCACTTCCCATGTACGTGAACCTTTGTTCGTTGCCGAATAATAGAACGCAATACGCACCTTATCCTTTCCGATATAGGCAGCTGGAAGATTCTTTGCGTAGGTTGCGAAAGTGGTCCAGTCTGTCCCTTGTGTCAGTTTTCCAGTGATGTCTTCCCACTCTGTTTTTGTAGGGTCGCCCGTGTAGTTCAATGTTATCAGTACTTTGTCGACTCCGTCTCTGCTCATATACTGAATGATATATTCAAACTTGAGGTAGGCGCCTTTCGATTTCGATAGATTGATTTCAGGTGAAATCAGGTAACTCTCCGAGGGAGTATTCTTCTTGCTATTGTTATCGTAGCCCGAAGCCTTGGCGGTTTTGAAGTCAATTTTCCATGGCGTACCCATTTGGGTAATGACTTTAAATTTCCCCATACTTGTTGCGAAAGCCTCATGGAGGTACTCGCCAGGGGTTTCTTCATTGCTTCCGTTGTTGTCCTCTGGTAGCTCGTAGGGTGCTGGTACGTCTTCGCAGCTGCTCAATGTGAATGCTGTGAAAACGATAGCAGCGAGAGAATAAAGTAACTTTTTCATCTTTATGTCTTTTGTGTTATGGTTCATAATGGATTGATGGTGTAAGCTTATCTTGTCTGTGGGCTATTTCTTGCGCCCGTGCATTTCATGTTGTCCTATTTTGCGGGCTTGATGTCGTCAGCCGAGCGCAATAAGATTTGCCATGTATTGCGGAATCTTGTAAAGACGCCTGTAATGTCTACCGCTCCTGTGGGCATGGGTTGATTTGCAAAATCTGCAAAGGTGCTGGTACGCACCACCATTGTTTTGCTATTGATACCCTTTAGTGTGCGGTTGGCTGCATTGGCAGTAAGGGCGATGCTCCCGTCCTTTGGGGCAAATACGGCTTTGCCGTTGGCTCCTTCTAACTGTACATTCTTGAGCGTCATCAGCATGCCACTGTTGTTTGTTAGATATTGCTGATTGCTCATTTTACTTTGGTCAAAGACAGTAGGTTTCACTTTTTCAGGTTGAGGTGTTCCCAATAATTTGAAATGGTTCATCCACACAAACCTTTTCATGCGTCCTACTTTTGGTGAACCGTCACGCTTATTGAAGTATATACCTCCTACTTGTGCCTGACTGCCATATCCTCCTATGTTGAGTCCTTTGAGTGATATCAGCACCTCTTGACCAACGGGAAGGTAACCGTAAAGACCACCTTGTGCTACCGAGATAAGTATAGCACCCGTTTCGTCTTGCATTGCAAACTGATTGTAGATGTTGCCTTCCACGTCATTTCCTGTTACCCAACCCTTGATTTGGATGTCTTCTGTAATTTCTTCTATGCCACTTGCGGCAATTACTCCTTGGTATTGCTCTTTCAATTGGGCAATGCTTAGCACCTTTGTTTCTGTGAGTTCATTGTTGCCGTAGGGCGACTGGTTCAACTGCGGTGCATCGTAATCGTCAGCCATGCAACCAGTCAGGCATACACAAGCAAGTGCAATGACTATATATTTTATTTTCTTCATGTCGTTGAGATTTATTAGAATCTGTAAGATACTTGGAACATTCCGTTGATGCCGTAAGCATAATATTTCTTTGCATTGCGTGAAAACTTGTACGTACGCGTATTATTCAACGCACCATCCTTCACTGTGTAATCGGTTCGGCTTTGTTCATAGCCTCCCGTTACGATGCGTTGATTGTTGAGAAGGTTGGTTATCATGAGGTTCAAGTTCAGCTGTCCTTTCTTCAATCGGATGCTCTTGCCAATGCTACCGTCCAACATGAAACCGCCTTTGCCTTTGGCTTGTTCGGGTATGATGTTATTTCTTTCATTATCACGCTTAATATTTAGACTTAACGCACTCTCATACCGATAGCATGGAGTATAGAATAAGTAGATGCGATCGTAATAGTTTCCGTTCAAATCTACAAACCATCCGCTTTGATGGAAACTCAATCCAAGACTTGCAGCGGTAAGCGGTGTTCCTCCTTCGCGCATACCTTTGTTGTACACAGTCTCGTCCACGTATTGTGCTTTGGTTGAGTTAAGGTAGCGCACCTTGGCATTGTTGATGTTTTTAGCTTCACTCCATGTACCGAGTGTGGTAAGATCTAAATAGGATGCGAGCTTAAAGCGTGCACCCAATTCTACACCGTACGCCTCTTTTTCAATGCCAGTCATCGAAACATAAGAGAAAGAATTGAGGTTATCGAAATAGAAGTTTTGCCATTCGGTAACATGATTCATTCTATTGTAGTAGGCGTTGATGTTGGCATGTACCCATGCATTTTGGTATTGATAACCCAACTCACTACTGAAAACTTGTTGGTTCTTGAGATTCAACACAAAGTCGTTGTTCATTTCGGGCGATACAAAGGCTGTGCGTGCCGTTGGTGCGCGCCACTCATATCCTGCTCCTACAGATACAATGTTACCCAGCCCAGCATCCCATGTGATACTGGCTTTGCCACCACCGTCTAAGAATTTGGCGTGTCCACTCTTGCCATACGAATTTTCTGGGAACATTCCGTTGCGCATATAGCCTTGGCGTTGCATGTCTGTGCCGCCTACTTTTCCTGCTACCATGAGATGAAAGCGACCCATGTTGGCTAAGTAATTGGTCCAAACAAGTGCTTTGTGAATCAGGATATCGTAATCGTAGCCAAACTTGTCGCCTTTGCCTACCAAACGTCCTGTCCTATCTGCTCCCATTGTGTTAAGGTCGTATTGCACGGCATCGCTACTTTTGGGATAATTGCCTACGGCATAAGTGTTGATGTTGTGAAAACTGTTGGCACCCAACAAATCTTCCACTGTCTGATAATGCCCACCTTGGTTTCGACCTAATACAGCCCCAATGTTCCATGTCTGGTTCTTGCTTAATTTTGTGGTAAGCGTTGACGCTAAATTCATCACAAAGTTGTCATTGTGCTTGGCTTGCACATAATATAACGCATCACTGCCTGTCTTGGCTGCTTGTTGGTTCGCCCAGTACAGTTGATCCCATTTCACTTGACGGTTTTCTTTTGCGGCTGTCCAGTAGTTGTATGCCTCATTCCATTCTAAGAAAGCAGCATGACTTCTATTAGTGCTGTTGGCTTCATCGTCCCAAACATCGTAATACATACTGGGAAGATTTTTCCAATAGTCGGGTTGTGGGTTCTCTGCGTTGTTATAGTTCAGTTTTGTACTCTTATATTTGCTATATTTACCAAAGAGTGATGTGGTGAGTTTCGTGTCTTTAGCAATATCCCAGTCCCACGTGAGAAGGACAGACGGAGCAAAATCGTTCACTACTCGTGAGTTTCTTATCTTTCCATTTTGATAACCCCAATAGGGATTGTAGAGGTAATTGTTAGCCAACCAGTAGGCTTCGTCTGTGGATGCGCCCTGCGATGCACGCTCAGTAGGGTTGCCCCATGTAGAGAGCGACAGCGAATGTCCATTCGTCCATCGTTTTTGTATCGCTAAGAAATAGGAAAGCGAGTTATAAAATGTACCCTCGACATATCCTTTGTCCGCCCAGCGGTAAGTAAGGTTGGCAGCTATTGCCCAACCGTTGGTATTGAATCCAGAGGCATAAGTGTACATGCCACGTGCCGAGTAATTGCGGTTGGCAGCTCCTAACGAAATTCTATTTCCTGCTGCCATGCTCCCTGCACGGAAGTCATAATTGTTGCTGCCAGCCAATCCATTCATGGCAAAGCTGTTGCTTTCAAAAGGCAGTGCAAAGTCAACGTTGCGGGTTTGCTGGTTCAGTCCGCCTATCATGGAATATCTAAACAGCCCACTCTCCATGTCGTTCATCGGTACACCGTTGATATATACGTCGTTATACTCTTGTGGCAAGGCACGATAGCGGAAGCGTACGGGTGAGAATCGATAGCCTACTCCCGAAGCATAAGCATTGGTGCTTGAGTTGAGGATAATGACATTTTGGGTCATGTTTTCATCTTCGCCCAATTGTGCTTCCGTAAAAGTAAACGCCGACTCATCCATCATAGGATTCTTGTTGGTCTTTGTCTTGTCGTTTTGAGCAAAGGTCAACGACGCATAACAAAGGGCAAGAAGTGCTAATTTGAGCTTTTGTTGCATCATAGAAGATTTTTCGTAAGTATGATAATATTTATTGCAAAGTAACAAAATAAATTTCAATGTTGGAAGAGAATAAACGTATTTTTTGCCCGCCACGTTATTTAATTAGCAGAAAACAATTATCTTTGCATCACATAGCAGGAGAGTAGAAGCTGTCGGTTCATATCAGTTGAACAGGTGCGCTATCAAAGGAATTATTGAAGGACTCCTCTTTACCAAATTAATAGCTCGACAATGAAAAAACAAATCATGCTTTCACTCCTCTTGGTCTTAGGACTTTTGAGGGTCAATGCACAAACAAATTATTCTGTTTATGGCGTAGGTTTTTATAATCAAGAGAATCTTTTTGACACCTGTCACGATGAAGGAAAGAAAGATTATGACTTCCTACCTACGGGTTCGTATAAGTGGGACAAACTCAAATATACCAATAAGTTGCGCAACATGGCACGTGCATTGTCAGATATGGGTACAGATGTGTTGCCAAAGGTGGGTTGTGCCATGATAGGACTCAGCGAAGTAGAGAATGCACGCGTTCTTGATGCGTTGGTTGCCCAGCCACCTCTTGCTGCACGAGGTTATCGATACATTCATGTGGAAGGACCAGACAGGCGAGGCATTGATTGTGCTTTGTTGTACAATCCCCAACTTTTCACGCCTCAAACGGTGAAATTGGTGCCGTATGTTCCGCAACTTCCCAAAGATAGCGCTTTCCATACCCGTGGCTACCTCACTGTGACAGGGACGTTAGGTGGCGAGCATGTAGCGGTCATTGTGTGTCACTGGCCGAGCCGTTACAGCGGGTCTTATTATAGAGAGGTGGCAGCTGCGCAGGTGAAAGCGGTCAAGGATTCGCTTTTACGTCAACATCCTGCTATCAAAGTGATGGTGATGGGCGACATGAACGACGACCCCACGAGTCGCAGTATGGCAAAGGTGTTGTCTGCGAAAGCAGAGGTGGATGAAGTTGGAAAGGACGATATGTACAATCCATGGTATAATATTTTGGCAAAACAGGGTAGAGGAACATTAATGTATCAAGGAGGATGGAATCTCTTTGACCAAATAGTACTCTCGCCTAACATGCTCAATCAAAACGGAAAACGCGACTTTTCGTCGTTGAAATATAGGAAATGTCAGATTGTACGTTACGATTATCTCATCCAGTCTACTGGCAAATATAAAGGCGCACCTAAGCGAACCACAGCAGGAGGCGTGTGGCTCAATGGATATAGCGACCACTTGCCCGTGGTTGTCTATTTAGTGAAAAAAACAGTCGTAGTGGTAGATAAGCCGCTTACACATGGACAGTAATCCACCAAAATAGACTGTATTGCTCACCAAAACAGTCTATTTTCCTTCCGAAAACAATCTGTTTTACCAGTTTATTATGTAGAAACAAGCGGATGATTACATCGAAGCGATACGCTGAACAGGCGGATAGACAACAAGCATGGAATGAGGGTGGTTGCAGTCTGGTATTGATGAGCGTCTAACCCACCATGTGAACGTACGAAGAAACAACGAGATATGAACAATGATTTGCCCACCATAGAGACGCATCCTTTCGAGCCTTTCTTGCCCAAGCATGCAAGGCTGCTGATGTTGGGAACGTTTCCTCCAGCTCCTAAACGTTGGAGTATGCCGTTCTTTTATCCCAACTTCCAAAATGATATGTGGCGTATCTTTGGTTATTTGTTTTTTAATGATAAGAATCATTTTGTCGATGAGAGAGAGAAATGTTTTAAGTTAGACGAGTTGAAAGCGTTTTTACAAGAGAGAGGAGTGGCACTTTATGACACTGCTTTGCGTGTGCGACGAACCAAGAATACGGCATCGGACAAAGATTTGGAGATTGTAGAACCCGTCAACTTGGATGCCTTGTTGCGAAGTTTACCCCAATGTAGGGGAGTACTCACGGCAGGTAGGTTGGCTACTAAGGTATTTACGCAGCATTATGGTGTTTTTGCACCACAAATGGGGCAATACCATACGTTTCAATTTGAAGGTAGAACCTTGCGCTTGTATCGCATGCCGAGTAGCTCGCGTGCTTATCCTATGAAGATAGAGGCGAAGGCGAAATATTATCAAGTGATGTTCCAAGATATTTTAGCATAAGTAATTTTATCATGTTTCCTTTAGAATTTAACCATAAAATCACTGTTATTGGTATTGCTGGTGGTACGGGATCGGGTAAGACCACCGTGGTGAGAAAGTTAGTGGAGGCACTTCCTCCTGCGTATGTGGCTGTGGTTCCGCTCGATTCTTATTATAATGACACCTCTGAGATGACCGAAGAAGAACGGCATGCCATTAACTTTGATCACCCCGATGCTTTCGATTGGAAATTGCTCATCAAGCAGGTCAATCTCTTACGTAGTGGAGAATCGATAGAGCAGCCTACCTATTCATATATCAAGTGTAACCGATTGCCAGAGACCATACATGTAGACCCTAAGCCTGTTATCATTATCGAAGGAATTATGACGCTGCTCAATAAGCGGTTGCGTGAGATGATGGACTTGAAAGTGTTTGTGGATTGCGATTCTGACGAACGACTGATTCGCAACATTCAGCGAGACATCGTTGAGCGAGGGCGTGATGTCAGTATGGTGGTGAACCGCTATTTAGAGGTACTGAAGCCTATGCACGAGCAATTTATCGAGCCTACTAAGCGTTTTGCCGATGTCATCATACCGCAAGGAGGCGACAACATCAAAGGAATAGATATCCTCTCGAAATATGTGGAGAGGTTGGTGTTGATGGGGTAAAGCTGTGCATGGCTACGCAATCTTTGCCTGATGTGAGTTGTGAGTGATAGAAACCGTTATCTGATTTTTATTTATAAGTCTGCATATATTGTTAAAATAAGCCAACAATGAAGAAATCAGTCAATTATTTGCACATACTATTCGTAGAGGTATGTATGTTTCTACTACCGCTATCCGCATGGGGACAACAACGTGTCGTCATCTCTCCTTTTTACTCAGACTATGCATTGTTGACCGATTCTCTTCCCAGCGGTTGGTCTTTGTCACCTTATATTCAATTGGGAGTAAAGGTGGAGTTTCCGCAATAAACGACGCTATCTTCACTGCAACAATATCAATTTGAGAACAGTTCATACTTCAGTGCCGTTCTACGACCATTTATTCCTGTCACGCTACAATACGGAAAATTGAGGTGGAACAATCTGAATCTAACGAACTGGAACACCCCTGAGATAGAGAAGCCGGAACTTCAATACATGAAAACAGCACGAGGGCGATTCTCATTATCATATAACGACTGTTCGTTTATAGCTGGCAATCTGTTTAATAGTAATGGCATCCCCTCATTTTCATATATTCACTATGAAGGATGGGGAACTTTATTCCCTACAAACACACAAAGGACGGACACCACCAGTTACATTTTACACGTAAATCCTTCTCTCTTTTATCTACTTACAGATAAAGGATTGATAGATTTATATACCACCGAAAGCATTACAGTGCCACCACATGAAAAGTTTCCCTCATTGTTCTTGTTCTATCGTCCCGTATATGAACATAAAACCATTGAATACAAGGGGTTTGATATCACATTGGTTGCCGAAAACGAAAAGCTGGCGACACAGTTGTATCATAAGCTATCACCTGATACCATTCGCAAATCCTTTGACAAAAGCTCTTTGTCCACAACAGCGTCAGTTTCTGATGACAGCGTCATATATCGTGCATTGAAAGCAATTGATTGTCTCGCAAATCTTTCTAATGATACTCGACAGCATATCGCAATTGTGAAAACAGGTCTCAACTTTGAAGTGAAGATGGGGAAAGCAGAGAATTTGGATAACCTTTCTGCTCATTTTTCTTTGACATTGGACAGCGTGTTGCTGATGGATCAAAAAATGTATTATCAGCATACATTATTGCATGAAATACTACATTTTGTGATTGGAAAACAACAAATACGCCCAAAAAACTTGTCTGCTCAAGAAACAAACTTTTTTGCGGAATCAACCACAGAGTATTTAGCCAAATATCTCTTTGGTAAGTATATCACACATGAGAAGATGTTTACAGATTCAATAGAACATAGTCCCATTAATCTGACGATGATAAAGAAAGCAAAACGTAGCATACAATCCAATCATAGTATCAGCGTTGGAACAGAAGGTAGCGATGAGGCAGCCAACACTGCATGGGTGTATTATGACCTCTTGCCTATTCTGCTACATCAATTAGCAGTAAATAGTCAGGTGGATGAAGAGGCTTTTGCCAAGGCTGTTTATCGCTATGCGAGAGGAATTGAAAAGCAACCACAAAGTCTGCAACACTTCTTTTCCTATCTGAAGAAGCAAGGTTTTCATTTGAAGGGCAAGCAGAAAAAGTATATTTATCTCGTATTGAATAGATCCTTTGCGTAAGTTTGCTTATGGTGTCTTTGTCTCTATTTAATAATCAGATAGATAGTAATTGACGCTTCGATAAGAAGAGAGTGAAAATGGCATCTCATTGCTTTAATGATTTTGTCCCCAATGTATCTGTGAGGCTAACCTGTTATGTAAATACTCTAACCTAATTTGATAGCCTTTCTAACTATGTGGAGAGGTTGGTGTTGATGGGGTAAAGCTGTCCGAGGCTATTCTATAGTTATGAACGTTGAGTCTGATGAGTGCTCGAATGGTTC
>NZ_HG417092.1:32286-123162 GCF_000455445.1 Hoylesella timonensis 4401737 = DSM 22865 = JCM 15640 | reverse complement strand
GAGACCTCTGCAAAACTCATTGTTCAAAATTTGCTCATTTCATCATATTTTTGTACCTTTATAGTATGAAACAATGTCCTTCTTCTCCGAGTTTTGCTGACCTAATAGTTGGTCATCGTAAGGTTAAACAGACCTTTTTCTTTCAAATTGATCAGATAATCGACTGGAATCCCATTCGTGGACTTATTGAAATTGCTTACACCAAAGGCAATCGTCCCACTGGTCGTCCAAGCTATGACAGCCTTGTGTTGTTCAAGACCGAGCTTCTTCGTACATGGTATGGCTTGAGTGACGGCGAGGTCGAAGAGCAGGTAAATGACCGTCTGTCCTTCAGTCGCTTTGTTGGTTTAGGATTGGATGACTGCGCTCCAGATAGTACAACTGTATGCCGTTTCCGTAACATTTTGGTTGAAGCCGACCTTTATGATAATGTGCTGCAAGAGATAAATCGCCAGTTAGAGTTGGCTGGTGTTTTGGTTAAGCGTGGTGCTATCGTTGATGCAAGTATCACGGATAGTCCTCGTCGACCTCGCGGCCGTAAGGAATACGAAGTAGTTGAGGATCGCAATGAGGAATCAGGCAGGGATGTAGCAGAAAACGCAATGGTTAAAGAGATCGTCAAACCCAATGTTGATGGTGAAGCACGTTGGGTAAAGAAGATGGGGAAGCTACACTTCGGTTACAAGCGACATTCGGTTACAGATGAGAACGGTTTGGTGATAGCCGAGGAAACCACACCAGCTAACGAAAGTGATATCAAACATTTGGAAAAGCCATTAGAAAAAGCTAAACTTCCACAAGGTACACCTGTTTATGCCGACAAGGGTTATGATTCTACAGCAAACAAGGATGTACTTAAACGTATGAAGCTCAAGAGTCGTATCATGCACAAAGGCGTAAGGGGACGTAAGCTAACGGAAAGAGAGCAGCGTGTTAATGTAGCTATCAGCAAGACACGGTACAAAGTGGAACGTACCTTTGGCTCTATTCACAGATGGTTTCATGGTGGGATAGCCAGATATGTAGGTTTAGATAAGACTCACGCACAACACATCATGGAGGCTATTGCCTACAATTTATATCGAACTCCAGGGATAATTGTGTCTAATTCTCTCAAATAAAGGGAGAATATGAGATGAAATAGAGCATATACAGCCTAAAAATCAAAAATATAGACCGCAGGTGAGCCAATAGTGATCAAAAACAAGAATAATAGAGAATGGGGTAAGGTTTTGCAGAGGTCTCGGTTCATTGAATAAAGGAAAATGAGAGAAGGTTTTAACAATTTCAAAAGGTGTTAAATAGCAAAATGCAAGTGTAAAAAATTAAAACAAAAAAAACATTGCTTTTCAAAAATGCTTATATTTACAACGTAACAAAACAACTTTTGGATTTTTTGTATTACGATGTAATAGTCTTCTAAGAGTTACGAATAATTGATTTGTAGTTAAACCTTAAAAAGAAAGAGAGGCATGAATGAAAAAGTATGTTATGATGTCTTTATGGGTCGTAGTTGCCACTTTATGTGGTTGTACACAAAAGGTTGGGGATGTTGATGAAAAAGCAAAAGACAGCTCATTAGATCCTAAAACAGAAAAGCTATCCCAAGTAATGTCTTCGGCTTTGGAACAGTTTGCAACTCAAAAGCAACAAGTGGGGTATATCATGTATAATGCTAAAGAAAACAAATATTTTACATGCCCAGAAGATGAATATCAATTTCTATTGGCTTGTGCAAAAGTTGTGGTAAGAGACGATAAAGATGTGCTAACACGCACTGGAGACGATTCGCTTAGTTGGAATAATGGAGGGAAAGGGAGCAGTGTAACCGATGTGACGGGCATTGCAAAAAACATACAATCACAGGTTCCTCATGAGCGCAGTTTTCAAATAAAGACCGTAGAAGCTTCAGACGGAAAGCATTTTACGGTTTATTGGCGACTGATTTAGTAGGTTTTTCATTTCAATACAGAAAATCGTTATGCGATGATTTCTCTTTTTGGGAGAAAATACTTCGTATAACGATTGTTTGATAATATTCATCATCTTCTTTACTTCGAGACGTAAGTACGAATTAAATTAAATGATACTTGTTCGTTTCGTAAATTCAATAATCTCGGGTATATAACCGAATGCCAAACCCGTGACGGTGTCGGCACAACCGTAGTAAACGGCAACGCGACCTGTATTGGGATCATGTACCTCTGCACAGGGGAAACAAACATTAGGTACGTCGCCAGTCAGTTCATACTGTGTTTGTGGCGAGATGAGATAAGGACCTGAACGATAAATTGGCTTCCATGGTTGTTCCAAGTCGAGTAGGGCAGAGCCAAAGCTGTACACGTAGCCATTGCATGAGCGTAGCACACCATGGTAAAACATCAGCCAACCTTCGGATGTCTCAATGGGGATAGGACCGGCACCTATCTTCATGCACTGCCATGCACTTACTTCAAAGGCGGCAGGCGACATGACATGGCGATGCTTGCCCCAATAGACCAAGTCGGGCGATTCGCTATAGAAGATGTCTCCAAAGGGAGTATGTCCCGTATCACTTGGGCGACTGAGCATGGCGAAGTTGCCATTAATCTTCTTTGGGAACATCACACCGTTGCGGTTGTAGGGCAGGAAAGCATTTTCCAATTGGTGGAAAGTCTTGAAATCAAACGTGTATGCCACACCAATGGTAGGTCCATGATAGCCGTTACACCATGTAACGTAATAGCGGTCATTGATAAAGCACACACGTGGGTCGTAACCGTACACCCATTCACCAATCTCTTTATTGTCACACTCAAAACGGAGCGGTTCTTCATTGATGTTCCATTTCACGCCGTCATCACTGAAACCGACGTGTAATACCATACGTCGGTTGGTGTCATCACAGCGGAACACACCTGCGTAACCGTCTTTGAAAGGTACTACGGCACTATTGAAAATACTGTTGGAGGTGGGTAGCAAATTCCTTGGAATAATGGGATTCGCCGAGCAACGCCACATGACTTCTTTACAATCTGCCGCACGGTCTTCCCACGGCATGTTGGGCAAAGGTTGCCCTTGAATGATTAATTTGGACATAGAAATATTATTTAGTTGACGAGTTTACAAGTTTACAAGTTGACGAGTTGATAGTTTTAGTTGATGAGTTGACAAGTTTTTAGTTGACGAGTTGATAATTTTAGTTGACGAGTGGACAAGTTTTTAGTTGACGAGTTGATAGTTTTTGAGTTTCTAGTTATTGAGTTGACGAGTTCAAAGTTGACGAGTTCACCAGTTGATAGTATTGATAACCAAAAGTTCAAACCTCAAGGTTCAATGCTTTCAGCTAATTATTCCCCTCCTTGGGAGGGGTTAGGGGAGGCCTTAAATGGTACAAACCAAGTGATGAGTAAGGCGGGAATGGTACATAGTAACACGAACACGAAGAAGTGTCGATAGCCCAATGCATCGCTCACCGCACCACTAAGCATGCCCGGCAACATCACACCAAGGTTCATGATGCCACTGGCAAAGGCATAATGTGACATCTTGTGCTTGCCCGGTGCAATTTGTTGCATCATGAAGAGCGTCAATCCCACGAATCCAAAGCCATAACCAAAGTACTCCAGTCCAATGGCACTGCCTATAAAGACAAGGTCTTGTGGTTGATAAATCGCCAAGAGGTTATACGCCACAAATGGCACATTGAACACCAATGCCAAAGAGAAAAGTGTCTTTTTCAATCCACGATGTGCGATATAGTAGCCGCCCAAGATAGAACCAATGACGAAGGCAGCAGCTCCAACAGTGCCATAGCACAGTCCAATCTCTTGCTCTGTCATACCCAATCCTTGCTCCGCAACAGGTGCTTTGAGGAAGAGTGGCACTATCTTCATCACAAATCCTTCGGCAAACCGATAGAGAATGATGAAGCATATATAATAAGTAATGTGTTCCTTTTTGAAGAACTCTGCAAACACCATCCATAGTTCTGTCCATATCTCACGGGCACTCTTTCTTTGCTTATCAGATTTTTCGTCTGTTGGAAGCATGAAAAAGTGATAGCATCCCAAAACGAGCATGGTTGTACCAGTAATCAACATAATGAACATCCATGCTTTGGTCACACCGTAGCTCTTGATGAATATTCCTGCTAAGTACACTAATCCTCCTGTTGCAAATATCTTCGCCACGTTGTAAAACGCACCTTGCCAACCTATCCAGCGTGCTTGTTCTTCGGTGGATAGTACCGACATATATGTTCCGTCGGCTGCAATGTCGTGCGTGGCACCACTGATGGCAATCACTGCTAAAATGCCAATGGTGATGGCAAAGAAGTTAGAAAGGTTCAAAGCGAAAGCCAATAAGGCAAACATCACGCCACAAAGCAATTGGGTAAGCACCACAAAAAACTTCTTGGTCTTGTAGATTTCAAGGAAAGGACTCCAAATGGGCTTCAATGTCCAAGGCAACATAATCAGTCCTGTCCAAAAGGTGATTTGCGTATCAGAGATTCCTAACCCCTTGTACATGAGTGAAGTCACCATGTTGAGCACCACAAAAGGCATCCCCATGGCAAAGTATAGCGTGGGTACCCACGCTATGGGATTCAGCTTCTTATTGGGAGAAGTTGTAGAATTTAGGTTCATTTTAGATATGTTCTTTTACAGATGATGTTTATACATTCAATGAACGGGAAAGTTTACAATATATAATAAGAACATAAGACGTTGTCTTTGTAACTCTTACCGTTCATTCAATTGACGTTTAGGGCTTATTCTTTAGGCGTGGGATTTGTCTCTTCATTGGTCATATCCACCACTTCTGTAGGTTCTGTTACTGAAGGTTCTATCTCCGTAGTTTCAATAGCAGTTTCTTCTAAGGTAGGGTTTTGCTTGTATTTTTTGTTCACCGACATCACTTTGAAGGCGTCGATACACTCGATGACACCGTACAGTACGAGGGTCCAACCTAACACGAAGAGCGGTGCAGAAGCAATCCACCTTGGTGCCACGATAGCGATAACTCCGATAGCTAATACAAAACAGGGCAAAAGCCAAAAGATAATGCCTACTCGTAGAATACGATTGATTGTTGCCAAAATAACAAATTGGTTGATAGCTCCTAATATTAAGATAGCAGCAAGGATATATACCAAGCCCGTCATAAACACGGTTGGCATCAGTGCCAATATGGCTCCCAACACCATGCTACCCAACCCAACGATAGGAAACGTGGGACGGAAGCCAGAAATCTGTCGCCCATTGGCATCAAGTACTACGGTTTCGTCTTGATGTTTCTTATCAATAAAATAGGTGATACATGAAATCAAACCTGATAGAAAGAATAAGACACCAATCAGAATGGTTAGCCATGTCACGGTTTCCTCACGATATCGAATTAAGAGAACACCAATGATGATAGCACACAATGAGCGGATGAATGAATTTTGTACTATTTTCATAAAAATCTTTATATACGTGACAAATGTACAAACTATCTCCCATAATTCCAATTCTTTTTTATTATTTTTGCGCAAAATCATAAAGATATGACAATTTTATATTTGGTGAGACACGGCGAAACGGTAGAAAATGTGCAAAAAGTGATGCAGGGACAAACGCCTGGAAAGCTCAGTGAGTTGGGTGAGCAACAGGCGGAACGCCTTTGTGAGCAGTTTCGTTCTGAAGCGATAGATATGTTTTTCTCCAGTGACTTGCAGCGTGCTGTGCAGACTTGTGCGTGTATTGCCGCTCCGCATCAGGCTGTGGTACACCAAACGCCGCTCCTTCGTGAGCGCGATTGGGGCGACTTTACGGGTTGTTATATTCCTGATTTGAAAGACAAGCCTTTTCCTGACAATGTAGAAAGCATCGAAGCACTCAAGCAACGAGCAGCGGCTTTCCTCGAAGAGGTGAGGCGGCGTTGCCCCTCAGGTACTGTTCTTGCGGTGGGGCATGGCATCATTAACAAAGCTATTCAAAGTGTGTTTTATCGTTTGCCCATGTCAGAAATCGCACGAATGAACAATGCAGAGGTGCGAAAGCTACAACTGTAACATTCGCACCTTCTGAAGTTTTGCGTTGTGTGCTAATGACTGACGTCAGTCATTGCCACTGTCTGTTTCCTGAAACAGCTTTAATGCCTATAAAAGAATCTATCATTTTGGATTTCACCTATTTTATTTCTTACCGATAGTATCTACCTTCTTCCCCCAAAGTGAACCGTAGAACCATTGTTATTGTTGCCATTTCCTCTCGGTACAGACCTGCCTATCGAACTCCTTCCCCCTCTTGATGCAGCACCAAAGTTGCGTGATGGAGGCGTTGAGGGGTTGCGCATCACATTGGAACGTTGTGGAGCGTATTGTCTACTTGGACGGGATGATTCGTTCGGGGTAAATGTTCGATTTGGGACAGAGGGTCTGTTATCAGGAATTTGATACGATCTGCTACCACCGAAACTTCCACTCCTGCTTCCGTTGTCGTTGGGTGCAGGCTGTGTAACAGTGGTACGTGTACTACTGCGCCTGCGTCCAAACACCGTGTTGGAATTTTGGTCAGGTACGTTTTGATAATCACGAATAGCTCCCGAGCGATTGTACATGTCGCCATTACCGCTACCTCTTCCATAGGTAGAGATTCTTCTTTGCGGTCCATTGCCAAAGGAGCGACTGCCATTGTTGTAATATCCGCTGTGGAATCTGTCGCGCATGCCAATGCCATTGTTACGATAGTCGTTTCCGTAGCTTCGTCCATAGTACCATGAGCGGTTGCCGTTGCGGTGCCAACTATGACCGCCACGGTAGACGGTGTAAAATCGTGGCGTTCCAAAGTAGAAGTAGTCTCGTCGTGGATAGCGTGCATAAACGGAAAAATGCCAATAGCCTGCATTCCAATATAAGGGACGATAGAAGTAAGTAGCATCGCAGTACAACCGATATTGCCAATCGAAGAGGATGTAGCTCAAGTCCATGTTGCGCCTGTTCCAATAAACGCCATATAGGTCATCGTAATCGTCTATCCGCATCAGATAGTCGAGGTTTATCTCGTAAGCCGCCTCATATTGGTCGTCGGTAAGGTTGAGCTCATAAGCCATCTTGTCCGTTAAGAAGAGTGCCTGCTGACGAGCTTGCCTGTAACTCATGGCACTTGCCGAGACGGAAATAAAGAAGAGTGCTGCGAGGGTAAATATAAGCTTTTTCATCATAATAGGGTTTTGTTGATTCGTAAATATGGTTGTGACGTCACGATGCGGTCTTTAACGACCATTGGTGACGGAGTCTGCTGATTTGACAGCACCTTTTTCCTTTCATCACATTGCAAATATAATGATTCATTTTTTGTGTCCAAAGGGCTTTTCCCTACATCATTGAGGAAATTCCCTATCGTTTACGAATGTTAGCGGTTGGTGAACGTGCCCACAGCGCTTTTATTGAAGTATCATTTTTTACATCGAGCAATATCAACGAAGCAGCATTTGTAAAATTAGGATATGCTACACGGACTCATTATTAATGCTGAATTTTCTTTACAAAGCACCTCTCAAAACTCGCGTGAAAACAACCAACAGCAAAGTTGGTCGCAAATACGCGAGTTATGAGAAAGTTTCATAATTCGTTGTCATTGAATACGTTACGCTTTTAATGCTTCTTTTTCTGCCTATTTTTATCATTTCTTTTCGATGAAAGCATTGAGTTAAGCCTCCTATTTGCATGCTTTAAGGCTGCTGAAGCATGTGAATAACAGCTCAAATGTATGTTTCCAAGACCGTAAAATCATTGTTTCAGCTGTAAAAAGCGTCTTTTTTGTTAAAATCAGCCCATTTTTGCAGTTCATTTGCCTATTAAATTTTTCTATTTTGAAGATTTTAGATGGTCGATTTTTGGTAAAATAACAGGACAAAAACCACTTCTGTCTTTACCAAGTAGCAGCACCCCAATCTATCAAAAAAAGACGAAAAACATCGTTACAGACTTTTATTTTTGATGAAAGGTAGGAGAGGGGTTGCACCTCATTTTCTTTCGTTTTTATCGCCAGAGTGCCTGCGTTTCTTTGCCTTCTTTTTATCGCATGGACATTTTCGTGTTTTCTGTTGATTTCGTTGTTACTATGTTGTTGAACAACAAATGAAAGCTAATCACATCAATTGCTTTCATTTATTGTAACAACAATTACGCTTTGATGAAAGAGTTGTATCTTTGCCATATCTTACCGACAATTACCAGATGAACGAACAAATCAACCACAAAGATGACGATACTCCATAGTAGAACAGTGGGTGAATAGATTAAAAAAGAAAAAATGATACCTAAAAAGGACAAGAACAATATCCCCGATGTAGCTGTAAGCCATTCTTTTCTTTTTCTAATTCTTTGTAGTATTTCCTTATCATTTAACCACCAAAGAGAAATATAAACTCTTTCATTCCTTTATTTCTGGACTTGCGAAAGTTCAGAAATAAATATAGATTTTCACATTGGTTTTGCAATGACTAAACCTCGGAAATATAAAAACAATAAAACCGGTACACGACCTGCCTTTTTCGTTTGTGGAACGACAACGCATCATGCACCGGTGTTATTCTTTTATAAGTTTGCAGAAAGGTTTAGCTGCCTGGTTACTTAGTTGTAATTGCTGTCCTGAACGAGTATGCCGTTTGCCTTGTCTATCTCCGTTTGTGGCAATGGGAAATACTCAAAGGCAGGCTTTACTACCTTCTTATAGTTTGGATAGGCGGGATCCACAGCTCCGTCAACCAACTTTTGTAATAGTTTCCATCGCTTGAGCTGGAAGTAGCGAAGACCTTCGAAGCATGTCTCTACACGCCACTCGTTTCGTATGCGGGTACGCAGTTCGTCCTGTGAGATGCCCTTCTCTATGGCTGGCTGGTGCGAGCGGGCACGCACATGGTTGATGGCCTCAAGTGCCTTGTCTGTCGGGCCGTTGGCTTCGTTCTCAGCCTCGGCAATCATGAGCAGCACATGTGCATACCGCATGATGACAACGTCGGCATCAGAAATAGTGCTGTATTCAGCTACCTTTTTCGAAGGTTGGAGCAGTTTCTTCACTCCGTAACCTGTGAATGATACATTGTTGAACTCAGTTACCTCCACATTGGTGACACCCTCTAGTCCATCACGCTCATAATTTGTGAAACGTGAATTGACCACCGCATCTTTCAGACGCTCATCTCGATTTTGGAACAACTTTGCACGTTCAGCTCTTTTTTGCTCTTCTGACGATGTGCTGGAGTAGAGTACACTCTCGTCTGGTTTGACACTGAGTGGTGACTCTCCCCACTTCTTGCCGTCAGTACACTCAAAAGCGTTGATGAGGTCAGTCGTGGGGTCAAGACAGGCCCATGCGCCATAATAGAGATCGATGCTGTTGGTAATGTTGGGCTGAAGATAGCGCACCGAAAACATTATTTCAGGTGACGAAGCCTGGTTGACTGCCAGGAAGTTGTCACGCGTACGTTTCATCAGGCTCTTCTGTGGGTTGTAATTGCTTATGCCATCCAACGTGGCCAGCACCTCCTTCATCTTGGCCTTGTCTGCGGTGCCGTCGTTGTTGTAGGCATCAAACAAAAGTTCCTTGGCTTTCAGAGCACGTACAGCATCGGCCGTGAAGTGTCCTGCGCCAGCTCCCTCGTTGTAGCCAGTGTTCCACAGCATGCCAATGGCTTTGTCGTAATCGCTGACAATCTGCTTTTTTATGTCCTCACGCGATGCCTTGGGTTGGTACATGTTGGTTGTATTGAGAGTTTCTGTCACGAGCGGCACCTCACGGTAGCACTCGTATAGCCACGAGTAGTAATAGCCACGCAAGGCGTAGCACTCACCAAGCATGTGGTTGCGTTCGGTCTCGTCGATGTCGTTGCCTTTATAATTCTTCAGGTTTTCCATAATGAGGTGTACGCGTGCAATGCCCCTGTAGCAAACGTCGTATACCTGCTTTACAAAGCCATCTGTGTTGGGCGTCATGTCGCCCTGGGCGGTGGTCAGCACAGAACCGTATGTCGTCTCGTTATGACGCACAATGGCGTTGTCGGACAGTCCGTCGAAGCATGGCATGACCTCTGACAGGGCGCCTGGCCATGTGCGTACTACCGAATATGCTCCTGCTATCGCCGACTCAAAGTCACTCTTGCTTTTCCAAAATACGCTCTGTGACGGTGACGAGGGCGGTTGCTTGTCAAGTAAATCGGAGCATGACGACATTCCCAATGTCAGTACTCCTATTGTTAATATGCTTTTCAAATATTTCATTGTCAGTGTTTTTTCAGAATTCTACATTAATGCCAAACGAATAGATCTTATTCTGTGGATACATGGCGTCGCGCCCGTCGCCTGCACGTTCTGGGTCAAGACCTTTGTATGAGGTGATGGTGAGCAGGTTGTCGCCAGAAAAGTATATGCGTACTCTCGACAGTTCCAGCTGGCTGGTCCAAGCCTTAGGGAGCGTATAGCCGAAAGTGATGTTCTTCAGTCTGAAGTAGGATGCGTCCTTGAGCAGGTACGAGTTTGCCCTTGTATTTTTCGATCCTCCCAGGTTACTCCAGTATAGTTTGGGGTGCTTTGCCCCATTCGGGTTTTTCTCAGTCCACATGCCGTCTATGTAGTCGCGGTTGGGAGCTGAACCCTGTATGAACGGCTGGACGCCCCATCCGTTGGTGAAGAACTTCTTGTCAGCCACGCCTTGTCCTATGAGCGACAGGTCGAAGCCTTTCCAGCTCGCGCTTGCATTGACACCGTACTCAAAGCCTGGGAAGCGTCCCGAGAAAGTGCGGCGATCGTAGTCGTTGATCTTGTTGTCGGGTTTGCCGTCGGGGCCAGAGATGTCCTTGTATTTGAGGTCGCCCGGCTGTGTGTCGTCGTTATACTGCTTGGGCGAGTTCTTGATCTCCTCCTGGTCAGCGAACACACCGATGCACTCCAGCATATAGTACTCATTGTAGGGCAGTCCCTCGCGACGTATGTAGTATCCGCTTGTCTCCTCGGCACCGAACTTGGTGAGCTCGTTGCGTGAGCGGTCAAAGTACAGCCCTGCGTTGTACCGCAGTCCTGAGAGCAAGCCGCTCCTGACCATATTGCTGTAGTTGAGGGATAATTCGATACCGGTGTTCGTCACGGTTCCGTTGTTGACGGTTGGTGCCGACAGTCCCAGCAGGCTCGATACCTGTGAGGCGCGCAGGATGTCCTTTGTTTCCTTCTTATACCAGTCAAATGTGATGCTTAGCCCGTCAAGCACCTGAAGGTCGAATCCAATATCCGTGATAGTCGTTGTCTCCCACTTGATGTCACGGTTGGCATATGCTGTTTGCTGATAGCCTGTCACCACGCCGTCGGTCGTCTTTGAGAATGGGTAGTCGCCCACATGGTCTATCATGGCCTGGTAGGGGTACAGTCCAATGTTCTGGTTACCCAGCTGTCCCCAACTGGCACGCAGTTTCAGATTGTTCAGCCAGCCATAGTTCAGCTTCTGCATGAATGGCTCCTCCGTCACGCGCCATGCTCCAGAGAATGATGGGAATACGCCCCAGCGGTTCTCGCTGGATATGCGCGAGGTGCCGTCGTATCGTACATTGGCCTCAAAGAGGTAACGCTCCTTGTAGTTATAGTTCAGCCGTCCGAAAACAGACTGTATGGCCCATTCCTCCTCGCCGCCATTGTTCGACCAATTGGCCGTTCCACCCGCATTGATGGTGGGCAGATTGAAGGCATAGTCCTTTCTGTAAGCTCCGAGCGTCTCTGTCTTCTCGTTCTCCTGGTTGTAGCCTATCATGGCACTGATGTTGTGCATGTTGTCCATAAGGCCCAGGTCGTAGCGCAGGTAGGTGTAGAAGTTGGTGTAGAACACGCGGTTATCCGACACTGTGAGTCCAGCTCCGCCTTTGTCGAGGGTTCCCGACTGTGCGCCTGTGTGGTAGTTGTATATTGGCGTTGGGCTTCCTATCCAGTCTTTTTCCTTGCCTGACCTCAGTCTGGCAGCTCCCTTGGTGTACCATGTTAATCCTTTTAGCAGGTTCACCTCCACCCACATCTGTGTGTTAATGTCGAAGTTTCTGCGGCGTCTCATGGCGTTGTCGCCGATGATGGCCACCATGTTCTTGTTGTGTTCTTCGGCTGGGTAGGCACTGCAGGTCCATCTCCTCAAACCCGATCCGTCATCAGGTAGCCACGGCATGTAGGTTGGGGCTTGCGACAGGGTTGAGAGGAACGCGTCTGACTGTCCCTGGCGTGGCTGGTCTATCTCACCGTACATCATGTTGGTGTATGTGCCAAACCTGATGAAATCGGTCAGTTTAGCCGTGAAGTCAACTGTAGCGTTGTATTTCTTGTAGTCGAATCCACGCATGGTTCCAGGTTGATTCACATAGTTGAGCGCCACGTTGTAAGTAGCTTTGTCCGTTCCACCCGTCATGTTGAGGTTGTGGGTCTGTACGGCAGTCGTGCGGAACATGTAGTCCTGCCAGTCGAAATTAGGATACTTTTCGCTGCCACCGTTCTTGCGGTAGGCTTCGATGACATCGCCTGGGTACAGTTCTGAGAGGTTAGAGTTTTTGCGCGCCATGTTGGCCAGCTCCATATACTCCACCGAGTTGTTCACTCGATTGTACAGGCGTGTGGCCGAGTGCAGGCCCACGTTGCCATGATAAGAGATATGGGTTTTGCCTTGCGTGCCCTCCTTGGTGGTAATGAGTATAACACCGTTGGCCGCACGCGCACCGTAAATGGCTGCCGATGCAGCATCCTTCAGCACGGACACCGACTCGATGACGCTCGGGTCCAGTGCCGACATATCGCCAGGAACACCGTTGATGAGTATCAGTGGGTCGGAGCCTGCACTCGAGAAGGTGCCTTGCCCACGAATACGGAACGATACACCCTCTGAGCCTGGCTGTCCATATCCTTGGTTCACGCGCAGTCCGGGCACTTGACCTTGTAGCATGACTTGTGCGTTTGCCACGGGTCGCTTTGCTATGTCATCGCCGTTGATTGCCGACACGGCGCCAGTGAGGTTCTCTTTCTTCTGCGTTCCGTAGCCCACTACAACCAGCTCTTGCAGGTTGTGAGTGTCCTCCTTGAGAACGATGGTGCCTACCTGTCCGTTTTGCACCTTCACTTGCTGTGGCGTGAAGCCAACATACGTCACGTTCAACGTGGTGTTGGCCATTGATGCGTTGAGCGTAAAGTTGCCGTCTATATCGGTGATGGTACCGTTGGTAGTGCCTCCTTCCATAACGGATGCTCCGATGATGGGATCACCGTTGACGTCAACCACCTTTCCCTTGACGACTGCTCCCTTGTTGCTCTGCTGCGTGACAGCGTTTGACTGACCTGGGGCATTGTCATCCATCGCCAAGGCGCTGCTTTGGCCGCATATAGCTATAAGGGCAAGCAATAGTAATTTGTCCAAATGCTTCATAATTGTTAATTTAGGTTTATATATATTAGTTAGTGTCTTTTATGACCAGCGGGTAACTTTTCTTTTTGTTTAACTTTGCAAAAGTAATAAAAATATTTCAAAAATGGGAACGAGAATCATTTTTTATTGCTGTCCAGTAAAACTTTTTTAAGAGAAGTTCGTATAAAGTAGCTGATTGGATGTGAGGTGGAAATTAATCGGGAAAACCCGTGCCAGTGAATATATCCAATCCGCCCTCTTGTTCCAAGCGGTATATCTTACCGACAATTGCCAGATGAACGAACAAATCAACCACAAAGATGACAATACTCCATAGTAGAACAGCGGGTGAATAGATCAAAAACGAAAAAATGATACCTAAAAAGGACAAGAACAAAATGCTCGATGTCGCTGTCAGCCATTCTTTTCTTTTTCTAATTCTTTGTAGGATTTCCTTATCATATTCAACTTTAATATTTGTGTTTATTCTTTTCATGATAGATATTCCTTTTTTGTTGTAAATGTAGGATTGAATCAAAAGGCTTGAGAATTAATCCCAAAAATTGAAAAAACCGAATGGATATAATGGATAATGAGAGTCATCAAAAGACAAGATGTTACAAATGAGGGCAATCGTACAAACAATAAAGGAATAGGCACAGACGGTGTGCAAGTTAAACAATACTGCTATAACAAAAGTGATGAATGAAAATAAGGCTGTATATGACGAAAAAACTCTCAAATATCTTCTAAAAACGCTATGCTTTTGCATGATGATTCTTCCTTTCTTCTACAAATATAAATTAAAAAATGAGAGTGGTCAACACGGATATCCAGAGTCACCTGAAAAGATGTCCATATCAAGCTCTTTTTCAAAGTCATAAATCTTACCAATGATAAGTAGGTGTACAAACAAAGCAATGGCGAAAACAGATAAGAAAATCAAAAAGAGCATGGGCTTTTCTGTTAAAAAGAAAATACATGAAAGGATGAATGAGAGCAACCATGTTGCGCACATGACAGGTACTCGGTTTCTCCACTTTTTTATTTTTCTCGTCAACTCTTTGTCGTATTCAATTTTGAATTCGATCTCAATGTTTTTGACAGTTTTTTCTTTTTCCATGATAGCTTCTCCTCTCTTTCGCAAATATAAATTAAAAGAGGGATATTGCAAGGAAATAAGCAAAAAACAATATAACATGGATGCGGCTCTTTCCATTTCTAAAAGGTTGTTTCTTGTAGCATCCATCTTTTTACTTTTGTTTCAAAAACAAATCTAATGGATGAAAGCAAATGTAACAAATAAACTCAACAAGGCAATGAACGCAAGCGTTCTGCGAATGCAACAAATCTACCGACATCAACTTGTTGTGTGTCTTTGCCAAATTCGCTTTCAACGAACGCCTGCGTTCTTTGTCTTGTTTTGTGCTTTCGTTGTTCAACAACATTGCCTGCAAAGAAAGAACCGTGGCATGTGCCAAAATGAATTTGAAACTTATATAATAATGTGGAAAAAACTCCGTTATCTGTGCATATAGAAAAACAATGAAACGCCAAATAATATTTTATTGTCTGTTCTTCTTGGCGCAAAGTGTGTGCGCGCAAATGAATTATCAAGAAAAACAAACAGAAAAATTGAATCTCGGAAACAACATGAACTATCATGTTGAGTTCCAAAGTTCTTTTGCCAATGGGCATACACCTTTATGGATGCATTCCAATCGACACGGCTTAGGTTCGTTGGAATCGGTTAACGGCTACCTTCGTTCCAGCATCATCAGACCATTGCGCACAGACTCACTTCGTCGTTGGGGAGTTGGATATGGCGTTGATGTGGCGATACCTTATCATTTTACGAGTAAAGCCATTGTGCAACAAGCCTTTGCTGAAGTGCGTTGGTTGCATGGCTCGCTCTCCGTTGGAAGCAAGGAATATCCTATAGAACTCAAGAACAATGCCTTGAGTAGTGGTTCCCAAACCTTTGGCATCAATGCCCGACCCGTGCCACAAGTACGATTGGCATTGCCCGATTATTGGAGGTTGCCATTCGGAAATAGGTGGCTACATATCAAAGGACATATTGCTTATGGACGGATGACGGATGACAATTGGCAACATGACTTTACGCAACGACAATCGAAATACGTCGATCAGGTGTTGTATCACAGCAAAGCAGGATTTCTGAAGATTGGCAATGAAGACCGATTTTGCCCTTGGTCTTTAGAATTAGGCTTGGAGATGGCAACACTCTTTGGAGGAACAAGCTATCAACCTCGCAGCAATGGCGAGACTAAGGTTGTGAAAGGCAACACCAATATGAGGGCTTTTTGGAATGCGTTTATGCCTGGAGGACATGATGCACCCGAAGAGGGCATTGTGTATCAGAATGTAGAAGGCAACCAATTGGGAAGTTGGCTCTTCCGTATGAATTACGAAGGCGACAGTTGGTTTGTAAGATTATACGGAGAAAAATACTTTGAGGACCACTCGTCCATGTTTCAACTCGACTACGATGGCTATGGAACGGGGGAGGAATGGAACGTCAAGAAGAAAAGAAAGTTTTTTCTCTACGACTTCAAGGATATGATGTTGGGACTGGAACTGAACCTAAAATACAACCATTGGTTACAGAGTCTCGTCTTTGAATATTTGTACACGAAATACCAAAGTGGACCAGTGTACCATGACCATACGCAGAACATGAGTCATCATATTTCAGGGCGAGACAATTTCTACAACCACTATATTTATCCGGGGTGGCAGCATTGGGGAGAGGTAATCGGCAATCCACTGTACCGCTCACCGCTTTACAATGAAAATGGGACTATAGAAATCCAAAACAATCGATTCAAGGCATTTCACTTGGGACTGTCGGGCGAACCTGCAGAGCGGCTCAATTACCGATTCTTGGCAACTTATCAAGAAGGTTTCGGAACCTATAACACCCCCTTTTTCAAGAAACATCACAACGTAAGTTTGTTTTTAGAGACCGCTTACCGCTGGCGATATGGCTGGCGTTTCATGGCTTCCTTCGGAGCTGATTTTGGCGGAATCTTAGGAAATAATCAAGGTTTTCAGTTAACAGTTAGTAAGCATGGGATTTTCAATTTATAGTTTTCAAAAGAGCGTACGCATGCGGCATTTTGCCTATGTAGTGGTGCTGTGCTTGTCTTTATGCGGGATAACCTCCTGCGAAGTGGAGACATCAGGCAACGGGGAGTTAGATGGCTTTTGGCACTTAGAGCGAATAGATACCTTACAGAATAGTGGTTCGAAAGATTTAACTTTGCATCGAATATTTTGGTCATTTCAAGGAAAAATACTGATGCTCAATGATATGGATTATCAACATCCTGAATGTGTCATGACATTCAAACACCACGACCAGCAACTGCTCATAGTCAATCCCTTGTTGTCCGACCGAACAAAAGGCGACCCTCGTATAAAGGATGTAAAGGTGTTAGCACCGTATGGCATTCATCAGTTAGATGAACGTTTTGAAGTAGAGACTTTGAGCAATCGAAAAATGATACTTCGAAGTCAGCGGTATCGACTTGTCTTTATCAAATTCTGAGTTCAATCGAAATGAGCCTTTCAGCAGATGTTTCATTTCTAATTGAAAGAGCCGTGTTATAAATACGATGAAGTTGCCAAAATCTAAAAAATTTTGCCAAAGAGGATGTTGATAAAAGTCTTGGTGAGAATCTTAACATCAAACCACCACGACCGATGTTCCAAATAATACAAATCCAAATCCAATCGTTTTAGCATCTTTTCCATGGTGTCCGTGTAGCCATTGTACAACGTGGCATACGAAGTAACACCGGGGCGGATTTGGTAAAGGTAAACATATCGTGGGTCATGTTTTATAATCTGATCAATATAGAATTTTCGTTCTGGGCGTGGACCGATGAAAGCCATGTCACCTTTGACCACGTTCCACAGTTGCGGCAGTTCGTCCAAGTGGTGGGTGCGCAGGAACTTGCCTATTTTTGTCATCCTGTGCTCATGCTCGTGTCCATACAACTGAGGTCCGTCTTTCTCGGCATCTATGCACATACTTCGAAACTTATAAATGGTGAAAGGTCTGCCGAAACGCCCGATGCGTTCTTGCTTAAAGATAGCAGGACCGCCATCTTCGCGTTTAACAAGGATGTAGCACAACAAGAAAGCAGGTGAGAAAACAATGATGGCAACGAGTGCTATCAGGAAATCGCAGCAACGTTTGATATTGCGTTCAAACTCATTCATCCCATCTGGAATGAATCGTTTATTCTGAATGTCATTGTTATACTTTATATAGGCAGGTATTTGCTTCACCTTGTTAAAATGTTTTATAATATAACGCTGTTTTGTTAAACATATTATATGCTATGCTGTATTTTTATAATAAAGCCGTGTTGTACAGTTGTTACGATGTTCCTCCGTGCCTTTCCGTTGCAAAAACAAGGTATTTTATTTATTGCTACAAAAATTGTCCTTAAATGAAAGCAATGTGACCTAATAAAACATTTTTTTTTGCTAAAAGATATTTATTTCAAAAAAAAGGTTATTTTTGCAAAATAATAAGAAAAAGAAGACTATAAACTGCACAGTTTTGTCTAAATCTATCTAAACAATTGCTACCGGATTACTATTTCAAACAAACGTTCCTTACACCTTATTATATATAGGGTGAAAGAACAAGGAGCGTAGACTTCAAGAATAACCAAAACAACTAAATAATTATTTTTTAACCAACATGAAGAAAAGTAAAATTTTAATGGTAGGCGTACTTGCATGTGCCTTATTTGCAGCATGCAGTGACAAAGACACCAGTACGGCTGGTGCAGCCTTCGATCCATCAAAGCCAATCGTAGTGGACGATTTCTATCCCGACTCGGGTGGTGTTGCCACATCGATGATTATCTCGGGTAGCAACTTCGGCACCGACACCGTTGGACTACGCGTGATGTATGTAGACGAGAACGGCATCGAACACCGTGGCGGATTGGTATCCTCGAACGGTGAGAAAATCTATTGCACCGTGCCAAAAGGGCTTACCTACAAGCGTAACATCGGCATCAAGGTGATGCGAGGAGAAGGAGAAAAAGCTATTTCTGGCGAAGCTCCCAACAAGTTTATCTATCGTACACAGACGGCAGTAACTACCGTGGTGGGACAACCCAACTCTGAAGTACAGCCCACCGTGCCAGGTACGCTGACTTCTACTACGCTGTCGGCACCAGCATACATTTGCTTGGACAATGAAGACAATATTTTCATCTGTGAACGAACTCATCACACGGGTCGAGCTGACGGGTGTCAGGCAAGGAATAGTAAAAATGAGAATAAGGACGGAAACGTGCTGATGGCATCACTAAAACGCAACAATGTGAGGTTTCTTGGTGAAGACTGCGGTGTGGTAAACGCTCCAGCCTTCTCTGACGAGTCGGGAGTGGAGACTATGTATGCACCTTTAGATGCTGGTATGGACTTTTACCGTTACCAAAAAGCCTCCAATTTTGCACAACAGAAATTACGTATCATCAAGACAGAGGATACAAAGACTCTTGATGAGCATAACTGGAAGTTTTGCGTCGTAGTCAACAAAAAAGACCACCAGCTTTATACTGTCATGCACCAAGGGCAGCTGGTAAGAATCAATCCTAAAACACGCAAGGCAACTGTCTTGCTCAAGAAGATTGGTATCCATGGGGCGAACAACAATGGTAGTGACTCGTATTTCGCTTTTAGCCCTACCATGCCCAACCGTCTGTTCATTTGTCAGACCGACAACAACGAGATATGGTATGTGGACATTGATCAGTTGGAAGGAAAAGACCCTAACGAATACCATGGTGAGAAATATGCTGGACGCGCATGCTGGGAAGGAACCAGTGCTGGTAGTGGCTGGGAGGATGGTTTGTTAAAGAATGCCAAGTTTAACTATCCACGACAGATATGTTTCACAGCCGATGGCAAGATGTACATCGCTGACAGTATGAACAGCTGTATCCGTTGTATTGATACCAACCAACCTGACAATAAAGCCACTGTGACCACCGTCATAGGTCTGCCAGGATCGGCTGGATTCAAGGAAGGAGGTCCCGACGTGGCACAGTTCCTTTATCCCCGTGGTGTGGCAGTGAATGCTGATGGTAGTATCGTGTACGTTGCCGACACTGGCAACCGCTGCATCCGCAAGCTGACGATTGAATAAATCCATGAAATAATAGTATATCAAACCAATATGAAACAATTTATCTATATGTTGGCTCTGTTACTCGCTGTAGTCACAAACGGCTTTGCACAGAATGCCAACGACAAAACCAAGAGCAAGACATTCACCGTGTCGGGAGTTGTGGTTGACGAACAGGACGAACCGTACCCAGGCGCCACCATCATCATCAAAAACGTTCCGGGACGAGGAGTGGTTTCCGACTTGGACGGAAAGTTCACCATTAAGGTAGACCCAAACGCCACCCTCGTGATACAGGCTGTGGGTATGAAAACCATAGAGAAATTAGTGACCAAAGATCTTGCTGACCAAAAGTTCGTGCTCAAAGAAGATGCCAGCACCGTTGACGAGGTGGTGGTAACGGGCTTGAGCTCGCAAAAAAAAGTGTCAGTAGTAGGAGCTATCTCTACTATCGACCCCAAGGAATTGAAAGCTCCGGGCATGTCGCTGAGCAACATGCTCGGTGGACGTGTGGCAGGTGTCATCACCATGCAAACCTCAGGAGAGCCAGGTCGTAACCTTTCGCAATTCTGGATTCGTGGTATCAGTACCTTCGGTGCCAACGGGTCAGCCTTGGTGTTGATTGACGGTATTGAAGGAAAACTTGATGATATCGACGTGGACGACGTAGAGTCGTTCTCTATTCTGAAAGACGCATCAGCAACTGCCGTTTACGGTGTGCGTGGTGCAAACGGTGTAGTCATCGTGACGACTAAGCGTGGTGCCATGGGTAAGCTCAGCATTACGGGGCGCGCCTCGGTAAAGCTGTCGCAAATCAAGCGCATACCACAGTATCTCGGTGCTTACGACTATGCCCTGTTGGCTAACGAGGCACGTGCCATGTCAGGCGAATCGGACTTGTACACACCACTTCAGCTCGACTTGATCAAGCACGGACTGGACAGAGACTTGTATCCTGATGTGAACTGGACCGACGAGATTATGAAGAAAACGTCGTTGCAGCAAAACTACTATATGAGCGCACGCGGCGGTGGCGACATCGCACGCTACTTCCTGTCATTGGGTTACCAAGACGAGGGCGCAGCTTACAATCAAAAAGGCAACGTGTTCAATAAGCCGTTGACATACCGTAAGATGACGTATCGTGCCAACATTGACATGAACCTCACCAAGCTCACCACCCTGTACTTTGGTGTTGACGGAAACATCGTGAACTACACCACGCCAGGCGGTATGGGTACCAATGCAGTATGGAACAACATACGCGTGATGAACCCGCTGATGATGCCCGTGGAATATTCCGATGGCACCATACCTACTTTCGGGCGCAACAACTTGATTTCACCCTACGCTGCACTCAACTACTACGGTTACAAAGACCAGAACACAACCCGCAACATGACAACGCTGAAGCTCACGCAAAAGTTCAATGGTGTGTTGCAGGGATTGGAGGCATCGGTACAGGCCATGATGGACCACACCACAGACTTCAACGAGCGACGTATTATCGCTCCCGACTTGTATCACGCCACGGGTCGTAGCGCACAGGGTGCACTTATCAAGAGTCTGAACAGTCGTGCGCTAGACATGGTTTACGGCAGTAGCAACAGCGGATGGCGCAAATACTATCTTGAGGCAAAAGCCAACTGGAACCGCACCTTCGGTGACCATAACATGGGTGCTTTGATTTTCTACTACATGGAAGACACCAAAGGTACCGATTGGGGTAACGATGCCATGGGCATCAATGCCATTCCCGCTCGTAGACAGAACCTTTCGGGACGTTTGCACTACGGCTATAAAGACACCTACTTCATCGATGCCAACTTCGGTTACACGGGTTCGGCACAGTTCAAGAAGGGCGAGCGTTTCGGATTCTTCCCATCTATTGCTGCAGGTTGGATTCCATCCAACTACCAGTGGTTCAAAGATGCGATGCCTTGGTTTTCTTTCTTGAAGATACGTGGTAGCTACGGATTGTCGGGTAACGACCAAATTACAGGTACACGCTTCCCTTACCTCACACTCATCGACCATACGGCACCCACCTACTGGGGCTATCAAGGATTAGGTATTCGAGAGACACAGATTGGAGCCGACAACCTGAAATGGGAGGTATCTAGAAAGAGTGACGTGGGTATTGAAGGAAAATTCTTCAAGGATAGACTCGCCTTCACCGTAGACTTCTTCTACGATGTTCGTGACAACATCTACCGCCAGCGCGTCACCCTGCCAGAATATGCGGGTATGATTACCATTCCATTCTCTAACGTGGGTAAGATGCACAGCTACGGATCTGATGGAAACATCTCATATCATCACCCTATTAACAAGGACATGAGTTTCACTGTACGTGCCAACTACACGTTCTCTGAGAACATCGTTGACAATTTTGAGGAACCTCTCTACGCATACGGTTACCAGAGTTCGAACGGAAAGCCATTGTATATCTTGCGTGGTCTTATTGCTGAAGGACTCTTTAAGAGCAAGGAGGAAATAGAAACCAGCCCCGAACAGATGTTCGGTAAGGTACGTCCTGGTGATATCAAGTATCGTGACGTAAACGGTGACGGCGTGGTGAACAACGACGACCGCGTGCCATTGAGTTACGGCAATCAGCTGCCACGGTTAATGTACGGATTCGGTGCCGATTATACATGGAAAGACCTGACCATTGGATTCCTGTTCAAGGGTTCAGCCAAGGTGGAATACTATCGTTCAGGTCTCTATAATGACTCTGGATGGATTCCATTCTATAACGGTGAGATAGGAAATGTGCTCAAGCACGCCAACAACCCAAAGAACCGCTGGACGCCAGCTTGGTACTCTGGAACTACAGCTACTGAAAACCCCAACGCAGAGTTCCCAAGACTCTCGTACGGAGGCAATAGCAACAATGCTCAACTGTCAACATTCTGGAAGCGTGACGGATCGTTCCTCCGATTCCAAGAGTTGAGCGTGCGCTACAAGCTGCACCACAAGAAATGGATTACCGCATGTGGATTATCTTCTTTAGACTGCGAATTCGTCATGAATAATATCTTCACTATCGACAACGTGAAATACTTCGACCCCGAGCAGGCAGGGGCTAATGGCGCCGTATATCCGTTGCCAATGACATACGCTTTGCAGCTTTACCTAAACTTCTAAGAAATACAAACGATATTACAATATGAAAAAAATCATCATGACCATAGCTGGTGCAGGCCTCATGGCTGCCAGCGGCATGCTTACATCCTGCGACTTTCTGGACGTGGACAATTATTTCCAAGCTACGTTCAAGGAGGACTCTGTCTTCCACAGCAAGCAGAACGCAGAAGGATATTTGTGGAATACCCCACAAGAATTCCCACACGAAGGAAATATTTGGGGAGGCTCGTGGAATCCTGGCGAGACCGCTTCGGACGAGATAGCCGTGAAATGGCAGACGTCAGAGTTTTGGGGCGCACAGTTCACCGTTGGAAATATCAACGAAACCAACATCCCCAACTGGTACTTGTGGAAAAACATGTACGTCATTGTGCAGCGTTGCAACAAGATGCTCGCCAACGTTGACAAAGTGGCAGATATGAGCGACGGCGACCGTCGTGAATACAAAGCCTATGTACACTTCATGCGTGGCTGGGCCTACTATCACTTGTTGATGAACTGGGGACCGCTGCTCATCGTGGGCGACGAGATTATCCCTACCGATAAAGACAGCGAGTACTACAACCGTGAGCGTGCTACGTTTGATGAGTCGATAGACTACATCTGTAACGAGTT
Source organism: Hoylesella timonensis 4401737 = DSM 22865 = JCM 15640 (assembly GCF_000455445.1). Taxonomy (GTDB): domain Bacteria; phylum Bacteroidota; class Bacteroidia; order Bacteroidales; family Bacteroidaceae; genus Prevotella; species Prevotella timonensis. The sequence goes on along the minus strand of NZ_HG417092.1, from coordinate 99,828 downwards.
TGCCCTCTCACTAAAGGGTATCTCTGAACCGCAAGATCAGTCACTCGCTTATTTCTCGCGTCCTACCAAGGGTGCCGCATTGGCATTGATTGCTCGACTTCGACTCATTCAGGCATCGCCCACCTTCAACGGAGGAGATAGCGCACGTCGCTGTTTCAATGGTTGGAAGCGTAAGAGCGACGGTGCTAATTACATCAATCAGGACTATGATCCCAACCGGTGGGCAGTGGCAGCCGCAGCAGCCAAGCAAGTGGTAGACATGAACTACTACGAGCTACACACGGTGAAGGCTGATAAGGAATTCCCCTATCCACTTGACAACGTAGACGAATCGTTGCGTAACAAGGAATTTCCAGAGGGTGTGGGAGGTATCGACCCCTACCACTCGTTTGCTGACATGTTCAACGGTGAGGGATTGCCAATGGTGAACCGCGAGTTTATATGGGCTCACGCAGTTTCGGGTAGCGTAATTCAGTACACACAACACTGCTTCCCAGTGGGTGGTGGACTTGGTGGCTGGGGTGGTCTGAGCGTGCCACAACGCGTAATAGACTGCTTCTTAATGGCAGACGGAAAGTTGCCAGCTAACTCCAGCTTGTATGACGCTGATTTTGAGAACACCACAGAGAAGGCACAAAATCTCTCTACTTTCGTACTTAAGTCGGGCATCCCAAATATGTATGCCAACCGCTCGGCACGTTTCTACGCAAGCATTGGTTTCCCTGGACGTGTATGGGAGATGAACTCTGCCAGTGCCGACGGTTCCAAAACCAATAAGCAATTCTGGTACGACAACAGTGACGGAATAGCAGGAAAGGCAGGAGCGCAGAACAATCCTAATGACGTAAACATCACAGGATATACCTCGGTGAAGTATGTACACCCAGACGACTCATGGGCACCCAATACGAATGGAGTGATGAAAACGATGAAGCCATATCCTATCATCCGTTATGCAGAAGTTCTGCTCGAACTGTGTGAGGCGATGAACAACATTGAGGGCAATCCAACGGTGAAGACATGGAACCGCAGTGGAGAGCTGGTAGACGTAAGCATCAGTCGTGATGCAGAATTCATGGCGAAGTATTTCAACATGATACGCTACCGAGTAGGACTCCCCGGTGTAGAAGCCTCTACCCTGAATGACAAGAATGCTTTCGAGAAGGTCATCAGGAACGAGCGACAAGTTGAGTTGTTCAATGAAGGCTACCGCTACTTCGACACTCGACGTTGGGGAACGTATCTCGACGAAGATGCTAATAGTAGCAACTGGCGAGGATTAGATGTAAGTAAAGATCGCGATGATACCAACTCCAACGGAGGTTTTTGGAACATCGTGCAGATAGACGAGCAGAACTATAGAGACCGTATTGCCAAACCTAAGATGATATTCTTGCCGCTCAACCATTACGAGTTGCTTAAGCTGCCAAAGATGGATCAAAACTGGGGATGGGAAAGATAATCACAAACCATAGACAAACAAAATGATGATGAACAATAAGATTTATAAATTGTTGCTGCTGGCTGTCGGCATCACGCTCTTCTCATGCGAGACATACGACTTCGACCAAGAGCAATACAAGAAAGAAAGCTACTTGCTGCAAAACTCAGACGGTGTGTACGACAGGCAGTGCGTAGACATGGAGGCAGAGACATCCACAAATGGTGCCGTCATCAACTTGGTGGTTGGTATCAGCGGATCACAGCTACCTTCGGAAAGCGTACCTGTGAGTATCGTACACTCCGACTCGCTGTTCAAAGTGTTCAACAAGTCGAACTATGACATCGACTCCACACGCTTTGCCAAGCTGTTGCCCGAAGAGTGCTATGAAGAACCTGCACTCAATGGTGTGATAAAGGCTGGTGAGTCACAGGTAAAGTTTCCTATCAAGCTCAAGAACCTTGACAAGCTGTCGCCAGATAGCATCTATTTCTTGAACTATAAGCTGGATCCAAAATCCACTACACCGTTCAATAATAAGAAGAAAGAGGTGTTGCTGCGCATTCATTGGAAGAACGAGTTTGCTTCTACCAAAACGCAAATTACATACAACTACAACAGCACCACAGTGGTAAACCTGAGCAACAGTGAGACAGCTCGTCCAACCAATACGCTTAGAGCTTTTCCACTTACGGTGAACTCTGTTCGTATGTTGGCTGGTAATGAGGATTATGGAGACTACAAGAAGGCAGCTCCACAAATCAAGCAGAAGAGTGTGGTCTTTACCGTGGGCAAACAACTGCAAACCGACCCTAAGAAGCGCGAGGCAGTAGTAACTCCCTACAATGCAAATGAAATGGAAGTAGTCATGCTCACCCCCATCGGGGAATACGACAACACTTTCTACCTCAACGAACTCGTTGCACTGGGAGGCGGCAACTCCACCTATTATAAAGAGTTTCGTGTACATTACAAGTATCGCCTACTCAACCCACAGAAAGATGGCACCAACAAGCCAGGTCCTTTCAAGGAAGTGAAGGCAAAGCTTCGCCACCAATACAACCCAAGGGCAGAGCAATTGTAAGAAACCTTAAACATTTAGAAAAATGAAGAAAAATAAGATAATCATTGCTTCGGCAATGCTGGTCGCAACACTTACTGCGACGTTCACAGCCTGCTCGCCCGACTACGAGACGAACTTTGACAAGTCTCTGCTTGAAGTTCCTCACAAGAGCCAGGCACTCATCACCTTCCAGCGTGAAGGTGGTGAGCGGACTATCGATGTGGTAACCAACGTGGCGAAAGAAAACTGGAACGCCGAAGCGAACGCTGACTGGTGTACGGTGGAAAAAGCCAACGACAAGGTACTTGTTAAGGCTGGTACATACGATGGATATCAACCACGCAAGGCTGTGGTAACCATCAAGTACGGACACCAAGAGTATAACGTTCAGGTGATACAGGTAGGACACGAAGCCACACTGAATCTCGTTGAAGATGGTGGTTTCATTATGCGAAAGAATGGGTTCATGGCATACGTAGAGGGAAATGAGACTGAGTTTATTGCTCCCGTTTCCACCAACCTCAACATTGACCATATCCTTGTACCAGACACCACGTCATGGGTACACTTCGATGCTAATGAAAAGTTGGAAGAAGATGCACAAGGACGAAAACTCATCAAGCTACGCCTCGACCCCAATAAGACCAAGGCTGACCGTTACTGCACCATGATCTTGCAATCGTCTCAAAACTGGGATGCTACGCAAGAATTTGTCTTGATACAGAGCCGCGTAGGATACAAGGTAATCCCTTGCTACGGCAATACGAGTTACGAAATCGGCGACTTGGGTGGCAAGATACGCATCCCTTATGTGCAAAACGAGAAAGACGGCAAGTGGACTGTCACTGTGTCCGACAATGCTGCTTCGTGGTTGCATGCAGATAAACAGTTGCTGAGTAACACCGATGGTGAACTGTCTGGAAAGGTTGATATGAACCTAAGTGACCAGCCACGTACGGGTACTGTTACCTTGAAGAGCGAAAACAACGACAGGTTATACGTTGTTACTATCAAGCAGAACAAGTTTACACCTGTGCCACCATTCAATGTTGTCAATGCCAAGACTAAGGCAGAGAAAGGACAGATTACCCTTACTTGGGATCAACCTGAAGTAGTGAACTATACCAAGTTGGTCATCACCATGCACAACGCAAAGTTAGGTAAGACGGTGAAGAAGACACTCACCGACATGAACAACAACTCCATTACCTTTAAGAACACCTTCAAGTTTGCTGGAGAATATGAGTTCACGATCCTTTCTTATGGTCCTACAGGTTTGGAAACCAAGCAACCCGTGAAGGTGACAGGTACGTCAGACGTATGGTCCGAGCAAGTAAGTGTAACGCTCACCGAAGACATGATTACTGCCAATGCTACACATCCAACAGATGGAAAAGGTATCCCTGGTTTGATAGACAATAACACCAACACGTACTACCACTCTCAATGGGAAAAGAATTCATCCGATGGAAAGCCACACCGCATACAGATACACCTAAACAAGCCATCTGCTGGCGAGTTCTACTTCGACTACATGGGTCGTGGCAATGGTGACGGTGGTGGTGACGTGAAACGAGCCGAAGTATTTGGAAGTCACTCTGGTGCCGATGCCGATGGTGCATGGACAAGTTTGGGTATCATTACCTACAAACTGCCAGAAGGACGTGGAAAGCAGGGCGTAGCTCAAAACCACATCAAAACTGCCGAGAGCTATGAGTACTTGCGGTTCGTACCTTTGGCACGCCGTAACAAAGATCCTTTAGGACTCACTGGTACCAGCTCAGACTGGTTCAACATGTCTGAACTGCGTCTCTTCGAGGTGCATGATGAGGCATGGGCACAGAAAAATCTTGAAACCATACTTGGAGCAAAAAGGTTCTAATATGGAATAGTGCCACAAGCTGGTACTATACCCTTAGCGAAAGACATGCGCTTTCTACATAGTTAGTGCATGTCTTTTTTTTTACAAACATTCATCAACTACCTAAGTCAATGAAAACAAGAAAAATAACAAGCTGGCTGATCATGCTATGTTGCACAATATTTGGCTTCCTGCCAGTTAGTGCCACCAATTATAGCGCACCAGCAGACGGAAAGGCATATCGACTGTGGAATACTAACTACGCAGGACACCTGATGTACGAAGACCAAGCGACAAGTCAGCTTAAGACTACCGCCACTGTCAACGACAACGACTTTTACCAAGTGTTTGTGCTGACCAAGAGCGGTGAGGGGTACACCCTGCGCAACGTGGGTTCAGGAGCCTACGTGGGAACCGTGTACGAAAATGAGACCATGTATACCACAGGTAACAACCCCTTTACCTTTAATATAAAAAGAAATACTGCACGTACCGATGTAGAATGCTACAATCTGATGCACTCTACTGGCAGATTCTGTATGCACGAGGCACAGGGACAGCGTGTGGTACGTTGGTTCCCCACCACCACTTCGGAATCTAACCGCCCTTCAGAGTGGCAGTTCGAGGAAGTGACCCTCACCCCAGAGATGCAGCAACGCTTGAATGAAAAGCAACAGCTCATACCGGCCGCTTACTACATCATCAACACCCAGCGCAAGCCTGGTACTGAATTATATATGTACGAGGGTTCCGACCATAAGTTGAACATCCGCAGCAACAAACCATCTTCAACTAAGTTTGACGACGTGTGGGTGATGAGGGTGATAAACGGTCAGTCGATTTTGCAAAATCTTGGTACGGGACGTTACGTACAGAAACAGTCCACCAAGTACACCAACTATTACACTGGTGCCAATCCTTACGCTTTTTGGTTCAAGCGCTTTGGATTTGTCAACGGCAATACCTATTGGGACATCGCCAACACCAATGACAATAATGAAGGCCTGCATGGCGACGGTGACTTGAGAGTGGTGTCATGGAGCCCCGCAGCTCCTGGTGGCCAAATCACGCCTTCCGAGTGGGTTATTAGAGAAGCAGGTATCAGCAACGATCAGGTAAAGCAACGCCTCACACAACTATCAGGAGCGAAACGCCCAGAAGACGGCAAGTACTATCGCATCGTGTGTGTTGATTACAAACGACCGCTTAAGATAGACTATGCAAACGGCACTGTCACCACTGAGAACACTACCATTGCCAATGACTATGCGCAAGTGTGGAAATTGGTGGCCAAAGGCGACCGGTTCGACTTGGTGAATGCCTACACCAATCAAATGATACAGCGACAAAGCGGAGCCTTGAGCCAGCCATATCGTACGGCAGCTAGCTCCAACGGAGGGTTCAAGTTCAATGAGGTGAATGATCCTTTCAATCTTATGTTCACCATGGACGATGTCTTTGGCGTGGGCATTCATTGCGGACAGTCGCAAGGTTATCAGGCTGTGGGCTGGCATACGTCGGCATCCGCCAACAATTGGGTGCTATATGAGGTGAAGGTTGACGAGGAAAAATTACGAAAAGCGCAAGAAGAATATCAAGCATTCCACAACCTGAAAGACAATGCTAATGTCCATTGGCAGAAGTTGTCCAAATATTTTGCTGACGCAGCTGCCACGAAAATAGCTCCTGCATATGCTGGTAAATCTAACGAAAACCTAAAGACAGAGATGCAAAACGATGGCATTCCTGTTATTTTGCAGAATGTCGTGCTGAAGATTAAAGACCAGGCATGGACAACCTATGCCAGTGGAAATAACTGGGAAGAGCGTTTCCGCATTGCTTCCTACAAGCCCTACTCCGACAACGACCACTGGGCATGGAAGGTGGGCATGAGTTATAAGTTTGGTAACCTTACCAATCCTACTGGCATTACGGCTTACCCCAAGAATACCCTTTTGTTGTTCGTGGATAGCGACGTGCCAGCCAACGCCACCCTCGAAGCCGAGACGGTGGAGCTGTGCAGTGTAGAGGGTAACCGCATCAAGCTGAAGAAGGGACTTAACGTCATTGCCGTGGAGAAACAGGCCAACCTGTTCATTCGCTACATAGTAAACACCCACAACACGGGCATGAAGCTCGCCCAGTTCCCAGACATTAAAATACACATAGAGGGCGGAAGTGTCAATGGATACTTCGACCTGACCAAGGGTGACGACAACCAAGTGTGGAAGGACCTGAAAAGCGACGGACTGCTGCAGGCACAGGCTGTGAACCTGAAGACCAAGAACGTGGTGTTCCACATGAACGCTGCCAAGGTAAAGGCCACTTGTCCCGGTCCCATGGCCAATCTACTCAAGATTTGGGATGGAATTGTGCAGATGGAGGTAGACCTCAAAGGACTACAAGCTAAGGTAGCTGACCGATGCAACAACGTGCTCAATGCCACCAGCGTACAAAGCAACTACATGTACGCCACCACTTTCGGTTCCTACTACGAGGAGGGAACGCTGTCGAGTGTTATGAACTACGAGAGCATGCGCCTGGGTGGCAGCATCTGGGGACCCGCACACGAAATGGGACACTGCCATCAAAACCTCATCAACATACACGGATGTACGGAGGTTTCTAACAACCTGTTCTCCAATGTAGCCGTGTTTAATCAAGGTGTTATGACCTCGCGCGGTAACGGTAGTAGCCAGTATATTTCCGAACAATACGTAGCGGGTAACCATTTTGCCGATTATAGTATTTGGTGCAAAACACAACTGTATTTCAAGCTATGGCTGTATTTCCACGCAGCTGGTAACCAGCCCGATTTCTACCAAAAGCTCTTCCAGCTACTCAACGACGACCCGATGAAGAAGCCCTACGATATCAACGGTCCCGACGAATGGCTTAAGTTTGCGCTTAAGTGCTGTGAGGCAGCCAACGCCGACTTGTCCGAGCTGTTCCAGATGTACGGGTTCTTCGTCCCAGTACACCAAAAAGAAGTGGACGACTACGGCAAGAAACGTCTTACCGCCACGCAGGCACAGATTGACGCCGTGTTGGCAAAAATGCACGCCTATCCCAAGAAGTTAGGCAACATCGTGTTCATAGACGATCACATACGACGCTCGCCAGCCACCTATGAAGGTGCACCAGCCGGCACCATGCGTCGCGACTATGACGACTGGGTAGCCATTGGTAAAATGGGTGATCATGGACAGTGGGAAGACTTCAAGCCCAGCGCTCAACAACCTGGTGGCGCACGTCTACTACAGTGCGTGAAGAATAACGATGGCACCATGAGCATAGCCTTTGACAATGTGCTGCCTGGCACCATGGGTTACAAGTTCTACGATACTAAGGGTAACCTGTTGTTCATAGCCAACACCGACCGTGTACAACTACCCTCCGCCGTAGTAAACAAACTGGGAGGAGAACAGCCTGTAATTAAGGTTGCACAAGCCAGCGGACTCGATGCGTTGGTAACAACGGCCATTCCTTCTGGTATTGATGCCATTCGCAACTTGCCAGCCAACGCAATGGTAGACGTGCACACCCTTGACGGCGTATGTGTGGCACGCCATATAACCATAGCTCAGGCCAACAGCCAGCTACCGCAAGGTGTATATATCATTACGCAGCTCGACACCAAGGCCAGTCACACTGTGCACATGGGCCGATAGTGCTTCATCTGAGGTCATTCGCCACAGGCGAACCTGTAAACAAAGTTGGAAGGGAGAGAATAAGCAAACAAGTAGTTTGTTATTCCCCTTTCCAGCTTTTGAAGCCCTACTCAAAGGAATACATACGGTGATAATTTTTAGAACCAACCACTAACAAACAAAATGGTGTGTCCAAATGGGCACACCATTTTTAAATGCACAAAGCAGGCATTCAAGTATCATTGTGGTAAAGGTACATTTTCGTCTTTACACCGTTTTTATATGTTCTATTCCGCAGAAATCGAAAATGATTTTGTCTTGCTTTTTAGTAAGCTCTTTGAACTTAGAGTGAGCTACGAGAAATGCCACAATGTCAGCTTGCTCAAAAGCATCATGATATGGAGTAAGTTTAAAGATAGAATGAGCTTGTATGTTTGGTTCCGAAACCATCAAAGTTGCATCGTGACAGTTCTGCATGATGTTGCCTACAATTTGTTGGGCAGGACTTTCTCTTAAGTCATCAATGTCTGGCTTGAATGTAAGACCCATTAGTGCCACATGGGGTATTTTGTTGTTTTTTAGCTTGAAATCAATAATGGCTTTTTTAATCTTGTCTGCACACCATTCAGCCTTATAGTTGTTTATTTTGCGTGATGTTGCGATAAGTTGACTTTCTTCTGGAAATTTGGAGATGATAAAATAAGGATCAACAGCAATGCAATGACCGCCTACGCCACAGCCTGGGCGAAGAATGTTCACACGAGGGTGTTTGTTGGCCAATTCTATTAATTCCCAGACATCAATACCAGACTTATCACAGATGATTGACAATTCGTTGGCAAAGGCTATTTGTACGTCACGACTTGAGTTCTCGGTGAGTTTGCACAACTCGGCTGTTTTACAATTGGTGGGATGAAGACTTCCTTTCACAAAATGACGATAAAAGCTCATCGCTTTTTCAGTGGACTGTTGGTCATATCCTCCAATCACTCGGTCATTGTGTATCAGTTCGTAAACAATGTTGCCAGGTAACACCCTTTCAGGGCAGTATGCGATGTAGATCTTTCCTTCCAGTTCGGGTCTTTCCTTGAAAATAAGTTTTTCCATCTTTTCTGTTGTGCCAACTGGTGACGTCGACTCGATGATATATAGGTCGCCTTCCTTGAGGAGGGGTATGATGGTGCGTGTGGCCTTTTCTATAAATGATATGTCTGGCTGGTGATTGCTGTTAAATGGGGTCGGTACTACAATCAAGTAAGCATCTGAGACAACTGGTGTTGTACGGGCGTAAAACTTTTTGGCAGAGATTACGTCTTTCAGCATGGTTTCCATCATAGGTTCTATGATGTGTAATTTTCCTTGATTGGTTGTATCGACAATTTTTTGGTTAATATCAACTCCTATTACATCAAGACCAGCTTGAGCGGTAATAATAGCGGTGGGAAGACCTATGTAGCCTAATCCCATAAAGCAGACTTTCATTTTCTTTGTTCTTTTATGTTTCTATATTTTCGTAAAACGTATCAATTTGTGTTTTATTGTCCTAATATGTTTCTGATAATCTCTACAATTCGCTTGCTTGCTTGTCCATCTCCATAAGGATTGTTGGCTTTGCTCATGAGACTGTACGAATGGTCATCAAGTATCAATTGCGACGCTTCGTCAACAATTTTTTGGTAATTGGCTCCAACCAGTTTTACAGTTCCTGCCAAAACCGCCTCCGGTCGTTCGGTAGTATCACGCATCACTAATACTGGCTTGCCCAAGCTGGGTGCTTCTTCCTGAACACCTCCGCTGTCTGTCAGCACAAGGAAAGACTTTTCCATTAAATAGACAAAACTAAGGTATTCTAATGGCTCGATGAAAAATAAGTTTTGAAAGTCATTCAGGTTTTCTCCAAATACCTGACGTATGGGATTCCGTACATTTGGATTCAAGTGCATGGGATAGACGAAGTCAACATTGGGATGTTGTAAGACCAACATCTTGATTGCCTTGCAGATGTTGTGGAATCCATCTCCGAAATTTTCTCTACGGTGACCTGTGATGAGAACCAGTTTCTTGCTTTCGTTCAGTCGGGAAACGTCGTATCCACAGCCGATGAGGGTCTGCCGTTCTCTATCTGCAAGTTGCTTGTCGCATTTCAATTCATTCACCACCAAGTGGAGTGCGTCAATAACCGTGTTTCCCGTGACATAGATGTTGCTTGGGTGTACATTCTCTTTTAGAAGGTTCTCTCTGCTGGTTTCAGTAGGTGCAAAATGATAAGATGCGATGCGCCCTGTTATTTGTCTGTTCATCTCTTCAGGCCATGGGCTGTAAATGTTGCCAGTACGCAGACCGGCTTCTATGTGTCCAACAGGAATTTGTTGATAAAAAGCAGCCAGTGCGGCGGCTGTACTGGTTGTGGTATCTCCATGAACAAGTACAAGTTCTGGGCGGGCCTGCCTTAACACGTCTCTCATGCTGAGCAGCACACGAGATGTGATGTCGTATAGATCCTGTCCTTGTTGCATGATGTCCAAGTCGTAGTCTGCAGTCAGATGGAAAACATCCATGACTTGATCAAGCAACTGTCGATGTTGGGCAGTGACGCATACCAAGGTGTTAAATATATCAGATTTCTTTTGAAACTCTTTAATGAGTGGTGCCATCTTGATAGCCTCAGGACGAGTTCCAAAGACCAGCATGACGGTTTTCTGTTGTCGTGTCATTGATCTTATTCTTAGTTAAACTTATTCAGAAAAGAAGTAAAACGTGTCATCTGTTCGTCAAAATTAAAATGCTCTTGTGCAACGTGACAACAATTCTCGGTGAGAGAAATATATTGTTCAGGTGGCATTTTTGACAGTTTGATCAAGTTCTCTTCTAAGGACAGATAATCTCTTGGTTCTGAAACATATCCCAGCTGATAGTTCCTCACAATCTCCGCTCCTTCTCCTCCGCCGCAAAATAATACTGGAATGCCTAATGGAATGATGTCAAACAACTTTGAAGGGACTGCTCCTTTAATATGTACCGTCAGGGGAATCAAAGATGCGTCATAGGAACGCAAGATGTTTTCCATCTCCGATTTGGGGGCTACTCCATGATAAAACACATTGGTGTTATGTGTGTCTATGTATTGTTTAATGACGTTAGCTTGGTTCCCACCTCCGTATAAATGCAATTCGACGCCAATATTCTTGAAATCAATGAATTGAATTATCTCAAGTAAATTCTGGGCAACTCCTAAGAGTCCAGCATATACAACCTTGAGATTACCTTTGCTGCGACGTTTGCCCATAGCGGTTTTGTATTTCTGTAGATTCCTGTAGAGAAATTTAGGTGTTTGCTCAGAGAACATGGAGATATGCCGTATCGATTCATTTGATTGAGCCATGATACCATCGGCTTTTTTATAGACGAAACGTTCCATCCATGCGAACAATTTGTATGAAAGACTATTTTTACGCATGGCTCCTAACTCTACAGCTGATAGAGGCCACAGGTCTGAGACATTGATAATCGTAGTACGTCGATACAAGCATTTAAATATTAACATTGCAGATGTTGCTACGGGCAATGGTGGGCATTGGATAATGATATGGTCATAACGCCTTATACGCCTGAAATGGAATGCGAATCCCCAAATCATCAATGCAAACGACAGAATACTCCAAGCTCGCAGCAAAGGCTTCTTGCTGACAGTGGCGTACATCCAGTATCTGTAGACATGACAGTTGTTGATAGCCTCAGACATGTACAGGCAGTTTCTGTAACCGTCAAAAAGTTTTCCTTTGGGATAATTTGGCAATGACGTTAGTACGTCCACTTGATTTCCCTTTGCTTGTAGTGCCTCGACTAAATTAGTAATCCGTGAGGGCGCTGCACCTATTTCAGGATAGTAGTATATGGAAGTAACAAGTATTTTCATGTTGCGTTATTTGATAATGTCAAACGAAAGGGAATCGAGCTTTATTTCACACAACTTTCCATCGTATTTTCTGACAGCCATGGGCGAACATAATATATTTGCTTGCTTGTCCGCCTCTTCTATCTCAGGGAACTCCACCTGGCCATATTGGCAAAGTCTCATAGGCCAAATATCCTTCACGAGACGAACAATGCGATTTACTTGTAAGTCGTTGGTGATGTACAGGACATCAACATGCTTGCTTTTAATTCCTTTCCCCAGTCTGTAATCAAACATGGAAAGAAGCCTATGTCCCAAAACCGACGGATATGATTCTACTGTGGTGGAGATAACCAATCCGTTGTTGAGGTTGGTGCCATAGATTACAGAGCCATGTAAGTCGCACACCTTTTTCGGCTTTTTGTCATGGTTGTCAACAAAATATAAATAGTTGTCTTGCATCGTTGCATCGGTAGCGTAAAGCAATCCTTGAGGAAAAACTCTCCCTATCACGCACCTATAGTCTTGCTTCCCTATAAGAAAAGGCTTTACTTCAGAGAAATCCGTATTTGCCACGTAGATACCAGCCATTTTCTCAAAATCGCCTGTAAAGATGAAAAAGCGCTTATGATATTCGTCATATACAATGTTATGAATGTGACGGATTGTTCCAGCAGGAAAGGTATGGACGATGGTCAATCCCTTTTTCTTCGTATATTGGTAAATGTTAATTTCTTCATGATTGGAATTCTGTCCATAATCTCCCCATAAAATTTTGTCATCTCCGTACGAATACATGGAACACAAGTGAAGAGGATTGCTAAATCCTTTTCTGCATGGTATGATTTCTTTGAAATCGCCTTCCTTTACGCTGTATACATATAGACGTTTTTGGAAGACGATAATGAATAGGTCTGAACAGACTCTTGCCATACATCTTGGCTCAAGTCTGAACATCCTGTTCAAGATTCGTATAGGATAACAGGTGTATTTCACTCCAGACAAAGGGAACTTCCGTAAGGGAACTCCATCGACGCAGAGACTTCGTTTGTCATAGGAGTATAAATGATGTTCTTTTGTGATATATAATATCTTTACCATTTTGTTAGCAATAAAAGATGTATTCCCTAACAGTGCCTAACATGCGAGTTACAATGAAACATAAATTATATTTTCCTGTAGAAAGCAGTCTCACATATCTTTTTAGTAAACTTCCCATGATTTGTACACGCTTCATCCAGTTCATGGCCGTATGAGAAGATGAATTTTGTCTAATTCGCCTATAATAAATGCATTCTTCTGAGGCAAGGACGATACCACTTGTCTTGTTGCTGATGTTTGCCATGAACCAAGAATCCTCACCTTGTGTGAGTTCAATGTCAAACCAAATATCCGTGAGGATTGCCTTAGGGATTAGTTTGCAACATGCAGAACTCATAAATTTTCTTCCTTGTAACACTGACAACCATGATTTTTTATCATTTTTCTTGTTCAAGAAGGATTTGCCAATATAATCTGGTTTTGTGTCATTTAAGCTGTTATCATAAAATGCTTTTACATTGCTCGCCACAATTTGAAGCGGGTGATTGTAACTTGTTTGGTACAACTCTGAAAGATAGTTCTCTGATACGATATCATCATCATCAATAAAAGCGATGTATTCTCCCTGTGCATTGTCTAAGCCTATGTTACGGGCATTCGATACGCCTGCAACATCAGTTTGCAAAAGCAAGGTTTTGACTCCCTGAAACTTTTGTTGCAAAAACAACTTAATGTCAGTATGATAAGGTTCGTTGCATCCATTCAGTACTATAATAACTTCGTAGCGTTGTTTGTCTATATCCTGTCTGGCAACACTCTCCAAGCATCTGTAAATATAGTTGTCTGGTTTGTAGGAGGGTATGATGACAGAAATTAAATCGGTGCTCATAAGTGATTTATTTATAATTCCAACGAGTTGTCTTTATTTGTACACCTCTGAATTTTGTAACGCTATCAGTTCAAACAAATATTTATTGCGTGCTATTGTTTACTTTATCTATTAGCTATTTTTTTCTTATTGCAAAGATAATTATATTTTTTGATTAAGGATAGTATTTATTCAAAAGTGTTGTACAGAGGGCACACTGCACGGACAGCAGTGTGAGCTTGGCTATCTGTTTTCTTTGCAATATGACTTTTTGTTTTGTAGTTGTCATCATGCTGGCGCAACTTTATTCAAAACCTATTTTAAATCAAATTGCATTTGTCAGTAAATTTAAGATAGGGTGGAAAGGAGGGAATGAATAATAATTTTTCTACATCTTGTAATCTTTATCTGCTTACGGTTTTGTTAAAATAATTTTCAAAATAGTTCTTCGAGCTTTCCCAAAGTGTTCATTATCGAAAATTTTTCTTTGGCGTAGCGGAAGGCTTCGTTACAATATATTTTCCGTACATCTTTATCTTTCATCCGATAAAGTGCACGTACAATATCGGCTGCGTTTTTAGGTCTGATAACAATTCCTGTCTCACCGTCTTTTATAGTCTCCGTATTGCCTCCTACGTTAGTTACAATTGCTGCGCAGTGCATGTTAATAGCCTCAAGGAGAGCCATAGAGTGATTTTCATTGAGTGTAGGAAAAAGGAATATGTCGCTATCTTTGAGAAGCTCGTAGACGTCTGTTCTATTTCCGAGTAGAAATAAACGTCTTTCGGCAATTTCTTCTTTACACAACTCTTGATAGTGATGTAGATAATCGCCACTTCCTACAATGACAAAAACAAAGGCTGAGTCTTTGAAATTTTTGAGAGTTTCAATAATATATTGATGTCCTTTTCTAATAACGACACGTCCAACAGAGATGACTATGATTTTATTTTCAGGAATATTCAGTTCTTTTCTGAGCTTTCCTGAGCTAATATTGTTGATGTCAACATTAGGGAAAGTATTGTATATTACACCTTTGTTAGCTCCAGCCTTAGCCAGCTTTAACGGTTTCACAATTTTCTGTTCTGCTTGGCAAACCGTAAAGATACTATCAGCCATTCTTATTTCCAAGGGTTCTATAATGTATTTAAGAATTGTTTTCCTAAAGGTTCTTTCTGGTACATCCCAGTCGGACCCGTGGATACAAACGATTGTCTTTTTGACATTTGAAAGTTTGGCAGCCAAAACCATTAAAAAGCCAATATATTGCAAGCCCCGGACGAGAGCTACATCGGCATGCTCTGTATTGATAAGTTTCCAATAAGTGAGTACGAACTTCATGCCTTTGATAGGATTGAAATGTAGCACACTTTCGCTGATGCCTATTTCTTTAATCTCGTACTTCTTCGAGAGGTAGGAGCTCAAGATGTTCTGATGAACGGTTTTTGGTCCACCTTCTTTATATTTGGTATCAACTAAAAGAATCTTCTTCATTTTATAGCATTTGTTCTTGTGTCCCGCAATGGGTTGAAAGTTCTTCTCCACTGCTTTTATTTAATTCTTTATGATGTTCAGAGTAATACGTTTCGCTGTGTGCCGCAACGAGCATGAAAAAGGATATAAGCCAAATAGCATTATAAAATACGAAAAATACACCGTCCAAAACATAGATTAGTCCGAACGTAAAGAAATAAAAGTACATCTTGTCATCGTACCGTTTATAGCGTTTCCATTGACGAATCGTGAAAGACATCATCAAAGCTGCGTATAGGATCAGTCCTATAATCCCCATATTCACGAATGCCTCCAAATAGGAATTGTGTGAAATCTGTCTTCTGGACGAAACCCCTTGATAATTTGCACTACCCACGCCCAATGGCATGTTTTTCAATGCCACTTTCGTTGCATCTCGTACCAACTCCATCCTGCTGTCGTCAGCTACATTTTTTTCGGCTCGTTCTTTAAGGAAACTGTTGTCGTATGTATTTATAATCTTCCCCGATAGGGAAACCATGACGGTTAAGGCAACCAGGCTGAAGTACATCTTTTTTCTCATGGATGACCCTTTGAAGTATCGTTGGTATATGAGAAGTGAGTATAACGGAACTTGTATAATCATGACTTGTCTTGAGGCGGTGAGCAACGAAACGCCAAAAGAAGCTGGAATCATTATCCAAAACAAGAAGAGCCATGTGCGTTTCATCCATTTATTTTTAGAAATTTGCCAGAGCATGAACAATAGATATGACACATAAAACGTATAATATGCCATGGTATTGGCATTGAGAACCTCATCATTCAGTCGGTCGCTGTCATCGACCATCATTGTGAAGATGTTGTGAATGGCGTAATTCCATGCGCTGAGGTATAATAGTACATATACAAAATATAAGTAGGGAATAAGTCTTAATTTTCTTGCAAAGATAGAGATACAATAAACAAAAAGGAACGCACCTAAAATCATGTGTAATTCTGTGCTGGCAAGCTCTTTGTTATCTGCCCATAGGTAGGCTATACAATCCCAAACAAAAAGCCCGTACAGCAATTTTTCATAAATATTTGTATGAAACCCCTTGTTAAATAAGGTGGCTATCATGCATGCTAAAGGTATAGCTAAATATAATCCGACAGTATTAGCCGCTGGCGAATAAAGACTTACAAAGGCTGCAAAAAAAAGACATGCAATGCCAATGTAATAGTATAAATTGTCTTTTATGTATCGTATGCGTTTCATTTACATTTAGTAAGACCTAAACAATTACTAATCCATGGATAAATTCTCAATAATATCAGTAGACATTTGATTCTGTCCTTTTTTGAATTGTTATTGTCTAGGAGAATCTTCCATTCTATATTTGGATAATAATTCTTCCATATATAGTAGTATTTTTTTTTGCTTACAAGGGGAAGTATAAGACTCTTTGTATGGTAGCATGTATGTGCAATAGCCCCATTTATAGACTTATAAAGTTCTGTTCTTTTATAGAAATCAACAATAAGTTCAAGATTAATTGAGGCTTGCACAAATTTGTTGAATACAATAGTGTCACCTTTCATTTTGACCATCGATTGTTCATGCTGATAATAGAAGTATAAAGGCTGTTCAACATAACAATTTTTTTTACTGAAATATGCAAGTTGCATGGTTAGAGTAAAGTCTTCTCCCATGGATTCTGTGGGATAATGTATCGGATTTGACAGTAATGTTCGCTTGAATAATTTATTACATGATGACCAAGGAACTCTCTGGTAAAACATATCAGTGATAAATTTATCATGCATAGAATTTATCATACCTTTTTTCCTCTCTAAGATATTGTCGTATGCATAGTATAAATCACATACAACAATGTCTGCATTTTCATTAGCCCCTTTTGTGTACATAGTTTCATAGGTAGATTTGTCTACCCAGTCATCACTGTCGCATACGGCAAAGTACTCACCCCTGGCATACTTAATCCCTTTTTTTCTTGTTTCTGCTAAACCTCTATTTTGTTCAGAATTTATAATACGGATGTGTTCTTTTCTTTTTGGGTAATTCTTAATAATGGAAGTCAGAATTTCCATAGACCGATCTTTGGTACAATCATTGACAAATATATATTCGATGTCTTCAAGTGTTTGTTCAAATAACGTTCTTGCACACCGTTCTATATATTTCTCAACACCATATATGGGAACAATAACAGAAATCTTATAATCCATATCTTATTTTTTTTATATTATTTTTTTTTTGAAATATGTTTTTAGTGCAGACTGTTCTTTTCTTGTAAGCAGAAGAAAGTAGCTGGTTGGTACAGCTACAATTACGTCGAGAAAACATACGAATAATAATCTCATGAATGAACTATCAACATTCCATACAGCAAAGAGAAGGGTTAAGGGTATAATACATGTTAGTACCATGCAAGGGCAAAGTACTTTTTTCAGATAAAGGCAGAAATTAAAATTCACAATTTTGTGAGTGAAGTACAGGCAGACGCATTGGTTGATTATGGAGAAAATAATGGTTATTACAAAAGAGCTTATAGCTGAAAAACCAGTTCGTAGAAAAATATAACAAAATGGTATTAAGCATAAGTTCACTAAAGTACTACCTATTTGATAATTTTTTAATTTTCCTGTAGCTTGTGTAATTTGAGTGCAAGGTGTATTTAGCGTGCAAATTAGTGTGTCAATAAGGAGTAATATTGAATATGCTTCAGAATTAATGGGGACATTTGCCCCTAACCATAATTTCAAAACATAATTAATTTCTAAACAGAGGGGACATATCAATATAAGTATGGCGGCAAAACATATTTTTGACTCTGTAAACATCATGGATACCGCAAGCTTTTCGTTTTCTTCAGCAATAGCATTTGTTATCTGTGGTGAAAAGGCTAACGTAATATTTGCGGAGAACTGTCCCACAGCACTACTTATTTGCATAGAGATTCCGCGTGCGGCATTAACGATAGGACCGAAGAAATTGTTCAACAACAGACTGATACCTTGTCCTCTAAGCATGAATGCCAGCGTGCCCATCATGTTCCATCCCGTAAATGCCAACAACGAACGGGCAGTTTGCCGGCTTATCTTTCTACTTAAATGAATATAACGGAAAGACAGTTTGGCATATCCATGGTACAGCAAAAAATCAAAGATGGCAATTCCAAGCAAGAAATATGCGTACACAGAGATATGCTCGCCACCGATGTAAGGTAACGCCATAGCCGCTGCTACCTTTAGGCTGATGTCAATCATGCTACCCGCTGCGTAAAATCCCATTCTCTCTTTGGCAAGGATAAGTCCTGTGGCTGGGATTTGAAGGATAATCAAAACCAACGAAAGGGTAGAGGCATGAAACAGTATTTTAGCAGCCTCTATGCGGTCGGCAGGCACCACTAAATAGTGATAGAGATACCATAAGCCAACCGATTCCAATAAGATGAAGGTAAGCACTGCTACCAGTAGATTGATAATACAGCCTGTTGCAAAAATATCTTGAATGCCTTGTTCCCGTTTGTGAGTACCCTCATAATTGTAATAGCGTTGCAAGGTGGACGCAAGCGTTGTGTTGAAAAAGCCAAAGAGAGACACCAGACCAGCGACAACCATATATATGCCATAGTCAACAACACCAAGCGTGTCTAACAATATACGTGAGATATACAGGTTGGCCAGCAATACAAAAAACATCCTGATATATAAGAACATCGTGTTTTTTGCTATCCTCTTATTGTTGGCTTGATAGGTTGTCATCTTTATATTAGGAAGCCTTAGAAAATTAAATCCCTTGAGACATAGACTGTTGTTATGATGAATGCCAAGAAAAGCATACCTGCCACGAATATCATTCGTTTGGGACCCGCAGGCTTCAGTGGAACAGTGGCATTGGTCACAACGGTAAATACGGGAGTTTTTTCTTGAACTTTGGCTATGGCAGCCTGCAATTGTGTGTTCAGTGTACTGTAAGCGTTAAACTTGAGTTGCATGTCGTTTTCCAAGTCGTCTTTCTTTGATTTAAAGCTTTCCAGCATAACTTCCATATTCGCATCTGCATAACTGCCGTATGCTTGGCGCGCCTTTTCGTATGTTTGTTTAGCTTTCATGGTTAGTTGCTTGTAATAATCCATGTCGTGGCGTGCCTTACTGGTTCGGTATTCTGTGATAAACGTTTGTAGTTTGTTACGTACCGTGTCAGCCATTGTAGCAGCTATCAAGGGGTCTTGGTCTTCTACTGTTATGGTGATTAAGTTCGTTTTTTTGTCCACACTACAGCCAATTTTGTTCCGAATAGCGCCAAAAATATCATTTTCTCTTTTTGTAAGTTGAAACGGATCTATCTGTTGGCTTTTCGATGAAGGTTGTACTTTCTTCATGAAAAGTTTTTTTACAGCAAAAAGAGGAATCATCAACGGGTTTTGCTTCTGATGCTTGTCCAAATAATTATAATAGGTGGTGTTGATATCGCCATCAATATTTGTAACTTGTGTGTTAACCAGTTGAAGAATAAATCTATTTGATTTTAAGAGTTCTGGGTACAGTTCAGGTGAAATTGCATCCGACAAAACCGTGTTGTTCAAGTTAAAGCCCATTGACGCAGCGATGTCAGAAAGGCTACCTCCACCATTAACATTTCCTAATTCTGGAGCTAATGTCACTCCACTTCGATAATATCTGGGCACAGGAAGTATTAAGCAACACGCCACCACAAAGGTAGAGGACAGAACAATGGTATAGATCCACTTTTTATGAATGATTCGTTGAACGATTTCGGAGAGATGTATTTGTTCATTTCTTTCTTTCATCACACTTCTTTTTTAGCACAAATCAATGAATTGTTGATATCACAGACAAACTTATTTCACCATATTTGCAATTGTTGCTATCATGGCGGCAATGCTGGTGATACCACTACCAAGGCTCATGGTTTCTGCAATGCTCATCTTTCGAGATAGCTTGCTGGGAACTACAATTTCGCAACCTGGTTCTATTTTTGCTCCTTGTGAAACCTTGTTTACCATACCGTTCATGTAGATGATATAAGCGTTGCTCTTGCGGGCATTTTGAGCAAATCCTCCTGCTGCATTGATATAGTACTTGACTTTCTTTCCTTTTTGGTAGGCTATCGTGTTAGGATACATCACGGCACCATTAATCTTCACCGTTGCACTGTATTGGGGAAGAATCAATCGATCACCCTCTCGCAGCACAATATTGGCATCGCTGTTGGGATTAGCAATAGCCTTATCTAATTCAATGCCTACAGGGAACGAGCGCGGAATCTCAAACTTCCTAAGCTGAGTATTGGAGGTGTTTTGTCCTAATTGTTGGATTCCAGCTGGATTATTGTTGTTTGCTGCCATTTGTAACAGCTGTCGTTGTAGTTCTTCTTCTTGCATCTTCAAGGCTGTCTCCATTCTGGAGCGTTCCATATCGTTGGGTACTCTTTCCAGTCGTGCGCCTCTGACGTATGCCAAATCGGTTACACCGCCTGCTGCTTCCAGCAAATCGGTGAGTCGCATGTTGCGTTTGTTCAAGGTGTAGACACCATTAAACATCACTTCACCTTCTACACTTACGTTCTTCTGGTCACTATAACCCGGACTCTTACGAACATAAACCTCATCATAGGGTTGTAAAACAAAACCGGGTTCACCGTCAATCACAAATCCATCTTTCAGGGCAAAGGTATATGTCTTGGCGATGAGCGAGTCGGTGGTAAGTGCTTTGGGGTTGATGATGCGACGTGCCACATCCACTTTCACGGTAGATGCCGTTTCTTTTAGACCTCCTGCTTGCAACACGAAATCCTCTAACGTCTCATTGTCGGCATAATTGTAGATACCAGGATATTGCACTTCGCCATGAATGGTGATGGTGCGCTGGTTCATTTGCTCTTCTTTGGTGGGAATAAACAGCACGTCATTCTCCTGAAGAGGCACATCGGCAACAGTGCCGTTCATGATGCCCGCCACGTCTACCGACAGTACTTTCAGTGTGCGATCTGTTTTCAAGCGGTGGATAATGGCGCGGTTGGTGAAAGCTTCTTCCTTCAGTCCTTCGGCATGTTGTATCAGTGTGCGCACGCTGTTGATGTCGTTACTCAATTGATACATACCAGGGCGGAATACTGCTCCTTTGATTTCTACCGTGTTGCTGTAACGCTGAATGATGGAATCTACCGATACCGAGTCGCCGTCTGCCACATGAAAAGAGTTCATGTCAAACTCTGCCACATTAAAAACAGCGTATTCACGACCCGTCTTTCGCAACACACGTACCGCCTTTTTGTAAGCGTCTCCGGTAAATCCTCCTGCATATTTCAAAAGGGTACCCATGCTTTCGTTGCTCTTCATTTCATAGAACATGGGGCGTTTCACCTTACCTGTGATGTTCACTAAACAGTCGTACGGTCCCACATAGATTACATCACCATCTGCTAAGCGTACGTTGCCTCTCATTTTGCCGTTCAAGATATAGTCGTAAACATCGGCAGTAGACACCAACTTGTTGTTGCGATAGATTTTGATGTTACGTAGGGTTCCTAAGTTATTGGTTCCTCCAGCCATGTACAGCGCATGGAAAACCGAAGCAAAGGCTGACACGGTGTAAGTTCCTGGTGTCATTACCTCGCCCATGACATTGATAGTAATGGTACGACTCTGTCCTAATGTCAACCGCACCTTGCTGCTGCTGTATCTTGCACCCAATTGTGTACGCAGGCGCTGATTGGCTTGCGCAATGGTCAGTCCGCTGACCTGAACAGGTCCAAAGCCCTCAATGTTCACATCGCCATCTGGCGATACCGTGCTTTGTATCGATTTTTGCGATGCCCCATAGATGTCAATATAAACAGCATCGCCTGGACCTAAACGGTAGTTTTGCGGTGTAGCGATGTTCATACTGGGTTCGAAGGTCAGCTCTTCGTTGTTGAAAATGTCACGACCAAAAACTTTCCGCCTCTCTTCTTCACGCTTTTTCAAAATCTGTTTGAGCCATTCAATGGAGTCGGTGGGCGTGATATACTGCAATTCATTCTGCATGCGCAGAAAATCTTCGCTATTTTCGTCATATTCTGCTTTCCATGATGGTTGTCCTTGAATGCGTTGCACAGACTGTTGCTCCCTATTGTCTGTTTTATTTTTGATGGTATTAAATCGTTTTGCTGCTTGATGTGAATTACCATTGGCTTCTCGCATCCTGCTCTCTGCCCGAGCAACGGTTTGGTCAGCCACATTGCCCAGTCCGCTTTGCTTGCGCTGTCGTTCATATTTATCCCTTACCCTGCGTATCTGCTGTATGTTCACACCTTTCTGCATCAGCTTGGTAACGATTTGTGCTTGTGATGTGCCAGCGGCATTTTCCTTTAAAACAAATTCTAAAATTTGCTCATCTGTCATGCTCGACTGGGCGTGAGCAGCAATTGGACAGAGTGCTAAAAAGAGGATATAGATAACGAATCTTTTCATATCAAGAATAGTGTAACTTTTACTTATCATCATGCTCAAAGTTATAAAAATATCATTTGGACAAACTTGTCAATTATTCTGCAAAGTGGAAAGGTGGGTTCAGATCTGTTCTATCTTGAAGAACTTTCCCTTTCATCCTTCGTTTATATTATTAACTCTTTTTTTGCTTAAATGTTGCAAAGGTAACAATAATTATTGAAGAGACTGCGTAAGATTTTCAATAACTCTCGACATTTCCCTCTTTTTTGCGTCACAAAAAACGCTGAATATAGTTTCAACACCCAAAAATGATAGGCATATCCGCTGCAAAAAGGGAGAATTCCCCCAGCATTGAAAGATGATGCTTGCAAAACAATGATTTTGCTTTTAACTTTGTATCTCATAGGATGAAAAGTGCAAAATAGTTTGTTTTGTGAGATAAAACAGCCTGTTTTATACTCCAATACAGTCTGTTTTCTACTGTTATCATCATGTATCAACCACTTAAAACCATGAAACAATGTCAATATTGATTAGACTGATGCAGTCAAAATTCAAAAACAAAGTGCAGCAAAGTAAATGGTATGCCAAGGTCGTGTCGACAGGCGAAATCCACACGGACGAGTTGGCAACTATCATTGAATCGAACACTACCTTCAAAAAAGGCGAAGTACAAGGTTTGATTACCGAGTTGGTGGACGAGCTAAAACAGCAACTGTCTGATGGAAAGACGGTGGTATTGGATGGCTTCGGTCGTTTTCATCTAACGGTAGAAAGCGATTTGGTAGCCCAGCAAGCCGACTTCAATATCCATCAGCATATTCGTCGCATTAAATGTAAATTTCTACCAGCCGGCAATAGACAGGCACATACGGGTATTATTCAGCAAAATTTCAGTAAGGATGTGGAGGTGGAATGGATTCCGGGAAAAGCCAAAAGGCACTCATAGAGCGTACCTTTTGGTCTTCTTCAGCTGTCGAGACAGCGGTTGCCATTGTCTTTTACACCGTTACTTTCTAAAGCCTATCGAAGCAAATGGAAGGGCAAGTCGCAATGAGCTGTGCCAATATTCCCAATTGTGCACGCCATTGCGAATACGAAGCTCGCTCTTGATGCCTGCTTTGGCATAGAGTTGGTGAATCTTAAAGGATAGGTCAACCAAATAATCGTCATCTCCGCAATCGAAAAACCAGCGAACAGAGCGCAACTGTTGTTTCGTTGTTTCGTCAGCGTTTGTGATGAAATCAATTGCCGAATGGTCGCGTACCGATTTGGAAACATAGTACAATTTGTCTTTCCCATGTGGGGCAACCTCTGGTTCTTTATTATCTAACCAAGCACTCATGGCATAGCATGACGAGAAAAGCTCGGGATGGCGTTGGCAATACACCGTGCTACCGCCTCCGCCCATTGAGAGTCCCATAATGGCACGATGATTCTTGTCCGTGTAGGTGTGATATTTTTTCTCTACGGCAGGCATCAGTTCGGTAAAGAAGAACGTTTCATAGTTCCAACCAGGCATATTGAAATAGCCATTCCACTGATTTCTTACATCAGGATTTCCTGCATTGGGCATAATAATCACCATAGGTACAGCCTCCTGAGTTTCTATCAATTCGTCGGCTACTTCTTTCACATTTGCCTTCGAAGCCCAATCTTTATAAGTGCCATACAGCCCATGCAGCAAATAAACAATAGGATACTTTTGTGATGACAGTTCATATCCAGTGGGCAAATAGACATTGTAGGTCATCGTACTATCCAGCACATTGCTGTGAATACTGTCGGTAATCACTTTACCAGCCCATAATGGCGAGCTCATCCAAAAGAGAAAGACGAATAAAAAAAGCTTTTTCATTGTACTATTGTTTTAATTTATAACTATTTGTAGGTTGTATCAATGACTAAAGAATGCAATGGTTGTCAGTAGCCCAGCATCAGTTGCATCCATACAAAGGTATATATTTTTTTATAATCAGATGGGGTGGGGAGATAAAAAAGCCTTATAAATTGAGGTTGAAAAGCAAGATTTTTCGTATTCTATTTGCAAAACCATGAAAAAGTAGTATCTTTGCAAATCAGAGGCAAAGACTTGCGCACTCTTCACAAGGAAAGGTTGTAGAGTTTCGTGGACTTTGTTCTTGATACTACCACTTTTTCACGTTCATCACGTTGGTGTAGTGAAATCATCTTGGGGTTGACTGGATTTGACAGCGGGATGAAATGGTATGTAAGCACGCGGAGCATGGTTTGTTGGCTCCTAAATCTTAGCAGGCAACAATTTAATTGGCGAAAACAATTACGCTCTCGCTGCCTAATCGAAGTACAGTAGATTACTGGCTTTATCCCGTCAATAGTTGATGGGACGAGACATCGCTCCAAGGATGTGGTTCCGAATCTGAGGGTTGAGCGGTGCAGGTAAATCGGAAATAGTTTGTTGATGCCTCGCTCGGCAAATGAATTTTTAGAGGATAAGGTTATGGTTGGTGGTCTGGGTCTTGCCATAACACGAAAACTAAAGGCCAGAATAAGCGTGTAGAAAGCGTATGGTTTCCCTGTTTGGACGAGGGTTCGACTCCCTCCAGCTCCACATTCTGCAAGAGCCTGTCAGTAAGTTACTGATGGGCTTTTTTGATGGACAGCGTATCTTGCTCATGAAGAATGATTGATTGCGACCTTTGTTTTTTCAACTATTTTTTGCAAATCTTACAGAAAAGTCATACCTTTGCCGTCGGTTTACAAACAGTAAGCTAAGGGTGCTCACTTTTATTCGTGGGCTGAGAACAAACCTTCTGACCTGATCTGGGTAATACCAGCGTAGGAATCGACCAAGAAGCCAAGTGGGCGAAGTTCTTTAACAGCTAAACTTTGCACTTGCTCTCTCCCTTATTTATGTATTTATTGATGACTTATTTTTATCAATGAAAAAGTTTTTATGGGCAGTGTTTGCGATGACTGCCGCCAACGTGTATGCGGTGCAACCTATTGACACCTTGCATACTTACGAGTTACAGGATGTACAAGTAATTTCTACTCGTGCCAACAAGAAGACACCTATGGCGCATTCGGACTTGACACAAAAGCAAATCAAGCAGATGAACCATGGCAAGGATATTCCGTTCTTGTTGTCTACCTTGCCATCAATTACCCTTACTTCCGATGCGGGTAATGGTATTGGGTACACCTCGCTGCGTGTGCGTGGCATCGATCCCTCGCGCGTGAACATCACTGCCAACGGTATTCCGATGAACGATGCCGAGAGTGCAACCCTCTTTTGGGTGAACATGAGCGACTTTGCCTCGAGTGTGCAGAGCATGCAGCTGCAACGTGGAGCTGGTACGTCTACCAATGGTGCGGGTGCTTTCGGTGCTACCTTGAACATGCAGACCGAGAACATCGGTACCAAACCATTCTTCGGCATCGACCTTTCGGGCGGTAGTTACGGTTCGCACAAGGAGACTTTGCGCTTCGGAACAGGACTTATTGGTGGCCATTGGGGCATACAAGGGCGCCTTTCTGATATCGGTAGCGACGGCTATCTGGATCGTGCTTCCACCAAACTCAATTCGTATTTCATTCAAGCGGGCTACTTCTCGGACAACACTATGGTGAAGTTTGTTACCTTCAATGGCGTGGAACGTACTTATCACGCATGGTACTACGCTTCCAAATACGAGCAAAGTTTGTACGGACGCACCTACAATTCGGCCGGTGAGTATATCGATGCCGAGGGTAACGTGAAATATTACGACGGACAAACGGATAACTACCACCAGCAAAACTACCAGCTGCATTGGAGTCAACTGCTTGGAGACCAATGGAAACTCAACGTTGCCTTGCACTATACCAAGGGCGACGGATACTACGAGCAGTACAAAGGAAAAGGCAATTGGTATCAATATCATCTGTCTAAAGACACCAAGTTGTTGGGCGACTTAGTGCGCCAAAAGAAGATGGACAACGATTTTTATGGTGCTGTAGGTTCTATTAACTATGACAACAACCGTGGTTTGACCGCCAACATCGGTGGCGGTTGGAACAAATATGTGGGCGGTCACTTTGGAAAAGTCATTTGGACGGGTGCTCCTTTCTATCAGATAGAAGATGCCAACGGCAAAAAGAAGAAGGTGTATCAAATGGGACCCTCCACATTGGAGCCTGATAACGAGTATTACAACAACGATGCCAAGAAGGTGGACGGCAATGTTTACGGAAAGGTAAACTGGGAGTTCGTAAAGGGTTTGAGTGCCTTTGCCGACTTACAATATCGTCATGTGGGCATTAAGATGACAGGTCCTTCCGATGCATGGGATGACAATAACAAGCAGGTTGTCTTCAATCTTGACCAAAAGTTCAATTTCTTCAATCCTAAGTTTGGACTCAATTATCAGGCTGATGCCAACAACCGCGTGTATGCATCGTATGCCATTGCGCACAAAGAACCTACCCGCAACAGTTTTGAGCAAAACCTTGACACCAAGTTGGAGGCAGAGAAATTAGGCGATTTGGAAATAGGTTACCAGTTTGCCTGTGCCAAATACAGCGCAGGTGTCAACCTATATTATATGAATTATAGCAATGAATTTGTGCTCACTGGCGAACTGGATGCCATCGGTGAGATGAAGACAAAGAATGCAGGTCGTAGCTATCGCATGGGTATTGAATTGGAATCGGCTTGGCAGCCTGTCGACTGGTTCACTTGGAACGTTAATGCCACCTTCAGCAAGAACCGTGTTAAGGACTGGATGGTGAAGTTGGAAGACAAGAAGAACGTTTCTTTGGGCGACACACCTACCAGCTTTTCTCCAGATCTTATCTTCAACAACATCTTCTCATTCAACTACAAAGGGTTGTCTGCCAATGTTCATACGCAGTATATCGGTGAGCAGTATCTCACCAATACAGGACTGAAAAGCTATCAAACCAAAGACGACAACCGTCAAGACATTGACGTGAGCATGATGTTGGGCAGCATCTTTACTACCAACCTCAATGTGGCTTACACCTTTGCCTGTCACAAGTTGGGCTTGAAAGAGGCTACCGTTGGCTGTACTGTCTACAACCTTTTCAGTGCCAAATACGACAATAACGGCTGGGCAGCACCTAGTTTTAAGAAGGATGCACAAGGCAACGTCGTAGCTACCTATGGCAAAAACGGACAGTATATGGCTGGCTTTGCGCCACAGGCTCCTATCAACTTCATGGCAAACTTGTCATTGACGTTCTGATAAATATCAAATCTTACCCACCTCTTTGGCGTAGAAAAGCACAAGGGGGTGGGCTTATTTTTATAACATGACATTCGATTGGTTGGATATAGTCACCACCATTTTGGGACTTGTCTATATCTATTTGGAATATAAAGCCAGCATTTGGCTGTGGATAGTGGGTATCGTGATGCCTGCCATGGACGTGTTTTTGTATTGGAAGCATGGCTTATACGGAGATGCGGGCATGGCAGTGTATTACACATTGGCTGCTGTTTACGGATATATTGCGTGGAAGTGGGGCAGCAAACTCTTCAATCAAAAAAAGCAAGAACTGCCCATTACGCACATGCCCGGCAAGCATTATCTGCCCACTTTCGCGTTCTTTGCCTTGGCGTGGGGCGTTACTTATTATGTGTTGGTGCGCTTTACCAACAGCAACGTACCTTTATTAGATAGCTTTACCAATGCACTCAGCTTCGTTGGCTTATGGGCTTTGGCGCGCAAGTATGTAGAGCAATGGCTCTTTTGGATAGTGGTCGATGTGGTTTGCACTGTGCTGTATGTGTACAAGGGCATTCCTTTCAAGGCAGGATTGTACGGACTTTATGTCGTTATTGCCGTGTTAGGGTACTTTAAGTGGAAGTCGATGATGAAACAAGCAGCGTCATGAACTATCAGCTCAGCAACTCATCAACCAATTTCGACGTGGTGGTTTTGGCAGGCGGTGATTATCCGCAGCACCCTATACCCACCCAAATCTTGCAACAAGCGCCACGCATTGTATGTTGCGACAGCGCCATCGAGTTGCTACATCCCTCGTTATATAATAAGGTGGAAGCTGTGGTTGGCGATGGTGATTCGATGTCTGAGGCTGCCAAACGACAATTTCATGACGTGCTGCATGTTGAGCATGAGCAGGCAGACAACGACCTTACCAAGGCCACCCGCTATTGTGTCAGCCACAACTACAACCGTATCGCCTATTTGGGAGCGACGGGCAAGCGCGAAGATCATACCTTGGGAAACATCTCCTTATTGTTGCGTTATTTTCAAACCTACGGCGTGCAGCCTGTCATGGTGACCGATTACGGCACGTTTGTGCCTTGTCATGGCGATTGCACCTTCGAGTCGTTTGCCAAACAGCAAGTAAGTATTTTTAATTTCTCATGCCAGCGTATCGAAAATAAGGGCTTGCGTTGGCAATCGCATGCCTATCAAAGTTGGTGGGAAGGCACACTTAACGAGGCAGAAGGTGCATCGTTCAGCATTCAATCTAATGGAGATTATTTGGTTTATCGCACCCACGAGCCCAAATAAACCAATCGTGCAGACTTAAAAAATCGCGAAAAATCTTTACCTTTGCAGCGATTTTTTAATAAATAACAATGGTAAAAGAACAGTTTAACAAGCGCAATCCGCTGTGGTTCAAGCATTTTAACCGCAAAGGATATTCGCTCTTCGCTGCTCTTGGTAAAGAAGTTTTGATTAGTGTTCTCAGCGTAAGCACATTGACTTACGCGAAGGCAGACGGTGTAAGTGTACACCGTAACTTGCCCAACGACCTACTTACAAGCCAAGCAGTGAAACTGAGCGAAGTAGTCGTCACAGGCTCTCGCGCTCCGCTGACCGTCAGTCAGCAATCGAGAATGGTAACTGTACTGAGCCGAAAGGATATTGAATCGGCTCCGGTACAAAGTGTGAATGACCTATTGAAATTAGCAATAGGGGTAGATGTCCGCCAGAAAGGTCCCTTGGGAGCATTGACCGATGTGGGTATCCGTGGCGGAAACTCGGAGCAGGTCACCATTCTGTTGAATGGTATCAATATCTGCGATGCGCAAACCGCGCACAATGTGTTCGACATTCCTGTCGATTTGAGCGAAATCGAACGCATAGAAGTCTTGGAAGGCCCGGCAGGTAGGGTTTATGGCACATCTTCTTTATTAGGTGCCATCAACATTGTTACCAAGGCAGCAGCCCGCACTTCACTCACAGCTCGTATGGAAAGTGGCTCATATGGTTATCTCTCCACAGGTCTAAGGGGCAACATCGCCCGTAATAATTGGAACAACCAGCTTTCTCTCTCGGCTACTCGAAGCGATGGTTATTCACGCAGCAAGGCAGGAAACCTGAATGCTGATTATCGTACGTTCAAGTCATTTTATCAAGGAAGCTATCAAGACAGTTGGGTTGATGTGAAGTGGCATGCCGGCATGAGCTTGAAAGATTTTGGATCAAACACGTTCTATGGCGTGAAATGGGACAACCAGTTTGAGCATACTTTCAAGACGTTCACAGCCATACAAGCCGAAAACAAGCAAGGTAAATTTCACCTTCGCCCGTCTGTTTATTGGAACCGAGGCATGGATAGGTTCGAGTTGTTTCGTGGAGAGCCTAACAAATATCCCTTCAACTACCACCGAACCGACGTGTATGGCGTCAATCTGAATGCCTATTTTGATTGGGTTGGAGGTAGAACAGCCTTTGGTGCTGAGCTGAGACACGAAGACTTGATGAGTGGAAACCTTGGGGAGAAGCTCGAGAACCCACAGCACATTCATGGCACTGACCGTCAGTACACCAACGGATTGCAACGCACCAATACGCAATTTGTATTTGAACATAACGTGCTGCTCAACAGGTTCACCCTCTCGGCGGGCTTGATAGCCGTTAAAAACAGTCAAGCGAACATGAACATGCGTGTGTATCCAGGGGTAGATATGAGCTATCGCATCGGTGATGCCTTTAAGCTTTATGCCTCGTATAACACCTCACTGCGTATGCCATCCATGACGGAATTGTTCTATTCTGTAGGTGGTCACAAGGCAGACAAGCACCTCAAACCAGAGGAACTGTCCGCCCTCGAAGGAGGTATCAAGTTTGGCAACCCTTACATCAATGCCAAGGCAGCCGTGTATTACAATCATCACAAGAACCTGATAGACTGGATACAAGACGGTACACGCAATGAAAAAAATGAATTAGTGTGGAAGAGTGTCAACTTTGGCGTGATTAATTCATTGGGTGTTGAGAGCAGTTTCGACTTTAATTTCCTGCGCATTCTGCCATCACAGCATTTCTTGAAGAATGTGTCTTTAGGTTATTCCTTTATCCATCAAGACCACAAGGAGGAAAAAGGCATTGTTAGCAAATATGTATTGGAGTATCTCAAGCACAAGTTGGTGGCTGATGCACAGCTGCATCTCATGGGTAAATTGGACTTAGGCGTGTCTTGTCGCTATCTCGACCGTATGGGAAGCTACAAGGACCGGGAGGGAGTAGCCCACTCGTACAAGCCTTATAGCGTGGTGGACGCACGTCTGACGTGGAACGAAAGTAACTGGAAGGCGTACCTCAATGCCAACAACATCTTGAACAAGACATACATGGACGCAGGTAATGTGCCACAACCAGGAATTTGGGTAGTGGCTGGTGCTGCCCTTACCTTATAATAGTTCATCTTTTATTTACTATTATGATAGTCGTCAACAGGAGGTTCTAACAGTGCCTCCTGTTTTCGTTTGCTGTTGATTGCCATCGCATTCTGCCATTTCCTCCACCTTACAATCATGTTTAGTGAAGGGTAGAAAAGCGGTGTGTTATTTGTAGGATAAGAGCCATTGTTTTCAAAAAATGAGTATCTTTGCAGTTACAAGGGAGAGTTCCTTGGTATATATCATCAATACCGTGTTTCATGAAAGTACGATTGACTAACATTTTCTTCTTATTACAAATGATTTTACCTTTTCAAAGTGTGCAAGGTGCAAGTGTTGATTCTGTGTTGCAGCGCAAGATGTTGCAAGAACAACAAACGTTTTTAGCTCGCATGAAACCGGGATTACAGCATCTTCAAATGTTGGCTGTACGTGCAGCAATCAATGGAGATGACACACAATTACAGCAAATACGACAGAGTAGGAACCATGCAAGCAAGTTACCTGATTCGCTGCATGCTTTTTATCCTACACCCAACATTTGTATATATACGCCCAAAAACGCTGTGCGTCAAAAGCGTCCCCTTTTGCTTTATCTGCATGGTGGTGGTTGGTGCTTTGGTAGTATTAACAGTTGTGCACAATTTTGTGCAGCGGTCGCTATAGAAGCCAATTGTGTTGTGGCAGCACTCAATTACAAACTCTCCCCCAAACATCCTTTCCCAGCCCCTTTGGAAGATTGCCAAAGAGCCATAAAATACCTTCGTAAGCATGCCGCAGAATGGGGATGCGATACTACACAAATAGCAATAGGGGGTGATAGTGCTGGTGGCAACTTGGCTTTGGCAACGGCTTTGTCGGTACAAGGAATTTCCAAAGTGATACCCATTTATCCTGTTACAAAGCTTTTTACCGAGCACACCGATTTATGGGCAACGTATGGGAAAGGTTATGGCAATGATGCCGAACTACTTGAAGCCTTTAATGAAGCCTATGGTGGGCAGCAAGTGCGGCATCCACTGGCGTCCGTAGGATTGGCAAGTGACGAGATGTTGAGTCAATTGCCACCAACTCTCTTTATTTCGGCAGGTCATGATATCTTGTTCGACCAAACCAAAGAATTGGTATGTCGACTGAAAAAACTTCATCGCCCTGTTATTTATGAGGTATATCCCACTGCCACACACCTGTTTATTACCGTACCGGGACAACCTACAGCCTTTCACGAAGCCGTGAAAAGTGTCGCTCTGTTCCTGAACAGCGCTTATTGATGTTGCATAACGACCTGATGTGTGCTTGCTTGGAGAATTACTCTTGCTGTGTGGCTCGGTAATCTAACGGAAGAAAGGAGTACCAGTTCTCGTTCGACATCATTTTCAAAGTTCCACAACTGTAATGCCAGCCCCACCAAACTGTACATGCTCGTCCCGATATTGCACCACGTTGGGGACGCTTGAGAGGTAGTCACGAATGAGTTGGCGCAAGATACCGTTGCCTTTCCCATGCAGGATGCGTACCTGGCTCACTCCCATTAAGATGGCATCATCAATGTAATACTGTACGGCATTCAACGCCTCGTCGCCTCTCATGCCTCGTACATCTAACTCTTGCTTAAACGCTTTTCGATGCGTGTCTATCGTGTCGCGTGTTGTTTTACTTACCTTCACCGCCCCCAATCGTTCTTCACGAGAGGGCGCAGTTGATGTTTGTGTCGCATGTTCCAATCGGGTGATCCGTACCTTGGTACGCATATCGCCAAAGACTACAGTAGCCATTTTCCCCTCTACCTGCACTATTGTTCCCACCGTTGTCAGTCCAATCATGCGCACTTCATCGCCCACAACAAAGGTGTCAGCACTCTTCTTAGTTGCAGCAACCTGTTTGTTGGCTTGCTCTTCCTTTTGCTTTTGTGCTTCACGGTCATTTTTTCGTTTCTCTCTTCGCTCCTTGCGCTGTTTCATTTGTGCTACCTTTTTGGCAAAATCCTCATCACTCATCACGCCACTTTTGGCATTTGTAGTCTCTTGTTGCAACCCCTTTTCAAAGGTCTTCAGTTCTTGACGTATCTTTTTGGTAGCTTCTTTTTCTGCCTGCTGTTCCCTTATTTCCCGAATGGCATTCTCTATGCGCTTGTTACTCTCTTGCAACAAATCGTCCGCTTGCTGCTTGGCACGCTTGACAATCAACTTTCGTTCTTGTTCCAAGTCTTTGATGTCCTGTTCATATCGTGCCGTTTTTCTCTCTAATTCTTTCTCGAGTAGCCGAACTGTTTGGCGTTTATTCTCCCAATATCGCTTGTCACGCACGATATCTTGCAAATATTTATCGCTTTGGATGTAATCTGTTCCAACGATTTCGGATGCCTGACGAATCACCTCTTCAGGTAAGCCAATCTTCCTACTTATCTCAATAGCAAAGCTACTTCCAGGCTGTCCAATCGCCAATTGGAACAAGGCTTGCATCTCGTGGCGGTCGTATAGCATCGCACCATTCACCACCATGGGGTGCGAGTCGGCAAAATGTTTCAGGTTTTGGTAGTGTGTGGTGATGATTGCCCACGCCTTTTTGTCGCAAAACTGTTGTAGCACCGCCTCGGCAATGGCACCCCCTATCTGCGGTTCGGTGCCCGTTCCGAACTCGTCAATCAGTAATAGCGTGCGGTCGTTTGCCGTTTTCATCATGTTTTTCATGTTCAATAGATGACTCGAATAAGTACTCAAATCGTTCTCAATGCTTTGTTCATCGCCAATATCTATCATGATATGCTCAAACACCCCTGCCTTCGAACGTTCGCCAACGGGTATGCACAGTCCGCATTGTAGCATGTATTGCAGTAGACAGGCGGTCTTGAGACACACCGACTTACCACCAGCATTCGGTCCAGAGATGATGAGGATGCGTTTCTCGGCAGTCAGTGTAATGTCCAATGGCACCACTTTCTTGCCTTGTTTGGCTAACGACTGGCGCAACAAGGGATGCACCGCACCTATCCAGTCGATGAGTGGTTGTGCTTCAATCGTGGGGGCTATGGCTTTTGTCTGTTTTGCCAATTGTGCTTTAGCGTAGATAAATTCGATGTTTCCTAACATGCGATATGCCTGCAACAGTTGCGGAATACGTGGTCTGATGCTTTGCGTCACGGCTGTCAAGATACGTATTACCTCCTTGCGCTCTTCGGTTTCGAGTTCTCTGATGCGATTGTTGGCTTCTACCACCTCGGTAGGTTCGATAAATACGGTGCGCCCTGTTGCCGACTCATCGTGCACAATTCCTTTTATTTTTCGCTTCATGCCGGGAGCAATAGGTATAACCAACCTACCGTCACGTAAGGTAGGAGCCACGTCTTGGTCGACAAGTCCGTCACTCTGTGCAGTGCGCAAGATGCTATTGAGTGTGCGCGAAACGCTCCCTTCGGCTCGCTTCAATTCCATACGGATTTGTGCCAAAGCAGGTGTGGCGTTGTCACGAATATGTCCTAATTTATCCAAAATCTGGTCAATACGCTGTAGGATTTGTGGAAACAACGTCACCTTCTCCGTTAGCTTCGATAAAACAGGATAACGATAGGGCATGGGTGCCGAGTCGATGTCCTCATCATTTTGCGACTCATCGGACAAGTTTTCTCCATCCTCGCCTTGTCTGAGCAAGTTCACCATGCGAAAGATGGTGTCTAAAGAGCGACGCAAATCAAACAGTTCTTCTTCTTCCAAGTGTGTGTTCTCCAATCGTATGCGTGCCAAAGCCGCCCGCATATCGAAGAAATATTGTAGCGGAAACCGCTCTTCTTCTTCCATTACTCTTTGCAACTCGCAGATTTGTTGCAGCCATTGGCTAATTTCTTCTATGCGAGTGGAGTAAGTCATCTTATCAACCTGTTCTTGTCCCATGGTCGATAAACATGCGTTTTTGAGCATTGCCCTTATTTGGTCGAAGCTAATTTTGCTTTCAAAGTTGTGTGGATAAATCATGTTGCAAAGTTACACATTTTTCCTTGTTTCGCCATGTGAAAGTTCAAACAACAAGTAAAGGTTGTTCACGCAATGTAAAACGTGCATCAATATGTCCTCATTCGCGCATTCGGTGATCTGAAATTGAACCCATCAACAAGAAAAAATATCAAGAAAAAATGACTGATATATGAGGCATGTGATGCAAAAATAAACTGTCAAATTATTTAACAAAAGGCACTTCATAACTCGCGTATTTTGAACCAACCGTTCCGTTGGTTGCAAATACGCGAGTTTTGAGAAAGTTTGATAACTGCTTTTAACACAATCTGTTATGAGAATTGAGCAAATATAGCGACGATTTTTTCAATCAATTTGTGGTGAAAATGGGCAAAAAAGTGCTGTTGAAACAATGCTTTAGCGGTTCAATTGTATGTGAATAGTGTGCCAATTCGCATGTGATAGTGGCATTAACTCAATGCTCTAAGAAAAAAAGAGGGCTATTTTTACAAAATAATGTGGTGTTTGATGCTTGTTTCCTCCTTTTCTTTTCCTATTTCATCATTTTTCAATGGCTGTTTTTTGGTTATTTATTTTTACAAAAAGAGGGTGGAGGTGTGGCTTGAATAGTGCGCCATACAGATTGATTTGCATAGTGATTTGATGTTCGTTTTTCGGTTGGTGATTTATCACTTTCAGCTGTGTTGCTGCATCGTCACACTCGGTTACCATATATGGGCATGAGCAATAAAACTTAAAAACGATGATTGCCTTGTTAGATTTTTTTGTAAGTTTGCAAGGAATTAGAGAGGAGTTGAACGAGGTGACGAGTTCACAAGTTGACGAGTTGACGAGTAAACGGATTGACAAGTTGACGAGTAGAATAATTTATAATTTGAGAAGATGTTATTAAATATTATTTGGATGATCGCAGGCATCGCTTTGGTGTTGTGGGGAGCCGACAGGCTTACCGATGGAGCAGTGGCGATAGCTGAGCGTATGCATATATCACAAATGGTGATAGGACTCACGATTGTGGCAATGGGAACATCGATGCCCGAGTTTTTTGTGAGTTTCATGTCGGCTTTGAAAGATACGCCAGACATGGCAGTGGGTAATGTTGTTGGTTCTAACATCTTCAATACCTTATTGATTGTTGGTTGTGCAGCCTTGGTGACACCCATAATGATACTGCCTGCAACGGTGAAAAAAGATATTCCTTTTGCCATGGTGGCTTCGGTGGCTTTATTGCTCATGTGCTTAGATGGAAACATCTCGCGCATAGATGCGATGGTGCTGTTGGGCCTGTTTGTGGTCTTTATGTACATCACCTTGAAGGGCGCTAAAGAAAATGAACAATCCATGCAACAGACGTCTGCCAAAGCTGGCAAGCCTTTCATGTCGGTAGTGTGGATTGTTGTGGGGTTGGTGTGCTTGGTGTTTGGTAGTAACTTGTTCGTAGATGCGGCTACCGTTATTGCTCGTCAGTTAGGAGTAAGCGATGCGGTCATTGGTTTGACGATTATTGCAGGCGGCACATCGTTTCCTGAATTGGCAACGAGTGTGGTGTCGGCACGCAAGGGACAGAGTGGCATTGCCATAGGTAATGTGTTAGGCTCAAATGTATTTAACATCCTCTTGATACTCGGTGTTACGGGTGTGATGAGTCCTATGACGCTTCAAGGCATTACTACCGTGGATTTGGCGATGTTAGTGGCATCAATGGTGATGCTGTGGTTGTTCTCATTTACCAAATATACGCTTGCACGATGGGAAGGTGCGGTGCTCACAATCGTGTTTATAGGCTATATCAGTTATTTGGTGATGGGGGTGCTGTAGCAAATGGCACCATTGTTCATCGATAGACAAGAAGACAATAAGATATAAAATAAGGTAAGAATGAAGTAGCAGGACTTGCATTCTTACCTTAAGTTTTTGAACAATTTGCCCGTTGACGATAGAACTCTGTCAGTGATGATTTATCAAATCAAAGTTCCATTCGTGCAGGCTTGTGATTTACTTTTCTTCCTCGTCAGACTCTTTACGAGCGAGCAACTCTTCGAAATTAGTCAGCTCATTTTGTACAAGGATGTCGTACCACTGCAATAGCTTTTTGATGTCGCTATCGTGCACACGGTCCTCATCGAATGAAGGCAATACCTTTGCAAAGTATTCACGTAGTTCTTTGCCCTTGGCTTTTTTATAATTAAACGATACAGGTTTAGCGTTTTCTATTTCGCCCACACTCTTGAGAACCTTCCATAACTCCACATCGTCAGCATCGGTGTACATGGCAATGTCTGACAAGCTGGTTACGCGGTCTGATGCGAAAGCGGGTATTCTGCGACGTTTGTCATCAAGAGATTCAACGATTAAGTTTGTTTTCCCTCGTGAAACCATTTTATAAAGTCCTGGTTTTCCTGCGATAGAAAGGATAGTTTCCATTGTTGTTTAACGTTTTTGTTTTATATGTGATAATCTATTTTTTTGAATATACAATCTATTTGTTGGTCGAGATTGGTATCATCGTCATTGTTAATCGTAAAGGTACTACGCTTCACAAGTTCTTCTTGAGGCCATTGTTTGTCAATCCAGTCCATCGCTTGCGCTTCGGTGAGCTGGTCACGCTGCATGACACGTTGCACACGTGTCTGTAAAGGAGCGATGATGCTGATGATGATGTCTGGATGAATCAATTGATCGAAGTGTGCTTCAAAGAGGATAGCGCTCTCAATCCAGTTGTAGGGAG
This sequence comes from Hoylesella timonensis 4401737 = DSM 22865 = JCM 15640, assembly GCF_000455445.1. Taxonomy (GTDB): domain Bacteria; phylum Bacteroidota; class Bacteroidia; order Bacteroidales; family Bacteroidaceae; genus Prevotella; species Prevotella timonensis. The sequence continues at coordinate 61,733 of NZ_HG417092.1, read as the reverse complement.
AGTGCAGAAAGTCGGCTGCTACGGCAGGATGTACGAGCTGCTGAATGGCTTGTTGATGCTCTTCTGATGCCAACAAGAATTTTGTCACGACAGATTTCTGAAGTTGGTTACCTTGGTAAACATCAGCACCAATGAGCTTTTTGAGTCCTTCTTGTAAGACTGAATCTTGTTGCATGAGACGCTTGGCAGCAGCATCACAGTCATAGACCGTTATTCCTCGTTTGGCTAAAAGTTGTGCGACGTAGCTTTTACCCGAGCCAATGCCTCCTGTTATCGCAATAACTTTTTTCTTTTTTCCCATGACTAATCAAGCAAGTTGTTTTTATTGCTGTTCAATGAGGTAATCCACTTCTTTTATTTCCAATCGGGCTTGTCTGACTTCTGTAGGGAAAGTGCGCAAGTGCAGTGTACCTTTCTCAGAAGTGTGTTGGCTTAACTCATGATAATCCACCACCACTTGGAACTGGTCTTCGTGAAGATTTCTAAAGGCGTGAGAGCCAATATTGAAGAGTACTCTCACCTTAGAAGGAAAGGTTCTAAGTCTCTTTCCAGGCGGCATATTGATAGCCACAATAGGAACCTCCATGCTCTCTTCGGTCAAGATATCTGGAAACAGACCTATTTTCACCTTGGCAGGAACAGTTTTAACGCCAATCATTTTGCTGAGATTCACCTCTTCAATAACCGTATCAGCGAAGTTTGTAAAGTGCAACTTCTCTGTTTCGATGTATCTGATGCTGTCCAAAAGATTCTTTTGAGCATAGACGGTTACCTTTTCAGGCCAGAACTTTATCCGAGCGAGATAGTAGTTCTTGGCGGGTAAAATCTTCCCGTCCATTCGTACTGGCACTTGTTTAGAGCGTCCAAAATTGAAATAAAACTTCAGCTGTTCGGGTTTTAGGTTTACAATCTTTGATGAATTGGAAAGTCGTTGATAGAGAATGTTCTGTACATCTGTCATAGGAACCATTCCTTGCCCCGTCTTGTTGTTGGCATAGGTACTGAAGTTCAAGTTGATAGTTCTAAATCTGTTGCTATTCAGATAACCTATGAAAGCGAATCCTTTATCGCGTACAGTCATCACGACCGTATCGTTCATCTCGGTTGTAATAATGGTATTCTTCGGCACATTGACTAACCGGATAGGCACACTAATCTCTTTTTCGTATGTCTCATCAAGTGTCATGGATAACCAAAACGATCCACTGAGCAATAAGAAAAATAAAAATATCAGAAATTCCTTGTTGACTATACTGAACAGGAAATTTCTGATAAGTGAGCTTATACGTTTAATTTTCGAATACATCCGTCTTTTTAAGCGTTCGTAGTGTTTTGAGAAGCAGTGTCAGCATACAGGAAATTCTTGTCTACCTGAATGACAACACCGCGTGCTATCTCAACATCAACCTTGTTGGTTGTAAGGTCAATGCGCTTTACAGTTCCATAAATGCCGCCACTCACAATGACTTTAGAGCCTTCTTGGAGCGCATTTTGAAACTTCTTAATTTCTTTTTGTTTTTTCTGTTGTGGACGTATCATGAATAACCACATGATGGCTAACATGGCAACCATAAAAATAAGCATGCCTGATCCGCCTACACCTCCACCTGCTGCTTGTGCAGCTAATACTAATGTTGTCATATCTGAATAAATAATTTAATGTAATCTATTAAAGTTCGTCATTTGTTTGATTGGCATCAAAGTTTCTTTGAACTCTGTTAGTAGAACGTCGCTGTTTGGGTTCTGGTAAAGCCTTGAGCAGTTTACCCGTGTCTACTAAATAGCGAGCAATAGCGTCTAACATTCCATTGATGTAGCCACCGCTCTTTGGAGTGCTGTACAATTTTGCCAAATTTACATATTCATTGATGGTCACAGAAATGGGAATGTTTGGGAATGTAAGCATTTCGGCAATGGCGATTTGCATGATGACCACATCCATGTATGCTAATCGGGAGAAGTCCCAATTGCGACTCGTTTCGCTCATGTACCGCTGATAAGTGTCCGCATTAAGGATAGTGGCACGGAATAGCTTACGTGCAAATTCGCGATCTTCTTCATCTCTGTATTCTGGCAGTAGTTCTTGTTCACTCTTATTTGCAGCATCAAATCTTTTAATCGTTTTAACAACAAACGTATCTACCACCTCTTTATCATCATTCCAGTACAGACTTTTCTCTTCAAGGAGTGCATCGATGTCACTATTCTCTTGAATAAGTTGCTTGTAGAGCTTGCGCCAAACCTCCCTATCTGCTTCATAGGAATCGTCAGGATTCTCCATATACTCTTGATATATGGATGAGCTTTCTATCTGTGTACACATCTTTCGAATAAATTCGATATCGTTGTCCCAGCTTAATTTTTGCTCCTCAAGAAAGGTATTCAGCATTTTGTTTTCCTCAAGCTGTACAGCAAATTTGTTAAAAGCAAACTTTTGTGAAGGAGCTTCTAACCCCTCACGATTTGCTTTTTGTGTAGCTATCTCAACTCTGTGACGCTCTTCATGCGTTATCGCTACAATCAATTCCAAGAGATAGTTATAAAGATCGTATGCCTTCGACAAGCAGAAGAGGAGTTCCTTTTCGGCACTGTCTATATTTTTGTTTCCGTTTTGATAGTATGCGTAGGTTAACTGGACTATCTTTATCCTTATTAGTTCGCGATTAATCATCCTCTAATTAAATTTGTGTTTCAATCGTTATCTCGATTTATTCTTGTTGCAAATGTAGAAATTTTATCCATTATATGCAAGTAAACCAAGCGTATTATGGCGTTTTTTTATAGAAACTTTGCATATTCCAAATAATTCATGTAACTTTGCACCGCTTTTTTGAGCACATCAGTGACGCCAAGAAGGTTTTGAAGATGTACAAATAGTTGTATTTTACAAACCCATTGATAAATCTTGGCAAGTAGATTTTCTACTTCTCTGTGTGATGGCGAATTAAGGCAATATTAAATTTATCAACTTAATTTAGAGTAACACATTATGAAAGAGATTAATGTTTCAGGTCAGAAGCGTGAGGACCTTGGAAAGAAAGCTTCAAAACATTTGAGAAAAGAAGGTTTAGTACCTTGCAATCTTTATGGTGAACAGAAAGAGGATGGTAAGCCAGTAGCATTGGCATTTGCTGCTCCTATGTCTGAACTTCGCAAGATTGTTTACACTCCACACATTTATGTTATCAATCTGAATATTGATGGCGAGCATCATACCGCTATCCTGAAAGAACTTCAGTTCCATCCTGTTACAGATGCTTTGCTACACGTTGACTTCTATGCAGTGAACGATCAGAAGCCTATTACTATAGGTATTCCTGTTAAATTAGTTGGATTGGCACAAGGTGTACGTGATGGTGGACGTATGAACTTGTCTGTTCGTAAAATCAACGTTACCGCTCCTTATCAGCAAATTCCCGAACATCTCGATATTGATGTTACCAAGTTGAGAATCGGTAAGAGTATTAAAGTTGGTCAATTGAGTTTTGACGGATTGACGATGGCAACTTCTAAGGATGTTGTTGTATGCTCAATTAAGATGACACGTTCGGCTACTGCTTCAAGTGATACTTCTGATGAAGCAGAGGAAGAGGGTGGAGAAGAGTCTGCTGCTGAAGGAGAAGAAAAGGCAGAGGCTTAGTATTGATGCCAATTGATATAATGAATTAGATTCAATGAATAAATACTTGATTTGTGGACTGGGTAATCCTGGCAGTGAATATGCCGATACCAGACACAATACAGGATTCATAGTATTGGACGCTTTAGCTAAAGCGTCCAATATTGTTTTTGAGGATAAGCGTTATGGCTATGTCGCAGAGACCTCAATAAAAGGACGGAAAGTCATTTTATTGAAACCGACTACCTTTATGAATCTCAGTGGCAATGCCGTTCGTTATTGGTTAAACAAGGAAAATATAGAGCAACAAAATCTCCTTGTTATCTCTGATGATATCTCGATTCCATTAGGTGAATTTAGATTAAAGGCAAGTGGTAGTAACGGTGGTCATAACGGATTAGGGCATATTCAACAACTCATTGGTCAAAATTATCCACGACTTCGTATGGGAATAGGGAGTGACTTTCAGCGTGGAGGACAAGTTGATTGGGTGTTAGGACGCTTTTCAAGTGATGAAGAGAAGATACTCCAACCAACCATTGATATTGCGCTTGAATTGATAAAAAGTTTTGTTTTGGCAGGTATCAACATCACCATGAACCAATTTAACCAGTTGGGAAAGCATACATCGTCCTCAAAATCTCCCATTGAAAAAACGGATTAACGACATTTCAAATGACAGAAAATGCAGCTAAGGCATCGACATTGCGAGTAAAGGATACTGGTTCGGCACGCATTGATAAATGGTTATGGGCGGCACGGATATTCAAATCACGCTCTATTGCTGTTGATGCGTGCAAGAATAATCGCGTTACAATTAATGGTGTGAATGTGAAACCAAGTCATATCATCAAGCCTGGTGTGCAAATTGATGTGAGAAAACCACCCGTTGTTTATTCTTTCAAGGTGCTTAAGACCATTGAACAACGTGTGGGGGCTAAATTCATTCCAGAGATTTATGAGAATGTTACCGATCCAAAACAATATGAATTGCTGGAAATGAGTCGTATTAGCGGTTTTGTAAATCGTGCTCGAGGCACAGGAAGACCCACGAAAAGGGATCGTCGAAAGATGGATGAATTCATCGAACCAGCTCTCTTTGGATTTGGAGATATCGATGATTGGGATCATGAAGATGATGATGAATAGCTTATTGTTTATTTTCTTTTAACAGATAAAAATATGAAATCTACCTCGTCCTTAAATGCTCTACATACTCGACCTCATCGAGTTGCTATTTTTGTTTCCGGTAATGGCACCAATTGTGAGAATATTATTCGATACTTCGCTCAATCGACAACCATTCAAATTTCGCTGGTTTTGAGTAACAAAAGCGATGCTTATGCCTTGACGCGAGCCAAACGTTTAGGCGTTCCTACTATCATTGTGCCCAAAAAAGACTTCAATGACGCTTCCATATTATTACCTATTCTTCAAAGTAATGATATTGATTTTATCGTGTTAGCTGGATTTTTATTGATGATTCCCAATTTTCTTATAGCCGCTTTCCCCAAGCGTATGATCAACATTCATCCAGCTCTTTTACCTAAATTCGGTGGGAAAGGAATGTATGGGCATCATGTTCACGAAGCCGTAAAGGCTGCTGGAGAAACAGAAACAGGCTTTACTGTACATTGGGTGAGCGATGTTTGTGATGGTGGAGAAATTATTGCACAGTATCGAACTCCATTAGATTCGACGGATACTGTTGAAGACATTGCCGAGAAAGAGCATCAATTGGAAATGAAATACTTCCCATCGGTGATTGAAAAGGTGATTACTGAAGCCTTTTAACGCTTTGGTATTTCACCCTTTATCAATATCTTCCTCTATTCCAGTGTCCTCTTCTTTGGTCTCTCCAACTTCCTCTTCCCTGTTGTAATCCGCCATGTCGGGGGCCGTTCCGATTCATTTCTTGGCGTGCTTGTTTGCCTCCAAACAAGTTCAGACGGTAGATGACGTGCAACATGACATAACTGTTTATGCTGTTGTATTCCGTATCACTGCGACGAATGGCATCAACGGAGCGTGTAAAGTTGCTCTGATTGTTCAGCATATCATAGAATTGGAGGGATAAAATCAGGTTGCGTTTCTTCAAGAAACTATGTGATATTTGGGCATTCCATACGAGTTCGTTTGTATTAAGCGACTGGTCGTTATATCCTCTTCTACTATTTTGATGAATATCTGTCGACAAGTTGGTTCCCCAAGGGGTAGTTATGTTCACATTGAGTCCGTACGAATATCTCCACGTATCTAAGTTGTTCCTACTTTGAAGTTGATTCCTGGTGTGGTCGTAATTAACCATTCCGTCGAGTTCTACCTCTAACCAGTCATTGCGAAAGCTCATGGCAAGTCTTTCAGTCAAACCCAATGTGCGTGTCGTGTTTTTCTCGGAATCGGCTTTGTTGTTCAAGCTAAGGTAGCCCACTTGGTTATTATATCTTACTTGTGTCCATGTGTTGACGTTCCAGATACCTGTGGTGTCTATGGAACGATTGTACATCAATCCGCCATTGATGTTCCAATTTCCATTGATATTCTCAGGTCTTACGGTTCGTCCACCTGTGGTTTCGTCATACGTCACTTTGCTACTGATGCTATTGCTCGTGGTTTGATAGTTCAAAAAGGTCATGACACTTTGTTGATACTTTTTGATATAATTGTTGTAAGTTGCTCGAAGATTATTGGAGAAAGACGGTTTCAGTCCTGGATTTCCTTTCGTAATGTTCAACGGATCACTATCATCTGTAATGTCCAACATGTCAGTCATAGCTGGTTGTGACGTATAACCTCGATAATCTACCTTTAAGTTACTCACCTTGGAGAATCGGTATCTAAATCCCAAGGTTGGCGTTAAATTGTTGACAGTACGTGTGGTATCGGCGTTGATGCTTTGATAATGTTGTATGAAATGTGATTTTTGGGGCTGCAACATCATACCTACATTGAAGTGATATTTTTCCCGAATCATTCTGAACATCAACTCTAAATCATGGGTGTAGTTTTGATATTCAGAAAATCTACTTAACTCTCTATTCTCGTAGGTTTCGTATGGCTTTTCAAGTCTACTTAAGTAGCTGTCCCAGTTGCGATACGTGGGTGTGATGTCTTGAAAGAACGACTCGCCTAAGTTACTGAAGTCATACGTCGATCGGTCGCTTTTGTAATAGCTATAGTTAAATTTATAACTCAATTGTAAGAACGTTGCCTTCCATAGCGGTTCACTGTAAGTCGCTTGCAAACTGTAATTCCAATTCTTGGTAGGTGTGAGATTGTACCGATTGGTTTGATAAGTGGAGTCGTTTCCCAGTGCATCTTTTATTTTATAAAGGTGTACATTGTTCGTCGACAAGTTCGTATTGTCATTTTCTGTGTAATAGGCGTCGGCGCGAAGGGTTGCATTTCTGCCTTTCTGACCAAACTTCCGATTGATTTGCAAGGCGCCTCCTAACTGTTTGTTCTTTCCATAGTTCACAGCTTGAAGGCTACGCTTGTTGACAACCAAATTCTTCTCAGCCAGCTCGTCCAATGATTCCAGCGCAAGCGGGTCGGTTACATACAAGTACGGATCGTCTTGAAACGATGCCGAATTTCTCCAACTTCTACCATCGTTCTCCGTGTAACTCAGTCTTGGTCTAAACATGATGTTAGTCATGGTGTCAGGCATCCATTCTAATCTCATATTTGCATTCCAGCTATTTCTGCGGTTATAGCTTTGGTTGATGTTGTTGGAGAAAGCTCCTGTTTTACTAACAAAGTTCTCTATTGATGTGCGGGTGGCAACGTCATCGTCTGAATGATTCCAACGAATGCTTCCATTTAACTTCAGTTTGTCTTTTTCTTCATAATTGATATTGAAGCCTGACATTTTCCTCGCATTAAGTCCATTTCTATTTCTTCCAAATCCTCCACCACGACCACCAAAGCCCATATCGTCTGAATTGTTTGCATTACCAAATCCCATGATGCGCAGATTGTCTTTGAAATAAGCAGCCATGAGACGTTCCGCATAACGATTTTTAGTGCCTAATGCCAAATCTACATTACTCATCCAACCTTTGTTAGCTCCCTTTTTCAATCCAAAATCCAGTACAGTTTGTTCGTTACCGTCATCAATTCCTGTCACTTTAGAAAAATCACTCTTCTCGTCGAAAGTCCTTATTTGCTCTATGACGCTGGTAGGAAGATTCTTCATTGCCGTTTTTGTATCGCCCGTCATGAATTCTTTTCCGTCGACTAAAATCTTTTTTACCTCTTTTCCGTTGATGGTAATCTTCCCATCATCATCTACTTGTGCACCGGGAATGCGCTTTACTAATTCTTCCGCAACCGCTCCGTCGGGTGTCCGGTAAGCAGACGCATTATAGATAAAAGTGTCCTCTTTCACCACAACTTTCATGGCTTGCCCTGTAATTGTGGCTCCTTTTAACAAGACTGCATCTGTTTGCATGTTGATGATTCCTAAGTCAAGGTTCTTGTCTTGCGACAGATGGAAATTCTTAAAGAGGACTTTATGACCGACACTCGATATCTTCAGGATATATTTACCGTTTTTGGGTACGGTTAATATAAATTTCCCTTGCTCGTTTGACAGTGTTCCGAGGACAAAAGTACTATCCAATTTTAATAATTGAATAGTCGTTTGTGTCATCGGATTTCCCGTGTCTTTATCCTTGAGGGTTCCTGTAACCTTTCGTTCTTGACCTATTGCAGCAATGGAAGTAATGAATAATATCAATACTAAAAATAGCGTTCGCTTCATCAGTGTAACTTCAAAAAAAATAATTGATTCGTTATGTTCTTTTGATGTATTTCTCTTCGAAAGGTTTAATCTTGTTTCAAAAAACTATTCTTCGGCTGACTGACGATAAGCTATCTTAACCCAATTGCTATTGAAATATAAAAATGTTTGATTATTTTGATTTTTTTTGTGTCCCTTAGAAAATATATTTATATTTGCAAAGTTAACAAAACTATTTACTAACAAAACAAATTGCCATGAAGGTTCATGAATATCAGGCGAAAGCCTTGTTTGCACAGTACCATTTGCCAGTAGACAAGAGTGTATTGTGTCGGACGGTCAATGAGGCCGTATCAGCTTACCAATCCTTAGGATCAGAGCGTGCAGTTGTAAAGGCACAAGTGCATACAGGTGGTCGTGGAAAGGCTGGCGGCGTGAAGGTTGCTAACGGAGAAGAACAACTTAGAGAATATGCTTCTCAAATTTTAGGTATGGATATCAAAGGCTTTACCGTCGATCGTATCTTGGTAGGCGAGGCTATTGATATTGCGTCAGAGTATTATGTAAGTATTGTCATCGACCGAAAAGTTAAGTCTGCCATTCTGATGTTAAGTCGTGAGGGTGGTATGGACATCGAGTCGGTTGCTAAAAATACACCAGAAAAAATTCATAAGATACCCATTGATCCGCTCATTGGCATGCCCGATTACTTGGCAAGAGAAGCTGCTTTTTGCCTTTTCGATGACAAAGCGTTAGTGAAGCAGGCCGTTCCAGTTTTCCAAAATCTGTACCGTCTCTTCAAAGAGAAAGATGCTTCGTTGGCAGAAATCAATCCATTAGTAGTGACCAAGAGTGGAGAGGTAAAGGCGATTGATGCCAAGATGACTTTCGATAACAATGCTTTGTATCGTCATCCTGATGTTTTCGAACTCTTTGAGCCTACGGCAGAAGAGCGCAAGGAGCAAGATGCCAAAGATAAAGGATTTAGTTATGTCAACCTTGGTGGTGAGATTGGATGCATGGTCAACGGTGCCGGACTGGCAATGGCAACCATGGATATGATTAAACTGTATGGAGGTAATCCTGCCAATTTCTTGGACATTGGTGGTAGTTCTAATCCTACGAAGATTGTCGAGGCGATGAAACTCTTGCTCAGTGACAGTCATGTACGGGTGGTTCTCATCAATATCTTTGGTGGTATTACGCGTTGCGACGACGTAGCCAAGGGATTAATCGAAGCGTTTAAGATGCTCGATACCGACATGCCAATCGTCATCCGACTCACTGGTACCAATGAAGCGGAGGGTCGCGAGCTATTGAAAGGAACCAAGTTCCATGTGGCTAAGACCATGAGCGAGGCTGGTAAAAAAGCCGTAGAGTTGGCTCAACAGTGCATGAACAAATAAGATATCTAACCATGTTAAATCTATAAAGCGATGAGTATTTTAATTAATCACGATACAAAGTTAATTGTCCAAGGAATTACAGGACGCGATGGCAGTTTCCATGCCACGAAAATGAAGGAGTACGGAACCAATGTGGTAGGTGGAACTTCGCCTGGCAAGGCTGGACAAGAGGTTGCAGGGATTCCTGTTTTTAATACGGTAAAAGATGCAGTGAAAGCTACGGGTGCCAACACTTCGGTGATTTTTGTGCCAGCAGCTTTTGCCAAAGATGCCATGCTCGAGGCTGCCGATGCCGGCATTCAGTTGATTATTTGTATTACAGAGGGCGTACCAACGCTCGATGTCGTAGAGGCTTATCGTTACATCTCCGACAAAGGAGCCAAGTTGATAGGTCCTAACTGCCCGGGATTGATTTCTCCTGAAGAAAGTATGGTGGGCATTATGCCAACCAATATCTTTAAGAAGGGGCACACGGGTGTGATTAGTCGTAGTGGAACATTGACCTATCAGGTGGTTGCAGACCTCACTGCTGCTGGCTTTGGACAGTCTACTGCAGTGGGTGTAGGTGGTGATCCCATCGTGGGTTTGTATTTCCAAGACTTGTTGGAGATGTTCCAAAACGACCCAGAGACAGACAGTATCGCCCTTATTGGTGAGATTGGTGGCGACGCAGAAGAGCGTGCAGCCGACTATATCAAACAGCATGTGACCAAACCCGTGGTGGCTTTCATCTCTGGACGCGAAGCTCCGAAGGGCAAACAAATGGGACATGCGGGTGCCATTATTTCCAGTGGTTCGGGAACGGCTGCTGAAAAGATTGCTGCCTTTGAAGCCGCAGGAGTGCCAGTGGCTCGCGAAACCTGTGAAATTCCTGCCTTGTTGAAAGAGCGTATGTAACAGCTGTCAATATCAGAGAGCAAGTATGATAAGATGATGTGTCACACTTGTCTTTCCTACTTATTCCTGATATTGAGATTCAAGTATAAAGATAAGCCCCTTATAGCATGTAGATACCACTATTATTTACATACTATAAGGGGTTTTATGCAATGGGTCAATAGAGATAGGAGTGGGAGAGAGTTTCTCTCCTAACATGCTTTACAGATTTTGCTGTTTGTTCTATGTTACCTGTCAATAGATGATTAACTTTGTTATCGAAATTTGTATTCTCAAAATCATCATCATTATATTATTATCAATCTAATTATTTTATCGATATGGAATCTCGCTTCCTGTTTATTTGCAGCATGTTCGTGATATTCACGCTTAATTTATATGCTCAAAATTCATTACTCTTTAAAGGAGACTTCATGTACACTAATGTCACTGTATCACATAATGGGAACTCTCGGAGTGTATCAGCCTTAATAGATACTGGTTCTTCAGTCTGTCTTATAGATTCTACTTATGCAGTTGATTCCTGCAACGTCATAGTAACAGGGAGTAATGCTACTATCGGGAACACTGCAGGCAAGCGCATCAAATCTTTTGATTTTAATATAGACTCTGTTTCTATTGCTGGCATTTCATATCCTAAGGTGCGATGTTTTGTTGTTGATTTAGCCGGTAAATTGCAACATCTTGCTCCTAAATTTATTTTAGGTGGGGATTTCCTAAAGAAAGAGATTTGGTGTTTCGATCTAAATAATCGTATGATGAAGCGTAGCGATGTCCCTAAAAAAGGAAGTTCAATACGCATTAAATGGAAAAATCATGACGATTATAGAGATGTCGGTTTGAATTCTATATACTTTAAGGGTAAGATAGAAGGGAAGAAGACCCGTATCTTTTTTGATACAGGTAGTTGGAGCAATAACCTTCCCAAAACTTTTGGAATAAAAGCTACAAGAGAAATAGAAAAGGAGAGAGGAGATATTGCCCATAAACTAAAGATGAAGAAGTGTGGGCTATGCGAAGGAGTAAGTATGGAATTATCTCAAAATAGATACTTACTTGATTTTATTTTGACTAATGATCAAGAACCTCGTGTGAATGCGTCTTTCTTATTTGGAAAATCTTTCATTTTAGACTATTCACATAAAACGCTTCACATATTAAGATGATATACTCATCTTTCCTCATCATACGATAGAAGTGGTACACGGTTCTTCCCTTTAAGAAAGGTTATTGATTGTAAAAAGAATCTTTCCCTTTTGTTTCAACAATCAATCTAACTCGAAAGACGAATCGTGTGGTTTGAGTTCTTTGTTTATCTCATTTGCTTCATTGAGAGTAACAACAATTACGTTTCAATGAAAGAGGAAAGTCTTTTTTCCCTTGCCATATTTTGGTAAAGGAAATTATTGTTTTTGTCCTGTTATTTTACCAAAAAACGGTCATCTAAAATCTTCAAAATAGAAAAAATCAATAGGCAAATGAACTGCAAAAATGGGCTGATTTTATCAAAAACGATGCCTTTTCAAGTTGAAACATTGATTTAACGGTCTTGTAAACATACATTAGAGGTACTGTTCACATGCTTCAGCAGCCTTAAAGCATGCAAATTGCACGGTTATCTCAATGCTTTAGCCGCCAAAAGAGGGTGAAAATAGGAAGAAAAGGAGCAGAGTTAAACATAACAGGTTAAATAACAAGATGTTATGAAACTTTCTCATAATTCGCGTATTTGCGACCAACTTTGTTGTTGGATGTTTTTACGCGAGTTTTGAGAGGCACTTTGTAAAGAAAATTCAGTATTTATTATCCTCCAATACAACGTATCCATAATATTATAAATGCTGTATTATGGGTGTTCTTCTTTGTAAAAATATGACTCTTCAAAGGTAGAGTGATAGAGATGGTGTGCGATATTTAGCTGTTTTGAGAAAAAGAACGGTCGTAAATGAGTCTTTCTTTCCCCTTTTTTGTACCTTTGCATCGCAACCGCTTTACATGGTTGTCAATCGTTCATACTCTGTTATCATTGCGTGCATGTCGTTATATCTTCCATCCCATTTTCCAGCTATCGAACGCTTGAAATCTGAAAACATCTCGGTAGATGTCGGAGATTTCAGGGAGCAGCATCTACCTTCTGCTCCTATTAAGATAGCCGTATTGAACTTGATGCCTACCAAGTTACAGACCGAAACCGATATTTTGCGGTTGCTGTCGGCATCACCTTTGGATATTGAAGTGGCATGGATGAGGCTTCGGTCGCATACGCCAACGCATGTGCCAGCGGCTCACATGGATGCTTACTATCACTATTTTGACGAATTGTCGTCGCAGTCGTTCGATGGACTCATCGTGACGGGCGCACCTGTAGAGCATTTGGATTTTGACGAAGTGGATTATTGGGACGAGCTGACGCAGATATTTTCATGGGCGAGGGCTTCGCTCAAATCTACCTTATATATATGTTGGGCGGCGCAAGCGGGCTTGTATTTCCATGAAGGTATTCACAAATATGCGCTTCCGAAGAAAATGTTTGGCATCTTCCCTCAACGGGTGCTGCATCCCGAAGTACCCATTTTCCGTGGGTTTGATGATGTGTTCTGCATGCCCCACAGTCGCCATACCGAGATTAGAAAAGCGGATATCGTGCATTGCCATCAATTGGTGCTGTTGGCAGAGTCGGAAGAGAGTGGGGTGAGTATGTGTATGACGAAGGGCGGAAAGGAGTTTTTTATCACGGGACATTTGGAGTATGCTCCCCGTACACTCGACCAAGAATACCTGCGAGACTTAGGAAAACGCAACGATGTGGAGCAGCCCAAGCATTATTACTTGGACGATGACCCTGCAAAGCGTCCTGTTGTTACGTGGCGAGCACATGCCCATTTGTTATTTATGAATTGGATCAACGAGTATTTGAGATAATTTTCAGCATACGTATCCATAAAAAGCAACATCATGCGAACGTTAGAACTCTTGGCTCCTGCCAAAAACTTGGAATGCGGAAAGGCTGCCATTGACCATGGTGCCGATGCCGTGTATATCGGCGCAATGAAGTTCGGAGCACGTGCATCGGTGGGCAATGATATTGATGACATCCGTGAGTTATGCTTGTATGCCCACCAGTTTGGCGCAAAGGTGTATGTGACGGTGAATACAATTATCTATGAAACGGAGTTGGACGACACTAAACATCTCTTGCGAGCATTGTGCCAAGCCAAGGTAGATGCGCTGTTGGTGCAGGATATGGCAATATTGCAATTGCTGCCAAGCGATGGGTCGTATGTGCCAGCACTACACGCCAGCACGCAAACAGACAACCGCACGGCGGAAAAAGTGGCTTGGTTGCAGAGCATAGGCTTTGAACGAGCGGTGTTGGCACGTGAACTCTCATTGCAAGAAATAAGGGAGATACACCAACAAGTGCCTGAAATGCAACTCGAAGCTTTTGTGCATGGAGCTTTGTGTGTGAGCTATTCGGGGCTTTGTTACGCATCGCAGCACTGTTTTCACAGAAGTGCGAACCGAGGAACGTGTGCACAATTTTGTAGAATGAAGTTCGATTTAATAGATGCGAACGGTCAGGAAATTGTGCATCAGCGGCATCTTTTGTCACTCAAAGATTTGAGTCAGATAGATGAGTTGGAGGACTTGGCGGACGCAGGCGTGTGTTCATTTAAGATAGAAGGTAGGTTGAAGGATATTGACTATGTAAAAAATGTGGTTGCTGCATATTCTCAACAACTCAACAAGATGATAGAACGACGCTCGGGCGACTATCGAAGAGCCTCAATAGGGGAGGTGTCGTACACGTTTACACCCAATTTGAAGAAGACTTTTAACCGAGGATATACCAATTATTTCTTGCATCAGCGGCAACCAGACATTTACTCTCCTCTTACGCCTAAGGCTTTGGGCGAGTATGTTGGCAAGGTAAAAGAGTTGTCGCATGGCTCTTTCAATGTAGCAGGTACAGCGAGTTTCGCCAATGGTGACGGTTTGTGTTTTATCAATGACAGGGGAGAATTGGAGGGATTCCGTGTAAATCGAGCGAAAGGCAACCGTCTTTATCCCTTGAAAATGCCAACCCAATTGAAATCAGGCATGTCGTTGTATCGCAATAATGATGAGGCTTTTAACAAAATTCTATCAGGAAAAACGGCAGAACGTAAAATACCCATTTCGTTATCCCTGTCAATTTCTGACCACGGTTTGATGTTAAAAGCGAGTGGGAAAGGGCTCCGAGCGGCAAAGGAAGTGGTGGAAATAGAGACACAGCTTGCTCAAAAGCCACAACGTGATAACATTTTACGCCAGCTGGGGAAGTTGGGAAACACCCCTTATGTGGCAGCGCATATCGAATTGGATGAAGAGGTAGTGCGTTATTTTATTCCTTCGAGTGTCTTGGCAACCTTGCGCAGACAGGTTGTCGCACAACTTGAAATAGAGCAGTCGGTTTCTTCTGCAGCCCCAAAGAATATTGTGCGCAAGAAGGCACAATTGACTTGGCAACCCGAATATCAAAAGTTTCCTTATATTTACAACATCTCCAACTCTGTTGCCAAATCCTTTTACAAGCGTCAAGGACTCACGATGATAGAAGACGCATACGAGGTGAACCCACAAAGTAAGTTGCAATCTACAGCGCAGCACGCTGTGTTGATAATGCAGTGCCGCCACTGTTTACGTTATAGTTTAGGCTATTGTGTACGCAAGGGTGGTAAGAAACCCACATGGAAAGAGCCACTCAGACTTAGATTGGCAGACGGAAAGATGTTTAGATTGGAGTTTAAGTGTGACGAATGTCAAATGAACGTTTATGCAGATGAATAAGAGGAACGGATTTTTTGCCATCTTTCATCCAAGTTTTTACTTGGGAAAAATAGGACTCATAGGGCTACTTGGGGTAATCATGTTGAGTTCGTGTTATCATCGATCTGCACAAAAATCGGAAGCATTGATACCTATGAGTCAGGATCAAGTAGACTCATTACACTTCTACTCATCACATCATTACACCAACAACTATAATTTTATAGTGAAGAGTGATTCACTTGTCTTGTTTGAACAACAACCCGAAGAGGTGTTGTCAGGCTTGCTTGTGGACACATTGGTATTAAAACGCCATAGTCATGTGGTGGTGGCAGACATTCGTATGCTTCCCACAGACAGCATAGATTCAGTGTGGGTGCAGCTTGCGAGCGACCAACATACCTTTGGATGGATACATGAAACGCAACTCTTACCGAGTGTCGTCCCTGACGATCCTATTTCACAGTTCATTTCTACTTTCTCGGATACTCACCTACTCATATTCTTGATTGTTATTTCCTTGATAGCCATAGCCTACTGGATGCGTCGCCTGTTCAAAGAAAAAGCATGGATTGTGCATTTTAAGGACATCCCTTCGTTCTATCCAACCTTGCTTTGTATCATGGTAGCTATTGCTTCTACCTTGTATGCCAGCATACAAAATTTCGCTCCTGATATGTGGCGTCACTTTTATTATCATCCCACACTCAATCCATTTTCAGTACCCGGATTGTTAATGGTGTTTCTATGTATGGTTTGGGGAATGCTTATCGTGGGATTAGCAGCTGTGGACGATGTTCGTCATCGACTCCCTTTTACCGATGCTGTGATGTATTTGAGTGGGCTTTTGGCAGTGTGTGCGGTCAATTATATTGTCTTTGGACTGACAACTTTGTATTATATTGGGTATCCATTGCTCCTACTGTACGTTGTTTTTGCAATTCGCCAATACCTTCACCATGCCCGCCCTCAATATGTTTGTGGTCATTGTGGGCAACCTATCCCAAGCAAAGGCAGATGTCCTCACTGTGGTGCATATAACGCATAGAGGCAAACTTGATAATTCATCATAAATAAGGATTGGAGCAAATGACTTTTTTAGCTACTTTTGCACTTAACAGATTGTTGAATATTTAAGTAAGAATTCGTTAGGTAAAAAGGTTCTCGGATAGTTTTTCGAGAGCCTTTTTAAGGTTTAATGATTGTCCATGGGAGTCGATTTCTTATGAGAAAAAGTTGTTGGTACATTCATCTTTGCTGTTAAAATCAAAACTTTAGGATAAAAAGAGGGTAGAAAATTCGGATTTTACATTAAAAAATGTTTACTTTGCAATAATATCGTGTGCCCGTTGAATGATACGACTCAATTGACAATGTATTTATGAAAAAAGCACTTATCTGGATTGTAAGCATCATAGGTATTCCTGCATTGCTACTTACCCTCGTTGCAATCCTGCTCTATATGCCACCTGTACAGCAATGGTTGGTACAGCAAACGACCCGTTATGCTTCTAAGAAGTTGGGCTTAGAGGTGTCGATAGACAAGGTGAGGTTGGCATTTCCACTTGATTTAAGCATGGAGAACGTGCTTATTATCAGGCCCAATGACTCCCTACCACAGTTGAAAGACACGATTGGGTTTGCGCAACGAATGGTCGCAGACGTACAGTTGTTGCCTTTGTTCAAAAAGAAAGTGGAGATTGATGAGCTGAAGTTTGAAGGCTTACACCTCAATTCATCCGATTTTATTGCTGCAGCTCATGTTCGTGGCACTATCGGACAGTTGGCATTGGTCAGTCATGGAATAGACATCAGTGGTTCGGTTGTCAATGTTGATAAATTAGCTTTGGAAGATGCAAAGTTAGTGGTTACCTTGCCAGATACTGTTCCCGAAGATACCAGTCAGTCCAAATCAATTTGGAAAATAAATGTAGATGATTTACAAGTCCGTCACACGGATGTTACTGTTCATTTCCCAGGAGATACTCTTCAAGTGCGAACATACCTTGGAAAAGCAAAGGTTTCAAAAGGTTTCTTTGACCTTGGAGAAGGAAATTATCAAGTAGGAAGGTTCGATTGGACAGATGGTGAGCTGAATTATGATAATAAATGGAAGGGCAGAACGAAAGGAATAGATTATAATCATCTTGCTCTAAGTAATATTGAGGTAGGTATAGATGCGCTTCAATATTATGCGTCAAAGCTCAAATTGAATGTCCGCCAAATGGCTTTTAAGGAGAAAAGTGGCTTTGATTTACAGAAGTTGTCTGGTGCATTGGCATTAGATTCTACAAAGCTGTATATGCATCAGGTCAAGATGAAAACATCATCATCCAATTTATTGGCAGATGCTGACATGGATTTGAATAGCTTTGCAAGTCAAAATCCAGGTAAGCTGAATTTGACACTTCATGCGTCTTTGGGCAAAAACGATTTGATAAGATTCATGGGAAGTATTCCTGTGGATGTTCGAAAGCAATGGCCTCGCTCTCCTTTGGTGATAGATGGGAAGGTTCAGGGCAACCTTCAACGCATGAATTTCCATGATTTACGGGTGAATTTGCCTACAGCTTTCAAAGCAAAGGCGACAGGTTATGTTGCCAATCTCAACGACATTGACCACTTGAAAGCTGATGCCATGTTGAACGTGAGCACTGGAAAGCTTGATTTTGTAAAAGCCTTTATGAGTCCAGCAACTCGTAAGCGTGTCACCATTCCGCAAAATATTGACTTCAAAGGACACGTAGCAGTAAATGGTCAACAATACACTTCTACCTTTAAGGCGCAACAGGGAGGGGGCGTCTTGAATGCCAACGTACAGTTGGATGCATCGAAACAGAGTTATCAAGCGAAGCTTAATGCAAGTCGATTGCCGTTACAACATTTCCTGCCCAATCAAGGTTTACATCCTTTCTCGGGGAAAATTGACTTGAAAGGACATGGCTTTGATTTCTTGTCTCCTAAGACGAAACTGATTGCCAAAGCTCAAATTGATAAATTTTCGTATGATAAGTATCAGTTGGATGCGACAACTGCCGATGTCACTGTAAAGAATGGGCATGCGAAAGGATTGATACATAGCAATAATTCTTTCATGAGAGGCGACGTTAAGTTTGATGCGTTGACAAGCTCGAGACATGTGCAAGCCAATCTGCAAACAGACTTACGGCATCTTGACTTACATCGACTGATGGACGACTCTCTTGTTGTAGGTCTGAAAAGCAAGTTAAACATCTCCACTGATTTCAACAACAACTATCGTATTGCTGGCCATATTGATGACCTCACTATCCTTGATAATGGGCGTCGTTACCATGCTGAACCCATCAATCTGAATGTCTTGACGCGACGAGATACGACAGATGTGAACTTCGAAACAGGAGATTTTCAATTGATGTTACAGAGTGGATATGGGTATCAACGGTTACTTAGCCACAGTAATGGTTTTATGAAGGAAGTGCAGCGACAGCTAAAAGAGAACTTGATTGATGAACCAAAATTGCGAGCTCATTTGCCCAATGCTAATTTTCACCTTCATACAGGTAATAAAAATGTATTGGTCAACTTCATGCGAAAGTATGGTATCGAATTAAATCAAGCCTCGGTAGACTTCTTTTCATCGCCTCATGAGGGCTTAGATGGGCGGTTACTTATTGAAAAACTATTGGTTGATAGCATCCAGTTGGATACAGTAAATCTAACGTTGAATTCCAATGAAGAATGTACTACATACGCTGCCCGAATCGAAAACAACGCTTTCAATCCCCAATATGTTTTCAAAGCCATAGCGCAAGGCAACTTGAGTGAAAAAGGAACAAGTCTTCGTACAAAATTATTTGATGAACAAGGGCGTTTGGGCATCGCTTTAGGTCTGTCGGCTGAGTTAGAACCGAATGGAATACGCACCCATTTGGATAGCACCAAACAAGTTTTAGGTTATAAAGATTTTGACGTCAATCAAGATAATTATCTATTTATTGGCAAGAATAAGCGTATTTCTGCCCAAATGAGCCTACGCTCGAAAGACGGTACAGGTGTACAGATATTGTCTAACGACAACCATGCAGATGTGTTGCAAGATGTTACGTTCTCTGTACATAAAGTTACTTTGCAAAATATCTTGAGTGCAATTCCTTATGTACCCAATATTGCTGGAACGCTAAATGGTGATTTCCACGTGATTCAAACCAAAGACCAATTGTCTATTTCTTCATCTGTCGGAGTGCAAAATATGTACTATGAGAAGAGTCCAATGGGCAATCTGAGTTCTGAATTTGTATATATGCCTAAGTCTGACGGCTCTCATTTCATCGATGGTGTGCTTTATAGTGAGGGACAAGAAGTAGCGAAGGTGTCCGGTACTTATGGTAAAAAGGACCGTTTAGATGCCAAGCTCACCTTGGAGCGACTGCCACTTCAGTTGGTAAATGGCTTTATTCCTGACAGGATTATTGGATTGCGAGGCTATGCAGATGGCGATATCATGCTCACGGGTACGGCTTCGAAACCTGATATTGATGGTGAGGTGTTCTTGGATTCTTCTTATATTTTCAGTGAGCCTTATGGCATAGAGATGCGCTTTGCCAATGACCCAGTGAAGATAGCTCATAGCCAGTTAAAGTTTGAAAACTTTGAGTTGTTTGCCAATAACAATAGTCCTCTGAATATTTATGGAACGTTCGACTTCTCTAATTTGGATAAAATGATGCTTAACATTCGCATGAGAGCCCAAAACTTTGAAATCATTGATGCCAGAGAAAACCCACGTTCAGAAGCCTATGGCAAAGCCTTCGTCGACTTCTTAGGTACGATGCGAGGACCTGTTGATAACCTTCGCATGCGAGGTGTGCTGAATGTTTTAGGGACAACGGATATGACTTATGTGCTTAGAGACAGTGAATTGTCAACCGACAATCAGTTAGAAGAACTGGTGAAATTCACCAATTTCAAAGATTCTGTCGTAGAAGTGGTTCAACGTCCTAAACTGAGAGGGTTTGATATGTCCTTAGCTACAACGATTGATGAGGCAGCGCACATTGTTTGTATGCTCAATGCTGACCATACAAACTATATAGATTTGCAAGGTGGTGGTGAACTTCGAATGAATTATAATCCTGTAGATAATTTCCAACTAACAGGTCGTTACACGCTGAATACAGGAGAAATGAAATACTCTCTGCCTGTCATACCCCTCAAAACGTTCGACATTCAAAACGGTAGTTATATAGAATTTTCGGGCGACCCCATGAATCCAAAGCTTCATATCACTGCTACTGAGGATATCAAGGCAACAGTGAACGAGGGAACTGGTGCAGGTAGAGTGGTGGACTTTGATTGTGGAGTGAAGTTGTCTCAAAACTTAGACAATCCTGGCATCGAATTTATCATCAATGCTCCAAATGATGTTACCATTCAAGACGAACTGAACACCATGACTGTGGAAGGCAGAGGTAAGGTCGCCATCACCATGTTGGTGTCAGGGATGTATCTCACTGATGGTAACATGGCTTCGTTCTCAATGAACAATGCCTTGAGTTCTTACCTCGAATCGCAAATCAATGACATTGCTGGGTCAGCCATGCGGTCCATGGGACTTGACTTGGGAATGAGCATTGACAATAGCACCACTGCCACGGGTGGTATACATACGGATTATAATTTCCGCTTTTCAAAACGCTTGTGGAACAACAGATTGCGCGTGATTGTAGGTGGAAAGGTGTCGTCAGGAGAAGAGATAATGGCGGATAGAGACGAGTATTTCTTTGACAACGTGGAACTTGAGTACCGTTTGAACCAGAATGCAAGTCAGTATCTCCGCCTGTTTTATAACAACAACACCTACGATTGGTTGGAAGGACTCATCGGGGAATATGGCGTAGGTTTCACATGGCGTCGTAAATTGGCACATTTCAAAGATATCTTTAGGTTCAAGAGTGATAAAAAAGTCTTTGACCCTATACAACCTCAAAAGAAAGATTCTATCCCAAATGAAATACAGAAAATGCAATAATTTTATTCTCTTATGCGCACTTCTATCATTGATAGTTACGGCATGTTCTACCACCAGCGCTATTCCTGATGGTGAACAACTCTTTACGGGTCTGAAGAAAATAGAATTTGATGATGCTGACAAGAGCGAACATGCAGAATACACCAAGTCTGAAATGGAGTCGGTATTGGCAACAGCTCCTACAGGTGCTTTTCTTGGAAGTAGTTATTACCGAACTCCCTTCCCTGTAAGACTATGGATATGGAATGCATTGTCTCAAGACACCAGTGCCGTTAGTCGATGGTTAACACGTGCTTTTGGGTCACGACCCAAACTCTTGAGCCAAGTAAATCCAGCTCTTCGGAAGTCGGTAGGTGAACTCCAATTAAAGAAATTGGGTTATTTCCATGGGAAAGTAGACTATGAGATTGTTCCACAGAACCATCCCAAGAAAGCCAAAGTGGCATATCGTGTCCACATGGGACCGTTGTGGCAATTGGACTCCATTCGCTATCTGAACTTCACACCCCATGCAGATAGCTTAATTCAGGCAACACATGAAGATGCGCTCATCAAGAAGGGGAGTCCCTTTAGTGTGCCAGCACTCGAAGCAGAGCGTCAACGTATCAGTCGTTTGTTGCGCAACAATGGCTATTATTATGCCAAACCAACCGATGCGTCTTATTTGGCAGATACCTTACAAGCACCTTGCAAGGTACAACTGCGTTATCAGCAAGCTGATAGCTTGGATGCAATGGTGAAGCGCCAGTGGTATATTGGTAAGGTGAATGTGAATTTACGGAATGAGTTTATCGAAGAGTTGACCGATTCGCTCCAGCAACGTATCTTTACTTTGCACTATCATGGAAGTAAAGCACCGCTACGTCCCGGAGTGATATATTCTGCTTTGAAGTTGCGTCCGGGGCAGCTTTATCGGCTTTCTAACCAAGAGATGTCGAATGATTACATGCACGCAACAGGACTATTTAATTACAGTAGTTTCAAATTTACGCCCCGAAATCATTCGCCTCTGTGTGACACACTCGATGTAGATATCGATTGTGTTTTCGACAAGCGTTATAGTTTTTATGTCAATGCCAATGCCAAAGGAAAAACATCCAATCGCTTTGGACCAGAACTGGTGTTGGGTTTCACCAAACTGAATGCCTTCCGAGGTGCAGAGAAGTTAGACATCAATTTGCATGGGTCGTATGAGTGGCAAACAGGACATCATGCAGAAGGCTCCTCGTCTAAAATGAATTCGTACGAATATGGTGGAGATATTTCTGTTATCTTCCCACGAATGTTGACACCGAAGAATCTCTTTTGGACAGCTCAAAGGCGTTCTGTCCGAGATAGCCTGCGAAAAGATGAAGGCAGAAGAATAAGTAAACGCCGCTTTTATGGGGTTCCAGTGACGATTTTAAGAATGTCGAATAACATCTTGAATCGTGCAGATTATTTCAAGCGGCATGTCATCTCTGGCGATTTAACCTATCAATTTAACACCTCACCTCAGTCTTATCATGAGTTTAGCCCACTGACGTTGTCCTACGAATACATGACCAGTCAGACAGACTCGTTTAGGGTTCTCTTGGACAAGAATCCATACTTGCAGATTTCTATGCGCGATCAGTTTGTGCCGAAGATGAGTTATTCTTATCAATATACCAGTCCTCGAGGCTATCGTAGTCCGATTGCATGGAAGACCACTGTTAGCGAAGCCGCCAATATCCTCTCTCTTGGGTACATGGCTGCTGGTGAAAAATGGAACCAAAAGAATAAAAAGATGTTCAAAAACCCTTATGCTCAATTTGTTAAAGTGGAAACAGACTTTGTGAAATTGTGGCGTATCGGTGAGAATCATTCATTGGTAGGGCATATCAATGCGGGCGTTGTTTATAGTTATGGCAATGCAACGGAAGCGCCATATTATGAACAATTTTACGTGGGAGGTGCCAACAGTGTTCGTGCTTTCAATGTAAGAAGCATCGGACCGGGGAAGTACAGACCCCAAAATAAGCGCATGTCGTATGTCGAACAGACAGGAGATGTGAAGTTCCAAACCAACCTTGAGTTCCGTCCTCACTTATTTGGTGATATTTATGGAGCCATTTTTTTAGATGCAGGCAATGTCTGGACGTTGCAAAAGTCGGACCAACGACCCGGTGGAAAACTACGATGGAAAAGCCTACTCACAGACATGGCGGTAGGAACAGGCTGTGGCATACGTTATGACATGAAGTTGTTTGTCATTCGTTTGGATTGGGGTATTGGTATCCATGTGCCTTACCATACAGAGCGCAAAGGCATTTATAACATCCCTTCGTTTAGGGACGGCAACAGTTTTCATCTCGCTATTGGCTATCCATTCTAATATTTTTACGCATTCTCTCTAAATTGTTGACAGAAAAAGGCGTTGAGGTATGAACCCAAAATAGACTGTTTTCTATGGCAAAACAGTCTGTTTTGGTGTGGAAAACAGTCTGTTTTACGCCTTTGACCGATAGCAATAAGGAGACATCTCTCACAAATTAGTTGTCACGGAGCTTTCTAATTATCTGATGAAATGTCTTCATTTGTGCAGGATTTTATTATCTTTGCATGACAAACAAATGCAGTAAACAATAGAATCATTCTACTGTCGATATTCTAACTCTAAAAATTATAAATAATGAAACCTACATTATTATTGCTTGCAGCTGGTATGGGTAGCCGTTATGGCGGTCTGAAACAATTAGACGGCTTAGGACCTAACGGTGAAACGATTATGGATTACTCCATTTATGATGCTATCAAGGCTGGCTTTGGGAAGATCGTTTTTGTGATCAGAAAAGACTTTGAAGACGATTTTAGACAGAAGGTGTTGTCTAAATACGAAGGACATATTCCCGCTGAAGTTTGCTTTCAGGCTATGGACAAGCTGCCAGAAGGCTTCACAGTTCCTGAAGGTCGTCAGAAACCTTGGGGTACTAACCATGCCGTTATGATGGCAAAAGGCTTGATAAATGAACCATTTTGTGTGATTAACTGTGACGACTTCTACAATCGAGATGCCTATATGGTGATGGGAAAATTCCTTTCCGAACTGCCAGAAGGCTCAAAGAATCGATATTCAATGGTGGGCTTCCGTGTTGGTAACACACTCTCTGAAAATGGAACTGTGGCACGTGGCATTTGCTCGAAGAACAATGAAGGACATCTTACAGAGGTAGTAGAGCGTACCGAAATAATGCGTGTGGACGGAACGGTATGTTATAAGGACGAAGAAGGCAAGTGGGTTGCTGTAGAAGACAATACCCCTGTTTCGATGAATATGTGGGGTTTCACCCCCGATTATTTTGAGTACAGCGACGAATACTTCAAGGAATTCTTGTCTGACGCTAAGAATATGGAGAATTTGAAGGCAGAGTTCTTCATTCCTTTAGTGGTCAACAACTTGATTCATGCGGGCACTGCTACGGTAAAGGTGCTGGATACAACCAGCAAATGGTTTGGTGTGACCTACGCAGCTGACCGTCAGGCTACCGTTGACCGCATTAAAAAGTTAATTGATGAGGGTGTATATCCCAATCGGTTGTTCTAAGTTTTATTAGTGATTGAGTTGTTGGGATTGAAGTTTTCAATGCATTTTTGTGACTAAGTTCACGAAACCAACGTAACTGGTCACATTAAGAACGCAGCCATTGATGAGTATTGTGGCTCGTCAACTAAAAACTTGAAACTCAACAACTCAAAAACACTTTCGTTTATATGAATATTGACATTCTTGCTCCAGCAGCGTTGAAGTTGTTGCAGCAACTCATCTCTGATGCACAACACATTGTTATCTGTGGGCATAAGTCACCAGATGGCGATGCTTTGGGTTCGTCTTTGGCTTGGTGTGATTATTTAACAAATCAATGTGGCAAGCAAGCTACGGTAGTTGTGCCAGACGCTTATCCCGATTTTCTGCAATGGCTTCCCAATAGTCATCGTGTGATTCGGTATGACAAGCATCCTGAAGAAGTAAAGGAATTGTTTGCGAAAGCCAATTTGGTGTTTTGCCTTGACTTCGGCACAACCAATAGAGTGGATGAAATGCAAACAGTGTTAGATGCCTGTACTGCACCACGTGTAATGATAGATCATCATACACAACCCGATATGGAAACGGTACTGTCGTTGTCGGAAACCACCGCTTGCAGTACCAGTGAACTGATTTTTAGGTTGATTTGGCAACTGGGAGGCTTCGAGTTGATGAGTCGTGATTGTGCCATAGCGATATATTGCGGTATGATGACCGATACAGGAGGCTTTACATACAACTCCTCACGCCCCGAAATCTTCTTTATTATCAGTCAGTTGTTGACAAAAGGCTTTGACAAAGATAAGATATATCGCAACGTATTCAATAACTACAGCCAGTGGGCTATACGTCTTCGGGGCTATATCATGTTTCAGAAATTGAACGTGTTTGACGATTATCATGCATCTTATTTTGCCATTTCACGACAAGATATGCGTGATTTTCATTTCATCAAGGGCGATGCCGAAGGCTTGGTGAACATGCCTCTTTCGATAAAAGGAATGAAATTGTCTATTTCTCTACGCGAAGATGACCGTCGAGAGCAGTTGGTGTGGGTGAGTTTGCGCTCGGTAGACGACTTTCCATGTAATGAGATGGCAGCACTTTATTTTAATGGAGGTGGGCATGTCAATGCCAGTGGCGGGCGTTTACATTGCTCGTTAAGTGAGGCAGAAGAAGTGGTGAGACAAGCGATTACGCATTTTGAGGATTTATTGAAACGTTAATCAAGTGCCTGAAGCGTGCTTTTCACACCGTCAATATTCCTTAAAAGGAAAGCGTATTCCTTTGTCCTTTTGTCGAGTTTGCTTATATTTGCACATTAATAATAGATGATTAAATCATGAAGAAAATAGTTTTTTCCCTCATAACCATTCTTTCCGTTTGCTTTTTTGCATCATGTAGAGACCGCCAAACCTATGCAGACCAAAAAGAAGCAGAGCGCAGTGCCATCAATAAGTTTATTGCTGATTCGGCTGTAAAGGTGATTTCAGAAACGACATTTGCCTCACAAGATTATACTACAAATGTAGCGCAAAATGAGTATGTGCTGTTGAGTAGTACTGGTGTGTATATGCAAATTCAGCGCAAAGGAACGGGTGAGAAAATTAAGAATGGTGAGACAGCGAATGTGTTGTGTCGCTTTACAGAACGAAATCTGATGACAGATTCTGTTCAACTATCCAACCAAGGTCCCTATTATTCAGCGATTGTAGATAAGATGATGGTGCGTAATACCAGCGGAACCTTTACCGCATCTTTTGTAAAAGGCGAGAGTTTGATGGCTTTAGCTTATCGTAGCACAGAAGTTCCATCAGGGTTATTAGTTCCGTTTTCGTACATTCGTTTGGGAAGACCAGCACATGAGGGTGACGAGATTGCACGCGTACGCCTAATCGTGCCGCACTCCAGTAACCATTCGTATGCACGACAAAGTGTATATCCTTGTCTATACGACATTACCTACCAGCGAGGTAAGTAACGTGTAGCGGGTGTCTTAAAGCGTAAAAGTTTACTCTAAAATATAAAAACCATGACATTAATTAAGTCTATTTCTGGTATTCGAGGAACGATTGGAGGACGTTCTGGCGACACGCTGAACCCTTTGGACATCGTTAAGTTTACATCTGCTTACGCAACTTTCATACGTCGGAGCGGAAAGTCGAATAGCCAAACAATTGTAGTAGGACGTGATGCACGCATTTCGGGTGAGATGGTGAAGAACATTGTGTGTGGAACATTAATGGGAATGGGCTATGACGTTATCAATATAGGATTGGCAACGACGCCAACTACCGAGCTTGCAGTAAGAATGTCTCAAGCGGCAGGAGGAATTATCATCACCGCAAGTCATAACCCAAGACAGTGGAATGCGCTGAAACTACTTAACCATGAGGGTGAATTCTTAACCAAGACTAACGGCAACGAGGTGTTGGATATTGCTGAAAAAGAAGATTTTGAATACGCTGATGTTGACCATTTGGGTAAGTACACAGAAGATAATTCTTATGATCAGCGGCATATTGATGATGTTTTAGGACTCAAACTCGTAGATTTGCCTGCTATCAAAAATGCAAAGTTCAATGTAGTGGTTGATAGTATCAACAGCGTAGGTGGCATCATTCTGCCTAAGCTATTGGATGCACTGGGTGTTCAGTACACGTTTCTTAACGGTGAACCCACGGGTGATTTTGCGCACAATCCAGAGCCATTGGCTAAAAACCTTGGTGGTATCATGAGCGAGATGGCAAGCGGGAAATACGACTTAGGTATCGTAGTAGACCCTGATGTTGACCGTTTGGCATTTATTTGCGAAGACGGAACCATGTTCGGTGAGGAGTACACGCTGGTAAGTGTGGCAGACTATGTGTTGAGTCATACGCCCGGCAACACCGTATCAAACCTCAGTTCTACACGTGCATTGCGTGACATTACAGAGAAACACGGAGGTAAATACGTTGCCTCTGCGGTTGGAGAAGTGAATGTAACCACCAAAATGAAAGAGGTTAATGCTGTTATTGGCGGTGAAGGCAATGGGGGAGTGATATATCCTGAAAGCCATTATGGTAGAGATGCCTTGGTGGGCATTGCTTTGTTCTTGTCTTCTTTGGCACATAAAGGTTGCAAAGTGAGCGAGCTTCGCAAGTCTTATCCCAACTACTGTATGGCGAAAAACCGTATTGACCTGACACCGGAGACTGATATCAGTGCTATCTTGGATCGTATCAAGGAGATGTATGCGGATGAGAAAGTGACGGATATTGACGGTGTAAAGATTGATTTCGCTGATAAGTGGGTTCACTTGAGAGCCAGCAATACCGAGCCCATCATTCGTGTTTACAGTGAAG
Source organism: Hoylesella timonensis 4401737 = DSM 22865 = JCM 15640 (assembly GCF_000455445.1). GTDB lineage: Bacteria > Bacteroidota > Bacteroidia > Bacteroidales > Bacteroidaceae > Prevotella > Prevotella timonensis. Next base: position 33,354 of record NZ_HG417092.1, on the reverse strand, counting down.
CGGCAACGCAAGAAGAGGCAGAAGCATTGGGACAAAAACTCATGAACATTGTATATGAGATGCAATAAGGATTAACATTTTGCACTCATTCGTACCGATAACGTACACAAAAGCATCAGCGTCATACTATTGCACTGGTGCTTTTGTCCTTCTTATTCTATTGTTCAACCCCATTTTCTGACCTTTTCTTCTAAATGATTTGGTTGTTATTCGTTGTCAATGGTGGGTAAGTAGTCATCTAAGAGCAAAGAAAAATTAGTGCGATAAGCTGCTACCATTGCTTCATGATCTGCCTTTTGAAAACATCTTTCAAATACTTTTGTTTGACTAAATGCAGGATATATTTGTTCATAATGCTCTAACAAAGCCTCTTTAACCTGTCGCTTGTTGGTCATATCTATTTGCTGTTTGGTAAGTATTTCAAGCGCATAGTGGTGAAAAAAGATGGCAACCTCCTTTTCAATCGTATTGAGTGGTATTTCTTGTGACATGGTGTAGTGTGTTTTATTCTTTGTTTTTATTCTTTGATAACGATGCAATGGCTCGAATATTACGCATCAGTCCTTCGTATTTGGCACGCTTTACCGCACTTTTTTTGAAGAGTTTTTGGTAATTCTCCACAGACAAATTCATCCATTTGTCTCGGGTCATTTCTAAAAGTTCCGTCTTTGGCTGCAACTCTGGCGTGTCATTAGGTTTTGAAAAGCGATTCCATGGGCATGCTCGTAAGCATCTATCGCAGCCATAAAGCATGTCACCCATATCCTTAGCTACACCCTCTGCCAGTTCTCCTCGGTTCTCTATGGTCTGGTAAGATAAACATTTGTTGGCATCTAAAGATGAATCTAACTGAATTGCTCCCGACGGACAAGCCTCAATGCAAGCTCTACAATTGCCACAATGGCTTTCCATGGGCTTGTCAAAGGATAGCTCAATATCAAGGAATAGTTCCCCTAAAAAGAACATACTCCCAGCCTTTGGAACAATGAGTTGATGATGCTTTCCCATCCAACCCAATCCTGCTTGCACAGCCCAATAGCGTTCCAGTATGGGTGCAGAGTCACAAAA
>NZ_HG417092.1:27366-32260 GCF_000455445.1 Hoylesella timonensis 4401737 = DSM 22865 = JCM 15640 | reverse complement strand
CACGCGATAATGAATAGCATCGTCATTACTGGTAGTACTATTTTCAGGTGTTATCTCCTGAAATCCAAAGTGTTGAGCGAGTTGCCTTAGCTTATTCTTGACAAGGTAATGATAGTCTTGCCCATACGCATAAGCTGCCAATTGCCATTCTTTTTCGGGCATGAATTGCGCAGGAGCGTAGTTAAGTGCTACACATACGATGCTTTTCAAGCCTTCCATGAGCATTCGTGGGTCTAATCTCTTGTCGATGTTGTTGCGCATATAGTCCATACTTGCGCACTTGTCTTCTGCAATCCACTGCTTATACTGCGTGGCAGTCCATTCGTCAACGGCTTTAGCTTGTGCAATTCCACATTTTGTAAAGCCTAATTTTAGCGCTTCTTGTTTTATCTCAGTCGAAAGTTTTGAATTCATATCCTTGTTCTTTCAACCACTTGAGTGCTTCTGGTAGGGCATACTTTAGTTTGTCTATGCTTTTCATAGAATCGTGGAAGGTAATGATTGACCCATTTCGAGCATAACGTTTAACGTTCTTAAGTACGTCTTCAGGTGTCATCCATTTAGAATAATCGCGCGTTACCAAATCCCACATCACAATCTTATAACGCTTCGATAGCCACCAATATACCGACCATCGCATCCATCCATGCGGTGGACGAAATAGGTGTGCATGTATTAATTCGTTCGCTTTCTCTGTATTGATGCCGTAAGTTAGTGCCCAATGTTTGAGCGACCCCATGTGATTAAAGGTGTGATTACCTACTTGGTGTCCCTCTTCAACGATGCGATTGTACAAGTCATGATACCGCAAAACATTCTCACCTACCATAAAGAAAGTTGCTTTGACATTATATTGGGCGAGCGTATCTAATATAAAAGGTGTTGATTCTGGCACAGGACCGTCATCGAAGGTAAGATAAACCGCATGTACTTTCTTATCCATTCGCCACAATGCATTGGGATATAGCCAACGAAGCCATTTTGCAGGTTGCTCAATAAACATAAATGGATGCTTCTTTTTAACTATTAAAAAAGTGCCGAAAGTTTACTACAAATGGCTTTGTAGAACTTTCGGCAGCCTTAATTGTTTTCTTTATTCAAGGGGTTTACCACCCTTTTGAGCATAGATGGTGTAGAATCTGTTCAATTCATCCAACTGTTTTTTAGCCAAATTTTTATCGAACAGTGTGGTTACCTTGTTCACTTCCATCATCAACTGGAAGTAAAGCAGGCACTGATTTTGTGATGCCATGAACCTAAAGTCATCGAGACTGAGATACCATTGTGCGTATTGTTTGTGGTTTTTCCACACCTTTTGACAGATATCCTTTGCCTTCGCTGTTTGTCCTAACAGTGCATAAGCTCGAGCAAGCTCAATAGAACCACTCTTCCAACTATGTGGTACGTTGTATTCTGGAAGAACTTTCTCTGCTTTAGCCAATGCCTTTTTGGCTTGCTCTGTCTTTCCTTCTTTCAACAACTCGGTTACTAATTGAGCAAATAAACGACGATGAGTCATACACATGCCCATGGTTGTCTCGTCTATGTATAATCCAGGCTTCTCTAAACCACCAAACTTATACCTATTCATCAAGTTGTTGTACGTCTTTTCTGTATCAAAGTTCTTAACGCCAGGCTTGTTGGTAGTGAAAGGTGTGATGCGATTTGCCAAGCCTTCACATACAAAGTTGTCGCCCAAGTTCATATAATTATCGGCTCCAACTGTCATAGCAATATAGATTGGACGCACCCATCCGCACTCGGCAATCATCTCCAGCATCATCATTTCGCCTTTGTACAGCGCACGTTTGCCAGCCAAAGAGATAATCATCTTGTCAGGAATAGTGTCCGAAGCCATCATCATTCCGCTCTTCTTCACGGCTTCTTTGTCTATCGTTACATAGACAGTGTCGGTAGGAATCACCTGTCTGTCCGCATCTTTCGAGCGCATCCAGTACTTGATGATGTTCTTCAATTCGAATGGTTCTTCACCAAATTGCTTTTTCGCCTCTTCAGGATATTGACGATAATACTCTTTCAATTCGTTTTTCAAAGACGGTTGAATCGCTACAGCCTCATTCGTTCCAGAGCAATAGTCAAGTCTTGGCCAAGTGATGGGCACCGCAGGAGAGTCGTAAGCAGGTCGCTTCATCTGGTCAATATACCAATCGGTCTGTATATAAGAGAGGTTACAAACTCTTGCATCGGTACGCACACCTTCCACATCTTGGTTGTACCACAGCGGGAATGTGTCGTTATCGCCATTGGTAAAGATAATAGGATTGCCTTTATCTTGTAGCGTCATGAGGTAGTTTTGACCGAAATCACGACAAGTATAACGTCCACTTCGGTCGTGATCATCCCAGTTTTGGCTTGCCATTTGTATCGGTACAAGGAGACATGTCACAGCGGCTACGCTTGCAATCAGTGTCTCGTTGAGCTTCAAATACTTCTTCAGCAAGTCGACAATAGCTGCAACACCGATGCCGCACCAAATGGCAAATGCGTAGAACGAACCTGCATAAGAATAATCACGCTCACGAGGTTGCATAGGCGTTTGGTTGATGTAGATAACGATAGCGAGTCCTGTCATGAAGAAAAGGAAGAACACTACCCAGAACTGGCGAATGCCTCGTTTGCCACGCCATGCTTGCCAAAACAAGCCAATGACACCCAATAGCAGGGGCAGCATGTAATACGCGTTGTGTCCCTTGTCGTTCTTCAGCTCGTCGGGCAATTTACTTTGGTCGCCAAGTCGTGGGTTGTCAATGAAAGGTATGCCAGATATCCAGTTGCCATGTTCCAACTCACCGTTGCCTTGCATTCCATTTTGACGTCCTGAGAAGTTCCACATGAAGTATCGCCAATACATAAAGTTGCATTGATAGCTTAGGAAGAAGCGGAGATTTTCCATCTGTGATGGTACTTTCACCATGATACTCTCGCCACATCTGTCGTAAGGAACCTGTGTACCCTCTACACCTCCTAACCAACTTTCGTAAGCTTGTGCATGCAAACTACTGTACATACGTGGGAAGAGCATGTTTTGCGCATAATTGTATTTCGAATTATGGGTCACTACAAAGTACGAGTCTTTTTCGTCTTTGCTCGCTTTTTCCTTGCGTGCATATACGGGTGCTCCTTCGTTCATGTTAGGTATGCACTGATTTCCCTGCACATCAAGCTTTACCTGAGAAGTATATGCCTGTCCGTAGAACAGCGGATGGTCGCCATACTGGTCTCTACTTAAGTATTTGCCTAATGTAAAGATGTCTTCTGGTGAGTTCTGATCCATCGGTGGATTGGCAGCAGAACGGATGACAATGAGGGCATAACTTGAATATCCTATCATTAACATCAGTAGTCCTAACAAGATAGTATTCTTGATGCGGGCACTGATGAGTGGGATTTTCTTCTTCTCTACGTGTTGCGTATAGTTGAGGGCATACCATAAAATAGCCAACACTACGATACCAATGCCTACGGCTTTCCAGCCATATCCATAGAAGGGAATACCCAATAAGGCTACGGAAAGCAGGAAAGCTATGTTCATTCGCTTGGTATGCTGGTCTATATAAGTCTCATAAATCGCCCAAACAACAGTGGAAACGAGTAGCAAGATGTAGACGATAACACCTGTATTAAATGGCATACCTAATGTGTTCACAAAAAACAACTCGAACCATCCGCCCACGGTTATGATACCAGGAACGACACCATATAACACTGCCGCTACCACTGCAAACGAGATCATCAGCGCCACTATGGAGCCTTTTGCTTCGATATTTGGGAACTTGCGGTACACAAATACTAACACAATGGCTGGAATGCACAATAAGTTGAGCAGATGGACACCAATTGAAAGTCCCGTCATATAGGTGATGAGCAGCAGCCAACGGTCGCTATGAGGTTCGTCTGCATGATCTTCCCATTTCAAGATGAGCCAGAACACAACCGCTGTAAATGCCGATGAGTAGGCATATACCTCACCTTCGACAGCCGAGAACCACGCCGTGTCACAGAAACAATAAATCAGTGCGCCCACCATTCCAGAGGCTTCTATGGTGATAAGTTTGCCCAAAGTGAGTTCGCTCCAATCTTTCAAGATAAGTTTGCGTGTCAGGTGGGTAATCGTCCAAAACAAGAAAAGCACCCCAGCAGCACCCAATAGCGCACTCATGATGTTGACCATGAGCGCCACCTTCGATGGGTCGCTCACAAACTGCGAGAAAAGATTGGCGGTGAGCATGAAGAATGGTGCCCCTGGAGGGTGTCCTACTTCTAATTTGTACCCTGTTGAGATGAACTCAGGACAGTCCCAAAAACTGGCTGTCGGCTCTACTGTAAGGCAATAGGTAATGGCAGCTATCATGAAAGCTATCCAACCTACCACATTGTCTACTAATCTATATTTTTTCATTGATAGATAAATGAATAATTAATTGCTCATTTCTAATTTCACTATTTTGGGTGGACGATTCCGGTGAAAAGCCTCACCGTTAAGCGTACCACAAGACATTAAAAATAGTATTTTGCAAAGGTAAACAAATTCTATTGAATTATCGTTTTTACGATTGCTAAAAAGTATTGAATACAATGAAAAGTATGAGAAAATCTATTTTGTATAATTTTTTTATTCACGAATCTGCAATTTTGATGCGAAATGCTTGGCATATTTCTAATCATCCACCACTTTTTCTGAAATATGCGAAAAATGTAAAGTGCTTATAATCAAGAATGTACGTTTTTACACGTACCCCTTGACTGCCTTGGAGCATTGCTTTAATGTCACTAACCCATAACTTTTGTTTGCTTGTCTCCATACTTTAAGCACATTAAAGCATTGTTTCAGCGTGCTTAACTCAATGCTTTAGTCTCGTGAAGTGTTATTTTT
>NZ_HG417092.1:0-25508 GCF_000455445.1 Hoylesella timonensis 4401737 = DSM 22865 = JCM 15640 | reverse complement strand
TTTCGAGGAGTATAAAGCCTTTTCTTAGCCTTATTTTTCTCTATTTCGTGTTTTTCAAATGTAAAAGAAAAATCAAAATAACTCCTTATTTTGTCAACATATTTCACAAAAGATGAGCCGTGATTTGCGCATTCTTACGCTCTCAATTCCTATGGTTTGCTGTTTTTATAGGCGATAGTTTCTTGTTTGTTGGTGATGTAGTGAAGAGAATCAAAAATGCAATTGTTCTTCACAAATGGATTCACTTTGTTGCCAATCATAGCAGAAAAGCACTTTTTTGTACGCCTCGCAAGTGCATTTCAATACGTCTTCATGCTAACCGTTCACCCCTTTTCAGAAAAATAATTGAAAACAATGTTTTTGTTTTCCAGATAAAGTTGTATATTTGTATCATATAGGCAGTCTGTTGACTGTTTGCTAAAAAAGCGGATGCCGTGAAGGTTTGATTCGGGCGGTATTGGTTTTTAGTAGCATACTATTGATGAAGTAACCATAAATTTAACAAGATGAAAATTCAAAACAAGACAGACATAGGAATGATAGGATTGGCGGTGATGGGTGAAAACTTAGCCATCAACATGGCCAATCATGGGTGGCAAGTGTCGGTGTATAACCGTACCGTTCCTGGAATAGAAGAAGGAGTGGTAGAGCGATTTATGCAAGGACGTGGCAAAGATAAGTCCATTCAGGGTTACACAGACATCAAGGCATTTGTGGAGTCATTAGCTACTCCTCGCAAAATAATGATGATGGTGCGGGCAGGGAAACCTGTTGACGACGTTATCAACCAATTGTTTCCCTATTTATCACCCGAAGATATTTTGATAGATGGAGGTAATTCCAATTATTTAGATACCAATCGGCGTGTCAGTTTGTGCGAAGAAAAGGGCTTCTTCTTTATCGGAACAGGTGTTTCTGGTGGTGAAGAGGGGGCATTACACGGCGCTTCTATGATGCCAGGAGGCTCGCATGCTGCTTGGGAAGCAGTGAAACCCATCTTACAAAGCATTGCAGCCAAGGCGTCGGACGGCACTCCTTGCTGTCAATGGGTGGGTCCTCAAGGTGCGGGGCACTTTGTGAAAATGATTCATAATGGCATAGAATATGGCGATATGCAGCTTATCTCTGAAGCCTATTGGACGATGAAACACATAGGAGGAATGACAAATGAAGAGATGTCTGATGTGTTTACGGCATGGAACCAAGACAAGTTACATAGTTATTTGGTGGAGATAACGGCTGATATTCTGAGACATCAAGAGCCCAATGGAGATTATCTGATAGACCATATATTAGATGCCGCAGGACAGAAGGGTACTGGTAAGTGGTCGGTTGTCAATGCAATGGACTTAGGAATGCCATTAGGACTCATCGGAACAGCAGTGTTTGAGCGCAGTTTGTCTGCTCAGAAGGAAATGCGTGTACAAGCTGCTCGCCAGTTTTCACCGACAGTTCAGCCCCTCGATATTCCACGAACGCAGTTGTTGCAAGAAATCTTTTCTGCTTTATATGCTTCCAAATTGGTGAGTTATGCGCAAGGGTTTGCCGTCTTAGAAGCTGCATCCCAGACATTTGATTGGCACCTTGACATGGCATCTATTGCGCGCATGTGGCGTGGGGGCTGCATCATTAGAAGTTCATTCCTCAACGATATTGCTCGTGCCTATGAGCAAGAGGATAAGCCGAAGCATCTGCTGTTGGCACCGTATTTCGCACAAGAAATAGCTACCTTGTTAACAGATTGGAAACAACTCGTCATTCATGTCATTCAGGCAGGCATCTCAGCACCAGCATTCTCGTCGGCTCTTCATTATTTTTATTCCCTTACGTCAGAAAATTTGCCTGCCAATATGATACAGGCTCAACGCGATTATTTTGGTGCACACACCTTTGAGCGAAAGGATTGTGAACGAGGAAAGTTCTTCCATGAAGACTGGACGGGGCATGGAGGTAAAACCAAGTCGGGAACATATAACGTTTGATTACTTAGAATAGAAGTATGAACAAAAACATGATGAACCACTTTGCTATGATTATATTTGGCGCTTCGGGCGATTTGACCAAGCGCAAATTGATTCCAGCACTCTATACATTGTATAAGGAACAACGCCTTACAGGTAATTTCTCTATTCTCGGGGTGTCCAGAACCAAATTCGATGATCAGTCATTTCAAACCTATATGTGGGAAGAAATGCAGCACTTCATCAAAAAAGAACTGCAAGACGAGCATTTGATGCAGGAGTTTGTGACGCATTTGCACTATCTTCCCATGGACCCTGCAAAGGATGAAGGATATGAAAGACTGAAAGAAAAATTGGTAGCGTTGACTAAGACCGATCAACCCGACAACCTGTTGTATTACTTGTCAACACCGCCATCCCTTTATGGAGAGATACCTAAGCATCTAAAGGCAGCAAAACTGAATACCAAAGGCTCGCGCATCATTGTGGAAAAACCATTTGGGTACAGTTTGGAATCAGCTCAAGCACTGAATGCTATCTATGCTTCAGCGTTCAAAGAGCAACAAGTGTATCGTATTGATCACTTCTTAGGAAAGGAGACTGCACAGAATATTTTGGCGTTTAGATTTGCTAATGGAATTTTTGAACCATTGTGGAACAGAAATTATGTAAATTATGTAGAGGTGACCGCCGTTGAGAATTTAGGCATAGAAAACCGTGGAGGCTACTACGATTCGTCTGGGGCTTTGCGCGATATGGTGCAAAATCACCTGATTCAATTGGTGGCATTAACTGCAATGGAACCTCCTTTGTATTTCGATGAAAACAACTTTAGAAATGAAGTCGTCAAGGTTTACAATTCGTTGAAGCCACTTACAAAGGTAGATTTCGACGAACACGTGGTGCGTGGTCAATACACTGTTTCTGGAGATAAGAAGGGGTATCGGGAGGAAAAGAACATAGCACCTGGGTCACGTACAGAAACTTATATTGCCATGCGTTTGAACATAGACAATTGGCGATGGAGTGGAGTTCCTTTTTATATCAGGACTGGAAAGCAAATGCCAACCAAGGTTACGGAAATTGTGGTACACTTTAAGGAGACACCTCATCAGATGTTTACACGAACAGATGGTACTCATCCCCGTCCTAACAAACTCATTCTGCGCATACAGCCCAATGAGGGCATGGTTCTAAATATTGGTATGAAAGTCCCTGGCGCAGGCTTTGATGTGAAAGAAGTTTCTATGAATTTTACTTACGACCAGTTAGGAGGAGCTCCAGTCATGGATGCTTATGCCCGACTGATAGATGACTGTATTCAAGGCGACCCCACATTGTTTACTCGAAGTGATGCCGTAGAAGCATCGTGGAGATTTTTCGACCCTATCTTAAAATATTGGAATGAGACCTTAGAGGCTCCTTTGTATGGATATCCTGCAGGAACTTGGGGACCTTTAGAAAGTGATAAGTTGATGAGTGACCATGCTGCAGAATGGACGAATCCATGTAAAAATTTAACGAACACAGATTTATATTGCGAATTATGATTACAAACGTATTTCCAAACCCAACAGAAGCGGCTCGTGCACACGTAGAACGCATACTCAATCTAATCAAGGCAGAAGATCAAAACGAATATCATATAGCCCTCAGTGGCGGTAGTACACCTGCGCTCATGTTTGATCTTTGGGCAAAAGAGTACACGCATCTTACACCTTGGAAGAAGCTACGATTCTACTGGGTCGATGAGCGTTGTGTGGCGCCTGATGATGCTGAGAGCAATTATGGTATGGCTTATCAGCACTTACTCAGTAAGGTGCCTGTTCCAGAATCGCACATTTATAGAATTGACGGCGAAAATGAGCCAGAAGAGGAGTGTAAGAGATATTCGGATCTGGTTAGTAAGAAGACGCCTCTCGAAGACGGACTGCCCGTCTTTGACATTGTGTTATTGGGTGCAGGAGATGATGGTCACACCTCTTCTATCTTTCCCGGACAGGAACATTTACTGACTACTTCGGAAATTTATGCGGTAGGTGTTCATCCTGAATCAGGACAAAAACGAATTGCGCTCACTGGAAAACCCATTATGAATGCCAAGCATGTGATATTTTTTGTAACAGGCGAAAAGAAAAAATCGGTAGTCTTGGCTATCAAAGGTGTGGGTAATAACGGTCCTGCTGCTTATGTCGCACATCACGCAAAGCATGCTGTTGAAATCTTCACAGATAATGCTGCTGCAGATGAAGGATAGGCTTTGAGTGGGTGTCACAAAGGGGGCGCTCACTTTAAGTCGTCTGAACTGTCTGCTGTGGCAATGCAGTAAAGCGGTGAATGCTTTTTGCTATGGCTTCAAGTTGGTTCGGCAAACCTTGCTTAGAGTGATTTGTGCCAGCTCTCATCTAATAGCGAATGTTGATGAAAACAGCCCTGCAAATCCTCTGCTGAAAGGTCGGAAGCCACGTGATAATCGAGCTTTCGGTTGACATAAGCTATATTTTGAGCATTCTGTAGCACGGCTCCAATGTCATGGCTCACTAAGAGTATGGCGCAATGGCGATGAATCTGATGCAGCATCTCGTACATTTGCGTTTGGAAATGCCGATCAATATAGGTGTTAGGTTCGTCCAAAACTAACACTGTGGGATGAGAGACAATGGCTCGTGCTAAGAGAACACGCTGTAACTGTCCACCGCTCAAGGTTCCAATCGCACGGTTGCGAAGCTCGGAAAGCTGCATCTTTTCTAAGGTTTCGCTCACCATGAGGTGATGTTTGGCGGTAAAGGGGTGAAACAATTTCTTTTGGTTGCTTAAGCCAGATAGCACTACTTCTTCTACAGAGATGGGGAAATCAGGGTCGATGGCATTGTATTGCGGCAGATAGCCCATTGTTAAGTGCTTAACGGGCTTCCCTTCTTTATAAAACAAAAGTTGCCCTTTCATCGGCTTTTTAAGTCCGAGAATCAATCGTATCAGCGTTGTTTTTCCCCCTCCGTTAGGACCAATGATGCCTAAGAAGTCGTGTTCATCAATGGTTAAGTTGATGTTTTTGAGCACGACTTTCTTGTCATAAGCTGCAAATACGTTATTTAATTGAATAATGGGTTGCATTACACTATTTGATTTTTGAGGCAATGAGTAACATTTGTTCGTGCCAATGCGCACTCAAAGGGTTGATGGTTGTCGTGTCTACTCCCATTGACTTACTGATGAGTAGTGTCTGGCGAGAGGCAAATTCCTTTTGTATAAAAAAGGTTTTCACATGGAGAGCCTTCGCTGTCTGAATGGTCTCTTTTAGCTGTGATGCGCTTGGTTCTCTGCCATTTATTTCTATTGGAATTTGTTGTAACTGATAGTCGTGTGCGAAATAGGTGAGGGCAGGGTGGTAAATGAGGAATGCTCGGGATGTTTTCTTTGCTAATAACTGGCGGATTTGTTGATCGGTGGTATCAATCTTTTGAAGGAGTTTATCTAAATTCTCTTGATAATAAGCATTGTTTTTCTTGTCAATCTTTGCCAAAGCTTGATAAATATTTCGAGCAATTTGAATGGCGTTTTTGGTACTCATCCATGTATGAGGATCGTTGATATTTTGCCCTGTCCTCACGGGTTCAATGCCATAAGAAGAGTCTATGATGAGGGTATGCGGAGCATTCTGTTTCAGTTTGGACATCCAAATGCGTTCAAATCCAATATTCCCCACCTTAATATATAAGTCACTTTTGGCCAATTGAATCATTTGTTGCGGAGTTGGTTCGTACGTTTCGGGGTTTCCACCCTTCGGAACCATTGTGTTGACCTGAAAATTGTCGCCAGCTATCTGTTCTGTGAAGTAGCGTAAAGGTTCTATAGTCACAGTGATTTGCCGTGCCTTATGTTGAGGTGCATGTTCACAGCCAACGAGCATCAGCAGTAAAATGCCTATCCATATAATTTTATTCATTTGTTATTCGATGATTGATGTTTATAAAACTAAATTCATACTATAAATAATGAGCAAATACCTCATTACCTTTCCTACCGTGAAAGCTATGGTGGTGAGCCAAATATTGGACCTTACTAAGCCTAAAACAATAGCGATGGCACTGCCTAAGATAGGAAGAAAGGCAAAGAATCCCATCCAAACTCCATACCTACTTATCAACTTTTGTGCTTTTTCCAGCTTTTCAGGTTTCACATGTAGGTACTTCTCTATCCAGTCGAAGCGTCCCAACGTACCAATGTAATAATTGAGAAGGGAGCCAAGGACATTGCCTATGGTGCCATAGATGATGAGAGGAAGCGTATTAACTCCTGCTGCCATTAACCCCATCATGACGGCTTCGCTACTGAAAGGCAATACCGAACCAGCTAAGAAGGAAGCGAGAAACATGCCCCAACAACCATACTGTACAAGTAAATCTATGAATGCATCCATATTTGATACGCTGTGATGATGAGGGTAAGGGTGACGATAACCAAACTGGTCATAGCGGATAGTCGTGAACCTGAGAAGGTTAAATAGTGTCCAATGAATGGAGCGACGCTCACAATGAGCATGGGAAGCAAGTACGAATAATGCACAGGTTGCAAAATAATGAAAGCTATTGTGCTTATCATCATCAATGCAAAGGAAGCAAACAGCAGGCGAATCCTTATTTTTTCTTTTGAGCTATTGGTGATGAAATAAAGAAATCCTATGATGCCAAGAATGCTTATGAAACCGAAAGTTATTAGTTCTATATGGGTAAGTTCGTTCAGATGGGCAAGTGTCCCAAACGTACAAAGTTGTTTGAAATGGTCGATAAGAAGTTCAAAGCTACCTTGGTAGATATAATACCCACTCAAAAACCAGTAGGGAGTGATGACGCCAATGAGGGAAGCAAAGAATGTTCGCCAACTCATCCCTACGATGTAAAATCGCAATGCAAGCCACCAAAGCGGCAAAAGGAATATAGCTTGGATGAACCACACACTGGCTAATCCAATGAAAAAGAAGGCATTGAACACGCTGCCAATCGCCATTTTGTTTTGATAAGCCTTGAATAAATAAAGGTAAGTCAATGCCATACAGAGTTGGATAATACCACTTTCTATATCAAAAAATAGTGGTAAGGTACTTGCACTCATGATTAGGAACGAACAAGATAGCATTCTACTATATGTTCGTATCAGCGCATGTTGGTTGTTAAGCTCTGCCATTACAACGGTGGTAACGAGCATGAGGATAAATGGAACCCACAGCTGATGTTGAAAGAGTCCGCCAAATAGCCAAATCCCACATGCGTAAACAATCGTAAGTGGGAATGCATAACGGCTACAAGCTATCTTGTGTTGTAATCTGTTTGCCATGAATAAAACCAATCTACCTTATTTCCATATCTGCAAGTTGATGCATTGTGCGATTTTCACAACGCATAATTCTTAACTTGCATACCTATCTTTCAGCGAAAAGACGTTTTTGTTTGACACCTTCCTTGTCTCAGTTTGTGTGCCAAATCTTGCCTTCTTATATATCTTGCCCAATATCTTTTCTAAAGTATTTATCTTGAAATTGAATCTTTTGGGCTATTTCAAAACTCTTTTTTAGCGCATCTTCTTTATTTTTACCATAAGAGGTAACTGCCAAAACTCGCCCACCTGCCGTTACAATTTGATTGTTTTCCCGTTTTGTTCCACTATGAAAAACGATGCTGTCTCCTGTTTCTTCAAGTCCAGAGATAGGATATCCTTTGACATATTTTTGTGGATAACCTCCACTAACGAGCATGATACAAATGGCAGCTCGTTTGTCAAAGGTAACAACACGCTTGTCTAAGTTGCCTTCTGCAATGCCCTCAAACAAATCGACAAGGTCGCTTTCAAGTCTCAGCATCACGCTTTCTGTCTCCGGATCGCCCATTCTACAGTTGTATTCTATCACCATGGGGTCGCCTTTTACATTGATTAAGCCAAAGAAGATAAAGCCTTTGTAGTCGATACCTTCTTCAGATAGTCCCTTTATCGTTGGCTGAATGATTCGTTCCTCCACCTTCTTCATCCAGTCATTATCTGCAAATGGGACCGGTGAGACGCTGCCCATGCCGCCTGTATTCAGTCCTGTATCGCCTTCACCAATACGTTTATAATCCTTTGCTTCTGGCAACATTTGATAATGTTTGCCATCGGTTAAGACGAAAACAGAGCACTCTATTCCACTTAAATATTCCTCAATGACGACTCGTGCCGACGCTTTTCCGAACATACCCCCTAACATTTCCTTTAATTCTCGCTGTGCTTCTGCCAGCGTAGGGAGTATTAAAACGCCCTTACCAGCACATAGTCCGTCGGCTTTCAACACGTATGGAGCCTCTAAAGTCTCCAAGAAGCGAAGTCCGTCATCTAACGTCTCGCCGATAAAGGTGTGGTATCGTGCGGTTGGAATATGGTGGCGCTTCATGAAAGCCTTGGCAAAATCCTTGCTACCTTCCAGTTTTGCCCCCTCTTTCGATGGACCTATGACCACGGTGTCTTTGGTTCGAGAGTCATTTTTCAACGCATCATAGATGCCATTCACAAGTGGATCTTCGGGTCCAACGACAACCATATCAATCTTTTGGTTGCATATAAAATCTTTGATGGCATCGAAATCGTTCACCTGAATGTCGATGTTGGTGCCTATTTCACTTGTTCCAGCATTGCCGGGAGCGATGAATAGTTGTGTTACTCGTTTGCTTTGTGCTATTTTCCAGCCCAAGGCGTGTTCTCTTCCGCCACTACCTAATAATAATATCTTCATGCGTATGTTTCCTTTTTTATTTCAGATAATCTTCAAAGTACTGTGTAATGCGTTCGTGGAGGTGAACACTTTGGTGTCCTCTCATATTGTGTGGTTCACCCGGATAGACAAAGAAATCCCCTGTGTGCCTTGCTTGATACACTCAGCGATGAACGACAAGCAGTGTTGCGGCACTACCGTTTTGTCGTTAGTGCCTTGAATAATTTGTAATTTTCCTTTCAAATTCTTGGCTTGTGGTATCAAGGAAGTCTTGCTGTAGCCTTCAGGATTGGCTTGTGGAGTGTCCATATAACGCTCTCCATACATCACTTCGTACCATTTCCAATCAATAACAGGACCGCCAGCGACACCCACTTTGAAGGTTTCGGGATAATTTGTCATCAGCGAAATGGTCATAAAACCGCCGAAACTCCAACCATGCACGCCTATTCTGTTGGCATCTACGTATGGTAAAGTCTTCACATATTCAATGCCCTTCATTTGGTCTTGCATCTCTATCTGACCCAATTGGCGGAATGTTGCTTGTTCAAAATCTCTTCCTCTGCGCTCACTTCCTCTGTTATCGAGTATGAAGAGGATGTATCCCTTCTGTGCCATGTAGGTTTCCCAACTGCGAGAAGCGTAATGCCAACGTGCATCTACGTTGTGTGCATGAGGTCCTCCGTACACATAAAGCACCAAAGGATATTTCTTGTTTTCATCAAAGTTGGCTGGTTTCACCATGCGATAGTACAAGTCGGTCGTGCCGTCAGCGGCTTTGAGAGTGCCACATGTAAAGGTTGGTACTTGAAATCCTTTCCACGGATCAGCCGCTTCAAAGTAGTTTGTGCGCTTTCCGTTGGCGGTATTGATAATCTCGATGTTGCGTGGAACGGTGGGTTCGCTGTACTTATCTACGATAAATGTCCCAGCAGGAGATAATGACGGACTGTGATAGCCACGCCCGTTGTCCAACAATCTGCGCTTTCCTGTCTTGACATCTACGGTGTATGTGTTGGTTTGCAGCGCATGCTTTTCGGTAGATGTATAGACAATCGACTTGTCTTTTACGTTGAATCCTATCACGTCCAACACCACCCATTTGCCTTTGGTAAGCTGCTTGACCAACTTACCATTAGTTTGATACAGGTACAAATGGTTGTAGCCGTCACGTTGGCTTTGCATGATGAAGAGGTTGTTGTCCCAAGGCAAGAATGCAATGGGGTGTTGTGGCTCTACATATTTATCGTGCGTCTCTCGGTAAAGTTCTGCGATTTTCTTGCCTGTTTGCGCATCGTAGCTCACTAACCGACAGTCATTTTGGTCTCTATTCAGCTCAAACATATAGATGGTCTTGCTGTCTGGGCTCCATGCAATGTTGGTAAAATATCGATCGGTGGGGTCACCAGCCTGCAAAGTAACCTTTTTTTTTGTAGCTAAATCATACACTAACACCGTTACTTTGTGACTTGTCTCGCCTGCCATGGGGTATTTGTCGGGCTCGCATTTTGCTATTCTGCCAAAAATGTTCACTTGTGGATAATCAGCCACCATGCTCTGATCCATGCGATAGAATGCCAATTTCTGTCCATTGGGTGCCCAAAACATACCTTTGTGTATGCCAAATTCGTCACGGTGTACGCTTCGACCATACACAATCTCACGACTTCCGTCGGTTGTCAACTGGACTTCGTTGCCATCAGCGGTGCGGATAAAGAGTTGATGACTTTCAGATTGGATATAAGAGGTAGCCTTTGAAGCAGCATTCCATTCAGAAACGTCTTCGTTAGCGGTACTCCCTTTCCATACTGTTTTGTGCGTTTTCCAATTGTATAAACATCTCGTAGTGCCATATTGAAGTAATACCAACGACTTGTAAGGATAAGGGAAAGAGACACCATATAAATCTTTTATCTCGTTCGCATCATTGGTTGTGGCATGTTTTTTTATGTCTTCTAAGGTAAAGAGAGCCGTTTCCTTGCCCGATTTCTTGTCGATAACACTGCATTGGTTGGCGTCTGTGCGAATCAGTTCATCGCCCCACCATGTAGTGTAGCGATTTTCTGGGACGAACTTTCGATAGTTTTTCCCTCCAAAGTTTAACTCTTCGAGTGTGAATAGTTTTTGTCCCATAACCTTTTGTCCACCTACGAATAGGGCAATGAGGGTAAGAAAACTGAACCAAGTTTTATTCATAATCGTCTATTTGATAATTCTTTCTTCCATGCTCTTTACCACCTCGTTTACCAAATGACCGTCCACGTCCGTCTTTGTCAAAACGTTTCTTGCCTTTGTAAGCAGGCATATCGTCGTTATCATACGAGCGATCGTTGCGACGGTTACCGCCTTTTTTGCGCTCGTCTCTTTCCTGTACTCGTTCTAAAGAATGAAATTTGAACGAACGGATATCCGCAATTTCGTTTTCTTCGTTTTCTTCTAAGCGTTTTTTGAACTCGCGATTTTTCTTAAACCGATGCTTCTCAGCCATCGCCTTCTTCTCTTCTGCGGTCTTTACAATGCCTCCTTCGGCACGGAAATCCTTCATTCTTCCACCGAAAATAGCATATTTTCTAAACTCACACTCCAAGCTTCCGTTGAACACAGGAATTTTGATAGACGGCTTGAGCCCTATCTGTTCAAAGCATTCCTCACGATAACTCAATATCCAGGCATCGTTTCCCATGAACTCATGTTTCAGTCGTTCGCCAATCATCTTGTACGTTCCGAGCAAATTGGGTGTGGAGATACGCTCACCATACGGTGGGTTTGTGATGATGATGCTTGGTTCTGAGGGCTGTGTAAAGTTCTTAAAGTCAGCCAGTTCTATTGTAATATCTTTTGTAAAGCCTGCTGCTTTTGCGTTCAATCGTGCAGTATTCACGGCTTTCATATCAATATCATAGCCATAAATGTGATGCTCAAACTCCCTTTCTTGCGAGTCATCATTATAGATATGGTCGAAAAGTTCTTGGTTAAAGTCAGGCCATTTCTCAAATGCAAACTCCTTTCTGAAGATGCCGGGACTCATGTTTCGAGCAATCATGGCAGCTTCTATCAGTAGTGTACCACTGCCGCACATGGGGTCAATGAAATCTGTTTCGCCCTTCCAGCCTGTCATCATAATCATTCCAGCAGCTAACACCTCGTTCAAAGGTGCTTCCACAGACTCTTGGCGATAGCCTCTTCGATGCAATGACTCGCCACTCGAGTCCAAAGAAAGCGTTGCGTCGTCCTCGGCAATGTGTATATGTAGCCGAATATCTGGATTGCTCACCGAGATATTTGGACGTGTTCCTGTGTTTTCACGGAATTGGTCTACGATGGCATCTTTCACTTTATAGGTGACAAATCTTGAGTTTCTAAACTCTTCAGAATAGACAACAGAGTCTACCGAGAAAGTCTTTCCTTGTTCAATGTATTGACTCCAGTCTACTTTCTTCACCTCTTCATATACATCCTCTGCACTCCGTGCTTTGAAATGTTTAATGGGTTTGAGAATCCGAATAGCTGTATGGAGTTGGAAATTGGCACGGTACATCATTTCTTGATTGCCCGAAAACGACACCATTCTGCGTCCTATCTGTACATTGTTTGCACCCAGTTGGGTTAGCTCTTGTGCCAAAACAGGCTCTAATCCCATAAAAGTTTTGGCGATGAGTTCAAATTCCATTTGATTGAATTGATAATTAATGGTTATATTGAAAAATGTGATTTAATTCTTTGTTGTAGTGTTCTCTTTTGAAAGGGAATGTCAAAAAAGCCTGCAATGACATTCGTTGAGCGTTTTTCATGTACTGCAGACCATTTCTCGTTGTATTTGCAAGACCACATGCTACCCAATAATACTTCAAGTGCCTTACTTGAAGGGAGGGGGTATCTGTTGCGTTGACTGTTGCGCAGGCTGTTGAGTGAAGTGAATGTTGATAATTGTTCTACCGTGCGTCTCAGCGTATGAGTGTAATTGGCATGACTCATCTCTATGTCTTGTCTCAATATTTTGTGTACAAAGTTACTACAAAAAAGTGAAATGCGGAAAGATATAGTGATAGAATTGAGTTACAAGGGTTTTAGTTGAAGTGGCGATAATTCGTGAAGCCATTACAATCCCTGCCGAAGCCAAATCCTGACGCCGCAACGTTACTTGTTCGTAACCATGCCCGAAAATGCGACAAACGGGCACGGAGGGCGAAACAAGACACTAAGGAATAGTGAGTTACCGACAACTCACGCGAAAAATCCGGTTACGGAAAAAGATTGCGCCGTTCCTCTCCGTTTTGCGTACCGACACCGGACTCTTCACCAACTAATTTTGAAACCAAAAAATTAAGGACAATGAAGAGTACATTTTCAGTAATCTACTACCTCAAGCGTCAGGTAGTGAAAAAGGACGGGACAGTTCCCGTCATGGGACGCATCACAGTTGACGGCAGCCAAACGCAGTTCAGCTGCAAGCTGACTGTCGATCCGAAATTGTGGGACACCAAAGGTGGACGTGTCACGGGCAGAAGCACGGCGGCACTCGAAACGAACCGTATGCTTGACAAGATGCGGGTACGCATCAACAGGCACTATCAGGAAATCATGGAGCGTGATAATTTCGTCACAGCGGAGAAAGTCAAGAACGCATTTCTTGGACTGGAACACCGCCATCATACACTTATGCAGGTGTTCCGCCAGCACAACGAGGACTACGAGAAACAGGTGGAGGCAGGCATGAAAGCCAAAGGCACGCTGTTGAAGTACCGCACCGTTTACAAGCACCTGCAAGAGTTCCTCGACATCCGCTACCATGTGAAGGACATCGCCCTGAAAGAGCTTACCCCGGCTTTCATCTCCGATTTCGAGATGTTCCTGCGCACGGACAAGCACTGCTGCACCAATACCGTGTGGCTGTATGTCTGCCCGCTACGGACGATGGTTTTCATCGCCATCAACAACGAGTGGCTGACACGCGACCCGTTCCGCGAGTATGAAATCAAGAAGGAGGAAACGACACGCAGTTTCCTGACCAAAGAGGAAATACGCCTGCTGATGGACGGGAAACTGAAAAACGCCAAACAAGAACTGTACCGTGACCTCTACCTGTTCTGCGCCTTCACCGGGTTATCGTTTTCGGATATGCGCAGCCTCACAGAAGAGAATATCCGCACCTACTTCGACGAACACGAGTGGATAAACATCAACCGCCAGAAAACGGGCGTGGTGTCCAACATCCGCCTGCTCGACATCGCCAACCGCATAATCGGCAAATACCGGGGGCTGTGCGAGGACGGCAGGATATTCCCCGTACCGCATTATAACACGTGCCTTGCCGGTATCCGTGCCGTCGCCAAGCGTTGCGGCATCACCAAGCATATCACGTGGCATCAGAGCCGCCACACGGCAGCCACGACGGTATTCCTCTCCAACGGCGTACCCATCGAAACCGTCAGTTCCATGCTCGGACACAAGAGCATAAAGACGACGCAGATTTACGCTAAGATAACGAAAGAGAAACTCAATCAGGACATGGAGAACCTTGTGGCAAGATTGAGCGGCATTGAGGAATTTGCAGGTTGCACCATCTAAAAAAGAGGAGCCATGAAACGTGACATAATCATCATAGATAACAAGGCGGTCAGCGTAACCGGTAACGACGTATGGATGGCCGCCACCGAAATCGCCGGACTGTTCCATACGACCGTCCCGGCAGTGAACGCCGCCATCAAAGCTGTCCGCAAGTCGGACGTGCTGAACGACTACAAGGTATGCCGTTACATGCAACTTGAAAACGGGCTGTACGCGGACGTGTACGCGCTTGAAATCATCATACCCGTCGCCTTCCGGCTGAACACCTACAACACCCACCTGTTTCGCACATGGCTGGTGGGAAAGGCACTCTCACAAGAGAAACGGCAGGCATACGTGATGTTCATACAGAACGGAAAAACTGGGTATTGCTGATTGCGCATACCCCATAAGACAAGAAACGGGCAGCACCACAAAAGGTGTCGCCCGTTTCCTTTTTCATGCCAGCGTCACTCCAGCGGCTTGCGGTAGTTCGCTTCCAGTACCTCGCGCAACCCCGTTTCCGGGTAAAGCACCTTCCCTCCCAAAAGTATGAAGGGCAACACGCGGTTGTTGCGGTATTCCTGCAAGGTGCGTCGGCTTACACGGAGCAGTTCCGCCACCTCGCCGTCCGTCAGGTAACGCTCCCCGTCCAGCGGAGGACGGTAATTCTCCAGAAATGCGGACAGCCATTTTGAGCCTTTGCGCATATCCTGCATCACAGAGGCTATCGGCTCGTCTTCCATCGTAAAAACATCGTTGTTCTCGTTTATCATAACTTCGGATTCAGTGGGTAAATAAATCAAATCATCTGCCGTGCGGATAGAGTGTACCGATAAGCGGTATCAACCGCTTTACCTCCTCCGGCTTGTAATAAAACCTGCGGTTTATCTGCGAGTAGCCGATAAGCCGCCTGTCACGCAGCGTCTGCAACGTACGCGGGCTTATTCTCAACTGCCCGCAGACCTCCTCGCCCGTGAGCCATCTTTCCATGCGCCCCGTGTCGCTTTTGCGCCTCAGTGCGGCGACCTTCTCCGAGAGTGCGCCGAATGTCGCCACCATCATCTCGAAAGTCTTTTTCTCAATTGATACTATTTCCATATTCATGCAATTATCGGTTTGCCCGCAAAGGTAACGATACACTCCCGGACACGTGCCGTTTTCCACTGAAAGGCTGCCTGTTGCGCCGTTTGACCGGGTTACGGAGCCATCTTCCGTAAAAATCTTACGTGAGTCACGTAGTGAGTTGTTAAAGCCCCTTTTGTTTATTGCCGAATTTTGCCGCAGATACAAAAAGAAAGGACTGAATATGAAAGTGATAACAATGGAAAGTTCCGTCTTCCGGTCATTGACGGAACAGATAGCGGAGATTGCGGCACACGTCCGTGCCGTCTCCGGTGACAAGAGAGCGGCATCGCCCGACAGGTTGCTCACCACACGCGAGGCGGCGCACCTGCTTAACGTGAGTACCCGCACCCTCCAGCGTATGCGCAGCGAGCAACGCATCGGCTATGTCGTGCTTCGCGGCAAATGCCGCTACCGGCAGTCGGAAATCGACCGCCTGCTTGATGAGAGTACCGTCAACGAGGACGCGGCGACACCGCAGGAACTGAAACGCAACCACACGTTGCGCACGGGCGGCAACCCCAAAGGAAGGAGGACATAGGTCATGGAACTGCTCACACGAAACAACTTCGAAGGCTGGATGCAGAAGTTGATGGAACGGCTCGACCGTCAGGACGAACTGCTGCTGGCGATGAAGGCTGAGGGGAAACAGCCTACTATCACGGAAAGCATCCGCCTTTTCGACAATCAGGACTTGTGCATGCTGCTTCAGATAAGCAAGCGCACCCTGCAACGCTACCGCAGTGTCGGCGCATTGCCCTACAAGACACTGGGCAAGAAAACCTATTACAGCGAGGAGGACGTGCTGACATTCCTTTCCAACCATATCAAGGACTTCAAAAAGGAAGATATAGCCTTCTACAAGGCTCGTATCCATAATTTCTTTCATAAATAACCCATTAAAACATTTTTCAGATGGCAAAGAAAAAAGACGAAAAGGACGTGCTGGTGGTCCGTGACGAGAAGACGGGCGAGATCAGCGTGGTTGCCGGGCTGAACGCGGACGGCACACCCAAGCGCACCCCCGCGAAAGCGGAAAACGCGCAGAGTTTCCTGCAATTCGACCGACACGGCGACGTGCTGGACAACTTCTTCAAGAACTTCTTCCGGCAGTGCAAGGAACCCAGCCGCTTCGGTTTTTACCGCATCGCGGCAGACCAAGCCGAAAATCTCTTGGAGGTGATGAAGCAACTGCTGAAAGACCCCGAAGCGAACAAGGAGCTGCTTGCCCCTCACAAGGTGGACACCTCCGACTACGAGAAAAAGGTGCAGGAAGAACTGGCAACCGAAAAACAAGAACCTCAAAAACAGGAAAACATGGAGCAACAAAAAGAACAACAGGAAGATCCCGAACAGACGCAGGGCAAACGGGGCTACCAGCCCATCGACGAGAGCAAAATCAACTGGCAGGAGCTGGAGGACAGATGGGGCGTGAAGCGTGACGACCTTGAAAAGTCCGGCGACCTTACGAAGATGCTCCACTACGGCAAGTCCGACTTGGTGAAGGTCAAGCCCACCTTCGGCGGCGAAGCATTCGAGCTGGACGCCCGCCTTTCCTTCAAGAAGGACGGCGAGGGAAACATCAGCCTCGTGCCGCACTTCATCCGCAAGGAGCAGAAACTGGATGAATACAAGGAACACAAATTCTCCGACGACGACCGGAAGAACCTGCGCGAGACGGGCAACCTCGGCAGGGTCGTGGACATCGTGGAGAAGGAAACGGGCGAGATTATCCCCTCCTACATCAGCATCGACCGCAAGACGAATGAGATCACGGACATTCCGGCGAGCAAGGTACGCATCCCGGAGCGCATCGGCAAGACGGAAATCACCAAGCAGGAGCAGGATATGCTCCGCGCCGGACTGCCCGTGCGCGACAAGCTCATCGAGCGCAACGACGGCAGGAAGTTCGTCACCACTCTGCAAGTGAACGTGGAGCAGCGCGGCGTGGAGTTCGTGCCGGGAACCGGAAGGTCGCCCCGTACCGTACAGACGCAGGAAACCAAAGGCGACACGTCGAAAAGTCAGGCGCAAGGCGGGGAAAATGCCACACAGACCAAGAAGGAGCAACGCCGCAACACGTGGACGAACGAGGACGGCAGCATCCGCCCCATCAGCAAATGGAGCGACGTGAACTTCACCGAACAGCAGAAAGCCGACTATGTGGCGGGCAAAGCCGTGAAACTGGAGAACGTGACCGACAAGCAGGGCTTCCATGCCACGATGTATATCAAGTTCAACCCGGAGAAGGGTCGCCCGTACCGCTACGAAACAAATCCCGACATCGGGCAGCAGGTCGCCCCGTCCAACGAGAGCCGCACGCAGGTGGCGGTGAACAACGAGGGCAAGACCAACGAGGCGACAAAGAACCTGAAAGAGCCTTTGCAGAAAGGTCAGACCACTCCGAAGGACGCCCGCCAGCAACAGCAGCAGGACAAGCCGCAGAAGAAAACGGGCAAGGGCATGAAAGTATAGACCGATGTCCGCCACTGAATCCAAAATAAAATCCAAAGTATCAACAAAAAAGAAGAAGACATGAAGACAATCATTGCAGAAAAGCCCTCCGTGGCACGTGAAATCGCCCGCATCGTGGGCGCGACAAAGAGAGAGGAAGGATATTTCGAGGGAGGCGGCTATGCCGTGACATGGGCATTCGGACACCTTGTCCAGCTCGCCATGCCCGATGGCTACGGCGTGCGCGGTTTCGTCCGTGACAACCTCCCGATTATCCCCGACACCTTCACGCTCGTCCCCCGTCAGGTCAGGACGGAGAAAGGCTACAAGCCCGATAGCGGCGTGGTGTCGCAGATAAAAACAATCAAAAGGCTGTTCGGCACCAGCGACCAAATCATCGTGGCAACCGATGCCGGACGCGAGGGTGAACTTATCTTCCGCTACCTCTACCACTACACGGGCAGTACCACTCCTTTCGTGCGCCTGTGGATAAGCTCGCTCACCGACAAGGCTATCCGCGAGGGATTGCGCAACCTCGAAGACGGCGGCAAGTATGACAACCTATACCTCGCCGCCAAAGCGCGAAGCGAATCCGACTGGCTCGTGGGCATCAACGGCACGCAGGCTCTCTCCATCGCCGCCGGACACGGCACATACTCCGTGGGGCGGGTGCAGACACCAACGTTGGCTATGGTATGTGAACGCTACTGGGAGAACCGCCGCTTCACGCCCGAAGCCTTCTGGCAACTCCATATCGCAACGGACGGTTGCGACGGCAAGGTCGTGAAATTCTCATCCTCTGAAAAATGGAAGTCGAAAGAACCGGCAACGGAGCTATATAATAAGGTAAAGGCGGCAGGCTTCGCAACGGTAACGAAAGCCGAGCGCAAGGAGAAAACGGAGGATACCCCGTTGCTGTACGACCTGACCACGCTTCAGAAAGAAGCCAACGCCAAGCACGGCTTCACGGCGGAGCAGACGCTTGAAATCGCGCAGAAGCTCTACGAGAAGAAGCTGATAACCTATCCGAGAACGGGTAGCCGCTACATCCCCGAAGACGTGTTTGCCGAAATTCCCAAACTGCTCGCTTTCATCGGCACACAGCACGAATGGAAAGACAAGGTGCGGGCAAAAGCCATCCCGACACGCCGCAGCGTAGACGGCGGCAAGGTGACAGACCACCATGCCCTACTCGTCACGGGTGAGAAACCGCTCTTCCTCTCCAAAGAGGACAATACCATCTATCAGATGATTGCCGGGCGCATGGTCGAGGCATTCTCTGAAAAATGCGTCAAGGACGTGACCGCTGTCATGGCGGAATGTGCCGGAGTGGAGTTTACCGTGAAAGGCAGCGTCATCAGGCAAGCCGGATGGCGTGCTGTCTATGGCGAGGAAAACAAGGAGGAAACCACCATTCCCGGCTGGCAGGAAGGCGACACGCTGACACTGAAAGCCTCTTCCATCACAGAAGGGAAGACCAAGCCCAAGCCGCTACATACCGAAGCCACCCTGCTGTCCGCAATGGAAACGGCGGGCAAGGAAATCGAGGATGACGCACTGCGGCAGGCGATGAAGGACTGCGGCATCGGTACTCCCGCCACACGCGCCTCCATCATCGAAACGCTCTTCAAGCGCGGTTACATGGAACGCTGCAA
Organism: Hoylesella timonensis 4401737 = DSM 22865 = JCM 15640; assembly: GCF_000455445.1. Taxonomy (GTDB): domain Bacteria; phylum Bacteroidota; class Bacteroidia; order Bacteroidales; family Bacteroidaceae; genus Prevotella; species Prevotella timonensis. The sequence continues at coordinate 6,027 of NZ_HG417092.1, read as the reverse complement.
GAAATTGCTTGTCCCCACCGAAAAGGGGCTTGCACTCAATTCCGTGGTGAAGACGATGCGCATCGCCGATGTCGCCATGACAGGCGAATGGGAGAAGGAACTGGCACGCATCGAGCGTGGGGAGCTGTCCGCCGATACCTTCCGCAAAAAGATAGAGGCGTACACGCGGGAGATTACCTCCGAACTGCTCTCATGCGACAAACTCTTCGGCAGCCGCGATTCCGGTTGCGCGTGTCCCAAGTGCGGCACGGGCAGGATGCGGTTCTACGGCAAGGTGGTACGCTGCGACAACACGGAGTGCGGGCTTCCCGTGTTCCGGCTGAAAGCGGGACGCACCCTGTCCGACGATGAAATCAAAGACCTGCTCACCGAAGGGCATACCCAGCTGCTCAAAGGCTTCAAGAGCAAACAGGGCAAGAGCTTCGATGCCGTCGTCGCCTTTGACGGGGAATATAACACGACGTTCGTGTTCCCGGAGGCTAAAAAGGGCAAGAAATTTTCAGGACGGAAGAAATAGTATTAACTTTGCCACTTGTTCAGAGTAATGAATTGTTCTTCGATACCGGATTACACTCATACTTTGGATTTAGTGGCGGCACTCGGAGGGATACCGAGTGCCTTTTTCTTCCTTTTTTCCAACCGATTATCCCGTTAAATATCAATCCACTAAACTCCAAAGTAATGAACAACAAGAAGAACAACGAAGGGCAGTCCGACTTTTCCTATTACGGTCTGTACCTGATGGACTACCTCCGCACGAACAAGTTTGAACAGGCTACCGACACCGCTTTCATACGGGAACGCGCCGATCGTGCCGCCGAAACGTATGAAAAGGCGCGGATTGAAGGCTATCCCACCGACGGTGCGCAGGAACTGGCGATGGAAACACTGCTGCGCGGGTTGCACTATTCCCGGTACGCCATGCTCCACGAAGTCGTGGAGAACGAGTTTGCCAACGAAGTGCCGGAAGAGAAACAAGAAGCCTTTATCCATAAACTCCTGCCGCTTGTCGGCAACGTGTTCTCCGTCTATGACCTTTCGGACGACAACTTCGCCCTGTCTTCCGATTACGACCTGCTCTATACGGAGCTGACGGGGGCAACCGTCCTTTACATCGGGGAATATGGCGTTTAACCGCAAACAGAAACTACGGGACAACATCGAGGCGATACGGACGGCATTCATCCTTGACAGGGAACAGAGAGCGGCGACAACCGAAGAGCGTGCCATACTTCAAAGGTACTGCGGTTTCGGCGGTCTGAAATGTATCCTGAACCCTGCCAAGGAACTGACGGATGCCGTCCGGTGGGCGAAATCCGACCTCGAACTGTTCGCCCCGACGGTGGAGTTGCACAGGCTCATCCGTGAGAACAGCAAGGACGAAACGGAATACAAGCGGTTTGTGGATTCGCTGAAAGCATCCGTGCTGACCGCTTTCTACACCCCAAAAGAGATAACTGACACCCTCGCGGACATGCTGGCGGATTACAGCGTCCGCCCCGCCCGTATGCTCGAACCGTCGGCAGGTGTAGGCGTGTTCGTGGATTCCGTGCTGCGGCACAGCCCCGATGCGGATGTGATGGCTTTCGAGAAGGATCTGCTCACGGGGACAATCCTGCGGCATCTATATCCAGACCATAAAATGCGCACCTGCGGTTTTGAGAAAATTGAAAAGCCTTTCAACAATTATTTCGACTTGGCGGTATCTAACATCCCGTTCGGTGACATCGCCGTGTTCGACGCGGAGTTTCAGCGTAGCGATTCCTTCGGCAGACGCTCCGCCCAGAACGCCATACACAACTATTTTTTCCTCAAAGGGCTTGATACCGTGCGTGACGGCGGTATCGTGGCGTTTATCACCTCGCAGGGGGTATTGAACAGCACCAAGACCTCCGTGCGTAACGAACTTTTCCGGCAGGCTAATCTGGTATCCGCGGTACGCCTGCCCAACAACCTGTTCACGGACAACGCGGGCACGGAGGTGGGCAGCGACCTGATTGTCCTGCAAAAGCACCTGAACAAGAAGGAAATGTCGCAGGACGAACGGCTGATGACCGTGATACAGACGGATACGAAAACCGACCTGACGGACAACGCCTATTTCATCCACCACCCGGAACGCATCGTGCATACGACGGCGAAACTTGACACCGACCCCTACGGGAAACCCGCTATGGTCTATCTGCACGAGGGCAAGACCGCAGGCATATCCGGGGACTTGCGCCGTATGCTTGACGAGGATTTCCATTACAGGCTCGCCATGCGTCTGTATTCGGGAACAATCCGGCAGTCGGGAACGGAAGAAAAAGTTACCGTTCAAAAGGAGGTAGAGCGTCCTGCTATAAAATTGGAAACGGTATCTTCGGCGCAGACGGTGGAAACTCCGACAGAAAAACCGCAACCCGTTGAGGAAAAACCGGAGATAGAGCCACGTCCGAAATATTCTGACGGTGTGCAGCTATCCTTGCTCGACCTCTGGGGGATGACGGAAGAAGTCAGTCAACAACCGAAAACCGCCAAAAAGAAAAAGGCGGCGAAAAAGGAAAGCCCGATAAGGCGCATTCCGTCCAAGCCGCAGACCACACAGAATGTTACGGAAAACAAGGAGGCGAAAACGGACAATGCCGCCAAGCCTGCCGACCCTGACGACATCTATGCCACGTTGGACTGGGATACCAATCCTCCCATCAACGGCTTCTATGAAATGATGATGGGTTTGACGCCGGAACGCAGGAAGGAACTTCGGGAGCTGGCAAGACAGCATAACGAGAAACAAGTGGCGGCGGAAAAGACGGAAGTGAAAGCTGTGCCGGAAACTTCCCGAGAGCAACCACGACAGGAGGAAACACAGCCGAAAGTTGCCGCCACGCCTGCTGCTACCGATGCTCAAGTGGAAGCGGTGGCGACTTCACTTTTCCCCGACATCGAAGCGGAAAAGCCGAAGGAGGAAGTCGTGGACCTTTCTCCGCGTGCCTACCACCGCACGCCGGAGATGCACCTGCGCGAAGGCTCGCTGGTGGCTGACAGGGCGCGCCGCAACATCGGCTATCTGAAGGACATCACGCCTTACGGGGCCACATTCCAGCCGCTCGACCTGAAAGGCTACCAGAAGGAGAAGGCGTTACAGTATGTTTTACTCCGTGACGCCTACGAGCGGCTGTACCGCTATGAATCGAACCTACACGAAGCAAATGTCCAGTGGCGTGAGCATCTGAACACCTGTTACGATGAGTTCGTCATGCGTTACGGCAACCTCAACGCCAAGCAGAACGTGAAGCTGGTGATGATGGACGCGGGAGGGCGTGACATCCTTTCGCTGGAACGGGCGGAGAACGGGAAGTTTGTCAAGGCGGACATCTTCGATCGTCCTGTTTCCTTCTCCGTGGAGAGCCATGCCAACGTAGGCTCTCCCGAAGAAGCCTTGTCCGCGTCGCTCAACAAATATGGCACGGTCAATCTCGACTATATGCGGGAGATAACCGACAGCACGGCGGAGGAGTTGCTCACAGCCCTGCAAGAACGTATCTATTACAATCCGCTCGTAACCGGTTACGAGATTAAGGACCGCTTTATTGCCGGAAACGTGATAGAGAAGGCGGAACGCATAGAGGCTTGGATGGGCGAAAACCCCGAAAGTGAACGTATGCCGGAGGTGAAGCAGGCGTTGGAGGCTCTGAAAGAAGCCGAACCGCCGCGCATCGCCTTCGAGGATCTGGACTTCAATTTCGGGGAACGCTGGATTCCGACGGGTGTCTATGCCGCCTACATGAGCCGGCTGTTTGACACAGAGGTGAAAATCGCCTACTCCGCCAGCATGGACGAGTTTTCGGTGGCGTGCGGCTACCGCACCATGAAAATCACGGACGAGTTTCTGGTGAAGGGGTATTACCGGAACTATGACGGTATGCACCTTCTGAAACACGCCCTGCACAACACCTGCCCCGACATGATGAAGTCCATCGGCAAGGACGAGCATGGCAACGACATCAAGGTGCGCGACAGCGAGGGAATACAGCTCGCCAACGCCAAGATTGACGAGATACGAAACGGATTCTCCGAATGGCTCGAAGAGCAGTCGCCACAGTTCAAGGAGCGGCTGACGACGATGTATAACCGCAAGTTCAACTGTTTCGTGCGCCCGAAGTATGACGGCTCGCACCAGACTTTCCCCGACCTCAATCTGAAAGGCTTGGCAAGCCGGGGCATCAGGAGCGTCTATCCCTCGCAGATGGATTGTGTCTGGATGCTGAAACAGAACGGCGGCGGAATTTGTGACCATGAGGTGGGAACCGGCAAGACGCTGATTATGTGTATCGCCGCACATGAAATGAAGCGTCTGAATCTGGCGCACAAGCCGATGATTATCGGGCTGAAAGCCAATGTCGCGGAGATTGCCGCCACCTATCAGGCGGCATATCCCAACGCACGTATTCTGTACGCTTCGGAAAAGGACTTTTCGACCGCCAACCGCGTGCGTTTCTTCAACAATATCAAGAACAACGACTACGATTGTGTCATCATGTCGCACGACCAGTTCGGCAAGATACCGCAGTCGCCGGAGTTGCAGCAGCGCATCCTGCAAGCGGAGCTTGACACGGTGGAGGAAAACCTCGAAGTGCTGCGCCAGCAGGGAAAGAACGTGTCGCGGGCGATGCTGAAAGGATTGGAGAAGCGCAAGCACAACCTTGAAGCGAAGCTGGAGAAGGTGGAACACGCCATAAAGTCACGCACGGACGACGTGGTGGATTTCAAGCAGATGGGCATCGACCACATCTTCATAGATGAGAGCCACCAGTTCAAAAATCTGACTTTCAATACACGACACGACCGTGTGGCGGGGCTGGGAAACAGCGAGGGAAGCCAGAAGGCGTTGAACATGCTCTTTGCCATACGCACCATACAGGAGCGCACGGGCAAAGATTTGGGAGCTACGTTCCTCTCCGGCACGACCATCAGCAACTCGCTGACTGAATTGTATCTGCTGTTCAAGTACCTGCGCCCGAAGGAGCTGGAACGGCAGGATATCCGGTGTTTCGACGCTTGGGCGGCGATATTCGCCAAGAAGACGACGGATTTTGAGTTCAACGTGACGAACAACGTGGTGCAGAAGGAGCGTTTCCGATACTTCATCAAAGTGCCGGAGCTTGCCGCCTTCTATAATGAGATTACGGACTACCGAACGGCGGAGGATGTGGGCGTTGACCGCCCCGCCAAGAACGAGATACTGCACCACATACCGCCCACGCCGGAGCAGGAGGACTTCATTCAGAAGCTGATGCAGTTCGCCAAGACGGGCGATGCCACCCTGTTGGGCAGGCTGCCGCTTTCGGAAACGGAAGAAAAGGCGAAGATGCTTATCGCCACGGACTATGCCCGGAAAAGATTTTAGAATTTTGTATCTTTCAGATAATCAATAAAATAAGAATGAATAAAGAAGAAATGGGTTACGATTTGGAAACGAGTGAGTTTCTTTCCCTTTCATTATTCTGCAATGCCTCAAAGAACTCTCTGTCCTATGTTGCAAAGATATAAAACTTTCACAAGATAATATACAATTTTCAAGAAATTCAGAGAAAAATCTTTCACTGCATTTCTTAAATAATTTTTCTTAATATAATAATGTGTCTTGATTCTATTTTAACAAAAATCGGTGATTTCATTTTCCAAAATGTTAAAAAAGAGGCTATTACGTTATTTTTTCTCCAATTTTCTTGGATTTGCGATTTAGAATACGTATTTTCGCATATATAACCCCGTATGTCATTTGATCATGAAGTACTTACAACCGTTCTTGAATAATCTATATCTCACCACGTATTACCTTCCAATCCGCGGTGTTTCTCTCTAAGGTTGGAACTTTTCCGTACCCAACCTGTCTTTTCTTTGCTTTATTCAATATTCTATTACCTTATACGCTTAGGGCTTATGAAACATTATTTACCTATTATTTCTATTACTTCACTATTACTATGTCTCTCTCCGAGCATACACGCCCAGTCTCCCGGCGGTGTCAATGGTGCCGATCTC
>NZ_HG417091.1:327974-363883 GCF_000455445.1 Hoylesella timonensis 4401737 = DSM 22865 = JCM 15640 | reverse complement strand
TAGTCTATTTTGTTGTCCAAAACAGACTGTTTTGCTCGCCAAGCTCAATGAGATTCTGCCACTAACCCAGGCATTTAGAATAAAAAACGCATGTACAAGTGTTGTACACACGCTTATTGTGGCTTGAATGGGTCTGTAATTCGAGCTAAATTACATAAAAGTGTAGTGTTAAATCCTTGCCGTTTATTGACAAAAATAGTAAAAAGACTAATTCACTGTATTTACAGAATAAGAACCGTCACTTGTCTTTTTGAAAGTAATAGGCAAAGTATTTTGCAACAAATGTAGCACCGAGTCAATATCTTGTTTATGCTTGATTTTGCCAGAATATGTGCTTCGTAAATCTACATTTGCACCGATCTCCATACGTACTCCATAGATTTTCTCAAGCTTGTTGACAATCTCTATGATTGTAGCATTAGAAAAAGGTATAAGATTGGTGTGCCATACAGCGTCAACACCATCATCTATATTTGAAACGGTCATGTGCCCAGTCTGATAGTCAAGTTGAGCTTTCTGCCCAGGAATCAGCACCATCTGTCCTGCAGAAAGATTGCTCTTCACCTCTACCGAACCTTCCAGAAGACTTACTTCAGAACGCATATTCGTGGCATCGTTCTTAAAATCAAACACTGTACCCAAGACTTTCACAGCCATAGCATCGTTTTCAACAATAAAAGGTCTGGTACTATCTTTCGAAACCTCAAAATAACCTTCACCCGTCAGCAACACTTTACGCACATCTCCTTCAAAATGCTCTGGGTATCTGAGTGAGGAATGATGATTCAACCATACTTTACTCCCGTCTGGCAGCAACACCTGCTTGGTGGTAGAGCCATTGGTTTGAGCCATTATGTATGTTTCTTCATCCCCTGACCATTGTGCATGGCTATACCACAGCAATGCCGTTCCTGCCAATATGGAAAGTACTATCGCTGCTGCATATCGACGCCATTTCTCCCAAAAAGGATGATATTCTTGATGTGACATGGTAGCATCTGCATTGTTATGCACTCGTTTCAAGGCTTCCTCTACTTTCCACTGAGGCATAGAACGACTTTGCAAATGTTGATAGATTTGCTCCATCTGCAACAGATATTGCGCATGACGCTTGTCTTCAGCCATCCACTCATTAATCTGCTTTAGTTCATCCTCAGAACATTGTCTGGTAATAAAATGGATGATAATATTTTCATTCAGTTCACTCATTAGCAAAATTGTCTTTTACTTTATAACAATCTCACAATAAAATATACTTAATCAGAATAAAAATTACTGATATTTGATAACTTTTGACGCAAGTATTTTAATGCACGATACATATGAGCTTCCACTGTACGAACTGAAGTGCCCGTTAATTCAGCAATATCATTGTTGTGAAGTCCCTGTAAATAACTCATCCGGAAGACCTCGCGGCATCGAATAGGCAACTCATTAATGGCATCATCCAGCATACTGCCTAATTCGTTGTTTTCAAGCGTATGAATAGGATTCTTCAAATTACTTTGAAGAGTCTCTAACAGTTTACTGCTGATATCATCCAACTGTTGAATGTAGCCTGAAGAAATCTTTCTACGTTTAAGCAAATTGATTGAACGGGTATAGACAGCACGATAAAGGAACGAAGAGATTTGGTCGCCAAATTCAATGTCGTCACGCCGTTGCCAAAGGTCAGTGAACACATCCTCTACAACATCTTGTGCATCATCCTCACTACCAACCAACCCTTTTGCGTAAAAGAACAGCTTGGCATACATTTGTCTGAATAAAGCATCATAAACTATGCTGATGTTTCGTTGCATTCTACAATCCCACAAATACTTGTTAATTGGTACAAAAATACTCAAAAAACCTGAGTTCGGAATAAGAATGTGATGAAAAAGTTAGTAATCTCGCTATATTTTTGTACCATTATATCTGATTATCAAATAGTTGTAAATTTTAATAGCGATGATTATCAAAGATAAAATTACAGAGAATTCTTGTATTGCAGATGACTTTTGCAAGGATTTCGATGTTAAAATACCTGAGTTCAGAATAAAATTGCACCTGTTCTCGAGTTCCCCAAAAGGGCATAGCTCTTTCGTGTTTTACCAGCGACAGCAGGCAGTGACCGTCACCCGTTCTTAAATTTGTATGCAGTACTTTGTTTGATTTAATAAAATTTTTACGAAAACTATTGCAACTTATCGTAACTTTTCATATATTTGCAACAGAAAGCCAATGGGAATTCTTAAAATCCTTTTATAATATCAATGAACTAATACGAAAAATATGAAAAAGTTATTGTTTCTCATGGTTTGCTTCATGAGCTGCACCACTGCGATGGCCCAGACAGCCATCCATGGCAGAGTGCTCGATGAAGGGACAAACGAACCGCTCATAGGAGCAACGGTGGTTGAGCAAAACACCTCGAATGGTACCGTTACCGATGTGGATGGCGCATTTAGGCTCACCGTGGCAAAGCTGCCCGTGAGCATCAAGGTGTCGTATATCGGCTATTCCGAAAAGGTCGTCACGGTGACCTCGGCCCAACCGCTGACCATCCAGATGCAGGACATCAGCAACGAGCTTTCCGAGACCGTCGTCATCGGCTACAGCGGCTCCATCATCCGCTCAAAGATGACGAACTCCATCGCCAAGGTGAAGAACGAGAGTCTCACCACGGGCATGTTCTCCAACCCCTCGCAGGCACTCTCGGGTGCCGTTGCCGGCCTGAAGGTGGTGCAAGGGTCGGGCAACCCCAACGCCTCGCCCACCATCGTACTGCGCGGCGGCACCGACTACGACGGCAGCGGGGCCCCGCTGGTCGTGGTCGACGGCATGATCCGCAGCTCGATGGCCGACGTCAACCCCAACGACATACAGTCCATGGAGGTGATGAAAGACGCTGGCGCGACAGCCATCTACGGCTCCAGGGCCAACAATGGCGTCATCCTCATCACCACCAAGAAAGGCAAGGACGGTGAGGGTAAAATAGGCTTCAGCTCAAAGCTGTCATGGAACTACTTCAACAACCCATACAAGTTCCTCGACGCTGGCGACTACCTGTACTACCAGCGGCGCTCCTACCTCTACGCCAAGCAAAAGGGAACGGTCACGCTGAGCTCGCTCAGTGGCAACCAGCCCTACGGGACAGGCAACAAATACGAGGCCGACGGCAACAAAAGCTCGGCAGGCATCTGGGGCGTCTACGAGTACGGTGCTCTTGCGCCCGACGTACAGAAGGAGCTCATCGGCAAGGGCTGGAGAACCATGACGGACCCTGTGACAAAGAAGACCCTGATCTACGTGAACAACCACATGGAGGACTTCAACATCAACACCCCCAGCTTCTCGCAGGACTACAACATCAACTTCAGCGGGGGCAACGACCGTGGACACTACTACACCAGCCTGGGATACAACAACAGCGAGGGCAACGCCATCAACAACTACAACCGCAGGCTCTCGCTCTTGCTGAACACCGACTACAAGATAAAGAAGTGGCTGACAAGCTATTCGAGCTTCAACTTCTCCACGGCCAAGTATCAGGGCATATCCCCGTTTGCTGGCGAGGCGAACTACTTCTCCCGGAACTTCTCCTATCCTCCGACATTCCGCGCATACAACAACAAGGGCGAGTTGCTGCTGGGCAAGAACTCGGGCGACGGCAACCAAAAGTTCCTGGAGAACGCCATCGACCAAGACTACTCAAGGCAGAAGTTCACCTTCTCACAAGACTTCAGGTTCAGCATCGTGGACGGGCTCACCCTCGACCTGAAGGGCGACTGGTACTATCAATACTATACTGGGCAGAGCTTCTACCACACCTACCTGAGCTCGCCAGGACGCTACTCCACGGGGCACAAATCGTTCGCTGAATCGGAAAAACACCTCACACAGACCTACAACGTGCTGCTCAACTACAACAAGACACTTGGCAAGCACACCGTCAGCGGGCTCCTGGGATGGGAGTACTTCCATCAAAAACTCTTCGACCTGCAGGCAAGCGGCAGCAACCCAGCCAACAACTATTTCCGCGACCTGGAATACACCGTGACCGACGAGGGCAAGCGCATGGTCGACACAGGGCACTCCAAGTTCATCACACAGTCGTACTTCGCACGCGTCAACTACGACTATGATGCCAAGTACCTGGCAGGAATCACGGTGAGGCGTGACGGCATCTCCAAGTTGAGCAAAGACAACAGGTGGGGAACATTCCCAGGACTCTCCCTGGGCTGGGTGTTCTCGCACGAGAAATTCATGGAAAAGACCGCCGGATGGCTGAGTTTCGGAAAGGTTCGCGCCAGCTGGGGAAAGAACGGCAACGTAAACTCCACGTGGGTGGGCGACTACACCGTGCAGGGAGCCTACGCCATGGACACCTACCACGGCACGACAAGCTATTACCTGAACAACATCCCCACGGCCTACTTGACGTGGGAAACGTCGAGGACGCTGGAGCTGGGACTAGACCTGGGATTCCTCAACAACAAGATACAGGCAAACATCACCTGGTACGACCGCGTGACCTCCGACAAATATGCCAACATCGTAATCCCCGCATCGTCTGGCTTCACGAGCATCACGTCCAACAACGGAAAACTTCGCAACCGGGGTGTCGAGCTCGAGACCAACTGCCACATCCTCAACACCGCTGACTGGAAGGTGGACTGGGCGTTCAACATCGCACGAAACACCAACAAGATACTGCAGTTGCCCGACAACGGCCGTGACAAGAACCGGCAGGGCGGATACGAGGTGTATACCGGCAACGGAGACAAGAAGATGTGGGTTGGCGGCTATGCCGAGAACGAGACGCCGGGCGACCTGTGGGTGTTCCAGGCCGAAGGCATCTACAAGACCTACGACGAGATACCTGGCAACCTGATAGACAAGTCGACATCGAACAACGGAGGCAACAACAAATACCTCTACGGCCCAGCCGCATACCAGTCGACAGGCAAGGCGGCCGGAGGTCTTGCCATCATGCCTGGCGACATCAAGTGGAAAGACGTCAACGGCGACGGAGTGATAGACAACTACGACCTGGTGAAGGTAGGGAACATGACACCCAAGTGGACAGGCGGCACCACCCTCACAGCCTCGTGGAAAGGACTGGCCCTGACTGCCCGCCTTGACTTCGCACTGGGATTCAAGACTTACGACTACCGCACGCCATGGATCATGGGCAACATGCAGGGTACATACAACACCCTGACCAACGTGAAGGACACATGGTCCGAAGACAACCCCAATGCAAAATACCCCATCTACATCTGGGCCGACCAGCTGAACGCACGCAACTACGACCGCTACAACTCCATGTTCGTGTACAACGGTGACTACCTGTCGTTCCGCGAGCTGACCCTCTCGTACTCACTGCCCAGGCAGTGGCTGAGCAAGGTGTCCATAGAGAGTCTCACTGTATCGGTGACAGGACAAAACCTGGGCTACCTATGCGCGGCACCCTATGTGTTCTCCCCCGAAGTGGCCTCTAACTGGGGAGGCTATCCACTGCCTAGGATGCTGGTGCTCGGACTGAACCTCACCTTTTAACTCCCGTGATGACAAAACAAGAAAAAACAACTCTAAAAATACAAAGCGATGAAAAACCTACATAAAATATCAGGGCTTCTCCTCATGGGGCTCCTGACCATGTTTACCAGCTGCGAGTCACTGGACCAAGCCCCGGAAGACTTCTTTGCCAGCGGCAACTTCTGGAAGGACCAGCCACAGGTTTCCGGATACATGACAGGGCTGCACAGATACTTGCGCAGCAGCTATGGCATTCATTTCACCATGGGCGAGCTGCGCGGTGGCCTGCTGGGCGATGGCGACGATGGCTCGGGCGTGTCGGTGTTTGGGGAGTCGATGTACAACCAAACCATCATCAAGCAAGACCTAAGAGCTGACAACGCGCTCTTCAACAACTGGGATGGACTCTACGGTGAAATCGTGCGCGTCAACCTGGCACTGCAGCAGATTCCCGAATGCACATTCCTGACCGATGCCCAAAAAAACCTTTACCTGGCACAGGCCTATGGCATACGAGCTTACTACTATTTCTTCCTCTACCGTACATGGGGAGGCGTGCCACTGGTCACAGACGTGGCCATCACCAAAGGAAAAATATCGGCGGCCGCCTTGTCCAGGCCTCGTGCCAGCGCGGCTGAAGTGATGAAACTCATCAAAGACGACATCAATGCCTCTGAAGAGAAATTTAAAGTCTTGGGAAACGACGCCTTCACCAGCCCGTACGAATGGAGCGCATATGCCACCTGCATGCTGAAAGCCAACATCTATGCGTGGGCGGCAAAAGTATCGACAGGCAATTGCAAGGCTACCGGCAACGCCGACCTGCAAACGGCAAAGGCTGCGCTTGGCAAGGTAATCGACAGCGGGAAGTTCAAGTTGATGCCGGAGTTCTACCAGGCATTCAGAACAGACTTCAAGCAGAAGAACAAGGAGAACATCCTTGCCGTGTCGTTCAACACAACGGACAAAGCGTATATGCCAAATGCCAGTTACCTGTGCGCACAAGCCAACTTCTTCACGGCTGCATTCGACAGCGAGGGCAACGCGCTGACACTGTCAAACAACGACCCCTTTGGCACAAGCACCCTAATCAACGGCATCGTACGCTATCAATACAAGGAAAGCTTCTGGCGGTCGTTTGACAAGGACGACAGCAGGCGCGACGCTACATTCTTTGCTGTGATGGGCTCCAAAAAAGACCCCATGACGGGTGCTAACTTCGGAAGCCTTCTCAAGAAGTTCGCCGGCCATTATGACGTGGCAGAAGGAACTCATTACTTTGATTGCGACGGTCCTATCTTCCGGTATGCCGAGGCACTACTGCTGATGGCAGAGATAGAGAACGACCTTGGCAACGACCCCAGCCCCTACATCAACCAGATACGCGAACGGGCCTATGGCAGCGACTATCCTACATACACCCGTCAAGACAAGTACAAAAACACGAAGGCCATCCTTGCCGAGGCTGACAAGGAATTTGTGTTCGAGGGAAAGCGATGGTTCAACCTGCTGCGCATGCACGACGCAAATGGCAGGGCATTGGTGTTCGACGGCACGGTGAACTATCCGTTCATACCTGGGAAAGACGAAGGGGCATTGCTTCGCGAGACGGAGAGCTACAAGGTTTTGTGGCCTGTTTCCGTAAGGACAATGACAAACGACCCTGCTGTCTTGCAGACGGAAGGGTATAAGTGATTGGCGGCATTCATGCCAAATTGTCATATTGATTTCAGCTGGGCACGGGTGTTTGCACGCTTCCCGTGCCCTTTTCAACACGCAACGTCCATTTTCATCATGAGGACGAACACAATCATAAAGAACCTCGACATCATGACGAGGTGAACAATCGTTCAGGTGGATTTAAAAAATATTTTGTATATTTACAGACGATTCACTCCATTTGTTGTCCTGCCTAAGTCTGGACAGCATGTTTGGCAAGAAAAAAGAATGTGCGTAAAATAAAAGCAATGACTATAACAAGACCTGTTCATCAATTACTAATTTTTATCTTCATGGCATGTATCTGTAATCATGATGCCGGTGCAAAGAGCATTGGGCATCTTCAAATGGAACGAATCAAAGGGTTTCCAGTAAGCGAGAAAGGGATAGAGAAAGGGGTTTCGGCATGCTTTGCTGGTATTGTTGACGACTATCTCATCATGGCAGGTGGGTGTAATTTTCCTGATGTTCCTGCCGCTGATGGCGGCAAGAAGAAATTCTATCAGGGGATTTACGCTGCTAAAATAAGCACAACTGCGGATTCACTTGATTGGCAGTTGATAGGTAAGCTACCCGAACCTTGCGCTTATGGCGTATCAGTCAGCCTACCCAATGGCTTGCTTTGCATGGGTGGATGTAATGCCGAAGGCTCATCTGATCAAGTGTTCAAGATAACCATTGAACAGGGGAAGGCTGTCGTGGAAGCCTACCCTGCCCTCCCGTGGAAACTGGATAACTTTGCAGGAAGCCTCGGTTGTTCTACTGTGATGGTGTACGACGGCTTACACATTGCACAACTTCAGCTTGAAGATTTGCAAAAAGGCTGGCAAATACTTCCGCCTTTGACAAGTGAGGTATTAGGACAACCTGTCTGTGGCCACACTGACGGTGCATTTTATGCGTGGGGAGGATGCACCTCCAAGACAGACAAACAAGATGCCCAGTTACAAATACAGGGATACCAGTTTACCAAAAGTGGAGCAAAACCAGTAGAAGGACCACGAACATGTCAGCAAGAAGAGATATATCTTGGAGGAGCAGCTGCCGTGAACTGTGGTGATGCAGGTATTGTTGTTCTGGGCGGTGTGAACAAAGACGTTTTCGAGGCTGCCGTGAACCGTCCCATGCCTGGATATATGAAACATCCTATAGCATGGTATCGATTCAATCCCTACATTAACTTGTACAAGAATGGCAAGTGGACACTTTTGGGAAGCCATGAAGTTGCAGCGAGGGCTGGAGCATCTTTGGTGTTCGATGGCTCTCATATATATATAATAGGTGGAGAACTGAAACCGGGAATCAGAACTGCGGAGATATACCGCTTCCGTTTACCCTTATAACCGCTACATTTGAACTAAAACCTAAGAGAAGAGAAAAAAAATGAACCTGAAAGAAAAAAAATATCATCCGTGGCTCGTAGTTGCACTGCTATGGGTGGTAGCATTGCTCAACTACATGGATAGGCAGATGCTCTCGACCATGCAAGAGTCGATGAAAGTAGATATTGTAGAATTGAACAAGGCAGAAGCATTCGGTGCACTGATGGCAGTATTTCTGTGGATTTACGGATTGATAAGTCCGTTTGCAGGCATGATAGCCGACCGTGTAAGCCGTAAGTGGCTGGTGGTAGGCAGTCTGTTTGTTTGGTCGGGCGTGACCTATCTTATGGGATATGCCGAAAATTTCACACAACTATATTGGTTGCGCGCCTTTATGGGCATTAGTGAAGCGCTCTACATCCCTTCCGCACTGTCACTGATAGCCGACTGGCATGAAGGAAAATCACGCTCTTTGGCAATTGGCATCCACATGACGGGCTTGTACACGGGACAAGCCATAGGTGGATTTGGTGCTACCATTGCAGCCATGTTTACATGGCATTCGGCATTCCATTGGTTTGGTATCATTGGAGTTGCGTACTCAATCGTGCTGTTCATTTTCCTTTACGAAAATCCCTCACACGCACAGTCGACCTCTTCCACGACACATAATAAAGCCAGTATCAATCCTTTCAAGGGGTTAAGTATTGTGCTGTCCAATTGGGCTTTCTGGATTATCTTGTTCTATTTTGCGGTTCCGAGCTTACCAGGATGGGCAACAAAGAACTGGCTACCAACGCTCTTTGCTACCAATTTAGGCATTGATATGTCGAGTGCAGGACCCTTGAGTACCATTACCATAGCTGTTTCTTCATTTGTGGGTGTCATCGTGGGAGGTATTATGTCCGACCGATGGGTACAGAGAAACATCCGAGGACGTATCTACACCAGTGCCATCGGACTGGGAATGACGATACCAGCCTTGATATTGCTTGGGTTCGGACACCATATTGTAGCCATTGTTGGCGCAGGTCTGTGCTTTGGTGTGGGCTACGGTATCTTCGATGCCAACAATATGCCCATTCTTTGTCAGTTTATTTCGACCAAACATCGTGGCACTGCCTATGGTATCATGAACATGGTAGGCGTGTTTGCTGGCGCCTTGGTGACGCAAGTGTTGGGCAAATGGAGCGATGGCGGCAACTTAGGATTAGGCTTTGCTATTTTAGGAGGTATCGTGGTGATAGCACTGATATTGCAACTGGCATGTCTAAAACCAACGACAGATAACGCATCATAGTTGTTGGCTAAACTTGAAAGCAATAACGGGGAGCGCTCTTCAGGGCTTATCTCCTCAAAATTCAAAATAAAAATCATCAACATATAAGAAATGGAAAAGATTTTAGGATTAATTGACGCACCATTCACACCATTTCATGAGAATGGCGACTTGAACTTAGAACCTATTGAAAAGTATGCAGCCATGCTGCAAAAAAATGGATTGCAAGGCGTATTTATCAACGGATCGTCTGGAGAAGGCTATATGCTCACCACCGAAGAACGCATGCAATTAGCTGAACGCTGGCTCAAAGTAGCTCCACAAGGCTTCAAAGTCATTGTGCATGTTGGCAGTTGTTGTCTGCGCGAGAGTCAGAAATTGGCAGCACATGCTCAAGAAATAGGGGCATGGGGGATTGGCTCCATGGCACCTCCATTTCCTAAAATAGGCAGAATAGAAGAATTGGTGAAATACTGCGAAGCTATTGCAAACAGTGCTCCTGCCCTTCCTTTTTATTATTATCACATACCAGCCTTTAATGGTGCTTTCCTTCCCATGCTGGAATTGCTGAAAGCTGTGGACGGAAGAATCTCCAATTTTGCTGGTATCAAGTACACATTCGAGAGTTTATACGAATACAATCAATGCCGACTGTACAAAAATGGTAAATACGATATGCTGCATGGACAAGACGAAACGATACTGCCCAGTTTAGCACAAGGCGGTGCACAGGGTGGTATTGGTGGAACTACCAACTACAATGGGCGCGAACTGGTGGGCATTATCGAAGCGTGGAAGAATGGGGATATTGAGACAGCTCGCGAAAAACAAAACTTTTCACAAGAAGTCATCAACGTGATTTGTCGATACCGTGGCAACATTGTAGGCGGCAAACGTATCATGAAACTTTTAGGTTTTGATTTGGGACCTAATCGTGTTCCATTCCAGAATATGACCAACGAGGAAGAGCAACAAATGAAAAAAGAACTGGAAGCTATCAACTTCTTCGATCGTTGCAACCAGTTTTAATATTGAAAGAAAATATTCACAGAAATGGAAATCAAAAACTATATATCCCAATGGGAAGAACGCTATCACAGCGATTTAATGAATAATATCCTGCCGTTTTGGCTGACAAATGGTCTTGACAAAGAGCATGGAGGTGTGTACACCTGTCTGGATAGAGACGGAAAGCTGATGGATACCACCAAATCGGTATGGTTTCAAGGTCGGTTTGGCTTTATAACAGCCTATGCTTATAACCATATTGAGAAGAATCCTGCATGGCTCGAAGCATCAAAGAGCTGCATTGACTTCATCATTCACCATTGCACCAACGAGGATGGGCGGATGTATTTTGAGGTGGCAGCTGACGGTACACCCCTACGTATGCGTCGCTATTTGTTCTCAGAGTGCTTTGCCGCCATTGCTATGTCCGAATATTCGATAGCTTCTGGCAAACAAGAATATGCAGAAAAAGCATTAGAGGTGTTCCACACCATTCAACATTATGCCAACACGCCCGGACTACTTGAACCCAAATACCTGCCCGCCATGAAATGTCAAGGACATTCGCTGACGATGATTCTCATCAATACAGCCTCACGATTGCGAGAGGCTATTGATGCGCCAGAATTGACAAAGCAAATAGACTTGTCGCTCGAAAAGCTGGAAAAGTATTTCGTACATCCCGAATACAAAGCCATCTTAGAAACCGTAGGACTGAATGGTGAGTTGATTGACACACTCAACGGGCGTGTCATTAACCCGGGACACTGCATCGAAACATCGTGGTTTATCTTGGAAGAAGCACGCTATCGCAACTGGGACTCACACTTAGTTGACTTGGGAACAAAGATTCTTGACTGGTCGTGGGATTGGGGATGGGACGAGAAATACGGTGGCATCATCAATTTCCGCGACTGTAAGAACTTCCCACCACAAGACTATTCGCAGGATATGAAGTTCTGGTGGCCACAGACCGAAACCATCATTGCAACGCTGTATGCCTACTTAGCCACAGGAGATGAGAAGTACATCGAGAAACACAAGATGATTAGTGAGTGGACATACCGCCACTTCCCCGACAAAGAATACGGTGAATGGTACGGCTATCTGCATCGAGACGGCACTGTGGCTCAACCTGCCAAAGGTAATATCTTCAAAGGACCGTTCCACATTCCACGCATGATGATGAAGAGTTATTTGTTGTGCAAGGACATTATGGAAAAAGAGAACGAGAGTAAATCACGATAGATAGAGGTGGGAAGTTGAAGGATAAAGATAAATATTGGCGTATAATCGCTCATTGAATCCAAGAGTTGATGCAGCCATTAGGCAAATCATCTACCCCTTCAACTTCCTACTTCTTCAATAAAAAGCATGAACAGAATTATACACAGCAATGTTATAGTTCAAGAATTCTCTTCCTTGCTATTAGACAAACACCTATCACACCTGCTCTATCCTTCAGTTTAGAAAGCACTAACTTGGTATCACGATTCATCAAATTGAGCGAATATTTTAATACAGACGACTTGATAGCGTGCATTAAATAATCCCCTGTGACAGATAAAGTGCCACCTATCACCACCAACTCTGGATTAAAGATATTGATAAGACCTGCTATGGACTGTCCCAACTTGCGTCCCATACTTTCTACAACCTCGATACATAGGGTGTCGTCATTGCATGTTGCCTCGATAAGGGCTTCCATACTAAAGTTTCCTTTGTCGTCTTGTTGAATGTTAGACGATTCTCCATTACTCACACGCTCTTTCACTATTCGCTCAAAAGCAAGCCCTGAAACTTCTGTTTCCAAACAACCTTTCTTTCCACAGTGGCAGATAATTTCGTTGTTCACAAAGAAATTGTGTCCAAATTCTCCAGCATAACCTGACTTACCCTTGTACAAATTTCCATCGATAATCATCCCCAACGCTAAGCCCCAACTCACGTTGATGTACAAAACGTTCTTTTCTCCATGGGCACATCCTTTGAGATATTCGCCATACGTCATGGCTCTTGTGTCGTTTTCTATGGTTACCTTAAAGCCTAAGCGATGACTCAAAAAGTCTGCTAATGGTGCTTCGGAAAAATTAAAAACAGAATAACTGTAACCAGTATCAGGATTAACACGACCTGAAATATTGACATTAATATCAAATATCTTTTCTTTGGGTACACTGAGTTTGTCAGTATAATTAGAAATAATGCTACAAAGCTGCTCCAACGCTGCTGGTGTGTTCTCGTGTTTATAACTGTTATCGGTCAACAAATCAATCAAGTCTCCCCTAAAATTCATCAATCCGATATGCACACATGTAGCATTGATGTCCACTCCTATGAAATATCCAGACTCCGGGCTCAGTCCATAAAGATTGGGATGCCTGCCTTCTTCTGTCTCTAACTTTCCATATTCAATCACGAAACCCTCATCACACATTTCATTGACAATCTTCACTATCGTTGGAACGCTCAAATTAAACTCCTTTGCCAAGTCGGCATTGGTTGCATTACCATTGACTATAAAATACTCAATAATTTGATTTTTAATCTGATTGTTCTTGCTACTTTTTTTGTTTTCAAATAAAGATTTCATATAAATGTGCTCCTATTAAGTTTTTTATCTTGACGTGTTTTCTTGTGTGAAGAAGAACTATTTAACGACTGTCCGCATCTTCTCGTTGCCTTTCACACACAGCCATAAAACAAAAGATAATGCTTCTTTATTATATTTCTTGAAATATTTCTTCGGCTGATTTCCTTACTTTTTCAGGCTGTTTCACCGAGATGTCTATATAACCGACAGGGATAAGAGCAACAGCCTCAAAGTCTTTGACGGGAAAATACTTCTTGACAAGTTCGATGTCGTAATGACACACCCAGCAAGTTCCTAATCCTCGGTCGGTTGCTGCCAAGCAAAGATGCTCGGTAGCTATCGCCACATCAATATCCGCATGCTGCTTACCATCCTCTTCTCGAACCCAACAAGCTTGTTCATTCTTCATGGCAATAACATACATGGGAGCTGTCTTAAACCACTCTCTATGATAACATTGGCGGAGTTTCTCTTTTGCTTCTTGCGAAACAACAAAGATAAATTTCCATGGCTGTCGGTTTGCTGCCGACGGTGCCAAGCGAATGGCTTCTTTTAGATAAGCAATATCTTCCTCACTTACCATATTATCCGTGAATTTTCTCACAGCATAACGGTCATTACAAAGCGATAAAAAGTCGGTCATGATTTTATATTGGTTAATTCGTTTGTTTTTCATCCGTCCATTCTTTGCAATAAAAAGCTATTCCCATTGTCGTTACGTGGCTGTTCATTCATTTACCATGGGTCGACAACACCAACGAGACACTTTGAGCATCACACCCAACCCAGGTATCTCTTTCAACAAAAAATATTTTTTATTGCTCCGCACCAGTCGCCCACTCAATCCTTTTAAGGGACCATATTTAACATATACGGGCGTACCCACCTTTAGTTTGGCTTGTGCTTCTGAAAGGTATTGGCGCATCACTATCTCTGGGTTACACATTGCTTGAAATTCAAACATTTGTCGTGACGGAATCTCGTAATACTGCCTATCCTCTCTACTTTTACGGATAACAGAGCCCTTGAATGGCGCATCTGTCAATATTTTCCGAATTGACAGTTCGGACATGGTTCGTTTGATGAAGATTAAATTTCGCACAACGGGGCGCAACTTCTGTTGCACACGATGCTTTCTATCCTCTACATCGACGTACTCCATAGGAATGAAATAATCCAACTGGTGTTCTTCAAGATAGTCAATCACTTGCTGTGTTTTCAATGTAAAAAGTCGCAAGGCATACCAAGGTAGGTCATCGTCGAGTTGTTTTTGGATAATATCTTCATCATTCGTTGAGGAAGGTAACAAATGTGAGTCATGATGTTGTTGGAGGTTGTCCATGCTTGGTAGGGTTCTTCGAAACACAAAGATAATAATTTTTGATAGAGGAGGCAAGCATTTTTCCTGTTAGTTGGTTCTAACAGTGATGCTATCGTTAGCTATTCTTCTTAACTTGTTCCACAAAAAGCCTTAGTTTTTCAACGTCTTTCACACCTGGCTGTGTCTCAAATTCTTCATTGACATTAATGCCCTGCAGTTGGGGGTGATGTAATGATTGTAACAAAGAGGCATTGAAGAAGCCCATTCCACCACTCAACAAGAAAGGAATAGAACCGTTGTATGTACTCAACATGGCATTGATTTTTTCCAAAGTAGCTTGCTCTGACGCCTCACGCTTGATATCAAACAAAAACAAATCAACGACTTCTTTGTAAGCTTCGCACACTGCTAAATCTTCGATTCCATTGATTCCTATCTTTTTGATAATCTGCAATGTGGGACGAATGTCTGGGCAGATGGTTCGAAGTAGATTATCTATCATGATAGGACTTTCACTCCCATTCAATTGAACATAATCTAAATCATAGTTGTAAACACGTGTCACAATATTTTGAGGCATGTCATCTGCAAAGACGCCCACTCGCTTTATTCTGTGGCAGACCTCATCCGAACGGTTCGTCTGCATCCCTTCTGCGAGTTTTTGCTCACTATAATCAGGAATGATTCCTGCATGACTGCTAATCATCTGAACATAACGAGGAGAGTCGGGAATAAAAACAAACCCCATTATATCTATATCTAACTTGGCTACAGCGCAAATGTTATCAGTATCACGCATGCCACAAACTTTAATTTTCATTGCCATTGGTTGCGTCAGTAAATTATTTTTCTTGTAAAATACTTCCATGAATAGAACACACTCACCGTCTCAAAACATTCCTTGTCACGGTTGGTGTGAACCTCATCCTTGGGTCTTCAGAGAGACTATCACTGCAATATTAAGCATAAAATTTGGAATAATGGAGATTTTCAAATCATATTTTTGATAAAAGGGGGCAAAAAATGAGTCTTTCTGCATCTATCTAAGACCAAAGATTGCTATATTTAATAATGTGAGAGGATTTGGAAACATTTTTTCCTGACTGTATAATAAAGTGATGTCCCGCACGTTATGTATTTATACAAAACATTAATTTAGCAAATGAAGCCTATGCCGTATTTTACTCCTGAAGAACTCAACCCCTCCGAAGCCACACTTCGACTCCTCAAACAGTTGGCACGTACGTACCGTGTCGCAAAGACACAGCATCACCACATTGCTTATTGTCTTAACTAATCTTTATCTGTCACATGAAAAAACTCACACTCGTTTCTCCCTCTCTGCTATCAGCTGACTTTACGAACCTTCAAGCCGATATTGACATGATTAACCAAAGTGATGCAGACTGGCTACACTTGGATGTCATGGATGGCGTGTTTGTTCCCAATATTTCGTTTGGGTTCCCTGTGATTCGCGCCGTATCAAAAATCTGTCAAAAACCACTCGACGTACATTTTATGATTGTTCAACCAGAACGATACATTCAACAAGCTGCCGAAGCGGGGGCTACATTGATGTCGGTGCAATACGAAGCGTGTACGCATCTTCATCGAACCATACAGCAAATTCATGATGCTGGCATGAAAGCAGGGGTGGTCTTAAATCCTGCCACACCCGTACATCTATTAGAAGATATCATCAACGATGTTGATTTAGTGTTGCTCATGAGTGTGAACCCAGGCTTTGGCGGACAAGCCTTTATTGAGAACACCATTGCAAAAGTAAAGCGCCTCCGAAAGCTTATCGACGAGTCGGGCGCTCAAGCCCTCATCGAAGTAGATGGTGGTGTGCAAGAAGATACCGCTCCCCGATTAGTTCAAGCGGGTGCCGATGTATTGGTGAGTGGCAGTTATGTATTCAAAGCGAAAGACCCTATCGCTACTATTCACTGGCTAAAGCAATGCTAAGCGCAAGATGCGAGCAAGGCATTTTGACCATAGCTACAAGTTGTGACCGCTACACTCTTTACCTTTCGCCCGATTATAACAACTGGAGCATCAAGTCATGCTCTTGAGCCATTTTACGCAAGTTAATCAGTGCGTAACGCATACGTCCCAAGGCAGTGTTGATACTTACATTCGTTGTCTCGGCTATCTCCTTGAATGAAAGCTGTTGATAAAAACGCATATACACCACTTCCCGCTGTGTGGTAGGCAATAGGTTCATCATCTTCTTTACATCCTGCAGCACCTGATCGTTCACAAACTTAGCCTCTATGGCCTGCTCAAGCAGTGCTTGATCGCCAAAGTTAGACAAATCGTTGTCTTCGGTTGCCTCAACAATCTTTTCAGACTTTTGGTCACGATAAATGTCCATAATCACATTGTGAGCGATACGCATCACCCATGCACTGAACTTCCCACTCGTTGTGTATTTTCCTTGCTGCAACTTGGTAATGACCTTGACAAAAGTATCTTGAAAAACGTCATCTGCCATGCTACGATCACGAACCACAAAAAGGATGTAGGAAAATATTTTGGACTGATTGCGCGACAATAACAAATCGAAAGCAGCATACTGCCCATTGATATAAGCCATCGCTAATTCTTCATCAGACAGCTCGGTTAAATTTCTCATTTCTTAAAAATTTGATTCTAAGTAAATGTGTTTCTATAGGCGATGGATAATTATTTTTTAACGTAAATAGTAAATAACAGTAGCAAAGGTAGAGAGTTTTGTTCATTTTTCCAAATTTTTCGTTAAAAAAGTTTGTGCAAGAAATTTCATAGAAATTCTTAAGTATTATTTACTTGTTGTTTGTTCTATAAATAGATATTTCTTATTTATGGAATTTTAGACCTATAACTCTTAATATATAACTATTGATAAACAACAATTAACAAAAAAAATCATGAATGTAAAACGACTTTTTGGAATGGCGTTCCTTACCTTGTTATGCTTAGGAACGGTCAAGGCGCAGCAACCATACGGTGGATGCTGGCATCCTAAAGACATTAAGGATTGGTCTCCTAAGACTGACCCTAATGCGAAGTTTAATAGAAGTAGGGTACCATTGGCTCCACGCTTCAGAGAGCCGATGCCCATGAAGGCTAATCGTAATCAGTATTACGAGGGGCAGGTTTGTAACGCCTCCATACTTTTTCCAACCTGTAGTTTGTGTCCTTCACAGGGAGCTAATAACTTTGTTGGATATCAGCCCACCTACTGGCAGTATATGGACAAACTGGTATATTGGGCAGGTTCAGCATCTGAAGGAATTATCATACCGCCACCTGCTGGCTCTATCGATGCAGCTCATGCCAGTGGCGTAAAGGTGTTGGGACAAATATTCTTTCCGCCTAACACCTATGGCGGAAATCCAGAGTGGGTGTATGAGCTATTAAAACAGGAGAATGGCAAATATATTTATGCAATTAAACTTTACGAAATAGCGAAGTATTTGGGGTTTGATGGTTGGTTTATCAATCAGGAAACCGCTGTATATTTCCCCACAGCTTGGCCAGAATTTATCAAGGAGTTTAACCGTGTGGCTGATGAGGCTGGCGACACCCAGATGGAGATTCAATGGTATAATGCTTCTCATCAACCTAACGTTGGCATCTTGGCGAGTCACAAGAATACGTCTCAGTTCTTGGAATATGGATCTGTGGGCGACTATCGTAGCTATGCTGATAGGATTGGCTGTAAGCAGGAAGACATTTTCTCAAAAATCTACGGAGGTATTCAGTGTGTAGATGCAGGTTTGTGTGGCTTTGGCGATGAGTTGAGGAAAGTCTTTGATGTGAACGGCCATTCGGGTTCGGTTGATTTGTTTTGTCCAGAAGAACGTATCTGGAAAGATAATGTCAAGGATTTGTTGAACACTTCCAACAATCAAGGTCAGAAAGCATATACAGCCATGCAGTATACTTTCATGAACGAAGAAGCTACTTGGGTAAACCGATTGGGTGATCCGTCAAAGATAACCGATAACGGTACGCATACATCATGGCCAGGTATGTCGGGATGTGTCATCGAGCGCTCAGCTATACAACAGATGCCTTTTGTATCAGACATGAGTGTAGGTATTGGAAAATATCGATTTGTGAAAGGTGAGAAACTCGCTACGCAAGATTGGTACCACTCTGGTATGCAAAGTGTGTTGCCAACATGGCGTTGGTGGATAGAAAACCGTGGTGACCTCAAAGTGGCAACTAATTGGGCAGATGCATACAATGTAAGCAATTCAATGACTGTCAGCGGTAAGTTAACGCAGGGTGACCACCTCATGCGTCTTTATAAAACCAAGATTGATGTTACGGAAGGTGGTAAATTCAAATTGGTATATAAGTGTTCTGATGACAACACGATAGAAGTAAAGCTGGGTGTTGAGAGTAAAATAGACGGACAAATGGTGACCTTGAACAATCCTGTTAAGGCCAACGAGAATGGTTGGACTGTGGCAGAGTATGATTTGTCACCATTAAACGGTCAGACTGTCTATATGATTGCACTCAATCTTAAAACAAATGTTGAACAACCCAATTATGTGCTGTCGATTGGACAGATTGCCATGTTACCAGCCAACTATGTTCCAAAGCAAATGTCTATTACGAATTTAAGTAATGGAACTAAGTTTGAAGAGTATAAAGGAGACCTTCGTCTGACATGGTATTGGGAGGAAAATACCGATTTAGATCACTTTGATATCTATGTGAAATCAGAAACAGGTGAGAACAAACTTGTGGGGCAGACACGTGGTGAGGGATTCTATGTTCCTACTTTTGATCGTAATGGCAAGGATAAGAAAGTTGAGGTAGAGGTAGTGCCCGTGATGAAGGACGGATCTGAACAAGCTCCTGCAAAGTTGGACGTTGACTATCCTGCAGCGCAATTGTCAGTAGTCACCATCTCTCCAAGTAAGAGTTTTGTGAAGGTTGGTGAAGAAGTGACTTTGAGAGCAAAGGGTACAGGTAAACCTACTGGTTGGAAATGGACGTTGCCTGAGACGCTTGAGCTGAAAGAGGGTAGCAAACTGATCGACAACACTATTACTGTTATAGCCAAGGCTGTGGGTAAACAGAATGTGAAGTTGGAGGCTACCAATGACGCAGGTACATCAAGTACTGAGGTGTGTGCATTCGATGTATTGGAGGAGCATGAAATACAGGAAGTAAATAATGTGGCTCTTTACAAAACTATCAAGTCGTATAGTGGAGCAACGGGTGATGCTGAGTCGCCTCGCAATATTATTGATGGTGATACCAATCCTCGTGACATCCACAACAAATGGTGTAACATAAACTCTACGCACGAATGTGTCATTGACTTGCAGGGAGATTACCGTATATATGGCTTCAAGATATTTGACTGTAAGTCAGGACCAGAAAGCAATGAGAACTTTGGCAATTATCGAGTTTATTTGAGTGAAGATGGCATCAACTGGAAACTGCTTGTAGACGAACAAGGACGTGAGCGTGACAATATAAAGGAGGATTATATTGTACCTACCACTGCAAGGTATGTAAAATTGAATCCATATTCGGACTACGGTATGACATTGCGTATATGGGAGTTCGAGGTGTATGGTGTAAGCAACTCTAACCTTAAGCTTAGTGCAGATAACGAGGTGAGAATGAACGTTTCTGGTACTCATCAGGTAGTATTAACTTATGACATGAATGGAGAGGAGCGCCAAGACCAATTCTATTGTAAAGTAGAATCTTCAAGTACTGACTTGGTGTTAGGTGAACCTGTAGAGGACAAGAATGCGCATACTTTTACAGTGCCTGTCACTACTGGTAAAAATATGGGAGTATCATCCTTGAAGTTCATGGTACACAATGGTTCTTCATATAAGGAAAAGACTGTGAAGGTTATCATTGATGATCCTAAGGCTGTCAACGCTTTAGCTGGATTGTCTGCTAATTTGTTGCAATATCCTGATGGCTATGTGTACAATGCTCCTGTTAAGAAATATACAACTACCGCCTTGACGGATGGTGACCTCTTGAAAGAGGCTTGCGGCATGGTTGAGAATCCTTCAAAACATGAACGTGACTTCTGGGCTGTGTTCTCTAATGACATGGCATGGAATATATCGAAGATTAAAATACACATACCGAGCAACAATCAGGGGAAAGATGATAATGATGTAGAAGGTTGTGTAAACAACAAGATAGAAATACGTGTAAGTGACGATGGCAGCAGAGGATGGACAACTATCCACACTTTCGAGAATATCGGAAAGGTATCTGAATTAGAATACATGTTACCTGAATATGTAACAGCCAGAGAGCTGGCTATTGTTTGTACGCTCAATCCGTTGTTCTATCCTTCTTTGTCTGAAGTGGAAGCCTTCGAGCAAAACAAAGAAGCTGTGGCTACTTGCATCCCTGTAGAAGTAAAAGAAGGCTGGAATGGAGACGTCATTGTAGAAGCGCTGCCCGCTGATAAGCACGTCACCAAAACAGTAGATGCTAACGGCTGGACCTTCTATACCACTGATATAGAACGTGATGAGGGTGGGCACTTGGTTGGTGCCAACCGCATGATTACAACAAAGAATGGTAATGTTTTCAAACTTGCACCATTTGATCAGAATAATGCATTGGTTATCGATGAGTTATATAAGAAGAAGACTATCCTATTCAATCAGCCAGAGGAGGCAGAACGTATCTATGTGCTGTATACCAGTACTGGTGGAGGGAATAACGACATCATGGTTGCACCGATTTATGAAGATGGAACTGCTGGTGATGAATATAATATGAATGCCGTAGATTGGTATGGATATGATGACAATATGACTGCTGTTGGTGGTTTAGGACGTATTATGGCAAAGGATTATGAGTACGGAGAAGCGGAGCTTGATGAATTTGATTTCAGAAATGATTTCCGAGTATTTGAATACGAATATGATGGAATAGACAAAAACAAAAAAGTCAAAGGTCTTACTTTCCGTGAATTCTCCAATGGACAATATGGTACGATACTTGCTATATCTAAATTTGGTCTTCCCGTTTCAACAGGTTTGAAAGAAATCAAGAATACAACGTCAACTCATATTGTCGGTATCTACAATCTCTATGGTATGAAGCTTCAAGTACCAACCAAAGGTTTCAATATCATTAAGTTTGCAGACGGAACAACTAAAAAAGTTTTTATCAAGTAGAATGTAAATATTTTTAGTAGGATGATGTAATAAAAGGAACATCTCTTACAAAGGGTGTTGAATGACATCATCACAATAATCAAAGGCCATATCCAAATCTGTTACTCGGTTGGATATGGTCTTTTCTGTTTGGCAAGGATGTGTGGAATGTAGAATTTAAAAAAGATGTACCCAAAAGTAAGGCACATCTTTTTTATTCTTTAGACAACAACTCTGTATTAATTAGAGTATTGAAGCGGTGCGTACGAGACTCGAACTCGTGACCTCCTGCGTGACAGGCAGGCATTCTAACCAACTGAACTAACGCACCAAAGCGACAGACAAATTGAACGGTTTGTTGGCGGTGCGTACGAGACTCGAACTCGTGACCTCCTGCGTGACAGGCAGGCATTCTAACCAACTGAACTAACGCACCAATGAACCGGAAGTCAATTCTGTTTTGCGGATGCAAAGGTAATACTTTTTATTTAAAGTGCTTCATACTCTTTCGTATTTCTATTTTAATTAATATTTATTAACAACGAAAGTGCCGAGAGTATTTCTGCAATAGACATCATTGTCTACCATTCAGTGTACTTTATCTTCTTGAATTAAAGCAACTGTTATATTTTTGTCCTATTAATTTACCAAAAATCGGCCATCTAAAATCTTCAAAATAGAAAAAATCAATAGGCAAACGATGGACAAAAATGGGCTGATTTTACCAAAAAAGATGTCTTTTTAAGTTGAAACATTGATTGAACGGTCTTGGAAACATACAATAGAGGTGTTATTCACATGCTTCAGCAACATTAAAGCATGCAAATAGTAAGCTTATCTCAATGGGTTAGCTGCCAAAAAAGGGGGAAAAAATGGAATGAAAAGATACGGAATAGGCGTAACATATTCAATAACAACAGATTATAAACATCGCTCATAACTTGCGTATTTGCGACCAACTTTACCGTTGGTTGTTTACACGCGAGTTATGAGAGGCACTTTGTAAAGAAAATTCAGCATTTATATGTCTTACTTGTAGCGTACCACCGATGCTACATACGCTACTTTATTAGCGTTTTTAGTTGTCAAAATATCACTCTTCAATGGAAGAGCCCAAAGGAAAAAGAAGTGTCCTATGAAGCACACGAATCAATACATTTAAGCCATCTTGCTATTCTTTCTTAAAAAAATATCATTTCCTACCGCTACATGGTTAACGACTAACAAAACAATAAAAAATAGAGTATCTATTATCTGTACTATTTCTAACACTAATTTCATGTAGAAACGATTCAAGAAGCACAAAGACTGCATCAAGCATCAATAAAATATTGGCATCTAACTTTATGAAAACAATGAATATTCTATAACTTTCGATCATGCGAAAAATGCAACAGTAGTGTATTCCACATCAGAATTTCAAGATGCTGTAGTGTCAGGAAAGAGATGAGGGAAAGCCGTCAAACAGGATTTATATCACGAAAGGTGGAGCGAATTGTTTTCATACCATATTTACCAAAGAGCAATCTTGCCAATTTTCCCTAAATCAAGTGAGGCTGTTGATACTCCAAGAGCCTTGAACACCTTGCTCATGGTTGGTATACTGATACTGTAGCCTTTCTCCAATCTTGAAATTTGAGCACGCTTCACACCTATTCGCTCTCCCAATTCTTCTTGGGTGAGATTCTGTTCAACCCTTGCTTTCTTTATCGCTTCCCCAATTCTGTAAGCATGTAATGCTGTCTCTACCTTACGTTCGTGTTCGTCTCTTTCAGGAGTTCCCTCCTTACCTAAAAGTTCGTCTTTCACTTCCTCGAAGGAATAAAGTTTCATGTTACCTATCTGTTCCATACCGTCTATTTGTTTTTAAGTTCGAAGTATTGTTTCATTATGGCTTCCGCCTTCGCAATCTCCTTTTTTGGAGTCTTTTGTGTTTTCTTTATTATTCCGTGTGTAACTATAACTAACGTCTGTGTATCTGTGTCCCAAAAGGCAAACAGGCGGTAAGCTATCCCGTTATAAAGAGTGCGAAATTCCCAAATATCAGAGTTATCTAATTTTTTGAAAAGTTCGCTATTCCTTTCTCCTCTTAATACTCTATCCACGTTATAGATTATCTTTCTATACGCAGGTTTTGGTAGATTTTGGAGAAATTTCTTTGCTTCTTCTAATAATACAAGTTGAAATGTTACCATATATGCTGGTTGTTTGCAAATGCAAAGATAGTATTTTGTTTACAAAACAAGAAACATTCAAACGTATTTTGTACGGCAGCGGATTATTTTTAACCATTCAAAAAGAGGTTGGTGCAGGATGCTACCAACCTCGAGGGATGATTTCGTAAAACTCGAAATCTAAAAATATGAGACAAATATACCTTTTATAATTGATAAAAACAAATTTTTGAACGAAAAAACTACAAAATTTAACATACTCGTGTTTTTACTTAAAAAACATACAGAATTGTCACAAAGATTTAACATTGCAATCTTAAAACGTAGGACAATATTTAGTATCTTTGCGATAGGAACTTTTTATTATTCATTTAAAACATAATAGTATGAACAAAATTTTACGCATTTCAGTAATGAGTTTGCTCGCTTTGATAAGCAGCATCACCTTTGCACAAGTGACATTTGACGCAAATGTAGACAAAGGAACACAAACAGGAAATGGAAAACCTGACCAAGTAAGCAAAGACGGTGTCACCCTTTCGTGCACAAATGCTGCATTTGCAGCCACTAATAAGAGTACAAAGAAAGGAGAATACCGTTTCTATGCCAGTTCAAGCGTAACCCTATCTGCGGCTGACAAAAATATTGTAAAAGTCGAGATGACCTGCTCAGGCGATAAAAGACATGCAGCATACAACTTTGCTACACAAGAAGGCCTGGTAATTACCAAAGAAACAGCTACATGGACAGGTAAAGCTACTTCTATCACTTTTAAGACTACGAAACAAGTGCGTGCCTATAAAGTAGTGGTTACCTTAGAAGGTGGAGCTGTTACTCCTACCCCTGAAGTACAAACAGTAGATAACATTGCAGCATTTAAGGCATTATCTGACGGTACTACCGCTCAATTAAAATTGGACAATGCACAAGTACTCTACACATGGACCAGCAACAATGGCAACACCAGCACTTACATCCATGACGCTACAGGTGCCTTGTTGTTATACAATAGCGGATTAACCCTCGAAGAAAACAAGATATTGAACGGTGAAGTAACCTTGGAACTAAAAGATTTTAATGGACTGCCCGAAGGTGTGAAAACCGATAAAACCAACGCTGACGGGTTGACCATCACTGATGGTACACCAGCAAAACCAAAGGTCATCACGCCCGACAAGGCAGGCGAGAACCTCTCTGACTTGGTACAAGTAGAAGGAGTAACCATACAGAGTGAAAAATCTGGAAAGTACACCAACTACTACGCCCACGTTGGAGATCAAAAGATTCAACTGTATAACGGTTTTCACTTGGATGCCTACAAGGATCTTTCTTCATTTGATGGCGTGCAGAATCAAACAGTAAAGGGTATTGTAAGCTTGTACAGAGGTCAACCACAAATCAATATCATCAAAATTGAAAAAACTACGGGCATTGACACCGTTAACCAAATCGACAGTGCTATCAATGACCACGCGCCTATGTACAACTTGGCTGGACAGCGTGTTGGCAAGGAATATAAGGGTGTTGTGATACAAAACGGAAAGAAATTTATCAATCGATAACCTTTACACCTTATATATATTATAGACAGCCCTGCCAACAAATCGTGACAGGGCTGTTGCTTTATATTTTCCTCAACTCTCCATGAGTGGCTCAGGAGAGAGCTTGCCATTATCTATGTCTCGAGAATGATGAACTGTCGGGACACTATACACTATGCGTTACGCAGCATTTCCGCACATTGCTCCGCACATCGCTCGCCATCAATGGCAGCCGAGACGATGCCACCTGCATATCCTGCTCCCTCACCACAAGGGAACAAACCTTGCATGCGCACATGCTGCAAGCTATCGGGATGACGCAGAATGCGGACAGGTGATGAGGTTCGAGTTTCCGTAGCTATCAGCACAGCCTCATTTGTTAAGAATCCATGACTACGCTTGCCAAACACTCGGAACGCTTCTTGCAAACGCTTCACGATGAAAGGTGGCATCCAAAAGTGCAACGGACTACTGATGAGTCCAGGTGCATAGCTCGATGAAGGCAAATCAAACGACAGCCTGTTATTGACAAAGTCTGCCATTCGCTGTGCAGGAGCGGTTTGTTTCATATTGCCTTGCTGCCAACAATGTCGTTCCAACTGCTCCTGAAATTGCATCATGATGAGCTTATCAGAGATGGGTTCATCGTCCATAGGCGTAAGCATATCATGACTTTTCACATCTTCTGGATGCAATTCTACCACCATCCCCGAGTTAGACCATTTAGTACCTCGATTGCTGGGACTCATCCCATTCACTACTATTTGCTGCGGTCCCGTCGCTGCGGGTATCACAAAGCCACCGGGACACATACAAAATGAATATACACCGCGCTCTTGTGCTTGGCACACAAATGAATATTCGACAGCTGGTAGATATTTTCCCCTGCCTTGTTTTTGGTGATATTGTATCTGATCGATGAGCATTGACGGATGTTCCAACCGCACACCTACAGCCAAAGCCTTAGGTTCTATCTCGATATGCTGCTTGTCTAAATAGCGATATACATCACGTGCGCTATGTCCTGTCGCCAAAATTACAGGTCCTTGAAAAGTGAGTTGCCGACCAGTTGGCAGGTCGATAGCTTCAACACCAACGACTTGACTATCGTGTGGAGAAACTTGTAACGATGTCATCTTCGTTTGAAAATGCACTTCTCCCCCACTTTTCAAAATGGTATGGCGCATGTTTTCAATCACCTTGGGCAGCTTGTCCGTCCCAATATGCGGATGAGCGTCAGCCAAAATAGCAGTAGAAGCACCATGCTGGCAAAAAACATTCAAAATCTTATCAACGCTTCCGCGCTTCTTTGACCGTGTATATAGCTTACCGTCCGAATAAGCTCCAGCTCCTCCTTCACCAAAACAGTAATTACTTTCTGCATCCACCTGTTGTGTTTTGGCAATCTGTGCCAAGTCTTTTTTACGTTCACGAACATCTTTCCCTCGCTCCAAGACGATTGGACACAATCCCTCTTCAACGAGTCTTAAAGCAGCAAACAGTCCTCCAGGTCCTGCTCCCACCACGACAACCCGTGGACGTTGCGAAACATCAGGATAGTTGGTTCGAACAAAATCCTCCTCCTCAGGCTCTTCATTGATAAAGACACGCACCTTCAGATTGACAAAAACTGTACGTTGGCGAGCATCGATAGAGCGTTTCAGCACACGTACATGTTTGATTGTTCGGGCGTCTATGCCTTTTTCTTTAGCCAAAAATCCAATGATAGACTCTTGAGAAGCGGCAAGGTGTGGCAATATTCTTATTTGATATTCTTGAATCATAACGGCTGATATAAAATGTTTAATGACAAAAGTTCATTGACAAAAGTAACCTTTTTTTAGCTTTTTGGGCAGAGTTGACGTACATTTCTTTATAATTGATGTGATAAGTAGACAGAAGAAGCTCGTGAAACTCAATGGAATACATGACTTTGATGAAAATAACATAAATATTTTCCTTTTATTTATTTGGTTTCTTAAAATAGAATTGATATATTTGCAGAGATTTTTTCAAAAAAACTATGAAGAAGACATCGGTGCTATTGGTTGACGAAAACAAATAGACTATCGTGAACTACGCACACCCTGCTATAACGATGCAGGCAAAACTGAAACAAATTAATGTTTTAACCTAATTCTATAAATATGAAAAGACGATTATTCTTGATGATGTCGTTCCTTCTCTTCATGATAGGAACTGCATTTGCACAAACAGATGTGTCAGGAACCATTATTTCAAAAGAGGATGGACAACCCATTGTGGGAGCTACCATTCAAGTTGTTGGTTCTGGCACAGGAGCTATCTCGGACATTGACGGTAAGTTTAAGCTAACCCTGCCACAAGGCAGAAAGACGCTACGTATCTCGTACGTTGGAATGGAGTCACAAGATGTAACTGCGAAAAGTAACATGCGCATTGTCATGATTCCGGTACAGAAAAGCATTGACGAAGTGATTGTTGTGGCGTATGGTACTGCTAAGAAATCAGCCTTTACTGGTTCGGCTAAAGTATTAGAAAGCGATGACCTTACCAAGGTTCAAAGCACGAACCCTATTGAAGCTATGAAAGGAAAAGTTGCAGGTGTTCAAATGGTTAGCAGCTCAGGTGCACCAGGTAGTACGTCAGCTATTCGTATACGTGGTATCAGCTCCATTAATGCAGGCAATGCTCCACTAATTATTTTAGATGGTGCACCCTACGATGGCAATCTTAACTTAATCAACCCACAAGAAATAGAAAGCCAAACGGTGCTGAAAGATGCTGCATCCGCTGCTTTGTATGGTGCTCGTGGTGCCAATGGTGTGATACTTATCACTACCAAGAACGGACGCAAAGGACGTTCCTCCATTACTGTTGACGCAAAAGTAGGAGCAAACAGCAAACAAATGCCACTTCACAATTACGTAAACAATCCTGCTGGATATTACGAGCTTTATTTTAATGGACTTTACAATTATGCAGTAAACAAGCTTAACATGAGTCAAGATCAGGCGCTTGGTTGGGCAAACCAAAACCTTGTAGACCCGAATCCTGATAACTCATACAGCTTGGGATACAATGTTTATAACGTTCCTGAAGGAGAATGGATGATAGGACGAAACCTTAAATTAAATCCACATGCCACCTTGGGCAGAGTTATTGAGAACAATGGGAAAAAATATATGTTGATGCCTGATGATTGGATGAAAGAATCTTTTAGAACAGGTGTTCGACAAGAATATTCGATGACAGCCAACGGTTCCACTGATAAGAGTAGTTTCTTCGGCTCAGCCAGCTACCTAAAGATTGATGGTATTACACCAGGTTCTGATTATTCTCGTTTCTCATCTCGTTTGAAAGCAGACTATCAAATGAAAACTTGGCTGAAATTGTTCGGAAACTTCAGCTACTCACACTATGAAACGAACTCTTTGCGAAACGATGGTAAAAGCAACACACCTACCAACCTGTTTGCAATGGCACAAATGGCACCTATTTATCCATTGTATATCCGTGACGCTGAAGGCAATGTTCTTATTAATCAAAATACAAATTTACCAGAAGTTGACTATGGTAACGGAGCTGTACTTGGACTTACCAGGCAGTTTATGAAAGACGGTAACCCTTTGAACGATAGCCAAATTAACCATAATGGCGGTATTGGACACAACGCTACTGCTGCGGGAACAGCCGAAATTAGATTCTTGAAAGATTTTAAGTTCACATCGTCTAATAGTGCTTTAATCGGTGAATATCGAGGCACTACAACATACAATCCTTGGTTTGGTGAAACTGCATCGCAAAAAGGACATATATTTAAGAAACACGACCGTACATGGACGTACAACTTGCAACAGTTATTGAATTATCATCATGTGTTTGATGCACACGATGTAGAAGTAATGCTGGGACATGAATACTTTAGAAGTCATTATGAAGAGTTGAGCGCAGACAAGCTCAAAACGTTCTCTAACGAGAGCGTAGAACTTGATCAAGCAGTACAGGTAGGTCAAAGTGGTTCATATGCCAGCGATTATAATACAGAAGGCTGGTTTGGACGCGCACAATACAACTACGAAGGAAGATACTTCACATCGGTTTCTTATCGCCGTGACGGTTCTTCACGTTTCCATCCCGATCATCGCTGGGGTAACTTTTGGTCACTTGGTGGCGCATGGAATATCAATCAAGAAAAATGGTTTGATAGTAAAATCGTTGACTTACTTAAATTTAAGATTTCTTACGGCGAGCAAGGTAACGACCGTATTGGCTCATTCCGTTACACAACGACATACAACATAGAAAATTCGAATGGTGAAGTTTCTTTAACTCCAAACTCTTTAGGTAATGACAAGATTACATGGGAAAAGGGTGGAAACATGAACACTGGTATTGAGTTTTCGCTTTGGAATGGGAGACTTAGCGGTGACATCGAATATTTCTATCGCACCACAACCGATATGCTATCATGGGTAAAGACTCCTGGCTCCACAGGTTTTGCTGGTTATTACAATAACGTGGGCGATATGCGCAATAGCGGTTTAGAAATTGACCTTAATGGAGACATCATTCGCACAAAGGACATTACATGGAGTGCCAATGTGAACTTTACAACTTATAAAAATAAGATTACACGTTTAGCAGACAACCGAAAGAATAGCGAGATTGATGGTGTTCGGGGATATAACAGCGAATCCTATTTTTATGGTGAGGGATTGCCTATCTACACCTGGCGACTTTATAAATATGCTGGCGTAGATCAGAATACAGGTGAGGCTCTATATTACAAGAAGATATACAAGACTGATGATAAAAATCAAATTGTAAAAGACGCAAACGGTAACGATATTGTAGAAAAAGAAATTACGACAACCAATGCAGGAGAAGCATCGTACTACACATGTGGCACCAGTTTGCCTGATGCCTATGGCGGTTTTGGAACCAGCTTGAATGCTTATGGCTTTGATCTCTCTATCGACTTCAACTATCAAATTGGTGGAAACGTATTAGACGGTGCTTATATTAGCGCAATGAATATGAACCGTGGCGCACAAATGCATGCCGATTTGCTGAACGCTTGGACGCCTCAAAATAAAAATACAGATATTCCACGACTACAATACGGTGACGTAAATGCAAATAAATTATCCGACAGATTCTTGATAAATGGTAGCTATTTATGCTTGCAAAACATCACATTAGGCTACACACTGCCAAATAGAATTACTACTCTATTGGGATTAGAGAAGATGAGAATATATGCTGTTGGTGACAATATTTGGTTGTGGTCAAAACGCCAAGGATTAGATCCACGTCAATACATTGATGGTGGTGCTGGTAATGCAAGTTATTCGCCTATTCGTACAATATCTGGTGGTGTTTCTATAACCTTCTAATTATAAAACCTAAGAACTATGAAAATGAAAAATATATTGAAAATTGTTCCTATTATTGGAGCAATAGCAAGTAGCACTCTGCTATCTGGATGTTTACAAGAAACATTTCCTACAGATGTGGCAACACAGAAGCAGGTACAGAGCTCAGCAAATGCAACTGAAAACCTTGTGGGTGCCATTACAACTCAAGCTAAGAGTATCTACAGCGATCCATATTCATGGGGATATGGTGCAATTATGCACGTTAGAGATGCAATGACAGCCGACATAGCAACCCTATCCTACCAAAACTGGGATTGGTTCTGGTTTTGGACCGATTGCAAAGAAATTGGTGCTCCATGGGCTGTAACACAATTTATATGGGAATGGCAATACCAATATGTACTCACCACAAACAATGTTATTGGACTGGTAGATCCTGAAAAGGCTACCGATTTTCAAAAGGGTGCTTTAGCCATAGCTTATGCAAATCGTGCGATGATTTACTTGGATTTAGCACGAATGTACGAGTTTTTACCCAATGATAAAACGGTAGGTAAAAGTGACACTGGCAAAGATATTACAGGTCTCACTGTTCCTATCGTAAAAGCAGGAATGGATCAACAGCAAATGGCTAACAATCCACGTGCGAAGAAAGAAGACATGGTGAAGTTTATCAAAGAAGATTTAGACCAAGCCGAAAAATACATGAAATATGTAACCGACACAAAAGGAAACACATTCCCAAACATGGCATGTGTTGAGGGGCTACGCGCACGTCTTTACATGTGGCTCGAAGATTATCCCAATGCCCAGAAGTATGCACGATTAGCCATAGAAAAAAGTGGTGTACCTATCATGACAAAAGAAGATTGCTTGGACATCAATAAGGGTTTCAATGACATTTCCAAATGGATGTGGGGTGTGCAATATACAGATCAAGATGCTGGCTTGGAAAGCGAATGGAATAACTGGACCAGTTGGATGTCGAACGAAGTGCAATATGGATACACTGCAAAGGGCGCTACCCAAATGATTGGCAGAAGTGTTTATGACCGCATCAGTAACAACGATTGGCGCAAACTGGAATTTAAAGCTCCTGAAGGCTCACCGCTTTACAATCAAGTGCCATTTCTAAATGCAACATACAAAGAGAAACTCCCTGCCTATGCTTCCTTAAAATTCCGTCCCAACAAAGGTGATGATAAAAGCTTTAAGGTAGGACAAGCCTCAGCATATCCTATGATGCGCGTAGAAGAAATGTATTTCATCGAAGCAGAAGCAGCTGCACACCAAAACCTTGCAGAAGGTAAAAAGCTGTTAGAACAATTCATGAAGACACGTAATGACAAATACGAATGCAAAGCAAAGACACAAGATGACCTTGTCGAGGAAATCGTTTTTCAAAAGCGTGTTGAACTTTGGGGCGAAGGACAATCATTCTTCGACATCAAGCGATTAAACTATTCTGTGACAAGAGGCTATCCCGGTACTAACTTTGTACCCGAAGTAAGACTGAACAGTAACGGTAGACCTGCATGGATGAACTTTGTTATCGTTGACCAAGAGATTATGTCCAATCCTATTTTACGAGATCAAAACAATCCAGATCCATCAGAAAAATACAGTCCTTGGATTGGAGAATAACGCCATCAATACAAAATTATAGCAATTATGAAAAAGACATATCATACGTTAAGAGCCATACTCCTATTTATATGCGTTACATTGTGCGCATCTTGTGTAGAAGAGTATGAATACGAGCCTGCAACATTAACCGCAGGAAAGCCAGAAACTGAACAAGCTTTTTTATTAACAAATTCTAATGTCATATACTTAGAAAACAGTATGTCACAAACATTAGAAGTGAACGTTGTTCGACCTGATAAATCCGCAGCTGGTTCTATAAAACTTGTTTCAGATAACGATAAATTCAAAGTACCACAGAGTATTGACTTTAAGGCTGGTGAAAAATCGAAACTTGTCAAGATAAATTTTGACATGAAACCTACAACATCTGAACAAGTAACTATCAAAGTAGCTGATGAAAATGCCTATAATTATGCAAGTACAAAGGTGAATATAACGGTCAATAGGTACACAAAACATAGTGCAAATTGGCAAAGTTGGTTCTATGATTACACATTCAAAGACGTAGAAATCATGGAATGTCCAAAAAATACGTTCACTATCAGAGGGCAACATTTCAAGGCTAATTGGATTGACAGTGATTTGAGCAACATTACATTTTGGAAAGATGAAAAAGGATTCTTACACATGAAGCCACAATATATTCATCGACAGAATTGGAATGATGCTGGATTAAAAGATTTTTGGATTGTAGGATTGTGGTTTCCTGATAGTGGTGAATTGTGGAAGAAGGCAGACATTGACGCTTTGACCAAAGACGAATGTGGCAAATATCATCCGGAAGATGATACTTTCGAACTATGGTTCCACTGGTACTCACCCGATTTTGGTTGGTGGATCAACAATCAACAAGCAGAATGGATTGGGCTTTTGGACTAAAAATGAGCGAACAATAAAAAGATAACACGCACTGTGTTGTCGTCAATTACAACCCAATGGGCGGTGGGAGAACTCTCGCCAATGCCCATTGGGTTTTTCTATCTACTTTAACAAATATGTATATGATGAGATTCAAATTATTTACTACTTTTTTCCTTACCTTGTTGCTCACCCTATCGGCATCAGCAAAGCCCCGCACCATGGCACAACTCAGAGCCATCGCTGCTCGAGAACTTTCTGTATCTACGACTGTCGAAGATACGAGAGCCACAAATATTAGCAACATGGAAATGCTTCAACAACTGTCAGACTTAACAGTGATTGGCAACCGCCATGTGGGTTTCGTGGTATTGGCAAACGACGATGCCATTGAAGCCGTTGTCGGTGTATCAAACAAGCCATATACCAACGACACAAACATCAATCCCTCCTTTCAATGGTACTTACGGGCAGCCAACGCAGCCATAGCCTCGCGTATAGCCAACGGTCAGGGCTACAGTGGTTCCATCGCACCATCAGCGCCCCTACCCAACCATGTAGATTCACTCATAGAGACCAAATGGCATCAGGAGGCACCGTATAACAACGACATACAAAAGGATGCTAACGGCAACCCTTACTTAGTGGGATGCGTAGCTATTGCCATGACGCAGATAATGCGCTATCACAAGTATCCCACGGTGGGCAAAGGGTCGAACACATATTCTATGAACGGTGAGACGCTCTCCGCCGACTTTTCCGCTTCTCCTTATCAGTGGGACAAGATGCTGTCTGTTTATAAAAAAGGAAAATACACTGACGAAGAGGCGAAAGCTGTGTCAGAGTTGATGCGACAGGTGGGCATCTCCGTCAATATGGATTATAAACCAGGCTTCAGTTCCTCAAACACCATGTCGGCACAAAACGCATTTATCAATAATTTCGGCTACAACCCCAACATGAACCGCTACACACGCAACTATTATTCAGAGCAAGAGTGGATGGACATGGTGTATAAAGAATTGTCTGAGCAACGCCCCATTTACTATTCGGGCAACGACTCGAAAGGGGAAAACGGTCACGCTTTTGTAATTGATGGTTATAATGCAGAAGGAAAAGTACATGTCAACTGGGGCTGGGGAGGCTTTGAGGATGGCTATTTTGATATCGGCATCCTCACCCCTAAAGGCAATGGCGACTACAGTTACAAACAAGACATGATTGTTGGCATTCAGCCCGAACAACAAGGAGCATGGATGAGTCACCTCACTCTGCATTACGGCAACCAGCTCACCATCAACGAACTCTCTAAACGAGCTATCAGCATGGGCGTGGCGGAGGTTTGGAACGTGAGCAGCACCCCGGTCAACGGTACACTGGCACTGGTCATCGAAGGCAATGGACAACAACGCGACTTAGTCACCACTTCTTATCAAGAAAAAGACAGCTACTGGAGGGCAATTTCTTGGCCGAGAGTAATCATTCCTGCCGACCTGCCCGATGGCGATTATCAAATCTACCTAAGATTCAAAGATGAACGCGATGCCAACTGGCAAGTGGTAAGATCAGAGTATGGCAAAACCAATAGTGTGGTGATCAAAATCGACAATGGCGCCATCAAAAAAAAGAGCAAGATCAACCGCACCAATTACGACTGGGTAACAGCCATCGAGGCACCTACGGTAAGCGATGCCGAAGTACCCATTCGCGTGTACGACTTGCAAGGTCACAAGCTATTGCAACTACCCGCAGCCGCCTTCTCAATAAGCCAACTGCCCACACATGGCATCTTCATTATAAAGCAAGGAGCAAAGACGACAAAGGTGGTCAGATAACCCACAAAGCACAACTCAATGGATTAAAGCTGGTTCTATAAATTACCACCGCATATAGTCATTAAATTTTTATGAAATACGTTTTATTATCTTTTGGCTTCTTTTTAGTTCAAAATGTAAGTTCGTTCAGTCGTGTAGCTCGCTACACTCCTTCACTCTCTTGCATTTTGACCTCAAAAATAAGCTCAAAATCTAACAAAGCTAATTTATAGAACCAGCCTTAACAGTCTTAACCCATTGAAATAAAACCCTTAGAGCATTAGATCGCAACATTAATCCAATGCTCTATTTTTTTTCTCAATTTTAGTATTGGGGTCATATCAGAACCAACGAAAGCACTTCAAAAAGTATAATTTTGTCCTGTAATTTTACCAAAAATCGACCATTGAAAATCTTCAAAATAGAAAA
The DNA here is from genome assembly GCF_000455445.1 of Hoylesella timonensis 4401737 = DSM 22865 = JCM 15640. Lineage (GTDB taxonomy): Bacteria > Bacteroidota > Bacteroidia > Bacteroidales > Bacteroidaceae > Prevotella > Prevotella timonensis. The sequence goes on along the minus strand of NZ_HG417091.1, from coordinate 328,141 downwards.
AATCAATAGGCAGACACTCAACAAAAATGGGCTGATTTTCTCAAAATAGACGACTTTTCAAGTTAGAACATTGACTTAACGCCCTTGGAACCATGTATTAGAGGTGTTATTCACATGCTTCAGCGGCATTAAAGCATGCAAATTGTTAGCTTAGAACAATGCTTTAA
>NZ_HG417091.1:252436-326608 GCF_000455445.1 Hoylesella timonensis 4401737 = DSM 22865 = JCM 15640 | reverse complement strand
TTTAACAGCCAAGAAAGGGCAAAAAATGGTACAAAAAGCGAAGACTTTGTCGTAACACTTTCAATAACAGTAAGTTATGAACATTGCTCATTTTTCGCGTATTTGCGACCAACTTTGCTGTTGGATGTTTTCACGCGAGTTATGAGAGACACTTTGTAAAGAAAATTCAGCATTTATTTCCCTTCCATGTAGCGTATCATCAATATAACCTACACTATTCCTTTTGTGTCTTTTCGCAGTATAAAATATCACTCTTCAATAAAAGAGCAGGGAGATACAAGCATTGCTTTGCAAATTATATGGATGAAAATAAGGGCTGATTTCAAGAAATTTTGTACATTTGCCCTTATCTAAGTCTAAATGGACGCAATAGATGAACCGCCTTTGAGAAAAAATCCCACCGACGGAAAGTAAGCGAGGTGAAAGTTCCACCCTGCTATAAGAGAGAATAACTCTATTGTGATGCACCCCCGATTTGGGCTACATTGCGGCACAACAAGATAAAAAGAACACTACATGAAAGTATTGAAGTTTGGCGGAACATCCGTTGGTTCCGTGGAAAGCATCCTCTCACTGAAGAGGATTGTCGAGAGAGAAGCCCAACGACAACCCGTTGTTGTGGTAGTAAGCGCATTGGGAGGCATCACCGACCAACTGCTAAGCACAGCACAATTGGCACTGTCGGGCAATGAAACTTGGAAAGACTCCTTCGACAATATGGTGGAGAGACACCACCAACTCATTGATTCCGTTATCACTGACAACATCAAGCACAGCGAACTATATCACAAGGTAGACACGCTGTTCGAACAACTCCGTTCCATCTACTTCGGTGTATTTCTCATCCACGATCTGAGTCATAAGACAGAAGACACCATCGTGAGCTACGGCGAGCGACTAAGTTCGCACATCGTTGCCACCTTAGTAGAGAATGCCCGTTGGATAGATGCCCGCACATTCATCAAGACCGAGCGCAAACACAACAAGCATGTATTGGACAGCACGCTCACTCAGCAGTTGGTGAGAGACGCCTTTTCGCATCAGCACACCATTACCTTGGTGCCGGGATTCATCAGTCAGGACAAAGACACACACGAGACTACCAACTTGGGAAGAGGCGGCTCAGACTACACCGCCTCTATCATTGCCGCCGCACTCGATGCCGACATTCTGGAAATATGGACAGATGTAAATGGCTTTATGACAGCCGATCCCAAGGTAATCAAGGCTGCCTACACGATTCATGAACTCAGCTACATCGAGGCGATGGAGCTGTGCAACTTTGGTGCCAAGGTGGTATATCCGCCCACTATCTACCCTGTATGTGTGAAAAACATCCCTATACAGGTGAAGAACACGTTCGATCCCGACGGTGAGGGAACCATGATTAAGGCAAAAATCAAAAACGATGGCAAGCCTATCAAAGGCATCTCAAGTATTAAGGGTACCACACTTATCAACGTGGCAGGACTGTCCATGGTGGGTGTCATTGGTGTCAACCGTCGCATCTTCACCGCCTTGGCGAACCATGGCATATCGGTATTCATGGTAAGTCAGGCGTCTTCGGAGAACTCTACCAGCATTGGTGTACGCGAACAGGATGCAGATGCTGCGGTAGCTGTACTCAACGAAGAGTTTGCCAAAGAGATAGAAACGGGTGCTATGTTCCCCATGGAGGCACAAAGTGGGCTTGCCACCATTGCCATTGTGGGTGAGAACATGCGTCACCTGCCAGGAATAGCCGCCAAACTGTTTGAAACATTAGGGCGTTCGGGCATCAGTGTCATTGCTTTTGCACAGGGGTCCAGTGAGACCAACATCTCCGTAGTCATAGAAGCTGCCTACCTGCGCAAAGCCCTGAACGTGCTGCACGACTCGTTCTTCCTGTCCGAATACAAGGTGCTCAACCTCTTTATCTGTGGCATTGGCACCGTAGGAGGCAAACTCATAGAGCAGATACGGTCGCAATACGATGAACTGAAGGAACATTCCCGACTCAAACTCAACGTGGTAGGCATCGCCTCATCCAAACATGCCATATACAACCGTGACGGTTTAGACTTGCAGACCTACCGAGAAGAGTTGCAAGCATCAGAACTCAGTTCACCACAGAAATTGTGTGAAGCCGTCATCGGCATGAACATCTTTAACTCTGTTTTTGTAGACTGTACGGCAAGTGGCGAGATTGCCGCCCTCTATCAACCCCTCTTAGAACATAACATCAGTGTGGTGGCAGCCAACAAGATAGCCGCCTCATCGCCTTACGACGAATATATGCGATTGAAACAAACCGCCGTGACACGAGGAGTAAAGTTCAGATACGAAACCAACGTGGGAGCAGGACTGCCCATTATCGGCACTATCAACGACCTGCGCAACTCGGGAGACAAGATTCTGAAGATTGAAGCCGTACTTAGTGGCACGCTCAACTTCATCTTCAACGAGCTGACAGCCGATGTGCCATTTTCGGAGACTGTACACCGTGCCAAAGAAGAGGGGTATAGTGAGCCCGACCCACGCATCGACTTGAGCGGAAAGGATGTGATCCGCAAGCTGGTCATCCTCACACGCGAGGCTGGCTACAAGGCAGAACAAGAAGAGGTGGAGAAACACCTGTTTGTGCCTGATGAATATTTTGAAGGTAGCGTGGACGAATTTTGGAAGCGGCTACCACAATTGGACGATGACTTCGAGAAACGTCGTCGCACCCTCGAACAGCAAGGTGAGCGATGGCGATTCGTAGCCTCTATGGAGCATGGAAAAATGAAAGTCGGTCTGCAAGCAGTAGCACAGTCGCATCCCTTCTATAACCTCGAAGGTAGCAACAACATCGTGTTGCTCACCACCGAACGCTACAAAGCCTACCCCATGCAAATACAGGGATATGGTGCAGGTGCCGATGTCACTGCCGCAGGCGTGTTTGCCAATATCATGTCGATAGCCAATATATAATATATAAGGTGGACTGAGGATGATGAACAAAACTATGAAGAAACATTGCCGAAGAGGAACTCTGAAACGCATTCATGTGAAGATTACAAAAAAATCATTGATTTTTTGGTGTAATCGATGACAAATCATTATATTTGTAGTCAAACAATCTAAAATGAAAAGCAATCAATGATTTATATTGATGTTCCAGAGAAGAATAGGTTAACCAGTTTTTACCTTGCCACCGAAGAATACGTAGCACGACATATTGCCGATAACGAAGATTATTTCTTTATTTGGCAAGTCCCTCCTACGGTGATGGTTGGACGTAACCAGTTAATAGACAACGAAATAAATTTACCTTATTGCCGAGAAAAAGGTATTCATCTTCTTCGGCGTAAGAGTGGTGGAGGATGTATTTATGTGGACGAGGGCTGCTTGCTGTTCTCGTATATTACGCACAATGATCAAGTAAATCTTGTTTTCACCCAGTACATCGACCGCATTGTGCAAATGCTTCGACAACTTGGAATAAATGCCGAAGCAGGGGGCAGAAACGACATTTTGATTAATGGGAAGAAAGTGTCGGGAAATGCTTTCTATCATGTTCCGCAGTGGAGCATCGTACATGGCACCATGCTCTACGACACCAATCTTCAGAATATGGTAGCAAGTATCACGCCAAGTCAACAGAAGTTAAACAGTAAAGGCGTGCAAAGCGTTCGCCAACACATTGCCTTGCTCAAAGATTATACCACACTCTCCATAGAAGAAGTGAAGCGTCAAACGAAGGAGTTTCTATGCTCATCCGCCCTCACCCTTACAGAGAAGGACATCAAGGGCATTGAAGAGATAGAGCAAGACTACCTGTCGGATGAGTTCACCTATGGCAACAATCCGCGTTACACGATGACCAACAAGCAACGCATCGAGAATGTGGGCGAGTTGGAGGTGCTTATGGAACTCAAGAACAACGTCATCAAGCACGTGAACATCATGGGAGATTATTTCCTGACGGGCGACCTTGACAATGCTATCTTGAAACCATTGCAAAACATCCCATACACCAAGCAAGCCGTAGAAGCGGCTTTACCAGAGCAAGTGAACCACATCATTAGAAACTTGAACAAGGCACAATTGGTCAACTTGATTGTAGAGCCGCCAAAACAATAACAATAGAATGGCACTTTTTAACCGCTAATAATAAATCTATGTACAAACCTAAATTTATAAAATATGGAAAATAAACGAACTTGTCTGCATGACAGACATGTAGCCTTGGGTGCTTTAATGCAACCATTTGGTGGCTACGACATGCCTATCCAGTATTCATCTATTATTGAAGAGCATAATGCTGTGCGCCAACACTGTGGCGTTTTCGATGTTTCCCACATGGGCGAAGTCTACATTACAGGGAAAGATGCAGAAAAATATGTGAACTACATCTTTACTAATGATGTTACCAATGCTCCCCTAAACAGCATCTTTTATGGAATGATGCTCTATCCTGACGGAGGAACCGTAGACGACTTGTTGGTTTACAAGATGGGCGAAAACGAATTTTTCTTAGTCATCAATGCCGCCAACACTGACAAAGACGTAGAATGGATACGTCAGCACGCAGAAGGTTACGATGTAACCATTGACCATTGCTCAGACTATTACAGTCAGTTGGCAATTCAAGGACCAGAGGCAGAAAGCGTTGTGGAAGAAGTATTACACCTATCTTGTAAAGATTTGGCGTTTTACGAAGCAAAGACAATAGACGTCAATGGTGAGCAAATTATTGTAAGTCGCACTGGTTATACGGGAGAAGACGGCTTCGAGATATATGGCTCACAAGCTTATATCGTTCAAGCATGGGATGCTTTAATGGAGAGCAAGCGTTGTACACCTTGCGGTTTGGGCTGTCGTGACACTTTGCGCTTTGAGGCAGGTCTTCCTCTTTACGGAATGGAGTTATCTAAGGACATCACACCAGTAATGTCAGGACTAAGCATGTTCTGCAAGTTAGATAAGCCCGAATTCATTGGAAAGGAAGCTATCGCCAAGCAAAAAGAAGAAAAACCAAAGCAAAAAGTCATTGGACTGGAATTAGAGGGCAAAGCTATTCCTCGTCATGGTTATCCCGTTATGAAAGACGGACAGCAGGTAGGTATTATCACTACAGGCTATCACTCTATCAGTTTGGATAAAAGTTTGGCGTTTGCCTTAGTAGATTTGGAACATTCTAAACTCGGTACAGAACTGGAAGTTCAAATTAGAAAGAAAACATTCCCCTGTGTAGTTGTCAAGAAGAGATTTCTCAACAAACATTAGAAAAGCAAACATATTTTATGAAAATCTGTGACGATGACTATCACTGCATGTTTCATCGAATGTAATAAATAACAAAAAATCATCAAAAAAATAGATCAAAAGAATATGGCAAAAGTAATTGAAGGACTCTATTACAGCGAGTCGCACGAGTATGTAAGAGTAGAAGGTAATATTGGTTATGTTGGAATCACAGACTATGCACAGCAAGCTTTGGGCAACATTGTTTATGTAGATCTTCCAGAAGTGGATGATGAAATTGAAGCTGGCGATGACTTTGGTGCTGTAGAGAGCGTAAAAGCTGCAAGTGATTTGGAAAGTCCAGTAAGTGGAACGGTGGTTGAAGTGAATGAAGAACTTGAAGATACACCAGAGAAAATTAACGAAGATGCCTTTGAAACTTGGATTATGAAATTGGAACTGTCTGATAAATCCGAATTAGAGAGTTTGATGGATGCCAAGGCTTATGAAGAATTCTGTAAAAAGTAATATGGTTATGAATTACAAGTTTTTTCCACATACAGAAGAGAATGTTTCTGATATGTTGGATAAAATTGGTGTAAAATCTCTTGAAGACTTATTCAAAGAAATTCCAGAAGAAGTGCGTTTCCGTGGTGAATTCGACATTCCTGGAGCAAAAAGTGAAATAGAGATTCGCCAATTTTTTAATCAATTAGGAGCAAAAAACCAACAACTCACTTGCTTTGCTGGTGCTGGCGTGTACGATCATTACACACCATCAGCAGTTCCATCCTTGGTGAGTCGCTCAGAATTTTTAACCAGCTATACGCCTTATCAGGCAGAAGTATCACAAGGAACACTTCATTATATCTTTGAATTTCAAAGTATGATGGCAGAGTTGACGGGTATGGATGTATCCAATGCGTCTATGTACGACGGTTCTACTGCCACAGCAGAAGCTGTATTGATGGCGAAAGCGAACCATAAAAAGGCAAATAAAGTTCTCATTTCTGAAACAGTAGACCCAAAAATCCTTTCTGTTATCAAGACTTATGCACATTTTCAACAGATAGATATTGAAATGATAGCAGCACGGGAAGGCATTACCGACCAAGAAGATTTGGAACAGAAATTAGCTGAAGGTGGCGTTGCTGGCGTGGTTGTACAATATCCCAATTACTATGGCATTGTAGAAGATTACACAGGTGTAGCCGATAAGTGCCATGAACAAAAGGCATTGTTCATCATGAACAGCAATCCTTCTGATTTGGCATTGCTCAAAACACCAGGAGAATTGGGCGCAGACATCGCCGTTGGCGAAGCTCAATCATTGGGCATTCCCATGGGATGGGGTGGTCCGTATGTAGGATATATGTGCTGTACGGATAAACTTGTGCGCAAGATGCCAGGACGTATCGTTGGGAAAACCATCGATGAAGAAGGTCAACGTGTGTTTGTCCTCACGCTACAAGCGCGCGAACAGCACATCCGCCGACAGAAAGCGACATCAAATATCTGTTCAAATCAATCATTAATGGCACTTTGGGCAACGATATATCTTTCTTTAATGGGTAAAGAAGGATTGAAAGAAGCTGCACAATTGTCTTATGACGGTGCACATTATCTATGTGAACAGCTATTGAAAACAGGACATTTCACATTGGCTTACAATCAGCCTTTCTTCAATGAATTTTGCGTGAAGTATGACGGTAACCTCCAAGAACTTCAACAACGATTCATTGAAAATGGCATCTTTGGTGGTATACAAGTTGGTGATGACATGCTCATGTTGGCTGTAACCGAAAAGAGAACAAAGGAGGAAATTGATCAACTAATAGAACTCGTGCCATGAACCATCAACTATATCATAACTTAATATTTGAACTTTCTCACCCTGGAAGATGTGGATATACGCTTCCAAAGAATGAATTTGGACGACATGAAATACCTGCCACATTAAAAAGGACAGTCGATGCCGAGCTTCCAGAGTGTGATGAACTGACAGTAGTGCGCCACTATACCAACCATAGTGAGAACAACTTTGGCGTTGACAACGGCTTTTATCCGCTGGGATCGTGTACCATGAAGTACAATCCAACTATCAATGAAGAGATGGCAGCACACCCTGCATTTGTTAATTTGCATCCACTTCAACCTGCTGAAACAGTGCAAGGCGCAAAAGAAGTGTATGAGAATTTGCAACAAGCCTTATGCGCTTTAACAGGATTGTCTCGCTTTACGCTTAATCCATGTGCAGGAGCTCATGGAGAATTAACGGGACTCATGATTATCAGTGCATATCACCAAGCAAACAACGATACGAAGCGTACCAAAATTATCGTACCTGATTCTGCCCACGGAACAAATCCCGCATCGGCTGCGGTATGTGGATTAGAAGTGGTAGAGGTAAAAAGTACCGCCGATGGATTAGTGGATGTAGAGCACCTCAAGACACTCTTAGGAGACGACATTGCTGGAATGATGATGACGAACCCCAACACTTTGGGACTCTTCGAGACACATATTCCAGAGATTACCAAACTCATTCATGACTGCGGTGGTTTGATGTACTACGATGGAGCAAATCTTAATCCGCTGCTGGGTGAATGTAGACCAGGCGATATGGGATTTGATGTGATGCACATCAACTTACATAAAACATTCTCTACCCCACATGGAGGCGGCGGTCCTGGCTCTGGTCCTGTGGGTGTTTGCGAGAAATTGGTAGATTTCTTACCCACCAATAATTGTGCAACCAATGCAAAAGGGCATTTTACCATTACGGTTCATCCTTATCACGGACATTTCCTCACCTATATGAGAGCCTACACTTACATCCTCACCTTAGGCAAGGAAAATATCAAGATGGTAGGACCTTATGCCACATTGAACGCCAACTACATCAAAGAATGCTTGAAAGACGTTTACAAACTCCCCATAGACACCATTTGCAAGCATGAGTTTGTGTTTGATGGTCTCATGGACAAGAGCACTGGAGTAACCACAATGGACGTTGCCAAGCGTTTATTAGACCATGGCTTCCATGCTCCAACGATCTATTTCCCATTACTCTTCCACGAGGCAATGATGATAGAACCTACCGAAAACGAAAGCAAGGAAACGCTGGATGCATTCATAGAGGTGATGCGCAAGATTGCCGACGAGGCAAAGAACGACCCTGAAATCGTGAAAAGCGCACCGCACGAAACACCTATTAAGCGTGTGAACGATGTGGAAGCAGCCAAGCATCCTATACTTACCTTTAAGCAATTGACCGATGACAACAACTGATTTAATCATCATTGGAAGTGGTCCTGGAGGCTATCGCGCTGCTGATTATACTGCGAAGAATGGCCTTCAGGTCATCATATTCGAAGCTTTAGAAGCAGGCGGAACGTGTCTTAATTGTGGATGTATCCCAACCAAATGTTTGGCACACGATGCCTCTAAAGAAGAAAAGCCTGCCTTCGAACAGGTGATGGCAAGAAAAAATGAAGCTATCCAGCAATTGAAAGCAGGAGTAGAGACATTACTTTCCCAACCTAACATTACATTGGTACACGGCAAGGCATCTTTTAAGGACGCTAAAACCATTGTTGCCAACGGAGAGGAATATGCGGCGAAATACGTCATCATAGCCTCTGGATCGCAAGCAAAAGTACCTCCTATCGAGGGTATTGTTTACAATCCCCACGGAAATTCCAATGTCTTTACCTCTACAGAATTGCTTTCCATTGACCACATCCCCGAAAAGTTGTGTATCGTAGGGGCTGGTGTCATTGGTATGGAGTTTGCATCTGCCTTCGCACAGTTCGGCAGTCAGGTAACGGTAGTCGAATTCATGAAGGAATGCTTACCGACATTAGACAGCGATATTGCAAAGCGATTAAGAAAATGTTTGGCAAAGACAGGCATTCAGTTCTATTTGCAAGCTGCAGTAAAGAAAGTAGAAAATGGCAAAATATACTTTGAACAAAAAGGAAAAGAACAAAGTGTAGAAGCAGATACTATTCTTATTGCAACTGGACGGGCTGCCAATATCGAAGGACTAAATCTTGATGCCGCAGGGGTTGCCTACGACAGAAAAGGCATTTTAGTCAATGACAATATGGAAACATCCGTAAGTGGCATTTATGCCATTGGGGATGTGAATGGACGACAAATGTTAGCACACGCTGCCACATTCCAAGGAATGAGAGCCATCAATCACATACTTGGCAAAGACGATAACATTCGATTCGACATCATGCCCGCTGCCGTATTCACCTATCCTGAAGCCGCTTGCGTAGGCAAGACCGAGGATTCATGCAAGGCAGAGAACATAGCATACAAGACTAAGAAAGGCTACTATCGTGCAAACGGCCGTGCGCTTTCTATCGAAGAAACCGAAGGAATGGTGAAACTCATCACAGATGAGGAGGACAAGATTATTGGATGCCATGTCTATGGTGCTCATGCAGCAGAACTTGTTCAAGAAGTTTCGGCGTTGATGAACCTGAATATTAAGCTCAATCAGCTGAAGGATATTATTCACACCCACCCCACTTTGGGTGAAATCTTGCAAGATATCGCAATAGGCTAAAAGCCTTGTCACGAATATCTTTACAAAGTTGGAAGATCGTGTTGCATAGTTGGGCTATCGTCTATTGATGATAGCCCAGCTAATCCACTTTCTTCCAACTTTTTTATTTGGCACATTATTTGCATTACCTTTTATGCGAATTCATAAAAACATTATTATACAATGCAAAAAGGTAATATTGGGGTTACAACAGAGAATATCTTCCCCGTTATTAAAAAGTTTCTCTATTCTGATCACGAGATATTTCTTCGAGAGTTAGTGAGCAATGCCGTTGACGCTACTCAAAAGTTGAAAACTCTTTCAAAACAAGGAGATTTCAAAGGCGAAGAAGGAGATTTGACCATTCATATTAAGTTAGACAAAGAAAAAGGCACATTAACAATCAGCGATCGTGGTATTGGTATGAACGCTGAGGAAATAGACAAATACATCAACCAAATAGCTTTTTCGGGTGTAAACGACTTCATGGAGAAGTATAAAGACAATGCCAATGGCATTATTGGACACTTCGGATTAGGTTTCTACTCTGCCTTTATGGTTAGTAAGAAAGTGGAAATTATTACCAAAAGCTACAGGGAAAACGAGAAAGCCGTGAAATGGAGTTGCGACGGCAGCCCAGAATACACCATAGAAGAGACTGAAAAGGCTGACCGTGGAAGCGATGTCGTGCTTTATATCGATGACGACTGCAAAGAATTTTTGGAAGAGCAGCGCATCCAAACACTACTCAACAAGTATTGTAAGTTCTTGCCTATTCCGATAGCCTTTGGTAAAAAAACAGAGTGGAAAGACGGCAAACAGGTTGAAACCGCAGAAGACAATGTCATTAATGATACCGAACCATTGTGGACAAAAGCTCCTTCTACATTAAAGGACGAGGACTATAAGAATTTTTATCGCACCCTCTACCCCATGCAGGACGAACCGTTGTTCTGGATACACCTCAATGTGGATTATCCGTTTAACCTCACTGGTATCCTTTATTTCCCAAAGGTAAAGTCGAACATTGAGCTGCAACCCAACAAAATACAATTGTACAGCAATCAGGTCTTCGTTACAGATCAGGTAGAAGGCATTGTACCGCAGTTCCTTACCCTGTTGCATGGCGTTATCGACTCTCCCGACATTCCATTGAACGTGAGCCGTAGCTATCTTCAAAGTGATGCTAACGTAAAAAAGATTTCAACCTATATCACCAAGAAAGTAGCCGATCGCTTGCAATCTATCTTCAAAGAAGACCGTAAAAATTACGAAGAGAAGTGGGACGACCTCAAGATATTTATCAACTACGGCATGCTCTCTCAAGAAGATTTCTATGACCGTGCTAAAGACTTTGCCCTATTCAAGGACGTAGATGGCAAATACTTTACCTTCGATGAATACCGCACCCTCATTAAAGATAACCAAACAGATAAAGACGGACAACTCATCTATCTCTATGCAACCGACAAGGATGAGCAATACACGTACATAGAGTCAGCAAAGAACAAAGGCTACAGCGTCTTACTCTTTGACGGACAATTGGACGTTGCAACAGTATCTATGTTTGAACAAAAGTTTGAAAAGAGCCGATTTAGTCGTGTAGACGGAGACATCATCGATCGTATCATTGTAAAAGAAGAGACCAAGGAGTCGAAGTTAGACAAGAACGATCGTGACAATTTGTCACAAGTTTTCAAATCACAACTGCCTAAAATCAATCAGGCTGAATTTAATGTAGAGGTGCAAGCTTTAGGCGAATCAGCCATGCCACTCATCATTACCCAGAGCGAATATATGCGTCGTATGAAGGAGATGAGCAAGTATCAAGCTGGCATGGGCTTCTATGGGAGCATGCCCGATATGTTTACATTAGTACTGAACAGCGATCACAAACTGATTCAAAATGTACTCGACAATTGCAGCAAAACTACCGCCGATGCCTTGAAACCCATTGAGAGTGAAATCAAAGGACAAGAAGCAAGATTGGCAGCTCTGCATCAGAGTCAACAGAAAAAGAAGCCAGAAGAAATAACGCAAGAAGAAAAACAAGATGTTGAAAATACGCAAAAAGCAATCGATGAGCAGAAACAAAAGAAAGCAGACATCATTGCCAATGCGGCTAAAGACAATAAAATCGTACACCAACTCATAGACTTGGCTTTGTTACAAAATGGCATGTTGAAGGGAGCTGGTCTCGATAAATTCTTAAAGCGTAGTATTGATTTAATTCGATAAGAAGTTTTTCAAGGCTTAAAACATAGAGCTGACAAACCACTTATATGTATTCAACGCCACTCACCGCAGTGGCGTTTTTTTATTTCTTTCGAAAAAAAGTTGTGAAAATGTTTGGCGTTATCGCAAAAACTCCATACCTTTGCAAACGCAATTACAAAAGTAATGCACTTCGGCTCCCTGGCTCAACTGAATAGAGCATCTGACTACGGATCAGAAGGTTGTGGGTTTGAATCCCGCGGGAGTCACTCTCAAGGATGTGTTTTTCAACACATCCTTTTCTTTTTTCCCCTCGACAACATGGATTTTCGTACGCTGCATTGAAGGATAATAAATGCTGAATTTTCTTTACAAAGTGCCTCTCAAAACTCGCGTGAAAACAACCAACGGCAAAGTTGGTCGCAAATACGCGAAAAATGAGCGAGGTTTACAATTCATTGTTATTGAACGCATTACGCTTAATCCGCATCTTTTCATTTCATTTTTTACCCTATCTTGGCGACTAACCTATTGAGTTAAGCGTGTTATTTGCATGCTTTAATGTTGCTGAAGCATGCGAATAACACCTCTATTGCATGTTTCCAAGACCGTAAAGTCAATGTTTTAACTTGAAAAGACTTCTTTTTTGGTAAAATCAGCCCATTTTTGCATGTCGTTTACCTATTATTTTTTTCTATTTTGAAGATTTTAGATGACCGTTTTTTGGTAAAATAATAGGACAAAAACGACGAATGCCATGACCAAAAATGATACGAAATAAGAAGGCGGCTTGGATATGTTCACTGGCACAGGGTTTCCCGATTAACTTCCATCTCACATCCAATTAGCTACTTTGTACAAACTTCTCTTAAGTTTACTCACTTGATATTACTATATTGATCCTCTCACCCTGTTCCTCTATAAATCTGCATGCGTTTTAATATTTCAATGAGATCAGAGGTCTACATCCATGAAACAGTTTTCGTATGTTGTTAACAAATCGCAACTCACTGATATATAGAAAGATATAAGAATATGTAAATATGGAAAACATTTGAGTGAATAGGAGATTTCATGTGCTTACCAACGCTTTAATTTTTTAATCAAAGAAAACGCTTTGTAAATTCATAAAAAAACATTAATTTTACCGCATCTAAGGTAAATGTGTATATGAAAAAGTTTTTTATCATAATATTGGGGGTTGTTGCATGCTGCAATATCTGTTTGGCACAGTCTACATTTAAGTATAAGTCAGAACGCAATCCATGGGATACATACATTGGTGCAAAGGGTGGCGCCATGTATTGCAAGCTGACAAATGTTAAAAATAATCCGAAGATTACAGGATTTGGAGGGCTTTTTGCAGAATCTTTTCTGACCAAGCACTTCTCTGTTCAACCCGAATTCATGTTTGTACATCAGGGAGCAAACAGCGCAAAACCGTTCAAGAAAGATGCCCCAACGGAAAAATTTAATTACCAATTTAATTTCATCTACATTGACTTTCTGTTAAAACAGTACATTGGTAATCATTTTAGCATATATTCTGGCTTTCATACGGGGAAAGCAATATCCATGAAATGCAATGGAAAAACTATCAAGTCGGAACTCAACACCAACGATTTTGCCATTCCTGTTGGCGCATCAGTGACGTGGAAAAACTTGAGTTTGGATGCCCGTTACAACATTCCTATCAAGAAAATAGCCGAGACCACCAAAGCGAAACAACTTTTGGGACCTGCAAAGAACAACTCCATCATGGTGAGTTTAGGCTACCAATTCAAAATTTTCTAAAGATTGTCTTGGCTAAAACAAGAAAAATAGCAGAATGATTCTTGTCCTGCGAATCATCCTGCCATTTTCTAAAGCTCTATTCATCTTCTGTTGGCAATTGTGGGAGTGAGATATGAAATCTAACTGCAAGATAGCGAATGACACAAACAACCGAGAATACAGTAACGACAGTGACACTCACATCTACGCCTAAAGAATACATCACCCAATAAGTCACACCTCCAACGATACTCGCCAAGGCATAAATTTCTTTGTGGAAAATAACGGGAATATTATTCAACAACACATCTCGAATAACACCACCGGCACAACCTGTCATGCACCCCATGATGATAGCTATCCAAAAAGGAAAACCACAAGCTAACGTTTTTTGCATTCCTGCAATGGTAAACAACGCCAAGCCAAGGGTGTCGAAGGCAAACCATGTATTATCCAATCGTTTCAGAGACTTGGAAAATACAATCACGAATACTTGGGCGAATATCGTACATATTATATAAATAGAAGATGTCATCCAAAAAGGAGTGACTCCTAACATGACATCACGAATCGTACCGCCACCAATCGCTACGGCAATGCCACATACAAAACCTCCAAACCAGTCGAACTTCTTGGCAGCAGCGTGACGAATACCAGAAATAGCAAATGCAAAAGTTCCCAAAAACTCTATTACTTGCTGAAGTGTATAAATAAATTCAGGACGTCTGAAAAATAATTCAGGAGAATACATATTATAAAAAGAGGTATAATATTCTTGAAATCTTGCAATTATAAAGGACTAAAAATGAAGTTATTTGTTCACCACATTGGTAGGTTCCCCCTGCACGAAAGCTCTCACATTGTTGATGGCAATATTGACTAATCGCTTTCTTGCCTCCTGTGTAGCCCAAGCTATATGGGGCGTGATGAATGCATTGGGTTGCTGAAGTAGAGGATTATCTGCTGCTGGTGGTTCTTGACACATCACGTCAGCACCATAAGCAGCCAACTTCCCTGATTGAAGAGCCACAGCAACATCCGCCTCATTCACCAAAGGTCCACGACCTGTGTTGATTAAGATGGCTCCTTGTTTCATCTTTTTCAAGCTCTCTGCATTGATTAGCTCACGAGTTTCTGGCGTCAACGGACAATGTAAAGTTAGAATATCACTTACAGAAAACAATCCATCCAACGTTGTCTTCTGAATTCCTTCGGGTAAATCAACTGCATTCTTACTGGTGAAAGCATAAACTTCCATGCCAAATTCCCGCGCAATGTGTGCGACTTTGGTGCCAATATGTCCCAAACCAACGATTCCCAATGTCTTCCCCGCGACTTCAATCAAAGGAGTATCCCAGTAACAAAAATCAGGGTTTTGGGTCCACCTTCCCTCTCGAGTCTGCTGTGCATAATGTTCCACACGATTTGAAATCGCAAAAATGCTTGCAAACACCATCTGCGCAACGCTGTAAGTGCTATAAGAGGGTATGTTGCTCACCACAACATTTTGTTTGTATGCTGCTTCAATGTCGATATGATTAAAGCCCGTTGCTAACACACCGATATATTTTAATTGTGGTAGCTGTTGGAGTTCGTTCGCTGTTATTTTTGTTTTGTTCACCAACAAAATGTCAGCATCTATGGAACGTTCTACGACTTGCTCTTGCGAAGTACGATCATATATCTTCAATTGTCCAAACTCCTTAAGTTCCTCCCAAGATAAATCCCCAGGATTAGCACAATGACCATCTAAAATTACGATGTTATATCTTCTCTGTTGTTGTTTTGAATCCATCATTTATTATGTTTTAATCATTTGTTTTCTGATGTGGATGCGTCTTTATATCTGTCGCCCCAGCATTGAAGCATCCACTGATATAATTTCTCTTCGGCAGGACTGTGTTGCCCATGCCATATTCTATGATGCTGCAAAGCATCTGGTAAATACTGTTGTTGAACGAAATGCCCGGGATAATCATGACTATACAGATAACCATCATGATATCCCAAATCCTTCATTAGTTGTGTGGGTGCATTCCTCAATGGCAATGGAACAGGCAAATTCCCCGTTTCCCGAACGATTGACAAAGCCTTATCAATGCCCAAATAGGCTGAATTGCTTTTAGGACTGGTAGCCAAATACACAGCTGCTTCAGCTAAAGGAATCCGACCTTCAGGCCACCCAATTTTCATAACCGCATCAAATGCCGCATTTGCTAACAGCAAGGCATTGGGATTAGCCAATCCTATGTCTTCTGCAGCACTAATCACTAATCGGCGTGCAATAAACTGAGGGTCCTCTCCTCCCTCTATCATTCGAGCCATCCAATACAGTGCTGCATCGGGATCACTACCACGAATACTTTTGATAAAGGCAGAAATAATATCATAATGCATTTCACCTCCCTTATCATAAGCCAAGGGATTCTGCTGCAACTGTTGCTCCACAATTTGATCGGTCACCACCACTTTTTCTGTTTCGGCAGCACTAACCACTAATTCTAAAATGTTAAGTAGTTTGCGAGCATCACCCCCACTATAGCGAAGTAATGCACCTGTCTCTTGAAGTTCTATGTTTCGGTTCTTCAATATGACATCCTCATTCACTGCGCGTTGCAATAGTTTCAAGAGATCTTCTTTACCTAAAGGTTTGAGTAGATACAGCTGACAACGTGAAAGCAAAGGTCGAATCACTTCGAAAGACGGATTTTCAGTCGTTGCTCCTATCAGCGTAACGATTCCTCTCTCCACAGCTCCTAACAAAGAGTCTTGCTGTGACTTGCTAAATCGATGAATCTCATCAATAAACAAGATAGGTGAAGAGGTTTGAAAGAAATGATTACTCTTTGCTCGTTCAATGACTTGTCGCACGTCCTTCACACCACTGGTCACTGCACTAAGGGTATAAAAAGGCGTTTCTAACTTGTTTGCGACAATCTGTGCAAGTGTGGTTTTACCAACACCAGGTGGTCCCCACAGAATAAAAGAAGAGACGTGACCAGATTCTATCATCTTGCGTAGAACGGCATCCTTCCCCACCAAGTGCTGTTGCCCAACATATTCATCAAGCGTACGGGGCCGCATTCGTTCTGCTAAGGGTTCACTCATATCGTCTTTCCTTCTTCATTAGTCCTCTTAAAAGGATCTTTATCAATGGCTTTCTTTGGCTACAAAAAGCGCATCTCCATTATCGCAAAGATACGAAAACTTTCATGAACGAAAAGCATAAACTATGTTTTTTTGGCTTCATTCAAAAAATCGTAGGAAAAGTTTGTCAAATATAAATTAAGTATATATTTTTGCAGCGTGAGAAATGAGGAGGATTGATAGCGCAATAGGATGAGTAAAATAGCGTAATCCAAAAAGCTTTCACCACCTTCTAACCAATAGATTGATTAGTAATCAATAGCTTTCGTATTTTAGAACATTGTAATTAACAATTGAACGACGACTTAAAGATTTATGAAACAAAAAGATGCATTATCACTTAAGACACTGACCAAGAGCAGTGTGTGGGATATTCAAGAAAATGATGTTTTCAGGTTGTGGGAGGCAGCAGAAAAGGATGCTGACCTCAAGGATAACATGCGTCATTACTTAGATGTGATTCGAAGTGCATTTGAAATCGAAGAGGTAAAGATTGATAAGCCTGTAATCATCAAAAAATATGAAGAGAGAGGCTTTAAGGTTAAAGCTCTTCGCATTGATGGAGCTAATAAGCAAAAATACGCTATCAAGAAGAAAGCTATTTTGCGCGTAACAGATTTGAGTTACGAAAACATTAGACATATCACAGCCAGCAAACTTTTAGAGGTACTTGATCGTAACTTTGGCGGTGGATGGGACTCGTTATCGCAAAGCATTAAGGACATTATCGAAAGCGGATTCGACATCAGTACAACCACATTGCCGCAGAATAGACTGCATAACGCAGGAGGAATGTATGAGAAAAAAGTAAATGACGGCTTTGAAGTCTTAGAGATTGCAAAGGGTGCATGGGTAGAAGCTATCTTCGCTAAAGCGAAACCAGAGATGGAAAAGAAATCTTCTAAACTATCTTCTGCAAAATCTGATTCGGACGATGAATTCGACTTCAATGAAAAGAGAGCATTGGACGAAGGAAAAGACATAGAGGATAACGAGGAAGAAGATGACGACACGTTCGACGAAGACAAGCTTACTGAAGAAAGCTATCGCACCACATTTGATTCAGAGCCAGAAGACTTAGACTTAGAAGCTGAAGATGTAGCAGACGATGAAGAATTCTAAATCTTAACTTTTTATACACACAACAAATTATTATGAGAAGGTGTATCGATAGATACATCTTCTTTTTTTTATTTGATTCTAAGGGAGTGACATCAACAAACGACAAAGTTAAACAGCAATTTTCACTCAAGACAAATGGCAGAAGAATATCTAACGCAAAAAACTCTTACCTTTTCGGGGTAAGAGTTTCTATAAGTTGAGCGTTGATTGTTTCCTAATCTTTGTTGAGTCGTTTGCGTTCAGTATGGTCGAGTGTTGTCTTTCGCATACGCATACTCTTGGGGGTTACCTCCAAAAGTTCGTCAGCCTTGATATATTCAAGACATTCTTCCAAGCTCATCTCCACCTTAGGTATCACACGAGCCTTATCATCAGAACCGCTGGCACGCACGTTGGTAAGCTGTTTGGCTTTGGTTACATTGATCACCAAGTCGTTATCATGTACATGTTCGCCTACCACTTGACCCGCATATACCTCTTCTCCAGGGTCGATAAAGAACTTACCACGGTCTTGAAGCTTATCAATAGAATAAGCGTATGCCGTACCTGTCTCCATGGCAATCATACTTCCGTTGACACGACGTGTAATTTCGCCCTTGAAAGGTTGATACTCCTTAAAGCGATGTGCCATAATGGCTTCGCCTTGTGAGGCTGTCAACACATTGGTACGAAGTCCCATGATGCCTCTTGAGGGTATGTCAAATTCTATATTTGTACGTCCTCCTTGGCTTTCCATCGATGTCATTTCTCCCTTTCGACGCGTCACCATGTCAATCATTTTGCTGGAGAACTCTTCTGGAACATTAATGGTTAGCTCTTCAATAGGTTCGTAACACTTCCCTTCTATCTCCTTGTAAATAACCTGAGGTTGCCCCACTTGCAGTTCATACCCCTCGCGTCGCATGGTTTCTACCAGCACACTAAGGTGCAAAACTCCACGTCCGCTCACAATCCACTTATCGGTTGCATCCTCGAAGGGACGTACCCGAAGTGCCAAGTTCTTTTCCAATTCCTTGTTTAGGCGGTCGTTGATGTGGCGTGAAGTAACGCATTTTCCTTCCTTCCCAAAGAATGGCGAATCATTTATTGTGAACAACATGCTCATCGTTGGTTCATCAATAGCGATGGGAGGTAATGGTTCTGGATTTTCAAAGTCACATATCGTGTCGCCAATTTCGAACTTCTCAAGACCTATAACTGCACAAATATCACCGCTATCCACATGGTCGGTCTTCACGTGAGACATTCCTTCAAAGGTGTGAAGTTCTTTAATTTTTGTGCGTTCTTGCGTCCCGTCACGGTGACAAATGGTAACGTTCATCCCGCCAGTGAGTACACCTCTATGCACTCTTCCTACAGCAATACGCCCTGTATAGTTGGAATAATCTAAGCTGGTAATCAGCATTTGGGGTGTTCCCTCAAGTTGCTTTGGTGCTGGAATAACTTCCACAATCTTATCTAACAGATATTCGATGTTGTCTGTGGGCTGCTTCCACTCTTCAGACATCCATCCGTTTTTGGCAGAACCGTAAACAACAGGGAAATCTAATTGATCTTCTGTCGCATTCAAAGAGAACATCAAATCGAATACCATCTCATATACTTCATCGGGACGACAATTCGGTTTGTCCACCTTGTTCACTACCACAATGGGTTTTAGGCCAATCTCCAATGCCTTTTGCAGCACAAACCGAGTCTGTGGCATCGGTCCTTCGAAAGCATCCACCAACAAAATACAGCCGTCTGCCATATTGAGTACACGTTCCACTTCACCACCAAAATCGGAGTGACCGGGAGTATCTATAATATTAATTTTTACACCTTTCCAATTGATAGAAACGTTCTTGGAGAGAATCGTGATACCTCGTTCACGTTCCAAATCGTTTGAGTCTAATACCTGTCCACTGTTATCCTGTCCGTCACGGAACAATTTGCCTGCTAACATCATCTTGTCTACCAACGTAGTTTTACCGTGGTCGACATGTGCAATGATAGCAATATTTCTAATGTCTTGCATGTTTTAATCCTTAAAACGTTATTCCGTGCAAAGGTAATGCTTTTAATTCATAATTCTTATTTCATCATTCATATTTATAACTGCGGCAACATGTTTTTTCTATTTTTTTAATGTTCAGAAAGTGCCATACAGGAATTGCATGAGGACACGGCTCTTGCATTTAAGAAAGGTGATAAGAGCCGAAAAACAATTTTTGCTCTTTTGATTCAACAAAAAATTGTAAAGCAGAAAACGATTCACATGTCTTGCATTCATTGCTTACCTCTTTTACTTTGTATGTGGTAACAACAATGGCCTTCTATGAAAGAGCGACGTCTCTCATCACATGACCATCTGCAACAAAAACATCTGTTGTTTTTGTCCTATTATTTTACCAAAAATCGACCATCTAAAATCTTCAAAATAGAAAAATTTAATAGGCAAACGCTCTACAAAAATGGGCTGATTTTACCAAAAAAGATGTCTTTTCAAGTTAAAACATTCATTTAACGGTCTTGGAAACATACAATAGAGGTGTTATTCACATGCTTCAGCAGCATTAAAGCATGCAAATTGTTAGCCTAACTCAATGGGTTAGCAGTCAAGAAAGGATAAAAAAGGGAACGAAAGGACGCAAACTGAACGTAAAGCTTTCGATAGCAACGAATTACAAACATCGCTCATTTTTCGCGTATTTGCGACCAACTTTGCCGTTGGTTGTTTTCACGCGAGTTTTGAGAGACACTTTGTAAAGAAAATTCAGCATTAATTATTAGTCCGTGTAGCGTGCCGGCAATTTTATAGTTGCTATATTGTTGTTGCTTTTCGTTGTAGAAGTTCATTCCATGAAAGAGACGTGGAATAAGAGTAACTAAATGTTAAAAAGCGACTGCTTTCGGAGAAATTATGAATGACAAAAGTTGGATTATGAATAAAAAGTATTACCTTTGCACCGCATTATTGCATTATCATTAATTTTTAACAACAAGTTCTATGTATTTAGACAAAGCAAAAAAAGAAGAGATCTTTGGCAAATACGGAAAGTCTAACTCTGATACTGGTTCACCAGAGAGCCAGATAGCATTGTTCTCATACCGTATTTCCCACTTGACGGAACACCTTAAGAAGAACCGTAAAGATCATAACACTGCACGTTCATTGACGATGTTGGTAGGTAAGCGTCGCGCTTTGCTCGATTATCTCTATGATAATGACATTGAGCGTTACCGTTCTATCATCAAAGCTCTTGGCTTACGTCGATAATTATCAAGTGCATTTAAGCTTAAGGAAAATTAAAAACTCCTCTGTAACAATGGATTACAGAGGAGTTTTTTTATGTATCAAACATTCAAATTACATCACTTTCGTCTAAAATCTCCAATAGAGGCTTCATCACAAACTCTCGTTCATGCATGAAAGGGTGTGGAATTGTTAGCGCTGGCGTGTGGATATGTAGGTTGTCATACAACAAGATATCAATATCAATTACACGATCTTCGTAGACTCCATTGTGCGATTTTTCAGTTCGCCCCATAACCTTCTCTATCTTCTGGGTAGCCTCTAACACCTCTTCAGGACTCAAGAAAGTACGACAACGAATGCAAGCATTCATAAAGAGATGGTCGGACGAAAAGCCCCAAGGCTTTGTTTCGTATAACGAAGAGCAACGGTCAACAGTGCCTATCAATAGCTTTATCTGCTCTATCGCCTGTTGGATGGCTTCTTCTCGACGCCCCAAATTAGACCCAAGCCCTAAATATACAATGTGTTCTGTGGACATAGAGCGCAGATTTTCGATGACTAATCGTTCAGTATCAGCATCGAATCGCCATAACAACCAAACTTATAACCGTTCTTAACAGCCAAGTCATAAGCCTCCATCACTAACTCGTATCCACCGAAAGCTGCCGTTTCCATGAGCAAAGGTGACATACTGTGATAGAAATTGGCTATCATCGTGTCTGCCAAACCAAAATCATAAGGCGGGAAAATAAATTTACTGGTCCAGCCGTCATATTCTTTCAGCAGTCCATCGGTGCCAACTGCCGTCTCTGTAGCCTTGACGACACTTGTCCCAACGGCACAGACATGATGCCCCTCTTGTTTGGTTCGATTGACGATTTCACAGGCTTTGGCATCAATCTTCATTTGTTCCGAATCCATTTTATGTTTAGTCAAGTCTTCCACCTCAATGCTATTAAACGCACTCAAGCTGCAGTGAAGCGTGATATAAGTGTCATGTATCCCTTTAATCTCCATACGCTTGAGCATTTCTCTACTGAAATGAAGCCCTGTAGAAGGTGCTCTGACAGCTCCTTCATGCTTTGCAAAAATGGTTTGATAGTCTTCCTGATCATGCGCATCTGCATGAGGTACTTCACGTCGATTGATGATGTAACGAGGTAAAGGTGTTTCGCCGAGCGCAAAAAGTTCACGCTTGAACTCCTCATGCGGGCAATCGTAAAGAAATCGGAGTGTACGACCACGACTCGTTGTGTTATCGATTACCTCCGCCACCATCGTGCCGCTCTCATCAAAGAAGAGCTTATTCCCAATACGAATCTTACGGGCAGGCTCTACTAACACGTCCCAAAGGCGCATTTCCTGATTGAGTTCACGAAGCAAGAAGACTTCAATCTTGGCATCTGTCTTTTCCTTTGTACCATATAATCGAGCAGGAAATACTTTTGTGTCATTAAAGATAAAAGTATCACCTTCATCAAAATAATCAAGTACATGTCTAAACTCAAGATATTGCCCCTTGATATCTTTCCCTTTTTTGTCCTTTTGAAACATATCAATGGTCTGTGATTTTCGGTGTAACACCATCAATCGAGATTCGTCACGACGTGTCATTCGTGAGATTTCTTTCTTGCCTTGAGCATTCTTTATCTCATGATAAACACTATGAGGGTAAAGAGCAATGAGCTCTTCTGGCAAATTAAATTTGAATTGTGATAGCTTCATTGATTAATGTCCTTCATCTATTTCTTGTTCATTCAGCCACTCTTTGAAGTGGTCGAAATTAATACTATTCTCTATTGTCAATGCACCAACACGGGTTCTTCGTAGTTGTGTCAGATATGCGCCACTGTCCAAAGTGCGCCCAAGATCACGCGCAAGTGCTCTAATATATGTTCCTTTTCCGCAAACGATGCGCAGTTGTAGCTGCATGGTATTGGGGTCGAAGTGGATAAGCTCTATTTCATCAATACGCACCGTTTTCGCTTGCAGTGCTACCTCTTCGCCTGCTCGCCTTAAATTGTACGCTCTCTCACCAGCAACCTTGCATGCGCTATAGGTTGGAGGTGTTTGCTGTATCTCTCCAACAAAGAGTTTTAATACCTGCTCTATGCGCTCAAGCGTAATATGCTCTGTTGGATAGATAGCATTTACAGGATGTTCGCAATCGTAACTGGCGGTAGTAGCTCCCAATTGTATCGTACATACGTACTCTTTTGTATGCGCTTGTAACTGCTCTATTTGTTTGGTAGCCTTCCCCGTACACAACACTAAAACGCCTGTTGCTAATGGATCGAGTGTTCCTGCATGCCCTATCTTAATGCGCTTGATGCCCAACTTTCGAGATATGACATAGCGAACGTGTGCCAATGCCCCAAAGCTTGTCATACCGTACGGCTTATCTATAGCAAATATCTCTCCTTTATAAAAGTTCATGTTGTGCATTTTTGAGTTGACAAGTGATTGAGTTTTTCAACTCATCGGCATGTAAACGTTCTCCAAAGTATGCAACTCTATTCATTCACGTGTACAAAACAATTTTACTAAAAAGCCCCTCAACTTAAGAACTTAATCGACCATTGCCAAACTATGTCCCATCATGAGCCAAATCAAGATGAAGCCTCCGACAATGATTCGATAAACTCCAAAGACCTTAAAGCCATATTTCGTCAAGAAATTAACAAACCACTTCATTGCCAATAGCGCAACCACAAAGGCAACAGCACTACCCAATAGCAAGGTGGGGACATGAGACGACAAGGCATCTACGCCTCCGTTTTTGATGAGTTTGAATACATCAAGACAAGTAGCTGCAAACATGGTGGGTACAGCTAAGAAGAATGAGAACTCCGCTGCACGCTTTCTGGTTAGTCCTTGTGCCATACCTCCTACGATAGTTGCCATTGACCTCGACACTCCCGGTATCATGGCAATGCATTGGAATACACCTATCATAAAAGCTTTCTTATCTGTCAACGAGGTTGATTCTTGACCATGATTAAAGATTCTATCACAGAAAAGCATAAAGATGCCACCAACTACCAACATCACAGCCACGACAATGACACTCCCCAGCATTTTTTCAATCAAATGATTGGCTAACAATCCGATAACAGCAGCAGGAATAAAAGCCACCAATAGCTTCCAATAGAAATTCCAACGATGAATAAATGCTTTCACAACTGACGTTCCTTCAGGCACAGGAGTGTTATCTAAGCGAAAAAAACGCTTCCAATAAAGTGTCACCACCGAAAGGATAGCACCAAACTGGATAATGACAATAAAGGCATTGATAAACGGATCGTCTGCCTGCATGCCTAACAAGTCGCGGGTAATAATCATGTGTCCTGTCGAAGAAACAGGCAGAAACTCGGTCAAACCCTCAACGATTGCCAGAATAATGGTCTCAAGTAAGCTCATAAATCACACAACGTATTAGTCTTTTGGCTTTCTGATAATTGCAAAAATAATAGATACAAAGCCCAAGAAACATACTACTGGAGCCACTTTGATACGTCGCACACTAAAGATGTCTGGATTGTATGCTGTCTCCGTAGAGCCACTTCCACTCATCAACAGAAATCCGATAATCACGACAACGACGCCAATCGCCAATAACATAAAGTTGACTTTATCGAACGCAAAATTTCTTTTATCCATCTGATAGATTTGTTTATTCGAACCTACCTATATATAATAAGGTGGAGTTCTGAATTGATTTTCAACGTTATTTTCTTAAATCTTATATAAATCTCCTGCCTTCATTCGCAAGAATTTGTTTACCGAAATGTGGGCGCAAATAGCCGTTATTACGAGTCCGAACAAGAATACGGCTGCACCAGTAATGACCATGTCGCGCCAAGTTACAACGGTCAAGATACCTGGCTCGGATAGATACAACGCATAAATACAGCCCGCCAACACTGCATTGGCTATCAAACCAGCTATCAAACCTGTCCAAACGGCTCTGCTTACAAAGGGTCTGCGAATAAATCCCCATGAAGCACCAACCAACTTCATCGTGTGTATGGAGAATCTTCGGGCATAAATATCCAATCGTACGGTGTTGTTGATGAGGGAGAAAGATACAAAGGTAAGCAACAGTGCCAACACTAACATTACCAAACCTATTTTGGCAAGGTTGCGGTTCACGCTGTCTACTAATTCTTTCTGGTAATTAATTTGGTTGATTTGTGGATATTTTTCAAACTCACTCACTATCCATTTCAGAGAATCGTTGTTCGCATAAACCGATTTTAAGGTTACTTCGATAGATGCAGGACAAGGATTTTCACCATCTGTAAACTCAGATGGGTCGCTCCCCATAGCGGATGTAATCTCCTTCAGAGCTTGTTCCTTACTAATATATTCGAGTTGTTTGATATATGGACGCTTCTGAATCACCGCACACATTCGCTGTGCTTCAGAATTTGTCATCTCATTTTCTAATATCAACTGCACAACTAAATTCTCTTTTACATAAGAGGAAAGGTTTCTTCCTGTTAAGGTTGAGAATACAACTAACCCCAACAAGATGAGTACCAAAGCTGTGCTTATACAAAGAGTAATAGCCTGTAATCCATGATGATTACTGGTCTTATTTTGTTTCTTTCCCATTCTTTTATGGATATAATGCACCAAATTTCTCGCAAAGTAACAAAAAAATTAGGGATAAAACGATGCTTTAACTACTATTAACGTGAAAGATCAACAAAAATAACACCTACATTTCTGATTGATTTTTATTCATATAAGGGTGAAGGTTGTAGCACCCTATCTTAGCGATGACCACCACATAGATTCTTTTATGCCAAACATTTGAAACAAGTTCATCGTTAGGTTCAATAAGAAATCATTACTTCAACCGTATTCTCCATAGAGATTAAGGAGATTAAAGCAATGCCCCAATTTCTGCAAGTTATCGCCCTATTAGGCCTTTTCCTTGTCATCAACCTTTTTTCATCAGTTAGACTGGCTAATAAACTTCCTGCTTTCAAGCCTCGTGTTCCATGTCGCAGCTTATATAAAAGTACCTATTCATTGTAAATTTGCGAACTATATTTGTGGCATTCATATTTTTTCATTTCCTTTGTACGAGCAGAAAATGACAGCTTATCAAACTGTCAAATCTGCCTATTGAGAATAATTAGCGATGAAAAATCGACATACCATACTAACGATTACAGGTTCGGACGGAACAGGAGGTGCAGGAGTACAAGCCGATATCAAGACCATTACGGCTTTGGGTGGTTATGCTGTGTCGGTAATTACTTCTATTACGATTCAAAACACCTTAGGCATTCAGAGCTTTTACGATATTCCTGCCGACATTGTAGCAGGACAGTTAACGGCATTGATTGACGACCTTGAACCCGCAGTTATCAAGATTGGAATGGTTCGCAATAGCAAAACGCTGGATGCTATCATTGAGATGTTACATCAGCATCACGCTTCCACCATCATTTACGACCCCATTGTGACCTCCAGTCAGGGAGAGCCATTGATGACACGCGACATGATTCATGCCGTGAAAGAACGTCTCTTCCCGCTTTGTTCATTGGTAATTATGAAGCAAGAAGATGCTGCTGTGTTCATCAACAGTGCCGAAGTAACAAAAGAAACCATGAAAGCAGGAATGACACAATTTCTGAGTTTAGGTTGCAAAGGGGTTATGTTACATAGTGGAAACATGAACGACACGCTGATATGGCGTTCAGGTGAACAAATCAACCAGCATGAATTTCCAACGTTAAATCTCACAAACTCGCACGGACTGGGTAGCAGTCTATCTTCCGCAATAGCCTATTACCTATCCGTATCAACAGATATTCATGAAGCAGTATGCGAGGGAAAAAGTTATATCCAACAACAGTTGAGTCACTTTGGAGCCTTAAAAGGTCGAAGTAGCGAGCTGTACAACGAATTTATACAAGCCATAGAACTTCATTGTACCACCAATAACGATGTACAATTTTATGCCCATCGTTTGGGCGTAAGCAGCCGATATTTGGCACAGGTCACCAAACGAATTGGACAAAAGACACCCAAGAGTCTTATTGATGAGCACCTATTGACCAAGAGTAAATTACTCTTAGACACCACCAGTAAGACTGTTCAAGAAGTTGCATACGCATTAGGATTTCATTCGCAATCACACTTTAGCAAATTCTTTAAAAAGGCTGAAGGAATTACACCGAGTATATATCGAATCAATAAATAATAAACAAAATGACAGAAAGACAAATTTTAAATCGAAACTTAGCCCAGATGCTCAAAGGAGGAGTTATCATGGACGTTACAACACCCGAACAAGCTCACATTGCAGAAGATGCAGGAGCTTGTGCAGTAATGGCACTTGAGCGTATTCCCGCTGATATTCGTGCTGCAGGAGGCGTGTCGCGCATGAGCGATCCACACATGATTAAGAGCATACAAGAGGCGGTTAGCATTCCTGTAATGGCGAAATGTCGTATCGGACACTTTGCAGAGGCGCAAATTCTACAAGCCATTGAGATTGATTATATTGATGAGAGCGAAGTTTTGTCACCCGCTGACAATGTTTACCACATTGATAAAACCCAATTCGAAGTACCTTTTGTTTGCGGTGCCAAGAACTTAGGAGAAGCTTTGCGACGCATTGCAGAAGGCGCAACCATGATTAGAACCAAGGGCGAACCTGGCACTGGAGACGTTGTACAAGCGGTAACGCACATGCGAATGATGCAATCAGAGATGAGAAGAATAAAGGCTATGGCTGAAGACGAGCTGTTTGAAGCTGCCAAACAATTGCAAGTTCCCTACGAACTAATAAAGTATGTTCATGAAAACGGTAAGCTGCCTGTCGTTAATTTTGCTGCAGGAGGCGTAGCCACACCAGCAGATGCCGCCTTAATGATGCAACTTGGAGCCGAAGGAGTCTTTGTAGGATCGGGCATATTCAAATCTGGCGACCCTGTTAAACGGGCAGCTGCCATTGTTCAAGCAGTAACTAACTACAACGATCCGAAGCGATTAGCTGAGCTATCTGAGAACTTAGGCGAAGCCATGGTTGGCATCAACGAGCACGAAATAGAAGTGTTGATGGCAGAAAGGGGTAAATAGAGTAATGAGAATAGCCGTATTAGCTTT
The DNA here is from genome assembly GCF_000455445.1 of Hoylesella timonensis 4401737 = DSM 22865 = JCM 15640. Classification (GTDB taxonomy): domain Bacteria; phylum Bacteroidota; class Bacteroidia; order Bacteroidales; family Bacteroidaceae; genus Prevotella; species Prevotella timonensis. The sequence continues at coordinate 298,217 of NZ_HG417091.1, read as the reverse complement.
ACAAGGAGCATTTGCTGAACACCAGCAAATGCTTCACTCTTTGGGGGTAGAAACATTCCAAGTGCGAAACAAGTGCGATTGGGAAAAGCCCAAAGATGGCCTTATTCTCCCCGGAGGAGAGAGTACAACCATGACAAAACTCTTGAATGAGTTGGATTTACTGTTACCTATTCAGGAAGAAATCAGCCAAGGATTGCCCGTGTTTGGTACTTGCGCTGGATTGATCATGTTGGCTCGTAAAGAGAACGGAAAGCCATCAAACCGACTTTCTACCATGGATATTGACGTTTGTAGAAATGCTTATGGAAGACAATTAGGGAGTTTTCATACAGAAGAAGCTTTCAAGGGAATCGAAGGAACGGTACCCATGACCTTTATCCGCGCACCTTATATCAATGAAGTATTTGGAGATGCAGAAATATTGGCAACCGTTGATGGGAATATTGTCGCAGCAAGGCAGCATCACCAAATGGTAACAGCCTTTCATCCAGAATTGGATAATGACACCAGAGTTCACGCTTATTTCTTGAATAGCATTCTGAAAAGGTAGGTCAGCTACTCGCTGATCTACCCCATAAAATTGTAACAACTCGCTTAGGGCTGTTATAATTTTCCAATAATCCCAGCCTTTGTCGCTTGTATAAAGCGCACTATCTCATTAATTTCCGCACCATTAGGCACCTGTTCTTGTACTTGTAGAACGGCATCGAACACGCTTGTCTGACCATGGAACACCAATCTATAAGCATTGGCTATGTGTTTTTGCACCCTTTCTGAGATGCCATAGCTTTGTAACATCATACTGTTCAGTCCAGCATATTTAGCAGGTATGCCACCAGCAATAATATATGGTGGAACATCTTGATAGAGAGTAGTGCCTGCTTGTATCATGGCATAATCACCAATGCGTGTGTTTTCGCTTTCGATGACACTTGAACTAAAGATCACCCCATTCCCTATTTCGCAGTTACCTGATATCTTTGTTCCATATCCCAACACACACTGGTTTCCCATTTTTGTGTCATGAGAGATATGCGAGCCTTCCATGAGGAAGTTTTCATGACCTATAATGGTTTGTCCACCTTGATGAGTAGCTCGGTTTATCACTACATTTTCTCGAATGATATTATGGTCGCCAATGCGCAATTCGGTATCATCGCCTTTGAATTCAAAGTCTTGTGGAACCGCTCCTAACACGGAACCTTGATAAACCTGATTATCATTACCCATACGAGTTCCATGCATAATACTCACAAAGGGATACACCACGCAGTTGTCACCTATCACCACATCATCCTCGATATATGCAAATGGATATATCTTACAATTGTTCCCTATCTTTGCACCTTGTGCTATTTGCGCTTTTTCACTGATGTCGCTTGCCATATCTGTTAATGATCATTGAATGAATAAATAAATTGGTAAGGCTCATGAAATATTCACTTCTTGCCTTTAGTCATCATAAACCGCTATTGAACGCCACCTCCGAGAGCCTGATAGAGATTTACAATGGCTTGCATCTTATTAAAGTCGTCTCTTATCTTCGCTGTTTGAGCATTTAAGAGAGCTTGCTGCGCTGTTATTACCTCAAGGTAAGTGCTGTTTGACTGATGCAACAGAAGTTTGGTATCTTCTACATTTTTTTGCAACACTTCTATTTGTTTCGCCTCTATCTTGCTCTTTTCATCGGAAGAATGATAAAGCACAAGGGCATTGCTTACCTCGTTTCCTGCCTTTAGAATACTATTTTGCCACGTGTTATAGACTTTTTCGTATTGTGCATTGGCAACACGCAAGCCTGCAACTATCTTCCCTTGTTGGAAGATAGGCTGTACCAAACTACCCACAGCTGATAGCAACCATTTGCCTGGGTTCACCACCATGCTGCCCATACTATTGGTAAAAACGCCTGTAGGTGAGATGGATAGACTGGGATAAAATCTGCTACGAGCCGTCTGCACGTTATAGAAACATTGAGCCAACTGCATCTCCGCCGCATGAACATCAGGACGATTGTTGAGCAACTGGACAGCTATCCCTGTGGAAAAACGCTGCGGTAGGGTTTGATTTTCAAGCTTTCCACGCACAATACTCTGTGCAGGTTGCCCCATGAGGAGTGACAGTGCATTTTCTGTTTCTCGTATTTGTCGTAACAAATCTGCACGTTTTGCCTCAACAGCATAATAATTTGCCTCGGCACTCTGCACGCCAGTAGAGCGGATTCCACGCCCTAAATCCATCAACACCTGCATCTTTTCCCACGTTTCTTTCGTCAATCCGTGCATATCATCCACAATAGCAAGCTGCCTATCCAGCATCAATAAGGTATAATAGAGATTGGCAACACCACTGATGATGTTAATCCTAACCAACTTCTGATAATCTTGTGACGCTAACAAGGCAACCTGAGAGGAACGCTTCTGACTTAAAAGATTTCCGAAAAGGTCGACATTCCAACTCGCTGCAATGGGCAGTTGATAGGTTGTTGTAGCACTTCCGCCATCCCATGAAGCAATAGTTCCTTGGGGTGCGAAGGTGAACGAGGGCAGAAAAGACAATTTCGCAGCCTTGAGCTGGGCTTCTGCCATTTTCACATTCTGTGCTGCATTGAGCAAATCCAAGTTATTGGCAAGTGCTTGCTCTATATGTTTTTGCAGCTGAACATCTGTAAACACTTGACGCCATGGCATGTAGCCGAAACTCAAAGTATCGGTCACTACCAATGTATCTGTTGAAGATTGAATATCACGCACCAGTCCTTCGGCCTTCACAGCTGGTCGCTCGTACACCCCATAGAGACTTTTACAGCCTGTCAAACTCATTGCAGAAATAGCAATCAAGAGGATATTTTTTATTTTCATATCTATCTATTTTTTACGCTTCAACGTGTTCTGGCAAAGGTTTCCGTGCATATTGACGCAACTCAGCTGCCGCTTCCAAATTTTCTTCATCTTCAAACTTTAATGGCTTTATCTTCTCTTGAAGAGCTTGGAAGATGACAAACAGGACGGGAACTACAAACAACTGGCAGAACGTTCCTATCAACATACCGCCCACAGCTGCTGCACCTAAGGTTTGATTACCATTCTTACCAACGCCCATGGCAAACATCATAGGGAGCAAACCTATCACCATTGCCAGAGATGTCATCAAGATTGGGCGCAAACGTGCACCTGCACCAAGAATAGAAGCCCAAGTGATAGCCATACCTGTTTGTCGCCTTTCCAGTGCAAACTGCACAATCAGAATGGCATTCTTTGCTAACAATCCTATCAACATAATCAAGGAAATCTGCATATAGATATCATTGTTATGCCCAAACAGTTGAGTAAACAGGAATGCTCCTGCCAAGCCAAAAGGAATGGAAAGGATGACTGCGAAGGGCAAAAGATAACTTTCGTATTGTGCCGCCAGAATGAGATAAACAAACAACAGACACAAACCAAAGATCATCACCGTTGAGTTACTGGAGCTGTTTTCAGACCTTGACAAACCAGAGAAATCGTATCCATATCCCTGTGGCAAGGTAGTAGCCGCCACCTCTTTGATAGCTTCGATGGCTTCACCCGATGAATAACCGTCATTGACAGTTACAGTTGCGTTGATACTGGTAAACATATTGAAGCGATTCACATTGGACGGGCCATACACTCGCTTGATAGAACAGAATCCATTGATAGGAGCCATGCCAGCAGGAGTACGCACAAAGATGTCATTCATGCCCTCTGGTCGTGCACGACTATCCACATCTCCTTGTATCATCACACGATATAACTTGCCATAGGCATTGAAATTAGACACATACATACCTCCATAATACCCCTGAAGCGTGCTTAACACCGTGGCTGGTGATATACCTACCTGTTTGCATTTAGCCACATCAACGTCAATCATATATTGAGGATAATTAGGATTGTATGAGGTCATCGCCATTTGTATCTCTGGGCGTTTGTTCAATTCTGCCAAGTATTGCTTCGTAATATCAAAGAACTTGCTCAAATCTCCACCCGTCTTGTCTTGCAACACCAATGACACACCATTGCTAACCGAGAAACCAGGTATCATTGGAGGCGCAAATGCTAAGATTTGCGCATCTTTTATTTGAGCCGTTTGCTTATATATCATACCCAAAACAGCCATGGCACTCTGCCCCATGTTGCGATCCTTAAAAGGTTTCAACTTAATGATAAACGTGGCTTGGTCAGAGCCTTGCCCTGCAATGAAGTTGAATCCTTGCAATTGTTCACGGCTCTGAATAGCTGGATTGCTTGCCAGCATAGCGTCAATCTGGTCTACTACCTCTTGCGTTCTCACTGCACTTGTTGCAGGAGGCATAGACACCGTACAGAACAATGTACCCGTATCTTCATTAGGAACCAATCCTGTTTTAGTGGTTTTCATCGTTAAGAACAGGGCAATGGCACCCACCAAAACAAACACACCTGTAAGGATAGGTTTTCTGACAAGCTTTTCTACCCTGTTTTTGTACTTACCCAAAACCTTGTCATAACTCGTATTAAACGACGCATGGAAACGGTCTATCCTGCTCATCTCACGTTCCGACCCGTCCTCATTCTTAGGTTTGAGGAAGATGGCACATAGGGCTGGCGAGAGCGTCAGTGCATTGAGGGCAGAGATGAGGATAGATACTGCCATGGTAACTCCAAACTCTCGATAGAACGTACCTGATGTTCCGCCTATAAAAGAAACGGGGATGAACACGGCAGCCATCACCAATGTAATGGATATAATGGCACCCGCTATCTCGCTCATGGCATCAATACTGGCGGTCATGGTACTCTTATAGCCCAAATCCAACTTGGCATGAACCGCCTCTACCACCACAATGGCATCGTCAACCACAATGGCGATAGCCAGTAACAGTGCCGACAAGGTGAGCAGGTTGATAGAAAAGCCAAACATCTTCAAGAAGAAGAAAGCACCAACTAATGACACTGGAACTGCTATCATCGGGATGATGGTAGAACGGAAGTCTTGTAGGAAAATGTACACCACCAAGAAAACGAGCAACAAAGTGATAACAAGTGTCTTGACAACTTCTGCAATGGAGGCGTACAAGAACTCGGTTACGTCATAGTTAATCTTATATTCCATGCCCGGAGGGAAGTTTTTAGCCTGCTTGTCTAACTCTTCTTTCACCGCCTTAGCAATGACATTGGCATTCGACCCCGCAATTTGTTGCACCATACCCATAGATGAAGGGTTGTTGTTGTTACGCATACTCACCGCATAAGTCAGTCCTCCAAGTTCAATCTTTGCAACATCTTTCAGCTTTAAGGTTTGTCCTGTCTGTGTACTATGCAAGATAATATTGCCAAACTCCTCTGCTGTCTTCAGTCTACCCTTATAGCGCATCACATATTCGTACGCCATATCGCTTTGCTCACCGAACGAGCCAGGTGCCGCTTCGATATTCTGTTCTGCCAGTGCACCCGCAATATCGGTAGGAATTAAGCCGTATTGCTTCATGACATCTGGCTTTAACCATATACGCATAGAATAGGTTTTCATGCCCGGACTCTGCACATCGCCGACCCCTTGGATACGCTTAATGGCTGGAACAATGTTGATGTTGTTATAATTGGTCAAAAACCTGTCATCATATTTACCGTCTTCTGAGGTGAGCGTGTACATAATCACCTGCGACGTTTGGCGTTTAGAAACCGTCACACCGACACGATTCACTTCTGCGGGCAATAGTCCTTGGGCTTGCGAAACACGGTTTTGAACATTGACGGCACACATATCAGGATTAGTTCCCTGTCGGAAGTAAATGGTAATTTGTGCACTTCCTGCATTGGTAGCCGATGAAGTCATGTACTCCATGTTCTCCACTCCATTGATACTCTCCTCAAGAGGAGCCAAGACAGAGTTTTTCACTGTTTCGGCATCTGCGCCAATATAAGTAGTCCATACCGAAATGGTAGGAGGAGCAATGTCTGGATATTGCTCTATAGGAAGCGTTGCCAATCCAATAAATCCCAAGATAACGATGACCACTGAGATAACCGTTGAAAGAACTGGACGCTTAATAAATCTTGTTAATGTCATAATTTATAGTATGTTGTCGTTGGCTCAATCGCCAACATTTTTGTCTTGTCAACGAAACACGACACTTGAAATATCTTTATTTGAAAGCCTCCTTCATCTTACCATAGTCACCTTGAATCTCCCCCAACTTCTCGGCTTCAGCTATTTTCTTTGCATACTGTGCTTCGGTAATGGGCTTAATCTCCATGCTATCAGTTAGCTTCGTAATGCCATGGGTAACGATTCGGTCACCCACTTTCAAACCTCCAGTGACAATAAAGTTCTTCCCATCATTCTGTGGAGCGACTTTAATCTCCTGATACTTCACTTTGTTGTCCTTGCCCACCGTGTACACAAATACCTTGTCTTGCACCTCTGCGGTGTAAGACTGTGGAATGACAATGGCACCTTGGCTCACCTTTGGCACAACAATAGAGCCTGCCCCACCACTCTTCAACAGTTTGTCAGGGTTGGGAAAGCGTGCTATCATAGACAGTGTTCCTGTCGCTTGATCGATGACACCACTCATCTTTACCACCTTACCCGGCTGATTGTAAATTGTGCCATCTGCCAATTGTAACTTTACTGTTGGCATGGAAGCAATAGCCGCCGACACATTGCCAGCAGTCTTTGTCATCTCTAAAACATCTTTTTCAGTCATGGAGAAGTACACTTCCACAGTACTAATATTAGAAACCGTTGTCAATGGCTGTGGACTGGATGCGCTGACCAAGGCTCCTTGCTTAAAAGGAAGGCTACCAACCACTCCTGCCGCAGGACTTTTCACATAACAGAAGTTGAGCATCTCCTTTGCAGAGGCTAAACTTGCTTGTGCTTGTGCCACCGCACTCTTTGCCGTTTCGTACGTGTTCTGTGCAGATTGCAACTCGTATTGCCCTATCACATTACGCTTAAACAGTTGCTCACTATTCTCATACGTTAGCTTTGCAGTCCGCAGTTGCGACTTTGCAGAGTTGACCGCTGCCTGTGCTTGGCGCACTGAGGCTTGGAAAGTGCTGTTATCTATCACGAACAATAGTTGCCCAGCCTTCACGGTTTGTCCCTCTTGTACGAGCAACTTCGTGATGAAACCAGAAACTTTAGGACGAATCTCCACATCCTGAATGCCCTTAATGACCGCAGGATAAGTAGTCTGAGTGGATGAACCTGTACTCTCAACCGTTTGTACTGGAAATTCGTTGTCGCCAAATTTTAGGTTCGGCTTACCTCCGCAGGCGGCTAAAAGCACAGCAAAAGCAGCCAACAAAAACACGTTTTTTCGTCTCATATCCTATTTATTTTTATTATTTCTTCGTTTCTTTCTTTGTCATCCTGAATCGAATACAACAGAAAACTCTAATATGTATTCAAGTTTTTACTTTGCAAAAGTACTTGTTTTTTATGAGAAATGCCGTACCCATTGGGTACTTTTAACAAATATTGCATTGTTTCTAATAAAAAAACGAACAGTTTTATACATCATTACTCTTTACTATATGATTATCTAATAGCGTTGAACGTGAGGACAAGTAAGGAGTTTTATCCGCCAACCAACTTATTCATTGGCGTTGCAAAAAATAGGACAAAAGGACTTCATTATAGTTCACAAAAATGGTAAAAAATCTTGATTTGCTTGCCAAATACTCGCATATTTGGAAACAAGTGCACCTTTGCTCGCAAATACGCGAATTTTACAACTCCTTAAACCTCAAAAGATTATAAAAATAACGCCATATTTTCTTGGATTGAAGACATGCTTTAGTCTTTTTATCTCATTACTTCAAGCCCACTAATGTATGTTCATAATGGCCTTAGAGTGTGTCTTTAGACAGACTAACCCATTGAGTTAACAACACAAGAGCTAAAAAACGGTCCGTTTGAAGCGTTGAGACACCTCCAAAAATTCTATTTTGCAGAATTGAAAACTACCAAAAAGATTTACAAAATTGAGATTGTCTTTTCGTCAAAAATCTACACAAAAAGCAGATGAAATAGCACCTAATAAAGACCTACCTGCATAAAAAATCATAGCTGACAGTTGACGATCGCTCGAAAAGCCTCACTTCTCAAGCCCCATTTTTTTTGCTTTTTCCAAAAGAAGTTTCATCAAGGGTTCGCGTTCGTTAGGCACTTTGTTATCTAATACCGCATCCTTTAACGCCTGCTTCAGTGCTCCCACCTCTTTAGAAGGCTTGAGATGAAACAGCTCCATGATTTCATTCCCGTCAATACAGGGTTGCAGCAAGCGTTTGTAGTCACGCTCCTGCAAGTCATCAAGCTTTGCTCTAACAATTCTGAAATTATCCAAAAAGCGTTTTTTGCGCTGTGAATTCTTGCTGGTAATATCTGCTTCGCACAAAGTCATCAAATCATCTATATCGTCTGCGGCATCATTCATCAACCGGCGTACAGCACTGTCCGTCACCTCATCATCAGCAATTGCAATAGGTCGCATGTGCATATCCACCAACTTTTGCACATATTTCATTTTGGCATCCAACGGGAATTTAAGTCGTCTAAAAATGCCAGGAACCATTTTAGCCCCAATAAAATTGTGGTTATGGAATGTCCACCCCACCAACGAGTCCCAACGCTTGCTGCGTGGCTTGCCTATATCATGAAACAAAGCCGCCCACCGCAACCACAATTTGTCGGTGTGCTGGCAGATATTATCCACCACCTCCAACGTGTGATAAAAATTGTTTTTGTGTGCTCTGCCATTTCTGGTGTCTACTTGATCCATTGCCACCAGCTCGGGTAAGATTAACTCTAACAAGCCACAGCGATACAATTCTATGAAACCTCGACTGGGATGATCGGTCATCATGATTTTGTTCAGCTCGTCAGCAATGCGTTCACCACTCACAATCTTTATACGTTCGGCATTGCGCCTCAATGCTTCAAAAGTTTCGTCTTCAATAAAGAACTTGAGTTGGGTGGAGAAACGAACACATCGAAGCATACGAAGAGGGTCGTCAGAAAAAGTAATATCAGGATCAAGAGGTGTGCGTATCAGTCCGTCTTCCAAATCTAACAATCCATCGAATGGGTCTACCAACTCACCAAAACGTGCCTGATTGAGACAGACCGCCAACGCATTAATAGTAAAATCTCGACGGTTCTGATCGTCTTCTAACGTGCCATTTTCCACCACAGGCTTACGCGAATCGTGGCTGTAACTCTCCTTTCTGGCACCTACAAACTCTATCTCCAGCCCCTTGAACTTAATCTGAGCCGTACCAAAATTGCGAAACACCGAGAGATAGGCACGTTTGCCCAACTTTTGTTTCAATGCAGCTGCAACCTCAATTCCACTACCTACAACAACCACGTCTATATCATTGGATGGACGTTCCAAGAAAAGATCGCGGACATAACCACCCACCACGTAACATTCTACATCTAAATGGTCGGCAACAGCGGATATTTGATGAAAGATATCATTATCTAAAAGATGCGCCAAATCGGCATTCGAAAGATTTCGCATAAGTCAAACGAGAGACTATCCCTGTCTCGTTCGGGATAAAGCTCTCAAGGTTATTTTAATTTTAATAATGAAGACAGACAACAACCGTCTTGAATGATAAAACTTCTTAAGTGGCTGCAAAGTTACTAAAAATAAGCAACGTTTTAGATGCGTTCATGCAGAAAATTAGTATTTTTGCGACATGAAGATTTTTACATGGTTGATATTGTGCGCCTTGACCCTCGTCTCGTGCGCTCCATCTGAAGACGAACAGGCAGCCCACTTGCTCGCTCAAATCAAAGCTCTCTATGAGCGAGGCGAATATATGCAAACACTCGACTCTATTACCGCTTTGAGAATGCAGTTCCCGAAAGCGATAAAGAGCAGGAGAGAAAGCTTGCGCCTATGGCAACAAGCATCACTGAAGTTAGCGCAACACGACATTGCGCAAACCGACTCTGCACTACAAGCTATCCTGAGAGAGATTCCTGGGGAAGACAACTTGTACAAAGCCAACATGATGAGAGTAGAGCGCGACTCCCTGAAAGCCAGATACGAAGCCATGTGTGGCGTGGTGAGAATGATACGAATGAGGCAGAAACAAGATACAAAAGAATATCAGCACGCAGCTAACCAGTAACAATTTCTGACAGACATCATACGAATTGAAGAAAGTTTGTTAATCAATAGGGCATCCTAACGCTTTCTTCATTTTTTGTATCTACACACTTCAAAACTTCTACCCGATAACAAACACAAAATTCACTCGTCACATTCTTTGGCTATTCCAGTAGAATTGATTAAATTTGCACACTATAATATGAACCATACAAAGACAGAAGAGCAGTTTAAGGATGTACTGGCAGAATGCCGGACACTGTTTGAGAATAAGCTCCACGACTACAGTGCATCGTGGCGAATCCTGCGTCCGTCTTCATTGACAGACCAGTTGTTTATCAAAGCCAAGCGCATTCGGTCTATCGAGATGAAAAAGAAAGCCATGATAGAAGAAGGCATACGACCTGAATTCATGGCATTGATTAATTATGGTATTATCGGATTGATACAATTGGAGAAAGGCTTTGTCGACGAAGTTGATATCAATACCACGGAAGCCATGACGCTATACGACCGACATGTACAGGAAGTTTTAGAACTGATGCTCAAGAAAAATCATGATTATGATGAGGCTTGGCGAATGATGCGTGTGAGTAGCTACACCGATTTCATTCTCACAAAAATCCAAAGGATGAAAGAATTGGAGGATATTCACGGACAAGCAATCGTTTCTGAAGGCATAGACTCAAATTTAATGGATATTATCAACTACGCTGTCTTTGGCGTTATCAGGCTTAGTGAATAAAGTGAAGACTATCTTGACCAATGTGTGCCGACTGGTATTAGCCATAACCTTCATCTTTTCGGGTTATGTGAAGGCCATTGACCCATTAGGAACTCAATACAAGATACAAGACTATTTGGAAGCATTGTCATGCCAAGGAATGGTTCCTGACTGGATAACATTGGCTTCTTCCGTGGGATTATCTGCCATAGAGTTCAGTCTTGGGGTGTTTATTCTGTTGGCTATTCGCAGACGACTGGTGTCCAAGATAACACTGACGTTCATGGTTGCTATGACCATCGTCACGCTTTGGCTTGTCATTGCCAACCCCATTAGCGATTGCGGATGCTTTGGCGATGCCATTCATCTGAGCAACATGGAGACTTTAGTCAAGAACATTGTGCTGCTGGGGTGCGCTATTATCATTGCATTATGGCCGTTGCGCATGTGGAGATTTATCTCCAAAACAAACCAATGGATTGTCTTCAACTACACCATTCTCTTCATCATCGCCTCCAGCTTGTATTGTTTATATAAATTACCTTTCTTCGATTTCCGACCTTATCATATAGGAGCGAACATCCCAAAGGGTATGGAAATACCAGAAGATGCTGAACAACCCAAGTTTGAAACAACATTTTTGCTGAAGAAGAATGGAGAAACAAAAGAGTTTACACTTGACAATTACCCTGACTCTACATGGGAATTTGTGGACAGTAAAACGACACAATTAACAGAAGGATACGTGCCTCCCATTCATGATTTCAGCATTCAGACCTTAGAAGGAGAGGATTTAACAGAGGAAATTCTTGCAGATACGAGCTACACTTTCTTGCTCATTTCGCCACATCTGGAGAATGCAAGCGACTTGAATTTTGGCAATATCGACAGAATTTACGAATATGCACAAACCTATGACTATCCATTCTACTGTTTAACGGCAAGTACGAAAGAGAATATCCAACATTGGCAAGACTTAACAGGAGCTGAATATCCGTTTTGCAGAACGGATGAAACAACACTGAAAACCATCATTCGCAGTAACCCAGGCTTGATATTACTGAAAAAGGGTAACATTATCAGGAAGTGGAGTCACCATGATTTGCCTCAGGAAGCAGAACTTCAAAAGCCGTTATATCTGTCAAAAATAGGTACAATAGAAGAGAATAGCATTCCCAAAAGAATGATGATTATCTTTTTGTGGTTCGTGCTTCCCTTATTATTACTTACAATTGCCGACCGTTTATGGGCATGGAGCAGATGGTTAAGATTTAAGCAAAAGAAAAACGAACTGACACAAGAGAAAACAGAAGATAGTATTTCAACTTTAAACAATGATTAGTATATGAGAAAAAAAATTGTAGCAGGAAACTGGAAAATGAATTTGAACCTGCAAGAAGGTGTAGCCTTGGCAAAGGAAATTAATGAAGTATTAAAGGCAGAAAAGCCTAATTGCGGTGTAATTGTATGCACTCCCTTTATCCACTTGGCAAGTGTAGCCGAAGTATTAGACCAAAAGGTGGTTGCATTAGGTGCAGAAAATTGTGCTGACAAAGAGAAGGGAGCCTACACAGGTGAAGTTTCAGCTGAGATGTTGAAAAGCACTGGTGCACAATATGTAATTCTTGGACACTCTGAAAGACGCCAATATTACAAGGAAACTCCAGAGATTTTGAAAGAAAAAGTATTGCTGGCTTTGAAGAACGGACTGAAAGTTATATTCTGTATCGGTGAGACTTTAGAGGAGCGTGAAAGCAACAAGCAGAACGAAGTAGTGAAAGCAGAGCTTGAAGGTTCGGTATTCAATCTCTCCGCAGATGAGTTTAAGAACATCACTATTGCGTATGAGCCTATCTGGGCGATTGGAACAGGAAAGACAGCTACAGCAGAGCAAGCTGAAGAGATACACGCTTTCATTCGTTCTATCATAGCAGAGAAATACGGAAACGAGATAGCACAAGACACAACTATCTTATACGGTGGCAGCTGCAAAGCAAGCAATGCACCCGAACTCTTTGCTAAAGAGAATATAGATGGCGGCTTAATTGGTGGTGCATCATTGAAGTGCGCTGACTTTAAGGGCATCATCGATGCATGGAAGAAGTAAAAACGCTTAGCATGAAGTGAGACATAAGTGAGCAAATTCATTGCTATGTCTCGCTTCATCATTTTTATTTGAAGGAAAACTCACATGAAAAAATTCGTCACTTTATTGTTTATTTTGACATGTGCTACAATTCATAGCGAAGCACAGTCATTCTTGGATCACCTACAGAACAAAGAACCAGGAAAAGCGTCTGTGAAAGTTAGCCAGAGTAAAGATATAGACGAATTGGTTAACGGAAAAGTCAAAATCACCATCACTACGCTACCTCAAGCACCAACTACGAGCAAATCGAAACAAGATGACAAGCCTTCAATCCATCCTCTAACACCACAAAAGCAGGATAAGATTACGGATAAGACGAAAGAAGACAGGAATAATAAGCAGGAAAGTTCTGCCAAAGCCACCGAAAGACGAGCAACAAAAGAGGATACGTCTACCTTTGAATTGGACATTCCTACCATAGATATGCGCAAAAAAGTAATGCGCAAAAGCTACAAAATCAATGGCTATCGGGTACAAGCATTTGCTGGAGGTAACTCGCGAGCAGACAGACTTCGAGCTGAAAGCATCAGAGACAACATCAAACAAGTACTTCCAAACGAACCGATCTATGTACATTTCTACTCGCCAAGATGGATTTGCCGTGTTGGAAACTATCGTAGTTACGAAGAAGCTGCAAGAATACTAAAACAAGTCAAAGGACTTGGGTATAAACAAGCTTGCATTGTTCGAGGAAAAATTACCGTACAATATTAATCATAGAAGCACACAATCCGCATGAATCAAACAAATGAATTTCGCGAAGGCTTGGATGACCTCGCATCACATTATCAAGAAATATTACAATTATTAGGCGAGAATCCAGATAGAGAAGGATTAGAAAAGACACCGATGCGTGTGGCAAAGGCAATGCAGGTACTCACTCGGGGATATACACAAGACCCTAAACGAGTGCTATTGGATGCACTGTTTGAAGAAAAGTATGACCAAATGGTCATTGTAAAAGATATAGACTTCTTTTCTTTATGCGAACATCACATGCTACCCTTTTATGGAAAGGCACACGTAGCTTACATTCCTCATGGACATATCACTGGACTGAGCAAGGTAGCACGCGTGGTAGACATATACAGTCACAGACTTCAGGTGCAAGAACGACTCACCCAACAAGTGAAAGATTGCATACAAGAGGCATTGCAGCCTTTGGGTGTGATGGTTGTCATCGAAGCAAAACACATGTGTATGCAGATGCGAGGAGTTGAAAAACAAAATTCTATCACCACAACGAGTGCCTTTTCTGGTGCTTTTAACCAAGCAAAAACACGTGAAGAGTTTATGAATCTTCTTCGTGGAGAGTCGAGGAAAATTTAATCAAGACATCAGATGAGGAGGATGAGTGGAATACCTCAAGCCATTCAATACAAGATTCATCCTATCAACAAACTATAAAAACGTAACTTTATGAAATTCATATCCTGGAATGTAAATGGTCTTAGAGCCTGCGTAAAAAAGAATTTTCAAGAATCTTTCCAACAACTTGATGCAGATTTCTTCTGCCTTCAAGAAACAAAAATGCAGGAAGGACAGTTGGATTTGCAATTTCCGGGCTATACTTCATATTGGAACTATGCCGAAAAGAAAGGTTATTCAGGAACGGCTATCTACACAAAACACAAACCTATTCATGTGAGCTATGGCTTGGGAATAGAGGAACACGACCAAGAAGGACGTGTGATTACGCTTGAAATGGAAGACTTTTTCTTGATCACCGTGTATGTTCCCAACTCACAAGATGAACTTAGAAGACTTGATTACCGCATGAAATGGGAGGATGATTTTCGTGCTTATATTACCCAACTCGACCAAATCAAGCCAGTAATCATTTGTGGAGACCTGAATGTTGCGCATGAAGAGATTGACTTGAAGAACCCAAAGACAAACAAACGCAATGCTGGTTTTACAGACGAAGAACGCGATAAGATGACCAGATTGCTAGACAACGGCTTCATAGACACATTCCGTTACCTTTATCCAGAGCAGATTACATACTCATGGTGGTCGTATAGATTCAGGGCAAGAGAAAAGAATGCAGGCTGGCGTATCGACTATTTCCTTATTTCAGAACGGTTGAAAGAACGCTTACACGATGCAAAGATTCATACCGAGATAATGGGTAGCGACCATTGCCCCGTAGAATTGGAGCTGAAGTAAAAGATAATTGGTACTGAAATAAAAGCTAAAAGAAGGCGTCGCAGCAGTCTCCAGTACGATTGCTCCACTTCATTCACTGCCCTGCTGTCGTAGGTTGAAGCAAAATGTCGGCTAAGGTTGTCCCCACCGCAAAGGCATTCAAATCCACATGATGATTGATACCATCCACCCAACCATACTGATCACGTTGCCAAATAAAGTGCCGATGTGCGCCTTTTACTATCGGAGCTTCCTCACTGTACCGTGCTATAAAGAGAGGAAGTTTGTCAAAACGTGGCGATAGATGCGCATTATAGAAGCGAGAGTCTGCATACAACAATGGATAACGACCATAATGTTGCTTCACCAACCATAGAAAAACCGCCAAGCTGTCTTGCAGCTGTTGCTTGCTCCAACCCTTTACTCCAACCCATTCTACATCAACCATCGGCAGTAAATCTTGCGGATGTTGACTCATGTGAGCCTTAAAGTGGTTGAATTGACGATGCACAGAACTGGTAGAAGTAAGGAAATGATAAGAGCCAACATGGAGTCCCACTTCCTTGGCACCACTCATATTGCGATGATAAAACGTATCTACGTGGGTACTCCCTTCTGTTGCTTTGACATAAACAAACTGAATACAGGTGTCACTTGCCACCAAAGCCCAGTCAATTTCTCCTTGATAATGCGAAACGTCTATTCCATCATAATGATAACGATTGCGCACATGGGCTGCCACTACTCCATCATGACTTCCTAAATTCCACCTATACAACAAGCTTCTATATTGTTCTGGAAATAAAATAATCAAAAAACAGAATAGAATAAATAGAGCGGAAACAGAGATTCCCCCTCCCCTTAGCCACCTTTTCCTTTTGGATGACTCATGATGATGATGCTTATTTGACGGTGAAATGGGCATGATTACCTAAGGATTACACTCACAATGATTCGCAATGCCGTACATGATTCATAGCATGGAGACATTTATTGATGAGTTTTATTTGTATGAACCAACTTCCCACTAAAGGAGATGGGGTCGCGTTGTTGCGACCTTACAACCAAATCTACATGACCGTTCATAAAAACATCAAGCTGATACGTAAACCGATCTTCATCATTTCGTACATCAATGTTTAGTCTGGCAAATCCTTTTTTGGAATAGTGTAACTGATAATCCTGTATGGGTGCTTGAAAAACTAAACCTTTCCCACCCCCATAAGGAATGCTGTACGCACGCCCATAGTAAGGAAGATTAGAATATAAAGTGTCACCCGAAAGCTTCAACCCATAGCGATCTTGTAAATACCTCATACGCATGCGGAGCGGCATCACATAGGTCATTTCTGCTTCCCATGTTCTACTCTCCAAGACATGAGCAACCGTTGATGCCGTATCCAAACGTTGTGCTGCCTTTTGACGACTACTCAGTTGCGTCACACCGCATCCACTGACTATCAATAAGAGTAGATATATCCAACATTGTTTTATCATAGTTGCCTCCAATTTTCGGCTAAGATACAAAAAATCTAAGACTTTGAAAACATCGCTGAACAATATTTAGACTGCTGTGCGTTCGTGTTTCATTCAGTTGAAAAGAGATAGACTCACAAGAAACAACATCTCCTTATGAGTCTACCACGATTACAGCTACTATTTTTTGCAGGTTTTCATCCCTTATCTTTTGATATATTTATGCCCATTTTGAATCACTACGCCATGATGATGACGATTTACTCGCTTTCCTGACAGGTCAAACATCGGCTTCAAAACATCCAACTGAGTTCTATCCGACGTTACTCGATAGATGTATGTTGGCGCTTTCTTACCCGTCAATTTCAAATTCATAATCTCCCAAGTAGGTGCACAAGCCGTTGTACTCTTATAGACAAAGGCTATCTGCACCTGTTTTCCAGCAAACTCGGTCAAATCAACTTCTGTCGGCACAAAGGTCCAATTATCTTGGTGAGGAATATCCACCGAACAATTCTTCCAATGCGTTCCGCCGTCGTCACTCACACAAACGGACAAAAAATCCTTTGCTCTATTCTTATATGTTTTTAAGAAATTACATGCTTGTTCAAAGGTTAAAACAGCTTGGGTGTACGAAGTTAAGTCGATGACAGGAGATATCAACCAACTTTCTGCTGCTTGATTCTGACTCTGTACATAGGCTGAAGCTTTCATGCACGACACATAATTGTTTTTATAGGGTGACCACACGTAGCGCATGTCAGCAGACAAACTTTTATCATCCACCGTAAACTTTCCGCGTCCACCTGCAAACGACTCTTGCAGTAGGGTCTCTTCTGTTACCGAAGGCTGTGGCTCTACACCCGGTTGAGGGTCAGGTGAAGGAACAACTGTCGCATGACCGCCTTGATAATGATTATAACTAAAAGCTACAGATACAGAATCTCCCCACAGATAATCCTCCAATTCTGGATAGTCCACAAAGGGGTTTCTATTGCCTTGCACCTTGTAGACAGCTTCATTTCTTGCTTTTTCTTTCTCACTCACAGGGTCTTGTTTAGCCCATTTCATGAGCATATCCATCTGCCACTTTACATATGGGCGGTATTTGTTGTGTGACATCACGTCGCTGTTCCAATTGGCAATCTGACTTTCATAACAGGTCGCCATATAAAAATACACGCGTGCCAAATCTCCTTTGTATTCATCATTCGGCTCGAAGACAGTTCCCGAATATCCCGGTAGTGTACACTTTCCTAACTTGCTATACCCATTGTTAGACTGATACTTCTCACCTTTCGTCTCTCCATAGGGAAAATTGCTCCGCCGATTGTTCACATAACCATCCGATGGCATCACATGGAAAGCATCGGAAAACATAGGTGAAGCTGAATTAAACCAGCTTTTTGGCATGGTATGCTCACGGTTGTACGTATCACCCTCACCACGGCAATTGGCGCTATGTGCACTGCCACCAATCACATAATTAGTGGTGTTCGAGTAGATATCGTACAATTTCCCGTCTGGACGCCTGTCCGTTGTTCGATAAACCGTCCACAATTCTTTATACGACTTGACCTTTGGAGCCATGATTACCTGATGAAATGCGGTTTTCAATGCTGCACCTTTCAACCCATCTGTACGTTGATAATAAGTTCCTGTACCATTTGGACCCTGCGCCCAGATAACAGAAGATGTGAATACAAGTACACCTATAAATATTTGTCTTTTTATGTTTCTTAATTGCATCACGAAGCTGAGAAATGTAAATATTAATGATATGAACGAAAAGAAAGTTGTCACATGTGTCCGATACGAACAAATAATGAGTCATATCTGCGACAAAAATACAAAGATTTTTACGCTTACGGAACATTTCTGCATACTTTTTCTTCCTTATAGGCAAACAGTTGGTGTAGCTGAAAGCACACAGACTTGAGGGAAAATAGTCTGTTTTGGTAAGCAAAACAGTCTATTTTACACCACAAAATAGTCTGTTTTGGATGCTTCATGTGTTCCTTTCGTGTCTGTAGGAGTTTCGAACAACAAGGGTGCAACGATGTACTGAGGTCGTATCCGCAAAAAGCATGCGCCAAAACTATAAAAAAAATCCTAACGTTGTGCTTGTTCCGTAGACTCAAAATAGGAGAAACAATCCGCCTAAGCCCTACAAGAACACAACGTTAGGAAGGCTAACTCTTCGCTAAATACTAAAAGGTGATGAATCGAGAGCCGTCCTCTTGCTCCATGATGTGCACCTTTACGGCGTCTTTTGGCAGCAAGCCTTCTATCAGTTCGGGCCACTCTAAGAAGCAAAGTCGTCCACTGTAGAAGTAATCTTCATAACCCATATCAAACACTTCTTCTACCTTTTTAATCCGATAAAAATCGAAATGGTAAATCGAGTCGTCTAACTTGTTTGAATAGTACTCATTCACAATGGAGAAAGTGGGCGACGTAATGACATCGTCTACCTGCAAACACTCACAAATAGCCTTGATAAAGGTGGTCTTCCCTGCGCCCATTTTTCCATAAAAAGCAAATACATTGCCTTTACCCATGTTTTCAATAAACTGCTGTGCAGCCTCATGAATATGATCTAATGATTCAATTTTAATATCCATATCATTATTGTTTTAATATTTTCCTATCTGTTCTTTGGTCTTAACTCGTTTTTTCGGTGTCAGCGTAATGAGTGGCACCAACATTTCTTCCATACTAATGCCTCCATGCTGAAAAGTATCTTTGTAATAAGCTACATAATAATTATAGTTATTTGGATAAGCCAAGAAGGTGTCACCCGTAGCAAATACATAAGTTGTGCTAATATTTGGAGACGGCAATTGCGCTAAAGCAGGTTTTTTGATTGTAAACACTTCTTTGGCTGAATAATTGAGATTTTTGCCCAATTTATAGCGCAAATTCGTATTCGTATTACGGTCTCCAATAATTTTAACAGGCTTTGAAGCCCTGATACTGCCGTGGTCGGTCGTTAAAATGACTTTATAATTTGCCTGTGCCAAGAGCTTCATCAGCTCTGACATCATAGAGTGTCGAAACCAACTCTTCGTGATACTTCGATAAGCAGATTCGTTGTTTGCTAATTCTCGTACCATCTTAGACTCCGTACGTGCATGAGAGAGCATGTCGATGAAGTTGACTACCAAGACATTCAAATCGTTTTTGGACAGTTCGTGCAGTTGGTCAAAAAACTTATCAGCACCGCCCGAATCATTCACCTTATGATAACTAAAACTATCATGACGCCGATAACGCTCTATCTGTGTCTTTATCAACGGTGCTTCATTCAGGTTTTTGCCTTCCTCTTCATCTTCATCAACCCATAAATCGGGGAACATTTCGACAATTTGTTGTGGCATCAATCCGCTGAAAATGGCATTGCGCGCATACTGTGTAGCCGTGGGTAGGATGCTACAATATAGGTCATCGTCTATCTCGAACATATCACTCAAATCGTTGGCAATAGCTCGCCATTGGTCATATCTAAAGTTGTCTATGACTATAAGGAACACTTTTTCGCCTTGATCGAGCAGCGGGAATATCTTTGTCTTAAAGATATCAGGACTGAGCAGTGGACGAGTTGTTTGATGAGGAGCCACCCAATCTAAATAATGTTTGCTTATATATTTGGCAAAGCCTTGGTTGGCATCCTCCTTTTGCATTTGCAACATTTCTGTCATGTTACTATTTGCAGCACTCAATTCCAATTCCCAATGTACCAAACGCTTGTAAATACCTTTCCAGTCTTCCAGCGTTTGACAGTCCATCATCTGCATGGCAATAGCTTGAAAACTTTGCTGATAACCATATTGTGTGACCTCTGTTACGATTTCTCGACGATGGATATTCTTTTTAAGCGTTAGAAGAATTTGGTTTGGATTAACTGGTTTAATCAGATAATCAGCAATTTTCGACCCGATGGCTTGCTCCATGATATTCTCCTCTTCGCTATTCGTCACCATTACCACGGGTGTTGCAGGGTGAATCTCCTTGATTTGTTGTAAGGTCTCAAGCCCTGTAAGACCGGGCATCATCTCATCGAGCAACACCAAGTCGAAGGTCTGTTCCTGACAAGCCTCGATGGCATCCGCACCATTGCTCACTGTAACCACTTCGTAACCTTTCTTTTCCAAGAAGAGGATATGCGCACGAAGCAAGTCAATCTCATCATCTACCCACAATAATAATCCGTTACTCATCTCTAAAATCCTTCTAAATCATAATATTCATCGCCAAAATCTATCACTTTAGGCTCTGCTTTTTTCTTCTTCTTTTTATTCTTATCCGTAGTTTTATCTGCGGTCTTTGGCTTACCTGTCTTGTCTTTAGCGGTCTTGCCATCCTCAAAATAGATAATCGTCTCACCCACTCGTTGCGGTTGCTGTTTATTCGGCTCTTGCTTAGACTTTGCTTTAGCGGGCTGAACAGGCTGGGTTGGCACCTTTTGGGGTGACTTTTTCGCATTCGCCGGCAATGGCTTTGTCGACTTTGTTTTGGAAGAATCGGCAGGCAGCGGCGTCTTTGAAGTTGTACGAGAAGCCAATGGAATCACCGTTTCTCCACTGTTGCTTTCCTTTTTAGGCTGCTCTACTGGGACGATTGTACTGCCTTGAGTGGTCGATGACTTCGCATCTTCCGCTGGAATCACATAAGTTCCACTATCTAAAGGCTTATTTTCCAAACCGTTATCAATAAAGGTAGCATCATCAAGCAACCTATCTACCTCTTCAAGAGTGGGCTTAGGTTGTGCCTGTGTCTTTACCTCTGTGGGTTCGGCCAATAGTTGGAAAGTACTAATCTTTAATGGAGCAAAGTGCTTGGCATAATATTTATCGTAATCATCGTAACTGAAATTCGTTCCCAACAGCTCAAGATTCACATCACTGATGACAAAAGTACGGGCGTGCTTCAATAGGGATGCCAGCTCTCTCTGCTTGTGAAAAGCACGTGCATACTGCAAGGCTTCATCGAAATTGAGGAATCCTGCTATCTTCATGAGATGCAAACCAAAATCGTCTTGCGTTATGACGACATCGAAATTACGAACCACATACTGGGTAAAGTTGTATTTGGCAACACGATACAGCAACTGATTTTCATTCACAGAATCAGGATGATAAGCAATGATAAACGTGAAATTGGTGTTGCGCTCGTTGCTGAATGTTCGCTTGGCAATCGAGTCGCTATCACTTAACACAGCAGCCCGACGCGACCACACGTCTCCTATATCGAACTTACCTCCACGCAACTTCCGACCCGCTTGCACACCATTGATAATCATACCCGCCAAAGGACTGAGTTTACTCTCTGGATATTTTTCCACCAACGTATGAAGATCTGCCAAGCATTGAGTAGCATCACCACGATTCAACTTACCCAATCCACCAATAAGAAGGAATTTATCACGGTTTGCACCCAGTGGGAAACGTGTCTCGGAAATATGCGTATTCGTCAGCACCTCATCGTATCGGTCGGCTTTGAAAGCGTTGTATGTGGCAGCATAAATCGAGTCTTCAATGTGTACACCCAACTTTGCATTCTCCTGAAAATAGGGGTCAGTGAGCAAAACAGTCCACTCACTCTTCGGAAATTGCGTCTTTAAGCGCTGCACATAACCGTTTGCCAGTGTCGGTTGGTGTAGCCTCGAATAGAGCAAGAATAAATGATAGTAAGCCAAATCCATGTGCTCGTACGTTGGATATTGCTCTACCAATCGTCGCAAGGCTTTCTCTCCAAGGCGTAAGTTATCTAATTTATCCTTAAATATCACCCCTGCATGATACAAACCATCCATAATCAGTTGGTTGCTGGCAGCCACTTGATCTGGTGTAAAGGGTATCTGAGCCAAATAAAAAGCACGCTGATGAGGGTCGTTCTGCGCACTATCGGGAACCTGTTGCAAAGAGTCTTCCATACTCTCTTGCTGCCGAATGGAGTCAAGTTGCAATTCTGATAGTTCTTGTTGCTGCCCTAAAGAGACAACAGTCTTGTTGATACGTTGCCAATTATCCACATTTTCTCGCTTTCCCCACAAACGTTGAAATGCCGTTTTGCCTTGGTTAACTGCCATGGGATTATAAAAATACCACTCTCCAGATCGTTGTCCGTTGACATTGGGCAATGTGTTACGCTTCGTCATCCTTTCCTGTGGGTCAAAGGGAGTATTGAAATCGTCTTGTGATTCCTGTCTTGTTGATTGCATCGCCAACAAGTCTGCTTCTTCTTTTTCTTTCTTTTTCAACGCCTTGATTACCCTGTCTATTGCCGCATTACGTTGCGCTTCGGGCATTTTAGCCAAGACTTGCAGCGAATCTTGCAGCTGAACTGCATTCGTATATGGCACCAACTCATCCAGTATTTCGGAGCGTCGAGCCATTTGTCCATAGTCTTCACGATCTTTATCTAAAAGACCTATTGCCTCTCCATAACACCGTTTGGCATCGTCATACTTCTCACGATTCCAATACAAATCACCTAATTTCAACAGTAACACGCCCTTCTCGATGCCAGAACGTGTAGCACGCTTGTTGCCTTCTTCGAACGCATCAATGGCTCTTAACGTATCTTTTTGTCCCAAATAGATATTACCTATGGCATAATACACCTGATCTAAATAATCTTTGTTATTGTCATTGGCAGCCATGTGATGTAGCTTACGAATCATCTGATGCCCCTGTGTTCCAGCCATCACTTTGGTCATGGCTATCCGTGCATTAAACTCAATCTGATAAGGTGGATGCAACCTAATGACTCGCCGATAAGCCTGATAAGCAAGTTCTTTTTGATTGATAGCCTCGTACAACTGTCCCAACAAGAAATACTGTCGTGCTTTCTGTCGACGACGCATCTCATGTTTGATAACTTTACGAAGATAGGGAATGGCTTTTGCATACTCCTTCGTATGGATATAATAATCGGTATAAGTATAATCCCATTCCTTTTGGGCTTGCCAATGCACTGAATCTCGCTCCATATTGCGAATAACATCCTCCGCATCGTATAACCATCCTTGTTCTATATAGCTTTTTGCCAACCATGCACGTGCCCTTCCATAAATAGAAGGTTGCGTTTGATAAAGTCTACTCATATAAGAAAAGGTAGATACAGCTTCATCAAAAGCCCCAGAATGAAATTGGGCTCGCCCCATCAACATCCATGCTTTCCACAAAAACGGATTATACTCTTTCCGATTGAGCCATTCTCTGTCCTTTGCAGTCTTACGCTTTCCTGACCGCCATTCGGGTCTTTTCTTGATGCTATGCAGTTTGATAGCCTTCTTACTTTTCTCCACTGCACGTTCAAAATTCGCCTTTCCTATCTCTCGACTACTTTTACTACCCACAGGATAAAGTGGAAGAAGTTCTGTAAAATTGTCTTGATGACCGTTCTCTTTCTCTAAAGAGGCATCAATGTAAGCCACAGTTCCATTGTAATATGTATTATAGCGCGCATTAAAAGCATGCCACCACCTGCTCCGCGCAGTGTTTTTCTGCGTGGAACAACCTGATGCTAAGAATAAAAGTATGATTATCTGAATCAGGAAAGCGACGTATCTAAGCTGCCATAACCTCATTATTATTAAACTTATTCCTTAACACTTTTATTACTTTGAGCAAACCATAAATCAAGATACTCACAAAGATAATGGCGGCACCTGACGGAATATTCAGCATGTAACTAATGCTTAGTCCTACTAAACAATCTATCCAACCAAAGAAGATACTCCACAAAATTATTCGTTTGAAACGATATGTAAACAGATTAGCAGTCATCTGTGGGATGGTGAGCAAGCTAATAGCCAGCACAATGCCCACCATTCGGAGGGTGGCAACAATGGTCATGGCAATTAAAATCATCATGAGATATTCAATAGCTGTTACTGGCAATTGCTGCGATTGTGCAAAACGGCTGTCGAAAGCAACGCTAAGAATGGCTCTAAATAGTAAGGTAAACACAACTATCACAAAGACCGTGAGTACCAACAGAAACAAAATATCGGCAGAACCTATCGACAAAATGCTACCAAACAGAAAAGAAGGAAGGTCGGGAAGGAACCCTGGAGTAAGGTAACAACAAATAATTCCTACACTCATCCCAAGCGTCCAAAACATAGCAATGGCAGAGTCAATACGCACATTGTACTGGTTGGACATCCATTGAATGCCACATGCGCTAAAAATAGCAAATGCCAAAGCAGACAAAATAGGGTTGACTCCCAAGAGAACTCCCATTCCTACTCCTCCGAACGAAGCATGAGTAATGCCACCACTGATGAGGACTAATCGACGTGCCACAATGTAAGTTCCGATAAAACCACATAAGACACTTGCCAATAAAGCGCCTATCAGTGCATTTTGAAAGAAAGTATAGCTCAGTATTTCCATTCTTAACTATTGCTCATCAACATTATTACCTCATCTTTGAGCTGATTAGGAAGATTGATACCACGCAGGATAAGACTTCTATTCCAATCTTTTACCTCCTCCTGTCGCATCGTTTCCAGTACTTCTGCAAACTCCTTCACCTCTTCATCCGTATAAGCATCCGCTGCCCTTCCCTGATAACAATCCAACTCTTCGTCATTAAAATATTCTATTTCTTTGGTTGCTGCCTCCATCATGCAGACTTGCTCGCAACGGTTGTCGATGCCATCACAGGTAGCACACGAATGTGCAGGCAATGCCACCTCTTCTTGATGGTCGCCCGATTTTGAAGCAAAAAAGCCGAACAAAGCAGCAACAACGCCTATTCCTATTAACAAAAGAACGAGAAAAATCATGTGGTTACTTTTTAGAATTACTTGCTTTCTTCAATTTCAAACCCAACACTTCGCAAATCATTCCAAAACTGTGGGTAAGATTTGGAGACCACTTCTGGATGATTGATGCGCAACCCGGGGAACTTAATTGCCGCTGGTGCAAAAGCCATCGCCATTCGATGATCCTCATAGGTGTCTATGGGTTCGAAAGAAGGTTCACACCTTTCCCCATTCCATACAAGTTCACTCTTATTTTGTTCTTTGATGACATACCCCAACTTACGCATTTCTACCTTCAATGCCTCCAGTCGATTGGTTTCTTTGATGAGCAGTGTAGACAGTCCAGTAAATAGAAAAGGAATATCCAAAACGGCACAACAGACCACAAAAGTCTGTGCCAAATCAGGACAATTCACAAAGTCATATTCCAATCTTGGCAGATTTCGTTCATGTCGTGTAATCCGCATTCCTGCCGAGTGAGTATCATCAGCCTCCTCCACTTCTGTCTTGACGCTTAGCAATGAAAAGAGATAGCGCAACACCGAATCGCCTTGTTTGGAACCATCCAATAAGCCTGGCAGGAAAAAAGTATTGTCACGATGCGTGGACAGTGCCAATATCTCGTACCAATACGATGCTGCACTCCAATCGCTCTCTATGTAATAGGTGCAGGGAGCATAAGGCTTGGGACGTACAGCAATGGTATCTATGTCGGTCCACTCAACTTCTGCCCCAAACTGTTGCATCACCCAAAGTGTGAGATCTATATAAGGGCGCGAAATCATGCCATTGGTCAACTTGATGTTTAAGCCTTTCGGAAGGACAGGACCTAACATGAGCAAGGCGGATACATATTGCGAACTCACATTGCCAGGCATCTCGATATCACCACCAGCCAACTGTTTTCCATGAATGCGAAGAGGAGGATAACCGTCTTCGCCCATGTATTCGATATCGGCACCTAAATAGCGAAGGGCATCTACCAAGGGGCCTATGGGACGATGTCGCATTCTTTCTGTTCCTGTAAGCACATGTTCCCCCTCGGATATGGAAAGGAATGCAGTAAGGAAACGCATGGCTGTTCCCGCCGCCTTGATATCTATCACTGGTGGCATGTTCATGATAGCGTTCATGATGACTTGCGTATCATCACAGTCGGAAAGATGATGTGGCTGAACCTTTCCACCCGACAAAGCATGGATAATCAAAGCTCGATTGCTCACACTCTTCGAGGATGGCAATTGAACAGTATGATTAAAATAGCTCGGAGCCGTTATCTTATATTGTGTCATCTTATCTTTTTTATCGTATCGTTTGAATAGGTAATTGATATACCCCGTCGTCCTCGTGTCTCAAAGCTCGACTCTTAGAACGATTTTTCTTTGGACCTGGTATCAATGGACTGTAATACAAGACTTGTCGAATACGGTCTTTCTGTTCCTTTGTAAATCGAAATCCATACCCAATGGCATAGTCCATGATGTTGTCGGCATCGAATGTTTCGCCCGAACAATTATTCCTCATCACCAATCTTTTCATGTCCACCTGCCGCTTGCCCATAGAACGAAGGTAATCGTTAAGCCACTTATTATAGTTCACCTTGTTGTATGAAGGTGTGTCTTTACAGTAGTCTGTATCGAAACAGTCGTCGATAGCCTCATAATTTCCACCTACTTTCTTCTCCGTAAAAGTGTGATGCAGCCCCAAGTAATGCCCTAATTCATGCGCTAAGGTAACATTCACATCAGTAGAGAGATATTGATACCCCCTTTTGCCTTTATCACTTAACTGATAACGAGTCGACTCTGAATTGATAAAGATGCTATTGATAGAAGTACAATAAGCAAAGCTAAGATTCTTCTTTGTAAGGTAAGAACGCTGTATCGTTTCCAAACCTTCCAACGAAGTACTACCCTTGACAACATAAGGTAGATGACTAATGCCTAATGTCTGCGCATTTTTTTCAGAACTGAAATGATACAAAAATACGTTGATGTAATCATTGGGTTCCCAAAGGTATTTGACATACTTCCTATTATTGTCGTTCATAAACTCTTGGACATCAATGGGATATTTTCCTGTGTATTTGATATAATCAACACCGGGTGTCTTCAAACGGTGTCCTTTCTCATCATATTGAGCAAGAAAGAAGCGGACACGAATATTTTCACTCTCTCCATAAATATGCCCCTGATACAACTCATTGAGATGAACTACCAACGATTGGATGCGAGACACAGGTACATGCTGGGTCGGGTCATCAATATCTTGATAAAGAACATGAAATATGAGGGGCAATTGATAGATATAATCATCATTGAGCGTTGTCTTTGTATCATCATCGTCTTCATCTACCACCTGCGAATAATTCTTCTTTGCAAGCCCGTCATTGTCATCATTACAAGCCCCCAAGACGCTGCAAAGCAGTAGAAATAGATAGATATAATATTTCATGAACGTGGGTACATTTGGTTGAATGCAAAGTTACGAAATTATCAACGAATGACAAGAGGAATTCAAAGTTATCTCGTTAAATAATCCTTTTTAGAATAAAAATCAAAACATATATTTGCAGATATCCATAAAAGTATATATCTTTGCAGCACTTTAAGAGTTAGTTCGGGATTTGGCGCAGTTGGTAGCGCACACGTCTGGGGGGCGCGAGGTCGCTGGTTCGAGTCCAGTAATCCCGACAAAAGTAACAAGCTGTGATAAAATTATCACAGCTTTTTTGTTGTATAAACACCCGATAATATTTTGAATTATCTTGACAAAAGGCGTTAAATGCTTCGATTATTTTCAGCAACCAAATCTTTTGTCGGAAATATCGCCTTATTTTTAATAATTATCTAAACCATTGTATTTCAACTCGTTTCATTGTTTTTCGCTTTTACAGTACGCTCCTTTCGAAGTTAGAGCATTGGGATAAGGGCATTAACTCATGGAGATAAGCAGACTAAATGGTGCAAACAACCGCTCTATCGTCATGACATAACCCGGTGAAGAGATGAAAAAACGCAAAAAAGTCACTGTTTTTTGCTTTTTTGTAACATAGTTTAGCATCTTTTGGTTGTATAATTTGCGTTTTCACCTTTTTACACTACCCCTTGAAATTCTATTTTCAAGATTTTGAAGTGCTTGTTTTTGTGATTTTTTATTGACACAACAAAATATCAAAACGAATGGAATAACAAGCAACACATCTTTGGATGCGGCATCTTAATATTGGCAGTTTACACACTATATGCTATAAAAAAAGAACATTGTTGTCACATTAATGTTTTAATTTATATATTTGTAAGATTTTTATGAACAGCAAACACCCTATAAACCCTATCATCCCATGCAGCAAAAAGCTATGGCAAGCGAACATAACACCAGACGTTCTGTCAATTTCGACCTACTGAAAGTAATGGCCATGTTTTCCATTATTGTGATTCACTATTATAGTCACTATGTTTTCAAAGTACATCCATACTTTGCAGTATCTACTGATTATTTAATATTGCTGTCCGGTAAAACTCAAAAGAGCATAAATATCTTCCTCGAAGCCCCGTAGAATAGGACTTTTAGGTTTATTTTTTCAAAAGTAAGCCCCCCTAATCGAAAAGACTTGGTTCAGGTGGCGCTTTTTGCATCTCCTTTGCAAGGAAATCATTCCAAGTTTTTTCGGGATTTTCCATGAACGCGATAAAATCAACGTAGTACATAAGCATAAGTCGTATCATGGTAACAACTTGCGAGAATGCACAGTGTCTCTTGATGCTTCTTGACAGGACTGTTATCAGCAGATTCGCAATCAAGACTACCCATGTCTGTATTTGTATGGCATTGACGCTGTCCCCATAGAAGAAATGAAGCGGGAAGTTCTGTTTAAGCTGTTTGTACAACGACTCGATAGCCCATCTTAGGCGGTAGATTTCAGCAATGTCCTCAACAGTAAAGTCAAAGTTGTTGGTCAATAGTACAACGGGTCTCTTTGTCTCGTAAAATATTTCCACCCTTCGTGCCTCGTGGGTGAGTTCTCCTCTTGTAAAAAGCACTTTCTGATCAATATGCGTTACGAGGCCCTCTGCATTGACATACGTAACGGATTTAAGTACCTCATACTTAAGTTTTTTCTTCATTTTGGTCACGTAGCAAACGCCCTCTTCTGTAAGACGTTGGAATTGCGCGACATCGACATAACCACGGTCCATTGCTAAAGTGGAGTCTTTGGGCAGATGCACCTCTTTGAGCAGGTAATGGTCGTGTTTTGCGGCTGAAGTGAGTTGCACCACCATTGGCACGCCGACATGATACTTCATTACCGTATGCACTTTCATACCGCCTTTCTTCTTGCCTGATTTTGGATGCCGCCCGACACCTTTGAGTATGTTGTCAAAGAGCGTTATAGTGGTAGAATCCATCATGTAAAGCAACTTCTCCCAGTCTTTAGGCTCGTGTGTCTGCCCCTTATAACTCTTGGCAGGGCGGCTGTCCGCTAAAAATTTGGCATACTTCTCCAAAAGATACGCATAAACACTTGCAAAGAACTCCTGAGGGCGGCGTATATTGGCCTCAGCAAGCGTGCTGCGACGAACCAAATAGCTCATTCCGAGGTGTCTGAGCTTGTGAGCCTCAGCCTTCATGCCTATCTCAAGTTCGCGCAGAGAATCAAAGTGTTTGAGGATGCCGAACAACATTACGACAAGATGTTGGTAACCGTCAAAACGCTTCACATAAGCCTCGCTTCCTTTCGTTTCGTGGCTTATTTGAAGAATTTTCTCCTTGTCTAGTAACTTTAATACTTGACTATAGACCGGCTGTCCGGTAAAATGACTATCTTTGCTCATGGTTATGTTTTATTTTAGTAAAAACAAAGATAACCAAAAGGGCTGACACCTCGTGAGAAGTGTCAGCCCTAAATTATTTTGTTTAATAAAGTTTTACCGGACAGCAATAATTATTTAACTCCTCCCTTAGTTCTCAACTACATCTTTTCGGAGATATTCTACCTCTTCAGTCATATTGCCGTAAATTGTTACGTACTTGTGACAGGCTATTTTATGATAGACAAATCGTTTAAGTTAAGTCGTTTGTCCCTATTATGGATAAAAGTGTTTTTCTATTCTGTTGCCATATTCCTAATATTTGTTTGCTTTGGATTAGAGAAATGGAATGTCGGTAGCATGAACAAGGTTCTATTTCCCATTACATCACAAATGTATTGGTTTATTACCAATTACGTTGCACTGCTCATTTTTGCTCCCATACTCAACGCTTTTGTTCGTCAAACAAACCGAAATCAATATATATACGTACTCATTGGCATGGGTGCAATTAGTATAACCATTTACAAATTTCCACTTGGCGATGTTTATGGTGGGAGTTATGGTTTGCTATGGTTTGTCTACTTATACCTCACAGCAGGATATCTTAAACTGTATACTCGTGCTAAGGGACACTATGGTTGTAAAGCTATAATTGCTGCAAGCATTACAATGATAGTGCGTGGGCTACCTGCCCTTTGGTTGTTGATACAACATAAAAATGGGCTAAAATCATTTGGCTTTCATTACAATGGGCTTGTATTTTTCTTTAGTCTTTACTTTTTTCTTTGGATAAGAGGTATCAATATGCAAAGTAACAAGATAGCAAAACGACTTTCGCAAATTACTCCTTACACACTTGCGGTGTATTTGCTTAGCGACAACCCTATGGTTAGAAAGATATTATGGCAATATTGCAGAACATGGAATGATAATTTCAGTCAAGTGTTGTTTCTTCCCAAAATGCTGTTTACCTGTATGGTCATTTTCCTTACATGCATCATGATTGACTACTTGCGTAACAAAGCATTTAAATGGTTAAGAATTGAGCGTGGGGTAAAGACCTGTTCGGACAGAATAGAACAGCTTATAAAACGATGTGTGAGCAATGATAGCAATGTAACAATGACAAGTTGAGAAAACATTTGCTACCCTGTTTTCTCTATTCGAAACAAAAACAAAGATGTCCTAAAGACAAAAGTTTCCTACCTTAAAAAAGTAGGAAACTCGAGATATGGTTTACAACAGTGCCTTGAACTTTTCGTCTAAGGTTGCCTTTGATGCAGCACCCACGAACTTATCAACCAGTTCTCCACCCTTAAAGAAAAGAATAGTGGGAATGCTACGCACGCCAAATTCCATGGCTAAGTCGTCATTTTCTTCTACATCACACTTGCCAACCACAATTTTTCCGTCGTAATCTTCTGCCAATTCAGAGATCACTGGACCCACTGCACGACAAGGACCACACCATGTTGCCCATAAATCTACAACTAATGGCAAATCACCATTCTTATAATTCTCAAAGTTTTTTGATGTAATTTCTACTTCCATTTGTTTTCTTTTTATGTTCGGTTATTATTTACAAAAATAGATGTTTATACTGAAACCTGCAAATAATACAGCATATTAATTTACCAGATAGCTCATATCTGGATGACTTTCAACATATCGTATCAATTCATGACTGAGACTGATATTTCTTATATTAGAGTGCAGCAGTACACTTGCATTGCGTTTCTTGTCGATTATTTGGAAACATAGTTGGGTACTTCCTGGACTATCTGCCAACATGGCGGTAATGTCGCTGACCATGACATCATCTATCGTGTCGCTATTCATTACAATGGTAAACTTTTCTATACGTTTATCCTTCACCGTTTGTAGATATTGCACGTCCTGAATACGGAGGTCATAGAAGTCGCTGTCGCGAAAACGCTGTGTACACTTACCTATTAAATAAATAGTACTACCTACAATCATCATGCCCTTCCATTTTCCCCATTCTTCTCCAAAGAACGCTAATTCTCCCGAACCACTGAAGTCCTCAATGGTAACAAATCCGCAGGGCTTACCCGTCTTAGTGAACTTGTCCTTTACGTCTGTTATCATTCCTCCAAAAACGATATTGGATTTTTTGGACAACTCTGCCCTATCTGCCAACTCACAGCACTGTGTATTACACATTGTCTTAAGGACAATGCTATATTCGTCTAAGGGATGCGCCGACAGATAAATGCCAACGAGTTCATGCTCCTTATTTAATCTTTCTATATTACTCCACAATTCGGGCTTTGGAATGGCAGGTGTGGCTATCTCTACCGCATTTTCACCACCGAAGAGTGAATGTTCCAATTCTGATTTCTTCGTCTGATACAGCTGTCCATAGCGCACCAACGTCTCCACAAACAACTCACCTTTGGCGTTTGCAGTGAAGTAACTTTCACGAGGAAGACCAAAACTATCAAAGCCACCGCTCAATGCCAAACTTTCAAAAGCTTTTCTGTTCACATTCGTAAAGTCCACTCTCTGCACGAAATCGAAGATGTCTTTATAAGCTCCATGTGCTTCACGCTCGTCAATAATGGCTTTGGCGGCAGCATTACCCATGCCCTTGATAGCTGCTAACCCAAAGCGAATCTCTCCATGATGATTTACACCAAACTTCTCGTAACTCTCGTTTACGTCGGGTCCAAGCGTTGCTATGTTCATCGACTTACACTCATCCATAAGCTTAGACACCTCGGTAATCTGATCCTTACGACGACTCATGATGGCTGCCATGAACTCCGCAGGATAATGAGCCTTAAGGTAAGCCGTTTGAAATGCTACCCAAGAATAGCATGCAGCATGCGATTTGTTGAACGCATAAGATGCAAATTTTTCCCAATCTGCCCATATCGCATCGAGTATTTTAGGGTCGTAACCATTCTTCTTCCCCCCTTCAATAAACTTAGGTTTCATGGCATCTACTATTGCCTTCTTCTTCTTACCCATCGCTTTACGCAACGCATCACTCTCACCACGTGTAAAGTTAGCAAGCAATCGGGACAGAAGCATCACTTGCTCTTGATAGACAGTAATGCCATAAGTATCCTTCAGATACTTTTCCATAATAGGAATGGGATAGGAAATAGGTTCAAGCCCCTTTTTACGAGCAATGAACGAAGGAATATTATCCATAGGTCCTGGACGATAAAGGGCATTCATCGCTATCAAGTCACCAAACTTCGTAGGACACAGTTGTCGCAGATAGTTTTGCATACCAGATGACTCAAACTGGAATGTACCAATAGTTCGTCCTTCTTGATACAGTTGATACGTCAGCTCATCATCAATCGGAATGTTATCAAGATCAATGTCAATGCCTCTCGTTAATTTAACATTCTTTACCGCCTCTTTCAACTCAGAAAGTGTTTTCAGACCCAAAAAGTCCATTTTTATGAGACCTGTTTCTTCTATCACATGCCCATCATACTGAGTACAGTTCGTCTTTTCATCCTTAAAATCAGGATCATCGGCTGTTGAGATAGGCACCCAATCACTTATAGGGTCTCTACAAATAATAAATCCACAAGCATGGATACCCGTTCCTCGCACCGTTCCTTCCAACATTTTGGCATATTTTATCGTGTTGCTCTCACGTATGTCGGTAGACGCCTCCGCATCTCGCAACTCTGGTGTACACTTAATGGCATTGATTAAGTTCATTTTCAATCCATCTGGAAGACGGTCAGGAATAGCTTTGCACAAAGCATTCGAACGATTGAGAGGAAGCTTTTCTACACGAGCCACATCCTTAATCGAGTTTTTGGTCGCCATACTTCCATAAGTGATAATATGCGCGCAATTCTCGTGTCCATATTTGTCCATCACCCATTTTAGCACTTTGCCTCGCCCGTCATCATCAAAATCGGTATCAATATCAGGCAATGAAATACGGTCGGGATTGAGGAAACGTTCAAACAGCAAATCATATTTCAACGGATCTATCTTGGTGATTCCCAAACAGTACGCCACTACAGAACCAGCAGCCGAGCCTCGTCCCGGACCAACCATCACGCCTAACTCTTCACGGGCGGCACGAATAAAGTCCGAAACGATTAAGAAATAGCCTGGGAAACCCATCGTCTTCATGACATGTAGTTCAAAACGAATACGGTCGTCTATCTCGTTTGAAAAAGAAGCACCATAAATTTTTCTGGCTCCCTCATAAGTTAACTGCTCCAAATAGTCAGCTTCAAACTTAATGCGGTACATCTTTTCATACCCACCTAAATGTTCTATTCGCTTTAGGGCATCGGCTTCCGACAGCGGATTGTCGCCATTCTCATCGGTTGTAAACTCTCGATACAAGTCTTCTTTGCTAAACTTCTGTTCCCATTCTTCTTCGGTACCAAATGATTTTGGGATAGGAAAGTTTGGCATAATGGGATCATGGTTGATAGAATAGGTTTCAACTTTATCAAGAATTTCTAAAGTATTCGTCAAAACCTCTGGTAAATCATCGAACACTTGGTTCATCTCAGCCCGAGTCTTAAACCACTCTTGCTTAGAATACAGCATACGAGTAGGGTCGTCCAAATCCTTCCCAGTGGACAAACACAACAGGTGGTCGTGGGCTTCTGCATTGTCTTGGTCGACAAAGTGTACGTCATTGGTGCAAATTACCTTAACACCATACTCTTTAGCTAACTCCAATATCACTTTATTAGCACGTTGCTGTAACGGATAAGCCTCCCTATTGGCACGGATATGCGGATCTTTTACTTCATGCCGTTGTATCTCTAAATAATAGTCTTCGCCAAACACACGCTTATACCATTCTATCGTTTCCCGCACTCCTTCCATATCGCCTTTTAAGATTTTACGAGGAACTTCACCAGCAAGACATGCCGAGGAAACAATCAAGTCTTCGTGATACTTTTCCAAATCTGCGCGATCCGTTCGTGGACGCATGTAATAACCATCAACCCAAGAACGACTTACCAACTTAATCAGATTTTTGTAGCCGTTGTAGTTCTTTGCCAATACGATAAGGTGATAGCCACTCATATCACCCATTTCTTTAACTTTATCTTGCTTGGTACGACGTGCGACATACATCTCACAGCCAAAGATGGGCTTAAAGGGCTGTTTTCCTTCAGCTTTGAGTTTTTTGTTCACACTATTGGTATAATCGAAAAATTCCTTAATGCCAAACATATTTCCATGGTCGGTAATTGCCATACCTTGCATACCATCGGCAACAGCCTTATCTACAAGACGTTTGATAGGGGACTGACCATCCAAGATAGAGTAATATGTATGGACGTGAAGGTGTACGTAATCATTCATCTGTTCATCATTTTTGAAGCGTAAAGATACTCAATATCACAGAACTGACCAAAAGAATAACTTTATTATTTGTGGAATTTACAAAAAACATTTACCTTTGCCAATACATTCCACTCATCTATCACCGCATGATAAAGAGAATTAAGAAATTAAAGAAAATCCGAATACATCGAGAGGGAACCGACACACTTATTTGGGGTTTCATTGCCATTGCAGCCATAGATTTGCTCTTGTGGCGAGCATTTGACACAAAAATTCCCTTTTATATCTTTACTGTTGTCTTCGGTATTATATACGGCATCGTACTCAATTTTTTCCAATGTCCTGTGCGTTTCTTCCCTTCGGAGGATACAGAAAACATTGTAGTAGCACCTGCAGATGGAAAAATCGTCGTCATCGAAGAAGTAGAAGAAAATATTTATTTCCACGAACGACGTCTCATGATTTCTATCTTTATGAGCCTTTTCAATGTTCATGCTAACTGGTTTCCTGTCGATGGACATGTAAAACTTGTACACCATCAAGATGGAAATTATCATAAAGCTTGGTTACCCAAGGCCAGTGAAGAGAATGAACACAGTGATATCATCATTACCACACCTGACGGGAAAGACATTTTGTGTCGCCAAATAGCGGGAGCAATGGCACGCCGCATTGTAACGTACGCAAAAGAAGGAGAAGATTGTTATATTGACGAACATTTAGGTTTCATCAAGTTTGGCTCGCGCGTTGACGTCTATCTTCCAATTGGCACAGAAGTTTGCGTGAAGATGGGACAAAAGACCGTTGGAGATCAAACCATAATAGCCAAGCTGAAGTAAACTATCCTTACCCAAAACAGCCTTTGTACAAAAGGATTGGATAATCAATTTTTAACAGATTGAAGAAATATGAATCATTTTATAGCCTCAAATATTCCCAATGCACTTACCTGTAGCAACCTTATTTCAGGCTGCATCGCTACACTTTGTGCTTATTCGGGCAACACACAGATGGCACTGATATGGATACTGATTGGTGCCACGTTCGACTTTTTTGACGGCATGTCTGCACGACTACTCAAAGTATCCTCCCCCATTGGGAAAGAACTTGATTCGCTTGCAGACGTCGTGACCTTTGGTGTAGCTCCATCAACGATGATTTACTACACGCTAAGTGTTATTGACTATCCCTCTTTCCTACAATCTCCTCCGCAATATTCGTTTGACGTTTATCGAACAGTGATTCCTTATTTGGCGTTTCTCATGGCAGCTTTTTCTGCCTTGCGACTTGCAAAATTCAATATTGACCAACGCCAGACCGATTCGTTCATCGGTTTGCCAACACCAGCCAATGCGCTGTTTTGGGGAGCACTCATCTTGACTAATCCCTATTGGATAGAAAATAATTCATGGTCACTCTTTTGCATTTTAGCACTCATGCTCACGAGTTGTTATCTTTTGGTTTGCGAACTTCCCCTGTGTGCCTTGAAATTTAAGCACTGGACTTGGAAAGGTAACACCATTCGATACTGTTTCATGATTCTCACGGTCATCGTACTTTGCTTATTTGGCGTATTGAAAGGCTGGTGGATAGTCATTGCCTGCTATTTCCTTATCTCCCTATATCTTTATATCACAGGCAAATCTAAACGTATCTCCAAATAAGACTCAACAAAACGCATCCTTATGATTTTCAAAATCATTCTTATCCTATTTCTTTTAGGACTGGTCTTTGTAAGTTTGTCAGCCATCAGAGTGATTGCCTTTTTTAGAAAAGGTATGCAACAATTTAAGCAGCAAACTCAACAGCAAAATACGCAGCAACGCCAGCAACAACATAGATATTCCAACGGACAGGTTGTGGTTGACCACCGCAATGCAGAAGAGGCAAATAAAAAAATATTTAAGAAGAACGAAGGTGAGTATGTTGACTTTCAAGAAGAACCCATCCATGACGAGGCAGAACAACAACCCTGATGCTTAAGCAGAGCTACGTATTCTTTCCAAAATAGTCTCGCACTTCTACTTGAAAAATCTTATACTTCTGCTTCAAAAGTTCGACACTTTAAGAAAAACTGTAGCTTTCTGTCAAGACTATGAGATGTATCCAAGAAGATACACCTCATAGACATCATTGAAAAAACACTTTAATCATGCACCAAAGTGCCAATGGCTTCGCCACTGATGACTTTCTTCAAATTGCCATATACATCCATATTAAAGACATAAATAGGCAGATGATTCTCCCTGCACATGGTGGTTGCCGTTAAATCCATCACCTTGAGATGACGGTGATAAATTTCATCAAACGTTATTTCATCAAACTTCTGAGCCGTTGGGTCTTTCTCAGGATCAGCCGTGTACACACCATCTACGCGAGTACCCTTAAGCATCACATCAGCTTCTATCTCTATTCCACGAAGTGAACTACCCGTGTCAGTAGTAAAATAAGGTGAACCTGTGCCACAAGAGAAAATACAAATAGTACCGTTCTCCATAGCCTCAATGGCTTTCCACTTATTATAAAACTCACCAATAGGCTCCATACGGATGGCTGTCATCACTTTTGTTTTCACTCCAATAGCACCCAATGCAGAGCTTAAAGCCAATGAATTGATGACCGTAGCGCACATTCCCATTTGATCACCTTTTACCCGATCGAAGCCTTTTTGCGATCCGCTTAACCCTCGGAAAATGTTACCACCACCAATCACAATACCTATTTGCACACCCATGTCGTGAACTTCCTTGATTTGTCGAGCATAGTCCGACAATCGTTCTGCATCAATACCATAGTTTTGCTTGCCCATAAGGCTCTCTCCACTCAACTTTAACAAGATTCGTTTGAACTTTACCATATCATTTAATATTTTAATAATTTTTCTTCTTTGTATGAATAAATGCTACTTCTTTGAACGAATAAGTACGCAAATGCCCTTGCTCATCTCTTAAAAGTAATTGCCCTTGCTCATTCACCCCTTCAAGAATAGCCATAAAGATTCCATTAGAATCTTGGTAGAAATGTGCTTCCCCTTTGCGATACAGCGCTTCATGATAAGGCTTGACGACATATTTTTGAGGGTCAACTGAAAGCAAATCGAGCTGTCTTGCAAATGAATCGATGAGCTGCTCTAACAATTTTTCTCGATTCACCTCATGCTTCAGAATCTGAAAAAGTGAGATCGGATTAGGTGCATCGCTCAAGAATCTGGCTTGATTGACATTCAAACCAATACCAAAGATGCTATTTTTGATACCTTGCGAATCAACAGTATTCTCTATTAAGGTTCCACACAGTTTGCTATCTCGCCAATAAATGTCATTTGGCCACTTCAATGAAATATCATCTACATACTCATCCAAGACCCGTTTAATAGACAATGCACCTGCCATAGACAACAAAAATTGGTGATGAATGGGGACGTGATGCGGATGAATTAAGATTGAGAACAGTAGATTTTTACCTGATTCGCTCTCCCAAGAGTGATGACCTTGGCCCTTACCACTGGTTTGATAATCCGCTACCACAACCACCATGTCTTCTTGAAACATCGAGGCATGCTCGGATAGATAAACATTGGTAGAGCCAATGGTATCCAACTGTATGAGCTTGCGGGTCATCATCGTCACAGAAGAACAGGGTTAAAAGCATCCACAAGATGTTCTATTTGCATGGTAGTATCACTCGTTCCTACCACGGAGATAATATCGAACCTTAATTCCTCTTGTATATGATGGAGTTTGACATAAGCATCGGCTGCAAAACCTATATTTCTCATCTTTTTCAGGTCAACCGCCTCTGAAGGCAAAGTAACCTCATCGCCACGCCGTGTCTTTACTTCTACAAAGACACACGTGATTCCATCGGGCGTCAGCGCAATAATATCGATGTCACGACTTCCTTGCTTCCAATCACATTCACGAATGGTATATCCCTTCTGATGTAAGAAAGCAACGGCTTGCTCTTCCCCCCATTTACCTAATTCATTATGCTGTGCCATATCAAGGTAATCATTGTCTTATTTGCAAAAATACGCTTTTTCTGGTTCACATCAAAAAGATTATATTAAATTTGTATGCAAACAATCGTGATACACTATGGCAACAGAAGAAGAACTGAAACGAGATGAATACTTTATGCGAAAGGCTTTAATCGAAGCGCAAGCCGCTTTCGACGAAGGCGAAATTCCTATTGGTGCTGTTGTTGTGTGCAAGGGGCAAGTCATCTCCAGAGCTCACAACCTCACAGAAAGGCTACACGATGTGACGGCACATGCAGAGATGCTCGCCATTACAGCCGCTACCAACCAATTAGGAGGGAAATATCTCACCGATTGCACCTTATATGTTACCATTGAACCATGTCCTATGTGTGCAAGTGCGTGTGGATGGGCACAATTATCTCGTGTCGTGTATGGTGCCAGCGATGACAAACGGGGATTCAAACGATATGCTCCGAAAGTGTTGCATCCCAAAGCTGAAGTTACAAATGGCGTACTCAGAGAGGATTGTATGGCACTCATGCAGCTTTTTTTTAAGAAAAGGAGAGATTGAATATCTTTAACTTATCAACGTTGATGCACACACCTATTATTATATGTGTACGAAAAAGCAAATCCTCTCCAACTGGTCAAACAGATGAAGAGGATTTGTTTTTTATAAAAGACATTACTCTATTCAGGAGAAATGCCCGTCAAGAAAGTATTATCTCACTAAGATTACCAAATATTTACTGGTGCTCCAGAAAATCTCAGGATTGGTAATTTTCAATGTATATTGCTTATTAGCGTCACGTTGCAAGATATAACTGCTTGAAGGATGCATTGTCAATAGCTTTGCATACTTAGAGTATAACTTGATTTCTTTATCGACACGAATGTCAATTTTCGTGAAGTAATTTTTATTGAAGTTGGACTGTAACACCTTATCACCTTCAATAATGCGCTGCTCTTTCAGCTCTTTACGAGTACCAAAGACAAACCAAGCCGTGTTCAATTGCTTGTCCTGACTGTTAATAACTTGCGATTTCTTTGAGCTTTCGTTAGCTAAATTGTTTACATTCGTGTGCAAATTGTTGATGGCCTCATCCAATTCGGTAATGTGAATATCTTTGGCATCGAGCTCGGCACGCATTTGCTGAAGTTGTTTGTCTTTTTCTTCCAACTGCTTTGACAGACTTTCCAAAGTGTTTTTAAGGGCATCTCCCTTCACAGAACTCTGTTTTAACTGGTTGCGCAACTTAGCAATTAATTCTCGATTATGTTTCATCGTTTTAGCAATGAACTGAATGTTTTCTCGAATTTGTTGCTTTTTGTTGGCTCTTTCCCCACCTTTGGCGATGGTGACACGATTTTCAGCGGCATTAATCTCATTAAAACCGTCCTGAATTTCGTTGAGGGTTCCCATCATGTCGTTAATTTCATTGTCTTTTTGACTAATGACCTGTCTCAATGAATCGGTTTGTGCTCTTTCTGCAGAATCAGCAGATTGCTTATTGCCTTGACATCCTACGAAAGCCAAAGACAGTATGGCAATAAGGGTTACATTTAATAATTTTTTCATATCTCTTCTGTTTTTGATTTCTTGTTCTTTGTTTTACCTGCTACTACAATGACAATTTCGCCACGTGGCGCAGTATTCTTAAAATGGTTAATTACTTCTTCCATGGTTCCTCTGACACTTTCTTCGTGCACCTTAGAGATTTCTCGAGCTACGCTAACCTGACGCTCAGGACCAAAGAGGTCGGAGAATTGTTGCAACGTTTTCAATAATCGGTAGGGCGATTCATAAAATATCATCGTTCGAGCCTCATCTCTCAAAGATTCTAAATGCGTCTGTCGACCTTTTTTTGGTGGCAGAAAGCCTTCGAAACAGAAACGGTCACAGGGTAATCCTGATGACACTATGGCTGGTATACACGCTGTTGCTCCAGGCAATGTTTGGACGGTAATACCCGCTTTAGAGGCTTCTCGAGCCAGCAGAAAGCCAGGATCGCTTATCCCCGGTGTACCTGCATCGCTAATGAGAGCAATAGTTTGACCCGCTTTCAGACGTTCCACAATACCTGCAGTAGTGCCATGTTCGTTGAATTTATGGTGTGACAGTAAACGATTCTGAATATCATAATGCTTCAGAAGTTTGCTTGACGTACGAGTATCTTCAGCCAAAATGAGGTCTACCTCATTCAGAATACGAATTGCTCGCATTGTCATATCTTCCATATTCCCAACTGGCGTGGGTACAATATACAATACTCCCATATATGGGACAAATATAGTTAAATTATCAACACAAGCAAAAAAACGGTCAATTTCTTTGCATTTTTTAAATCCTATTCGTATTTTTGCAATAATATAAGTACGCTCCTAAGAAGAATTTTTAACTGATTAGCAGTGGTTTTGCTTATTTATATTTATAATGATAGACTATGTGACTGGCGAATCTCATCGCCCTGGAAGAATAGAGGTTATTTGCGGATCAATGTTTTCTGGCAAGACAGAAGAATTGATTCGACGTATGAAACGTGCTAAGTTTGCAAAACAACGAGTTGAAATCTTCAAACCTGCAATGGATGTACGCTACTCTGCAGAAGATGTCGTGAGTCATGACCAGAATACTATTCCGTCCACACCCATAGATACCTCATCATCTATCTTATTATTGGCATCAAACATTGATGTCGTCGGGATTGATGAAGCGCAATTTTTAGACCAAGGACTCATCGATGTTTGCAATCAGTTGGCCAACAAAGGCGTTCGAGTGATTGTGGCAGGTCTTGATATGGACTTTCAAGGGAAACCTTTTGGTCCTATTCCTGGATTATGTGCGATTGCCGACGAGGTTGTGAAAGTACATGCCATCTGTGTGAAGTGTGGAGCTTTGGCATACATTAGCCACCGATTAGTGGACAATGATAAAAGGGTACTCTTAGGTGAGAAGCAAACCTATGAACCACTATGTAGAGAGTGTTATCAAAGAGCTTTGCAGGAAGAACAATGATATTTTATGACTTACCTGTGATTTGCAATCTTTTGAAGTTTAGAAAATCAATGCACACATATTTTATATTATGAAGAAACAAGAAATCACTTTTGATAGGTTTATCAGAATTTCAGCCACCATATTACTAATCATAGTGGTTTTCTACCTTGTCAATTATCTTAGCGGTGTATTACTTCCCTTTTTTATTGCTTGGCTTTTTGCTTATCTCTTATACCCGCTTGTAAAATTTGTGCAATATAAAATGCATGTTAGAGTGAGAGCCCTTGCAATCATCATCACCATGTTAGCTGTGCTTGGAATCATGGCTGGTGTGGTTTATGCTATCATTCCTTCTATGATTGAACAGATAGATAAACTCAATAATATTCTGAACAATTGGATTGGTCAAACAACTCATAGCAACGATTTCGGCTCCTATATCTCACAATGGATAGAAAAAAACCAAGCTGGAATCGAGAAATTCATGAAGAGTAAAGACTTTAGTGAGCTGGTGAAGACTACCATGCCCAAGCTATTTAGTATTGTAGGACAAACGGCAAGCATTATCATCAGCGTAGTAGCCTCATTGATTACCTTACTTTATACGTTCTTTATCTTACAAGATTATGAATTCCTAACAGACAACTGGATTCGCATCTTCCCCAAAAAGAATCGACCGTTTTGGTCAGAGTTGATGCAAGATGTTGAGCGTGAACTTAACAATTACATCCGTGGACAAGGCTTAGTCTCCCTCTGTTTGGGAATCCTTTTCGGAATAGGTCTAACCATTATTGATTTTCCTATGGCCATTGCTTTGGGCATTATGATGGGTCTGATGAATTTGGTACCTTATCTACACACCTTAGCTCTCGTGCCAATGGCATTCCTTGCTATGCTAAAAGCCGCAGATACAGGTCAGAATTTCTTGATTGTATTTGGTCTCTCTCTCCTTGTATTCCTCATTGTACAGGTGATTAGCGACACTGTTCTTACTCCAAAAATCATGGGAAAAGCCATGAACTTAAATCCAGCTATCTTACTTTTGTCGCTCTCCATTTGGGGAACACTGCTTGGATTCATTGGTTTGATTGTTGCGCTGCCGTTGACAACCCTATTGATAGCGTATTGGAAAAAATATGTGACGCAAGAGAAACAACAGGAGGTGTTGCCGCAAAATGAAGCAACAACCGATCAATAGGCTTGAGTGAGTGTTCGAGTAACAGCACACGAAGGCTCACGCTACAATTGTTATTCACTATTTTGGCATGACAAAAGCTGCCTTGATCCACACCCCCATCAAAGCAGCAATGACAAGCTTATTTTGGAAAGATGGCAAACTTTTGATATTTAGAGAATGAAATGGCAACCATAACTTCTGTGTTTTTATATTTGCTGGTCTACCCTAAACTAACTATATTTGCATGCCGTCAACGACAATCAGCCCCTGTGTTGAACCTAAGTAGTGATACACAGTACTTAAAAAAGTTAGTTCCACGCCACTGAACCCAACATAATGAAGAAACTCGTATTATTTTTCCCGCTGTTATGGGTTGTCCTATCGCTGTCAACCTCCTGCAAATTTGCACCATCTTCTGACCTTGGGGACACGGTAGCCGCATCAGTGTTCGAACCAGAAGATACTACTTTGTCGCACAAAAGCTTATCAAAGGATGTGTCGAAAACGATAGACAGTGCCGATATTTTTGTGATTGGAGAGGGTTCTACGCGCCAATTCCTCCAGTTAATTTCCTACCCTTCGCGACGCGACACCATGACATACGCCAAACATCGCCCATTGAAAGTTAAAGGAAGTGCGCAATTCGGACGTATCGTTCGGATTGGTTTTATGTTCGGAAAGGACAGTGTAAAATTGGTAAAGACGGTTGAGGAGGTTCAAATAGACTCATTAGAAACTAAGAAAAGCCACGCCCATCATTCAGGAAGCGATGCCAACAATATTTCTATGAGCCGCGGCAAGGCATATTGATCCAACTCATTTTCTGGAATCCAAATATAATCTTTTGGCAACGAAGGCCTTTGGTTCAACTCCACCAGATAAAAGTCGGCTGTCAAAACTCGATGCGTCAACACATGTTTCACCCCTTTTTTAATTAACGATAGGGGTGCCGAAAATACGGGCAAATCAGCATTTTCTATCAGTAAAGGCTCCCA
This sequence comes from Hoylesella timonensis 4401737 = DSM 22865 = JCM 15640, assembly GCF_000455445.1. Taxonomy (GTDB): domain Bacteria; phylum Bacteroidota; class Bacteroidia; order Bacteroidales; family Bacteroidaceae; genus Prevotella; species Prevotella timonensis. The sequence continues at coordinate 253,524 of NZ_HG417091.1, read as the reverse complement.
CAAGCCTTGCCAAATATCGCCAGCTGAACGCTTGTGAAAGGCTGTCATGCCCTGACACCTGAGATAAATATATGAAAAATGACGTTTTTTGATTTTCAATTTTCTTAGCTTCACAGGTAGTTCGGCTGTCTTACCGCTTCGCAAAGCCTCGCAGCTATCTGCCAAAGGACAGATTAAACAGCGAGGAGATGTGGGTGTACACTGTATGGCTCCAAAGTCCATAATGGCTTGATTATATGCCGAAGGGGCTGACGTTGGCAAGAGCGACTGTGCCAACTCGGCAAACTCTTTCTGTCCTTCAGTCGTATTAATCGGTGTAGAGATACCAAAATAGCGAGATAAAACCCGGTAAACATTCCCATCGACTACCGCTACTGGCAATCCAAAAGCAATGGAGCCAATAGCCGCTGCCGTATAGTCGCCCACACCTTTCATCGCTTTGAGTTCGCTCATGGTACGCGGAAAATGCCCCAAGGCTACCACTTGTTTGGCTGCCTCATGGAGATGACGTGCCCTACTATAATATCCTAAACCTTGCCACAGTCGCAACACCTCGTCTTGAGTGGCTGATGCCAAGTCCTCGACATGTGGAAAACGGTGCATGAATCGCTCCCAATAGTCCCACCCTTGCTGCACTCGTGTCTGTTGAAGGATGATTTCACTGAGCCAAATAGCATAAGGGTCGGTGGTCTCACGCCACGGCAAACTACGTCCGTACTCCTCAAACCATTTCAAAAGGGTTACCGCAAAAGGATTGGTACTTATCACATCTTTATGTTCCATGGAATCATTCATGATTCGTCATATTTTTCTAACACAGGAAAACAAGCTAAAAAGTTCACCAATGACAGTTGAAAAGACGAACCGTTTTATTGTGAAAAATCTTAACAACAGCACGCTCATAACTTCAATATTTTGAACCAAACCTGTTGGCGGTGTGAAATACGCGAGTTTTGAGCAAGAAACATAAGTTTTTATAAATCAATATGTTAGCTTAATACCACACATTTTCACTCGCATTAGAGCTATCTTATAAGGGCAAAATAGTTTATTTTCCCTCCTAATTTTCATGCTTTAATCGTACTGAA
>NZ_HG417091.1:188444-251245 GCF_000455445.1 Hoylesella timonensis 4401737 = DSM 22865 = JCM 15640 | reverse complement strand
AGAAGCATGAGAATAACAAGCTTAGGTTAATGAGTTAACGACAGAAAGTCATTACATTAACCACTCTATTGTAATGTTACAGCAAGTTTTTCCCAAATTTTCAACTGTTCTTTTGCTCATTTAATGAAATTCTGATTCTATTTCGCAAAAATAAAAGTGGCTGTTTTTTGTCATTTTACTTTACAATTGTTCGCTGAAAAAACAAAAGAAAAGGAGGAAAAGGATTGTGTTGCCAATCGCAATTCCCCCTACATATTATTGCTATATGGGTGAATATCTCACTTATTTATGCACGTGAACCGTATTGCTGGTCAAGGTTGAAAATAGCGGAATCGCCCATACGTTTAATCCTATCTACAATGCCACTGGCTGTCGCTTCCTCTTCTACTTGCTCGCGAACAAACTGCCACAAGAAGTCTTGGCTGGCATTGTCGTGTTCCGAAATTGCCAATTCAAGCAACTTATCAATCAGTTGACTCACGTGGCACTCATGCTTATAAGTGTCTTCAAATGCCTCTAATGGAGTAGACCATTTTTGCTTTACGGCAGGTATCTGATTGACTACAGCCTCTCCACCACGCTTAATGATGAAGCTTGCCATTTGGTATGCGTGATCCATCTCTTCAGCAGATTGTTTCTTCATCCAAGTAGAAAAACCTTCAAAGCCTTCTTTCTCCATATAGAAAGACATAGAAAGATATAGATTGGCTGAATATATCTCAGCAACGATTTGCTCATTGAGAGCATCTTGTAATTTTTTTGAAATCATAAGTCTAATATTTATATGTAATGTATTTATTGCAAACTTACAAAAAAAAATGCAGAACTGTATGGCTTTAGCGCTATTTTTGAGCTTTTGTAACATTTGTAAATCTAATTACAAGTTATTAACATTGTTTCTTTGGAAAATGCTGCGCAACAAGGTGTCAATGCCCCATTGAAAGAAAGATAAGCAACCGATTGGCAGACATCATTATTTTTCTGTACCTTTGCATAATCACGATTCACAGTCAAAAGACGTTGGTGGCAACAGAAAACGATGGAAGAAAATACAGAACTAAAGCATGCTTGGGAGTTTGTAGAGCATACCGAGCAAAGCATTTTCCTTACAGGTAAGGCTGGAACAGGTAAGACAACCTTTTTGAAGATGGTGAAAAAACACAGTGGCAAACGCTTAATCGTGGTTGCTCCTACGGGTGTTGCTTCCATCAACGCTGGTGGTGTTACCATTCACTCGTTTTTCCAGTTGCCACTATCTCCCTTTGTACCCAATGCAACCGTGCGTGAGAGATACAACTTTGGCAAAGAGAAGCGCAAAATTATTCGAACACTTGACATGCTGATTATTGATGAAATTAGTATGGTTCGCAGTGATTTGCTGGATGCTATTGATGCGGTGCTACGAAGATACAGACAGCACGACCGTCCTTTTGGTGGGGTACAGCTGCTCATGATTGGCGATTTGCAACAGCTTACACCCGTGGTAACGCCAGCAGATGAAGCCTTGCTACGCCCTTATTATGATACCCCCTACTTTTTTGGCAGTCATGCGCTACAACAAACTCCGTATGTGACCATTCAACTTCAAAAGGTATATAGACAACAAGATGAGACTTTCCTGAATATTCTCAATCATTTACGCGAGAACACGTTATCATCTACTGATTTACAGATACTGAACGAGCGTTATCAACCTCACTTTCAGCCCCGACAGGAAGAGGGATATATCCGTCTGACCACTCACAACAACAAGGCTGATAGCTATAATGACATGCAATTGGAACAGTTAACCGCAAAAGCTTATCATTACATGGCAAGCATTAAAGGAACATTTCCAGAATATTCCTATCCTACAAGTGAGTCGTTAGTGTTCAAAGTGGGTGCGCAAGTGATGTTCATTAAGAACGATAGCTCAGCAGAGCATTTGTTCTATAATGGTAAGATTGGACACATTATCTACTTAGACGACAGTCATATCGAGGTACTCTGCCCTGGCGATGAGCATTCTATTGTCGTAGAAAAACAAACGTGGGAAAACACTACTTATAAGATTAATGAAGCGACAAAGGAGATAGAACCAACGGTGCAGGGAACATTTAGTCAGTATCCCTTGCGCTTGGCATGGGCGATTACCATACACAAAAGTCAAGGACTTACCTTCGAGCGTGCCATTATTGATGCAGGTTCATCGTTTGCATTTGGGCAGGTATATGTGGCATTAAGTAGATGTAAGACCTTGGAAGGGCTGGTATTGGCCTCCCCTATTACAGCAGAAGCCATTATAAACGACCAAGGGGTGGCGGATTATATTAACCGACAAGACGAGGAAGCACGCAAAAGTATTGAACAATTGCCAAGATTAAAGGATGATTATGAGCGTTTCCAACTCATTGAATTGTTTCAGTTTATGGATATATGGCGAGCTGAAGAGATGCTTTGTCGCTTGCTCATAGAGTTCTTCCATAGCTATTCTAAACTCATCTTAATCCACAAATCCACCATCAAAGAGCTACAGGAGAAAGTAAATATCATCGCATACAAATGGACAACGTATATCAGTCAATTAACGATTGAACAGATTCACGACCCACAGTTCCTTGAAAGAGTAGTTGCCAGTGCTAACTATTTCAAGAAGACACTGAAGCACTATTTAGAGGACTTGATTGAGCAAACCTTGGAAGTAAAGTCAAACAATAAAGTTGCCATGCGCCGTTTGGACAATTACCTCACAGATTTGAGGGAAATGTATTTAGCTAAAAAATACTTATTACAAACAGTCATCACCAACGGATTTACCACAGAAAACTATTTACGCGCCAAACAAGAGGCACTGCTCATGGCATTGGACGAACTTTCGCCAACTTCCCAGCAACGGTCGAAAAGCACCAAAAAGAAAAAAGAGAAAAAAGAAAATACAAAGGATATTACGCTCCAACTCCTTAAGAGTGGACTCACACCCTTACAGATTGCGACAGAGAGGAAGCTTACTACTTCTACTATTTATAGGCATTTGGGATATTTTGTAAAAGAAGGAGTCATCGACATCAACGATTTCATGGAGCAAGAACATATACAAAATATTCAGCAAGTAATTCAAAAGATAGGAATTGACAACGGGAGGACTGCGATTAAAGCACTTTGCCTACCAACGGTTACTTATGAAGAGATTAACCTCATGATTGCTGCTTTTCATCGCTCATGAAGACAAGCGAAAGAATAAGAGATGTTAAAAGCTGTTAGAAGACTGGATAAGAAAACTCCCTAACATAAGAACTCGCTGGGTTGAGAAGCTTTCCCTCTATCGAAAAAGGAAACTATCCCTTTGTACCTTTCAAGAAGATTATTTACCTTTGTATTCATTAAACAGAATTATTAAATCATAAAACAATGAAGAAATACGCACTTACAGTTTTTATTTTGACTGCATCATTGTGCATTCAAGCACAAAATCTATTCGTAGCAACTTATAATCTACGTTATGACAACGAGGACGATCGACAGGAAGGCAATGGCTGGACTAAGAGATGTCAAGTGATATGTGACTTTCTAAACTTTGAACAACCTGACATATTTGGCACTCAAGAAGGTCTGAAACATCAATTGGAAGATCTAAAAAGAGGCTTAGATCGGTACGATTATATCGGTATTGGTCGTGAAGATGGAAAGGAACAAGGCGAACATTCAGCTATCTTCTATAAGAAGGACAAGTTAAAATGCTTGGACAAAGGCAACTTTTGGCTTAATGAAACGCCAGACAAGCCTGTTCTTGGTTGGGATGCTGCATGTGTTCGGATTTGCACATGGGGAAAGTTTCATGATTGGAAGACGAACCTTACCTTCTATTTCTTTAATCTTCACATGGATCATGTGGGTGTCATTGCACGGCGTGAGGCTGCAAAATTGGTGATTAAAAAGATTAAAGAGATTGCAGGAAACAATGCCCCTGTCATTCTTACAGGCGACTTTAACGTCGATCAGCATGATGAAATTTACAAAATATTCAGCGAGTCAGGCATCTTGAAAGATTCATATGTGGCAGCAAAACATCGATTTGCAGAGAATGGAACATTCCAAGATTTTGATTCGAGTATGAAATCAGAGAGCCGAATCGACCATATTTTCGTATCAAACAAGTTCGAAGTGAACAATTATGCCATTCACACAGACGCTTATTGGACAGCAAATGAGAAGATGCCTAAGTTGAAATCGGGAAATGCACCCAAAGAGTTAGAATTCCAACAGTACACGCATCGCCTTCCTTCTGACCACTATCCCGTACTTGCTAAGATAAGATACGAGAAGTATGGCACCTGCAAATTCTAATTCGTCATTTATCCTACTTATCAAAAAAGGCTGCACATCTTTACATGGTGCAGCCTTTTTTGATAAGTAGACATTATTATTCTGTTACTTCTTTCTCATTGGTACGATAATAAGAGAGCGCACTCGGAGTGAAGTTCTTAATAAAGAGACTGTGTCCTGCATTTTCTTCTTCAGCATGACGCACGAACACATGAGCACTCTTAGCAAATAAGTTCTCTGCTTTTGTGGCATCATCGAGTATCAGCAGCGACATCACAAGATTGGCAGTCATGTTGTAAAGTCTACGTGCTAAGAAGTCTTGTGTCTCTTGACAGTTGGCATCTTTCACAAAAGCAATAGACTCTTCGTAATGACTGAGCATCACTTCAACCCTTTGACGCAAAGGAGTCAAGGCTTCACTCACTGGCTGTTCTATCATTTCTCGCATAATATTGAGATAGGTACCGTTCATAATATAACGAATGGCAGCCACTACTTGCATTTGCGTTGTACCTTCATAGATAGAGAAGATGCGTGCATCACGATACAAACGTTGGCACTTGTATTCCATTATAAAGCCCGAACCGCCGTGTACACTAATGGCATCATAAGCATTCTGATTTGCATATTCTGAGTTCATTCCCTTAGCTAAAGGTGTAAAGGCATCTGCCAGACGCGTGTATTTCTTCATCTCTGCACGCTCTTCGGGTGTGAGTTTCCGATCTCGCTGAATGTCCTCAAGTGCTTTATAAATATCAACATACCTTGCTGTTTGATACAACAAAGACCTACCAGCATCCAGTTTGGCTTTCATGCGCGATAGCATATCATACACAGCAGGGAACTCATTAATGGGTTGTCCAAACTGCTGACGCTCCTTGGCGTATGCCACAGCTTCGTTATATGCTTCTTGCGCCACACCAACAGACTGCGCCGCAATGCCCAAACGAGCACCATTCATCAACGCCATGACGTACTTGATAAGCCCTAACCTTGTAGAACCACACAGTTCGGCTTTGGCATTCTTGTACACCAACTCGCAAGTTGGCGAGCCATGTATTCCCAATTTGTTTTCAATATGGCGCACATCTACGCCTCCGTCTCGCTTATCATAGATGAACATTGACAAGCCACGACCGTCTTTTGTTCCCTCTTCCGAGCGTGCCAACACGAGATGAATATCCGAGTCACCATTGGTAATAAAGCGTTTTACACCATTGAGCCTCCAACAATCATTCTTCTCATCGAACGTCGCTTTCAACATCACCCGCTGAAGATCCGAACCAGCATCGGGTTCTGTTAAGTCCATTGACATAGTTGCGCCCTCACAGACACGAGGAATGAATCGTTCTCTTTGCTCATCTGTTCCAAACTCATACAAGGTATCAATACACGACTGTAAGGACCAGACTGTTTGAAAACCGCCATCAGCTGCGGCTATCATTTCCGACAACATTGAAAAGGTGATATTAGGCAAGTTCAATCCACCATATCTACGTGGCATTGACAAACCCCACAGTCCTGCCTGACGAGTAGCTTTTATATTCTCTATCGTCTTACTGGCATACTTCATGCGCCCATTCTCCAAGTGTGGTCCTTCCAAGTCGACCGCTTCCGAGTTGGGTTCTATGATATTAGCAGCCACATCGCCTGTGATTTCTAAGATGCGTTTGTAGTTCTCAATGGCATCTTCATAATTTACTGGAGCATCTTCAAAATGCTCTTGATCTTCATAGTTGCGCTCTTTGAGCTCAACAATGCGCTTCATCAACGGATGTTCTAAATGAAACGCTATCTCCGGATGGTCGGTATAGTAATTTGACATAGTTTGATAATCAGCCTCTCCCCTTACCCCTCCCCAAAAGGGAGGGTGTGAGGGAGAGGCTGTTCTTAATTATTTGCTGTTTTCTTTATAATATTTCATCATCTTGGGTACTACTTCCTCCACAGAACCCGTGATCACATAGTCGGCTATCTTATTGATAGGCGCGTCTGGATCGGTGTTGATAGAGATAATGATTCCTGCATCTTGCATACCTGAGATATGCTGAATTTGCCCTGAGATGCCACAAGCAATATAAACTTTGGGATGCACCGTAACACCAGTTTGTCCCACCTGTCTGTCTGTATCTATCCAGCCAGCATCCACAGCAGCACGACTCGCTCCAACCTCGGCATGCAACACGTCTGCCAATTCAAACAAGAGATTGAATCCCTCTTTGCTTCCTACGCCATATCCTCCTGCTACTACGATGGGAGCACCCTTGAGGTTATGCTTCGGTTCTTCGACATGTCGCTCGATTACTCGTACAGCATAAGCGGCAGGAGACACATATTCTGTCACCACGGGGTAAACCACTTCACCTCTCGCCTTACCATCATAGAGTGCTTTTTGCATTACCCCCGAACGAACAGTAGCCATTTGTGGCCGATGATCTGGGTTGACAATCGTTGCTACGATGTTTCCTCCAAAAGCGGGGCGAATTTGATACAGCAAGTTTTTATATACTCGTTTGGCTTTGCGGTCTTCGTAATCACCAATCTCAAGTTCTGTACAGTCGGCTGTCAATCCACTGGTCAACGAGGAGGATACGCGTGGTCCAAGGTCTCGACCTATCACGGTAGCGCCCATTAAACAAATCTGTGGTTGCTCGTTTTCAAACAGTTTTACCATGATATCGGTATGAGGTGCTGAGGTATAAGGTGATAATCCTTCGCCCTCAAACACAAATAATTTATCGACACCGTAAGGCAAAATTTGCGATTCTACATTACCTTTAATTCCAGTACCTATCGCCATGGCATGCAACTCTACACCTAACTGAGTAGCCAGCTTGCGCCCCTTGGTGAGCAATTCTTGAGATACTTCGGCAACAGTTGTACCTTCTATCTCACAATATACAAATACGTTGTTCATATACATTTAAGTTTATAAGTTTTTGAGTTTATGAGTTTTTAAGTTCTCTAAGTACAAAAAACCTTAGCAAGAGGCAATTTTGTTTTTTAACTTAAAAACTAAAAAACTGACAAACTAAAAACTTATCCAATAATCTTTTCGTCAATCAACTCTTTCATCAACGCTTCTACATCCTTATCTGCTGCCGTAAGCGTCTTGCTCTCCTTTGCCTGAAACACAATATTTTGTACTGCTTTCACCTTCGTAGGCGAACCAGAGAGACCGCATTGTGCTGGGTCACCGTCCACATCTGCCACAGACCATTGGGTAAGCGTTAAATAGGGACGCTTTTCATACAGCGCACTCCATGCTTCATCGCCTTTACGCTCTAACGGACAAGTGGCGTACTTGTACTTCATGACCAGTTTTGCATGACAAGGACGACAAGGAGCCGCACTGCCATTCACCGTCACTACGACAGGTAAAGGGGCCTCAACCGTTTCTACCCCACCATCTATTTGGCGTCGAATGGTAGCCACTCCGTCCTCCACTTTAATGATTTCTTCTGCGTAAGTAACCTGATGAAGCCCTAACTTTTGTGCCACCTGCGGCCCTACTTGCGCCGTGTCGCCATCAATCGCTTGTCGACCTCCAATCACTAAGTCTACATCACCTATTTTCTTAATGGCAGTGGCAAGCGCATAAGAAGTGGCTAATGTGTCAGCACCTGCAAACAAACGGTCGGTCAACAACCAACCCGTATCTGCACCACGGTACAATCCCTGACGTATAATTTCACCTGCTCGAGGAGGTCCCATCGTCAGCACACCCACCGTAGAGCCTGGATTTTGTTCTTTTAGGCGCAGTGCCTGTTCCAAGGCATTCAGATCTTCGGGGTTAAAAATGGCTGGCAGAGCGGCACGATTTACTGTTCCTGCTTCTGTCATAGCATCCTTTCCCACGTTTCTTGTGTCTGGTACTTGCTTGGCAAGTACGACAATTTTCAACTTCATAGATATTATTTTATGTGATAAATTTTATTGATAAATACACCCTCGAAAAGGTAATAGCTCGTCACAAAAATACGAACTTTTTAAGTGTCCGCAAAATAAATGATTACTTAATTGCACAAATAAGAAAGAAATGCGCATTTCTTCACAAAGATAAGCCAAAAGAATAGTCGCTACAACTCATCCCAACAACACACTAAAACAGTCTATTTTGTAGTGGAGAACAGCCTGTTTTCCTCATCAAAACAGTTTGTTTTGGTGTCCTAATGATATGAGTTCCTTGCTCAATGACATACCTATAAACAACACGTTACTGCCACCAAGCGCATGCCATCAAATACATTTTTACCTCTACCCCACGAAAAGAGCAAACGAAAAATGTTTTATCACGCATTTTTTCCATTATTACTTTTTTATATATATCTTTGCAGTAAATGTGCATTAACGCAACAAGCGCAGCAAACATACCAAAGATTTGTCGCAGCGTTTTTGCATCAAATTTAGACACGATTCCGTCTCTAAAGAACCTAAGGAATTATTTGAAAGCGACACTTTATTAATGATATGATAGACAGAGTTACGGTTGAACGAATTAAGGATGCTGCAAATATTGTAGATGTTGTTGGCGAATTTGTCACTCTCCGCAAGAGTGGTGCCAACTACAAAGGTCTATGCCCATTCCATAACGAAAAGACACCTTCGTTTTTCGTATCGCCAGCCCGTGGCACCTGTCACTGTTTTGGTTGTGGAAAAGGAGGAAATTCTGTTAGTTTCATCATGGAACACGAACAGATGACTTATCCCGAAGCCTTGCGGTGGTTAGCTCGTAAATATCATATCGAGATACAAGAACGTGAAATGAGCGATGAAGAGCGGCGAGAACAAAGCGAACGCGAATCCATGTTCATTGTCAACGAATGGGCTGCCAGCTATTTCAGTGACTTGTTGCATCATCATCCTGACGGTCAAGCCATCGGGATGCAATATTTTAGAAATCGTGGCTTCAGAGATGACATCATTCAAAAGTTTCAGTTGGGTTACGACCTACCCAACCGACTTGCTTTGGCGCAAGCTGCTCTTGGCAAGGGATATCAAAAAGAATTCTTGATAAAGACAGGAATTTGCTATCAAAACGATCGTGGCGATCTTATCGATAGGTACGCTGGTCGGGTTATCTTTCCTTGGATAGGACTCAATGGAAAAGTAGTGGGCTTTGGTGGTCGTGTGCTTGATGCACGCACCAAAGGGGTAAACCAGAAATACGTCAACTCTCCAGCTTCAGAGATTTACCAGAAAGACCGTGAGCTGTACGGAATCTATCAAGCCAAAAAAGCCATTGCCAAAGAAGACTGGGTGTACATGGTAGAGGGATATACTGATGTTATCTCCATGCACCAATGCGGCATTGAGAACGTGGTAGCCAACTCGGGAACAGCACTCAGCCTGCATCAAATACACATCTTGCATCGCTTCACATCGAATATCACCCTGCTCTACGACGGTGATGCTGCAGGTATCCATGCCGCCTTTCGAGGAATGGACATGCTGCTGAGCGAAGGAATGAACATCAAAATACTGTTGCTGCCCGATGGAGAAGACCCTGATGGCTTTGCTCGGAAACATACAGCAGAAGACTTGAAGACTTATATCGAACAACACCAAACAGACTTTATACAGTTTAAGACCGATTTATTGGTGAAAAATGAGACCGATCCCTATAAGCGATCGGAAGGAATCAACTCTATTATTAAAAGCATTGCAGTGGTTCCCAATCAGGTTTTAAGAGATACCTATGCGCAAGACTGTGCCAGACGCATTGGTATGAAAGAAGAGACGCTGATTAATACCATGAACCGATACATCAGAAATTACAGGGAAGAAATGTCCAAAGAGGAAAGGCGACAAATAGAAGCACTCAACACTTCCACGCCAACGCCTCAACTACCAACGGCTCAGCCCATGGAGCAAGCATCACAAGTGGAAAAAATGTTGGTACAACTCATCATCAGAAAAGGCGAGCAATTGGTTTTGGAGCAAGTAGAAGATGAGAATCATCAACTCTTCGACCTAACGGTTGCCCAATTCATTGACTACTCTCTGCGGGAAGATAATTTGCATTTTGACCACGAAATTTCAAATCGAATATTGACCGAAGCTGTAGAACATAGCGGTGAGGAGGGTTTTGTAGCCGAATCGTATTTCATTCATCATGAAGATATTGAAGTCAGCAAACTGGCTACAGAAATGAGTACAGACCGCTATCAGCTGATAGCAGAAGAGAAACCAACATCTGATATGAAGTACATGGACGAGGCACAATTGGCAACAGAAGCCCAAGAGGCGCTACGCAACCATACGATACATCTGCTAATGGACTTCCGCATGGATTATGTGGAACAGCATCTGAAAGACTTGATGCAACAGATTGGACAGGTCTCCAATGACCCGGAACGACTACAAGAATTAGTAGCAGAATACAAGGACATGCAACAAATTCGTAATGCGCTGGCAAAGAAATTAGGTAGCCACATCATTGTGTAAGCGATGTATGTATTATAAGCAACCTTGTTGTGGGGCATCTTTCAATTTTGGAAAAAGGATAAATACTCCAATACCAATTTAGAAATATCACTAAAATAATGAACTTAAGACCTATCAATCTATTTTATCTTCAAATGAACAAATCATGATTTACGTTCATTGGATTATCCTTGCCATTTATATTGTCATCGTGTTGGGAACTATCATCACGATTTTATTAGACAATAGACAACCATCCAAAACAATGGCATGGTTGTTAGTCTTGATATTTGTCCCCATTGTTGGCATTATTTTATATTTCTTCTTTGGTCAAAACACACGAAAAGAACGTTCCATGAGCCAGCGCAGCATGGATGAACTAACCAAACGTTCGATGTTGGAGTTTGTCGTTCAGAAAGATTTGAAACTTCCTACACACTACCAACCACTGATACAGCTCTTCACAAATCAAAACACAGCCCTCCCTTTCAAAGACAATGAGGTGGATATCTTTGTCGAAGGAGCCGACTTTTTCTTAGCTTTGCTTAAAGCTATTGGGCAGGCAAAAGACCATATCCACATCGAATCCTATATCATTGAAGACGACGCATTGACAAATCTCATTGCAGATGCACTGATAGACAAAGCCGCAGAGGGCGTGGAAGTGCGCATGATTTATGACTATGTGGGCTGTTGGAAAGTACCGTCACGATATTTTGAACGCCTTCGGGCTGGTGGAGTTGACGTTCGATCGTTTATGCCCGTTCACTTTCCTGCTTTCACTGGGAAGGTAAACTATCGCAACCACCGTAAGTTAGCGGTGATTGACGGTAAGATAGGATTTATTGGAGGAATGAACATTGCGATGCGATATATGCGTGGCAGTAAATCTCAACCTTGGCGAGACACCCACCTTCGTATTCGAGGAGGGGCTGTTTATGGCATTCAGCGGGCTTTCTTGGTAGACTGGTATTTTGTTAATCGCACCCTTATTAGTAGTCAGAAGTATTATCCCCCACTGGACACTTCTATCTCCAACAACTGTATCGCACAAGTAGTTACCAGCAGTCCTATCTCTCCTTGGCCCGAAATTATGCAAGGTTATGTACGCATTTTGCTACAAGCCCAACACTACGTGTATATGGAAACGCCTTATTTCTTGCCCACGGAGCCAGTGCTTTTTGCCCTAAGAACAGCAGCTGTGGCTGGTGTTGACGTGCGGCTCATGCTTCCCAAGCACAGTGATGTAAAGATTGTGGAATGGGCAAGTAGGTCGTATATTTCCACTATGATAGAAGCAGGAGTAAAAGTGTACCTGTACACCGAAGGCTTCAATCACTCCAAGTTGTTAGTGGCAGATGACAATTTGTGTACTTGTGGGTCGACAAACATCGATTTTCGTAGTTTCGAAAACAATCTTGAAGCAAATATTTTCTTTTATGATCAGTCATTAGCTTTACGCATGAAGGAGGTATTTTTCAAGGATCAGGAGGCTTGCGTACTGATAGAAAAGCTGAGTGATCTTACCCATCGTCCCTTCATCAACCGCCTGTGGGAATCGATAGTACGCCTGTTATCACCACTACTATAAAGCAAAGGGCTTCATGAGGTAGCCACATCGCCCAACTTTTTCTTTTGGACGGTTCAGCCTGTCCGTTTTGTTTTTATATCAATGAAAGGCTATCTGCCATTTACAGTTGATAGTTTTGAAAATCAGCAATAGGCATCAACTGGTATGAAAAGCTGGAACAGCCCTACCCTGTGTGGCATGAACGGATGTCAAGCGGCTTTAACTTTCCTGCTATTTTTTCCCATTCAGCCCGTGATAGTTTCCTACCTCTCAACGTTCTTACGGTGGGAAAGTCAGAAAAATACGAATCGGACGATGTGTACCAACAGTATTTCTTGACAGCAGGTATTCGACTTAGACTTTGAGCAAGAGTTCCAAAATAATGAGGATGCACTACAGACAAGTAACAACCACGACTATCTACCTCCGTAAAAAGTATTAGATACGACCGTTTCTTGTTTGTTTTGGCAGCAGGAATCATCGCTTTACATCTGGAACTCACATGTATCTCCCATCCATATGTCTGATTCAGTTTGTGCATTATCTGACAGAAAACCTTACCATGGGGTGACGTATCGCAAATTCCTTTGTAGGAGATATAATAATGTATCATCTCGTGCAGAAGCACATTCTGATATTGTCGTTCTGTTTGGACGTAATAATTGCTGACTCTAATCACGTAATCATAGGTCGTGATGCCACGCCAAGTGAGCTTTCGCTTACACGACATACTCCCCAACTGCGTTCGAGATGAAGACACCTGCAAACGTGGTAGCGGTAATATATCTTCAAAATAAGAATGATTGAAGGTGTGAAACCATTTCTCTAACCAAAGCTCATCTATCATTGTTACTTACAATTTATAAAAACATCAACATATCTATTAAACGTTGTTTTCAAAGGTTTGAGACTTTGGCCAATTCACCAAGTACAACTTTTCTGTAGCCCTTGTAAAGGCAGTGTAGAGCCAATGCAAATAATCTGGCGACAACATCTCATCCGTCATATATCCTTGATCCACGTAAACATGAGCCCATTGTCCGCCTTGTGCCTTATGGCAGGTAATGGCATAAGCGTACTTTACTTGAACGGCATTAAGAAAAATATCTTCACGAAGCTTCTTGAGACGGTCTTGTTTTCGAGGTATATCCGCATAGTCTGTCAGCACTTCATTAAACAAACGTTCATTTTGTTCGCGTGACAAGGCAGGGGCTTCCGTATGAAGACTATCCAAGATAATGGTTGCCTCAAGCTCATAGTCATTATAGTCAGGAAACTGTAACCACACATCTGCAAATCGGAAACCATACAACTCACGAATGTTTCGCACACGTTGCACCATAGCACGGTCTCCATTAGCCAAAAAGGTCATGCTTGTCGTGTCCTGTTCTTCATTGTTTGCTGGTGGCTGCACCCAATGATAGTTATTACGCACAATCATCAACATGTCGCCTGTTGACAATTCTTCCTCACTCCCCAAGATGGTTTGGCGTATTCCTTGATTGTAAATGTGCGCCCGCTTGTTACTCCGTGTAATAACCATAGTCTCATCAACGCCTACTTCCGAATAACTTGAGTTGAGCGTTTCGATGATCTCGTTGCCGGGAACAACCACAATATCAGCAAACGTATTGAAATGAATTTGGGGTAATTGTGTTAATTCATCTCGCATGATATGGGTTCTAATAAGCGTAGCGTTGTACAATATCCCACTTTCTTCGCTTTGACGGAGCACATTATCTAAATGGCACTCGTACACTTTTAGTCCATATCCTTCCATAAAATTGGACGATAGCGCAGGCGATTGTTCTTCCCCAATGGGTGATAATTGGGCAGCATCTCCCATTAAAATCATTCGACAATTGCGTCCGCTGTACACGAATTGCACCAAATCATCGAGCAAACAACCACTTCCAAACGATGATTCCATTTGACCTTGGTTTGCAATCATCGAACTTTCGTCTACCATAAACAACGTATCACTGTACCGATTAAAATTGAGATTGAACACACCACCATCACTGTCGAAAGATTTCTGTCTGTAGATTTGCCGATGAATGGTATAAGCAGGTTGACCGCTATGAACAGAGAAAACTTTGGCAGCACGTCCAGTAGGAGCCAACAGCATTACTTTTTGCTCTAATTTCACCATGGTTCGAGCGATAGCACTTGCTAAAGAAGTCTTTCCAGTACCAGCACTTCCACAAAAAATCATTACCACATGCGGGTCTTCATCCATCATAAAATGAGCAAATTGTGTCAACACATGTGTTTGTTCAGTGGTGGGCTGAAGTTCAAATTGTTGGATTATCTGGAAAATGAGTTCGTCTATAAGCATGATTTCAAACAGTGAAAATATGAGAATTTAACCGATTTATCTCTTTATTGGAAAGTATTTTGTACTTTTGCAAGGATGAACACCACATGTGATGTAAAAAAGATGCAGGCAATGTAACTTACAACTCACGCTGTTTGAATTGAGAGGCATCGCAGCTTCTGCAAAGATACAACAAAAGGCTGACCTATGAAAGTCAAAATTAAGCATAATTATTTACTGACCTGCTGTGTAGGAGTCCTTGCTCTTATCTGTGTCTTGAGCATTTACAGTCCTATTGCTTTCAGCAACCAACAGACTGAAAGAGAAACCAGCGTAAAGCACTATTTAGTGCAAATAAGACTGGCAGAAGAAAAGTACCGTGCGAAGACAGGCAGTTATACCGCTTCATTCGACTCTCTGATACAGTACGGATATTTGGCAGACTCACTACAATTTATTCCATTTACAAATCGTCAAAAGTTTGAATTGGAAACATCGATGCAGCTCTCTCCATCAGGGAAACAAATACCACTGATGGAATGTAGAGCCAAATATACAGACTTTTTACAAGGTCTCAACAAGTCATTTGTTCAGGAACTAATAGAGAATGAACTTTCTGCTGGACGTTATCCAGGATTAAAGATAGGCGACCTTCAAACACCAAATAACAATGCAGGAAACTGGGAATAACACACTTATATCAAAAGCACGATTGGTTTTCAGAATCAGTCCACAATCGCTAAGTTTTTCAGTCGTTGACAATGCTGAAGAAAGTCAGTTGGCATTCGAGCCATACGTCATTAGAAGTGGAATATCATTGGCAGCTAATTTGCGTGAAGCCTTCATTGAGAGTGACCTTCTTAACCGAGGTTATCAACGAGCACAAGTGATGATTGATGCGCCAGTGATGCTTGTTCCCACCGAAGAGTTTCGTCAAGAAGAGATGGAATGTATGTACCAACACACTTTTACAGGTCGTGAAGACGAGGCTGTGTTGCACGCCGTACTACCCAATCTCAATGCTGTAGCTGTTTTCTCCGTGAACAAAGACTTGAAAATGGTCATGACCGATCATTTCAATGATGTGAGATTTTTTCCCGTGTCCCAACCCGTTTGGAGTTATCTTCACAAGCGTAGCTTCACAGGTTCGCATCAAAAACTTTATGCATACTTTCACGATAAGAAGGTTGACATCTTTTGTTTCAAGCAAAATAGAATTAAGTTTTACAACACGTTCCATGTTCCGAATGCCAATGACTCCATCTATTTCATTTTATATACATGGAAGATATTAGCGTTGGACTGCGAGAAAGATGAACTACATCTTGTTGGGGATATTCCCGAACGAGAGAAGTTGAGCGAATCCTTACGACGATATCTACAAAAAGTGTATTACGTGAACCCCGTTGCTGAATTTAATCGTGCGCCAATCACCATGATTAAAGGGATTTCATTTGACTTAATCACCCTATTTCTAAAAGGATAATAATGCGTATCATCACAGGAAAATATAAAGGAAGACACTTTGAGATTCCTCGCACTTTCAAAGCTCGTCCAACCACAGACTTTGCTAAAGAGAGTATTTTTAACGTGCTAAATCGGTACATTGACTTAGAGGGAAAAACAGCACTTGACCTGTTTGCTGGTACTGGCAGCATCTCTTTGGAATTACTCTCTCGTGGTTGCACACAAGTTGTGAGTGTAGAAGCTGACCGTGACCATGCAAAATTTATTCAACAGTGTATGGAGAAATTGGGTACACAACAAGACGTTTTGATTAGAACCGATGTCTTTCGCTTCATCAAGAGCTGTCACCAGACATTCGATTTCATTTTTGCGGACCCACCTTATGCACTGCCTGAGCTTAAAGAAATACCAAAACTGGTTTTACAACATGGACTGTTAAAAGAAAATGGCGTCTTCGTTTTCGAACATGGGAAAAAGGATGAGTTTACCAATTTGCCAGAGTTTGTAGAACATCGTCATTATGGCAGCGTCAATTTTTCTATCTTTCAATGCGTGCAAAATGTTGAAGGAAAAGAAAATAATCATGAGATTCAACCATGATAACCGCTCCATTCTCCCAGTATCATGACCGTTGTCAATTACTTAAAGTACATTAATCTTATGATGAGTTGGCATTTTACTGCACAAACCAAGCAATGTTTGGCGCTCTTTGTCTTGATGTTCTTCTTTGTAGATGTATCTGCAAATCAGATAGATACTTTGCAAGAAAAGAGCAAAGTCATTCATCGCATAGAATTAGACGTTGTCCCTTCCACCATACTTCACACCAACGCCTATTTGAAAGGGGATAATATAGAAAAGCGAACCATGAACCACGCTTTCACCACCCGATTGAAGTATGCGTTTCAGCCTCCAACAACAAGTCAGCAAGCACAGATGTACAAAGGTGTGTACCAAGGTATCGGGGTGGCTTATCATAATTTCAATCCGCAATTAGGAAATCCACTTTCTGTTTTTATTTTTCAGGGTGCTAAAGTTAAACAACTGACAAACGCCTTATCGTTAAACTATGAATGGAACTTTGGTCTCACGACTGGCTGGCATCCTTACCATGAAACAGACAATCCTGAAAATCGAGTCATTGGCTCAAAAATTACCGCCTATCTGAACGCAGATCTTTATTTGAAATGGCAATTATCTAAACAATTCGACCTTAATGCAGGACTCTCTTTGAGTCACTTCTCGAATGGAAACACCACCATACCTAACGGTGGCTTAAATATTGCAGGCGGTAGAATCAGTTTAGCCTATTATATTCACCGCCCAACTGAAGAGACAGCCATCCTCTTACCACGCCCTACCTTCCAAAGACATATCTCCTATGACTTCATGTTGTACGGAGCATGGCGCAAAAAAGGGTTGATGCTGGGAGATAAAGCGGTTGCTCTTCCCAAAACATATCAAGTGGGAGGCTTCTCTTTCACACCACTATATCATCTAAATCCATGGTTGAATGTAGGAATTTCGCTCGATGGGGTGTATGACAGCAGTGCAAATTTATATATAGAAGATTATATCGTTGAGGCTGGTCAGCCAGCTAATGATTTTGAACACTTGGCGCAACCAACATTTACAAAGCAAATCGCTTTAGGACTTTCAGGGAGAGCCGAATTTGTAATGCCGTATTTCACCATTCAAGCAGGTATCGGTAGAAATATTATCAATGCGAAAGGCGAACTAAATGGATGGTATCAAGTTCTTGCCCTCAAGACTAACATCACGAACAGACTGTTTCTAAACATCGGGTACAGTCTTTACAACTTCCAAACTCCTAATCATTTAATGCTCGGTCTTGGCTATCACTTCCAGAAAAAGAAAAGATAACATTGATTTTTGAAGTATCCATCAACACAGAACTCAAACAACTACAAGCAAAATCTTCTATTAAGAAGGCAATTCACAAGAAGAGTTAGACTAAGCCATTCATCGTACCAATAAAAATGAGGTGTGTTCTTTTCTGGAACACACCTCATTTTTATCATATCAACTTTAATGGTTACAAACCTCTTGCCTTGAGCAATGCTTTTGCGTCTGGAGCTTTCAGTCCTGTAAAGTCACTAAACATCTGCAACAAGTCGCCAGTGTTACCTCTGCTCAACACCTTGTCACGGAAAGCTTGACCTACTTCTGGCTTCAACGCCCCATGCGACTCAAAGTAATCTGCAATATTAGCTGCTAAGACTTCAGACCACAGATAACTATAGTAGCCAGCTGCATAGCCGCCACCCCATACATGGTTGAAGTAGGACGTTGAATAACGAGGAGGTATCTGCGGATTCAACAAACCTATATCAGTTAAAGCCTTTGTTTCAAACGCCAAAGCCTTGTCGGCAGTTGGAATCTGATTGGAAGCTAACTGATGCCATGCCAAATCCAAACTGGTTGCTGCTAAGTTTTCTCCTAATGCGTATGCCGAATGGAAAGTAATAGAGTTGAGCATCTTCTCTTTCAGCTCTTTTGGCATAGGCTGTTGAGTTTTATAATGTTTTGCGTAGTTGGCAAAAACCTCTGGAACCACCGCAAAAAACTCATTAAATTGTGAAGGCATCTCCACAAAGTCACGTGTCACAGCAGTACCACTCAGCGTGTTATACTCACAGTTGGATAACATTCCATGTAAGGCATGTCCAAACTCATGGAACATTGTCGTTACTTCGTCCCAGCTAAGCAAGGTTGGTTTCCCTTCGGGAGCTTTAGCAAAATTACACACATTATATATAATAGGTAACTGATTTCTCAATTTACTCTGTTTTGCAAATGAACTCATCCATGCTCCTCCTCGCTTGGTTGGACGGCGGAAGTAGTCAACATAGAAAAGGGCAAGTTGCTTTCCATCTTTGTCAAGCACATCAAAAACCTTCATGTCCTTGTGATAGGTAGGCAAATCTGTACGCTCTTTGAAAGAGATGCCGTAGACGCGATGAGCGGCATAGAACACCCCATTTACTAATACGCTATCGATGTTAAAGTAAGGTTTCACCTCATCTTCCGAGAAGTTAAACTTCTCTTTCTTCATCTTAGCAGAGTAAAAGAATCTATCGTAAGGCTGCAATTGAAAATCGGTACCTTGTGTCTTGCGCGCATATTCCTCTATCGCTTTCGTCTCTTCATCTGCCTTTGGCGTATAAGCACTAATCAGTTGTTTTAAGAACGCATCTACTTGAGCCGTATTCTTCGCCATGGTATTGTCTAAAGAATAGGCTGCATAGTTCTTATAACCCATTAGTTCAGCCTTCTCAGCACGCAACTTTGCAATTTCGACAACTAACGGCAGCGTATTAAAGTCGTTCGTACCGTCCGCACGATGGATAGATGCGTTATACACCTTTTCGCGTAATGCGCGATTTTCAAGATTGGTCAAGATAGGCTGTTGCGTAGTGTTGGTGATCACAATACAATAAGGAGATTTCTTATCACGACTTTCTGCATCTTTTTTGCACTGTGCAATGTCGGCTTCACTCAATCCTGCTAAGTCTTCCTTCTTATCTACCCAGACTGCTGCCTCATTGGTAGACTTGGGCAACATATTTCCAAAATCTTGCTGAAGTTTTGCGATACGGTTGTTGATTTCCTCCATTCGCTTCTTCTTATCTGCTGGCAGGAGAGCTCCCGAACGTACAAAACCTTTGTAGGTTTCTTCTAAAAGCTTTTTATCTTCACCCTTCAGCTGGTTGTATTCGTGATCGTACACATATTTAACGCGCTCAAAGAAGGGCTGGTTGAATGAGACTTCATTTTCAAAAGCTGTCAACAATGGGATTGCTTCGTCTTCCGCTTTTTCTATTTCGGGCGTTTTGTCAGCACTTGTCAAAGCGAAGAAGATACTCGTCACACGATCTAAAAGAACACCGCTCTTTTCGTATGCCAAGATAGTGTTCTCAAATGTGGCACTGTCCTTATTCTCCACAATGCTTTTAATTGCTTTGCGCTGCTCTTCAATACCAGCCTTCATGGCAGGTAAGTAGTGTTCTGCCTTAATCTTACTAAAGTCTGGAGCACCAAAAGGTAGTGTGCTCTCAGTCATCAATGGGTTGTTTTCCAAATCGGCTCCTTTCTTGTCGTTACAGCTCATCAACGTGCCAACGCACACAGCTGCACATAACATTCCAATTCTTAATATTGATTTCTTAAAATGGTGATGCATAATTGATATTATTAGTTGTAAAAAAATGCTTGTAAATGTCTCGAAAAATCATGAGCATAGCATGACTCGTCTGCAAGTCTTATGAATGGTAAATATACGTATAATATTCGAAAATAAATCTTTCTTTTTTATATTTTTCAAACTATTAAGTACTTTTTACAGGAAAAGTTGTAAAAGTAATCACCAAAAACATGATACAACGGCTCATCAATGAAATTAGGTTTGCCATTTCAGCCCTTATACTAACATATTTTTTGGATGCCCACACCATTTACGCATCATCTGATTTTTGCACCTATTACATATCCTCCCTATCATTGAGAGAGAAAAGACCACCAGCAAAGCAAGTAGTCCATGACAACGAGGCTAATGATGAAACATCCAGACAGCATTGTTTCATAAGAAAAAACTATCAACGTTATCACGAAAAAACAGAAGAAAAAAAATTCGAAAAATACGGACAAATGCCCTTTCAAAACTCAAATATTTTCCACGACAACGTCCATCGCCTCCAAATACGCGAGAAATGAGCAAGGAAAGCAAACATCTGAATATCAGAAACTTATAGAAATCCTACTTAAAAATCGCACGAAGAAAGACACTAAAAGCATTACTTAGTCGTATTAAGTCATGGAGATAAGCCGCTTGTTACATTAACTTTGCCACACTAACTGTTTGTTTCAAGCCGATTAAGTCAATGGATCAAGCCACTTATAGCATGATAGTAACGCAGAAAAGGACTATTTTTCGTCAAATTCACCCGTTGAAGTGCCTTTTCAAAGGACTAAAATTTTCTATTTCAAAGATTTTGAGAAGGCGTTTTTTATGATATTATATTTACATTTTCTTAAATTCATCGAGCCTTTTTATGCCATAAAAAGTAACTGTCGAACATTACAATTAGCAAGTTGTTTTGAGCAGGTTAAAAGTACGCCATAGGCACAAAATTAGGGAAAAGTACAAACTGAACAAATAAAATGAGTGCAAGCAGCCCAAGTGTCCGTGGCAAGAAGAGAAGATGAGTGTAGAAAAAATAAAGGTGTTCACAACATTGTTGCAACACCTCTGACGATAAATTTTATGACTTGGTAGCGGGAACCGGGATTGAACCGGTGACCTCATGATTATGAATCATGCGCTCTAACCAGCTGAGCTATCCCGCCATGTCTTTTCAATTCGGCTGCAAAGATAATACAATCTTTTTAATCTCACAAAAAAAATAAGTTTTTATTTTATCCCAAATTATTTTAGTATATTTGTACCAAGTGAACTTTTTATCTATAAAGCAACGAAAAATGTCAAAACAACAAGTCCTAATTGAGAGAGAACTGCAGTCCAATTCAAAAGACAGAATATGGAGCATCATCAGTGATACCGACAAGCTGTCACGCTGGATAGCCGATGAGATACAGGAAGAAGGCAAAAAGCTACACTTCATTTGGGGAGACTTACAGAGCAGCCATGATAGCAGGATGGCGACTATTGCCAAGAAAGTGAAATATCACTATATCCGTTTGAAGTGGACAGACGAAGAAGATCCCAATGCTTTCTTGGAACTTCGCATGGAGAAAAGTAGCATTTCCGACAATTATGTCTTGTTCATTACCGACTTTGCGGAGCCTGACGACATTGATACCATGGAAGACTTATGGGCTGATAATCTGGACAGATTACATCAATTCAGTGGGCTTTAGGGCGCAGAGGTCTTGCACAAGCCCTCATGGAGATTTACTTTCTAACACCTCATAGACAAGGGAGATGAAAGAAATGAAGGGCGATTACGGAATATAAAAAATTACAAATAGAGCCTTTTCTTGTTTTTTTGTACTAATTTTGCATTTTGTATGTACACTCGTACAAAATGAGAAGTCTACATGTTTCGAATTAAGAAATTAGATATATTTACAGCCAAGCAGTTTGGATTATTGTTCGCTGGCACATTTTTCATCTGTCAATTTGTGCTGATGATGCAATTCCTATGGCGTTACGTCGATGATCTGATCGGCAAAGGATTGTCCATGGAAATCATGGCACAATTCTTTTGGTACATGGGACTCTTCCTTGTTCCTCAAGCCTTACCGCTTGCCGTACTATTATCCTCACTCATCACCTTTGGAAACTTAGGAGAGAACAGCGAATTGACAGCCATCAAATCGTCGGGCATCTCGATGTTCAGAACATTTCAGCCACTCATCTTTCTTACTATCTTTATCAGTTTCAGTTCCTTCTACTTTCAGAATTATATAGGACCTAAAGCCAATATGAAGCTCGCCCAACTCATACTATCTATGAAACAGAAGAGTCCGGAGTTGGAAATTCCAGAAGGTATCTTTTACGATGGCATTCCTAACAGCAACCTGTACGTACAAAAGAAAGATGTAGAAACAGGCAAGCTCTACGGCATCATGATTTATAGAATGACAGGAAGCTATGAGGACCAAGCCATTATACTGGCAGATTCTGGCATGCTCCAATCTACAGCCGACAAGAAACATTTGCTATTAAGCCTTTGGAGTGGCGAATGGTTCGAAAACATGCAATCGCAAGAATTAGGAGGCAGTGCTGCCATACCTTACCGCAGAGAGACTTTTGCCAGCAAAAAGATTGTTCTTGACTACGACGGAGGGTTCAATTTGACGGATGTTGCCGCTCTCTCTGGAGATGCACGCTCGAAAAGTCTTACGCAACTCGTTGCTGGTATCGATTCTCTGAACGGCGTTTACGACAGTGTTGGGCGGAGCATTTATAAAGAAACTCAACGCATGTTTTACTACATTCCTTCTATTGATAAACGAGACTCCGTAAAAGCAGTTCGAGCAGGATTAGCGAAAACATTTGTATTCGACACCATATATAATAAGCTTTCTAACGACCAAAAGATTAGTGTAATGAATATGGCACTGAGTAATATTCAGTCCGAAATCAGCGAGTTGAACTTCCAAAGCATGATTACCAGTGACGGAGATAAGATGCTGCGAGAACATCGCATAGAAATGATTGGTAAGTTTACGTTGGCACTAACGTGTCTCATCTTCTTCTTCATCGGTGCTCCCTTGGGTGCTATTATCAGAAAAGGAGGATTAGGTTTTCCTATCATCATCTCCGTGTTGGTCTTTATCATATATTATATTTTTGAAAACACAGGATATCGAATGGCTCGAAGTGGTATATGGACTGTGAATTTTGGCAAAGGATTGGCACCAGCGGTACTCATTCCTTTAGCAGCCTTCGTTACCTACAAAGCGAACAACGACTCCATGGCACTGAATATTGATACATGGAAGAGTGTGCTAAGGAAAGCCTTCGGAATTAAAACCAAACGTCACATCACCGGTAAGGAAGTAATTATTCATGACCCCGACTATACAGCAGCAAGGAATCAACTGCAAATGATGACTCAGGCTATTGAAAACTATGTGAACCAACACAAGCTGCGAACAGCGCCAAATGTGCAAAAGGTGTTCTTTAAGTATGAACCCGATCATGAGATTGAACACTTGAGCGAATTGTTGGAGAACATTATAGAGGATTTGAGTAATACCCGAGACAAGTATATACTGAATGAACTGAACAACTATCCCATATTGATGACAAGAGCTCACACACGTCCCTTTGACCATCAATGGCTCAATGTCATGTCAGCAGTAATCGTACCATTGGGATTGTTCTTCTATCTAAGAATGTGGCGATTCAGACTTACCCTCATGCGAGACTTAAAACAGATAGTACAAACAAACAATCGCATGATAGACAGCATTGACAGAATGTTAGAAAAGAAATAATTTATCATAATATATACGCGATATGGAAAACTTCAAATTAGCTACGATAGAAGAAGCTATCAAAGATTTTAAGGAAGGCAAATTCGTCATAGTTGTTGACGATGAAGATAGAGAAAACGAAGGTGATCTCATTATGGCAGCAGAGATGATTACTCCAGAGAAGGTGAACTTCATGCTGAAGAATGCCAGAGGCGTGCTATGTGCGCCCATTACGCTCTCCCGCTGTGAAGAGTTAGACCTGCCGAGACAAGTTGTTAACAACACTTCTGTGCTGGGCACCCCATTTACTGTTACCATTGACAAACTGGAAGGATGCACAACAGGAGTGTCGGCACATGATAGAGCTGCCACCATTAAAGCACTGGCAGACCCGAAATCAACTCCACAAACTTTTGGACGTCCTGGACATATCAACCCTCTCTATGCACAAGACAACGGTGTACTGAGACGAAGTGGACATACCGAAGCAACCGTAGACCTGTGCAGGTTGGCCGGACTTTACCCCGCCGGGGCCCTGATGGAAATCATGAACGAAGATGGCTCCATGGCACGCATGCCCGAATTGCAGAAGTTGGGCACGGAGTGGGGAGTGAAAATCATCACCATCGCTGAGCTCATCGCCTACAGACTGGAAAAGGAATCAATCATCGAAGTGGGCGTCGAAGTAGACATGCCCACCCGATACGGACATTTTCACCTCATACCTTTCAGGCAACAAAGCAACGGTTTGGAGCACATGGCCTTGGTGAAAGGCAAGTGGGAACGGGACGAACCAGTGCTGGTTCGCGTGCATTCGTCTTGTGCAACGGGCGACATCCTGGGAAGTTTGCGTTGTGACTGCGGACAGCAGCTGCACAAGTCGATGGAACTGGTTGAGAAAGAGGGGAAAGGTGTTGTTATCTACATGCAGCAAGAAGGCAGAGGCATCGGCCTTATGAATAAGATGGCAGCCTATAAGTTGCAAGAAGAGGGCTACGATACCGTGGATGCCAACATACATTTGGGTTTCAAACCCGATGAGAGGGACTATGGCTGCGGCGCACAAATGCTGCGTCATTTGGGCGTACGCAAGATGCGACTGCTGACCAACAATCCCGTAAAGCGAGTAGGACTGGAAGCCTACGGACTGGAAATTACAGAAATTGTACCTATCGAAACTACACCTAATAAATATAATGAACACTATCTGAAAACAAAACAAGACAGGATGGGACACAAATTGCACATTAAATAGTGTGAAAATATTACAATTGTAAAACAATAAATGAAATAATGTCACTTTTATTTCAGATAAAAGAATAAAAATATTACTTTTGCATACATCAACTTAATAAAAAGCAAAATAATATGGCAAAGTTATCAGAACGTCTCAACCGTTTAGCACCATCCGCAACACTCGCAATGTCACAAAAGAGTAGTGAGATGAAAGCGCAAGGGATTGACGTGATTAACCTGAGTGTTGGAGAACCAGACTTCAACACGCCCGACCATATTAAAACAGCTGCCAAAGAAGCAATTGACGAAAACTATTCGAAATACTCACCTGTTCCCGGATACCCAGATTTACGCAAGGCTATTGTAGACAAGTTACATCGGGAGAATCAACTGGACTATGAAGTTGCTGAGATATTGGTGTCCAACGGTGCCAAGCAGAGTGTATGCAATACGTTTATGGCACTTGTTGACGAGGGAGATGAAGTAATTATACCTGCACCCTACTGGGTAAGCTATCCACAGATGGTCAAATTAGCGGGAGGAAATCCTATCATTGTGAATACTGGTTTTGCCCAAGAGTTTAAAATCTCGCCCACACAATTAGAGGCAGCAATCACTCCTAAGACGAAGGTGATAATCCTTTGCTCTCCCTGTAATCCAACAGGAAGTGTCTATTCTCAATCTGAACTCGAAGGTTTGGCACATGTAATTCTAAAGCATGAAGATTTGTATGTGATTGCTGACGAAATATATGAGCATATTAATTATGTGGGAAAACATGAGAGTATTGCGCAATTCCCAGGAATGAAAGAGCGCACCATCATTGTCAATGGAATTTCGAAAGCTTACGCTATGACTGGGTGGAGGATTGGATATATTGCAGCACCTGAATGGATTGTCAAGGGATGTAATAAATTGCAAGGCCAATACACCAGTGGACCCTGTTCCATTAGTCAAAGAGCAGCAATCGCTGCTTATACACAGAGTCAAGCTTGTGTAGAAGAAATGCGACAAGCCTTTCAACGAAGAAGAGACCTCATTGTAAAATTAGCAAAGGATATTCATGGATTGGAAGTCATCGAACCAAAGGGAGCTTTCTATCTCTTCCCCAAATGCAACTATTTCTTTGGCAAATCTACAGATGGCTATTACATCAAAAATTCAACAGATTTATCGATGTACCTATTAGAAAAAGCGCATGTTGCAACCGTAGGTGGAGATGCGTTTGGAGAGCCCAACTGCTTGAGAATGAGCTATGCAACAAGCGACGAGAATATTCAAGAAGCTTTTCGAAGAATAAAAAATGCGCTTGAGCAGCTACAATAAAACGACAAAGCTCTGCATTAAAAAGCGCTATCATCAAAAAAGAATACTCGTTAAAACTTCTTAATTCATCAAGAATTTATATATAATTTATATATCTTTGCGTTGTTGATTAAGAACAAAGTCCACAAGAAAATTCAAATCATCATGGACTTCCAGAAAAACAAAAGAACTATAACAACTTAAATTATTAATAACCAAAAATTAAAATTTCAAATTATGGCAACAACAAAAGCAGCCCCTCAGAAGAAGTCACAAGGATTTCAGGGCGTTAGACATGCGTTTATTATCATCATTTTAGCCTTCATTGTAGGATGGGGTTTCTACAACTTTATCCTTGGTGACCCTGCCAACTTCGCTAACGGTGACCGTGAAGGACACCCATTGAACATGTTGGGTACAGTTTACAAAGGAGGATGGGTTGTGCCTATTATCTTTGGTCTATTGTGTACCGTTATCGCAATGTCTGTTGAGCGTTTACTTGCTATCAGTGCTTGCTCTGGTAAAGGAAGTGTTACTAAATTTACAGAAAACGTAAAAGCAGCTCTTAGAAACGGTGACATCGCTAAAGCAGAAGAACTTTGCCACAAGCAAAAAGGTTCAGTAGCTAATGTAGTATTGGCAGACTTGAAATCTTACAGAGAGATGGAAAACTCTTCTATCAAACTAAAAGAGAAAATCAATACTATCCAGAACTCACACGATGAGGCAACAGCATTGGAAATGCCAACCATGACAATGAACTTGCCTATCATTGCAACTGTCGTAACATTAGGTACTTTGACTGCTTTGTTCGGAACTGTGCTTGGTATGATTCGTTCGTTCGCAGCCTTGGCTGCTGGTGGTGGTGCTGACTCTATGGCGCTTTCTACTGGTATTTCAGAGGCATTGGTAAATACAGCATCTGGTATTGCTACATCTTGGGTATCTGTTGTTTCTTACAACTACTTTACCAACAAGATTGATAAGTTAACATTTGCAATGGACGAGATTGGTTATACAATAGCTCACACATTCGAAGAAAAGCATCCAGAAGCTTAATTTTTGCTAACCCTTTAAAAATTATTCAGTTATGGGTAAGTTAAAAGTTAAGAAACATGACGTCTGGATTGACATGACTCCTATGTCAGACGTGATGGTACTCTTGCTGACGTTCTTTATGTTGACTTCAACATTCGTTAAGAACGAGCCAGTGAAAGTAAATCAGCCATCGTCTGTCTCTGAGATCAAGGTTCCAGAAAACGACGTGCTAAACATCGTTGTCGATAAAGCTGGCAAAGTGTTTATGAGTATGGATAATCAGAACGACCTGTTGAGTCTTATTCAAGGAATGAACGAGACGAGTAGTATCGGACTGACAAATCAAGAAATGATGAAGTTCCAAGCAGACCCTATGTGGGGTGTGCCATTGAATAGCTTAAAAGGCTACTTAGGTCTTCCTAATGAGAAGATGACCGAAGTAATCACGGGTGCTGAAGCTGGTGTTCCTCTTGATTCTATTGATGGAGGTAAGAGTGAATTCCAACTTTGGGTAACCGAAGCCCTGAATGTGAATGAGGATATCAAAATTGCAATTAAGGCAGATGCCGATACTCCTTATGCCAAAATAAAGAAGCTAATGTCAGAACTTCAAGACATGAACCAGAATCGTTATTATCTCATCACTTCATTAAAGACTGGGGAGGATAAATAAGTATGGCAAAATCAAAAGATACAAGTAAACAGAAGAAGATTAATGTCCGCGTAGACTTCACACCTATGGTGGACATGATGATGCTTCTTATTACGTTCTTCATGCTCTGTACTTCTTTGGCCAAACCACAAACCATGGAGCTGAGTATGCCAAGTAACGATAAGAACATGACAGAGCAAGACAAGTCGGTTACCAAGGCTTCTTACACTATCACTATCTATGTAGCTGGAAACGACAAAATCTACTACGTGGCAGGGTTACCGAAATACGACGATCCATCAACTCTTAAAGAAACAACATGGGGTAAAGATGGTATTCGTAAAGTATTGATACAGCACACGACAGAAGATAATACGCAACCAGTTTTGGATGTGATGAAAGCAAAGGCTGAACTTGACTTGAAGAAAGATCAAATGCCCGATTCTGTATATAGCAAAGAATTATCTCAGATAAAAAGAGGTGAAATCAATGGTCAGAAAATTCAGACCATGACAATCATCATTAAAGCAACAGATAAAGCAAGTTATAAGAATGTAGTAGATGCGCTCGACGAGATGCAGATTTGCAGCATTGGTAAGTATGTCCTCGATAAGATTTCAAAAGACGACGAAAAGTTGTTGAAAGCGAAAGGTGTCGAATAAGAGGATATCGTATTAACCATTAAAAAAGAGTAACAATGTCAAAAATAGATTTGATTTCTGGTGATTGGACCGACATCGTTTTTGCCGGACGCAACCAGTCTTACGGTGCCTATCAGCTAAGAAAAGGCACAGGTAAGAGAAATGTTATCTCTATCATTGCTGTAGTCGTATTAGTTTTGCTTTGCCAAGTTGGACTTACCATTAAAAAGGCCGCAGACGCAGAAGCAAGAAGGAGAGCTGCAATGACAGAGGTTGTAGAACTTTCTAAGCTTGACCAGCCAAAGAAAAAGGCTGAAGTAAAGCAAACCAAGAAAGTTGAAGTAGAACCTGAAAAGGTTGTTGAGCGAGTAAAAAGTTCTATCAAGTTTACTGCACCTGTTATCAAGAAAGATAACGAAGTAAAACCTGAAGAAGAATTGAAAACTCAAGACGATTTGATGAATACCAAAACTGCCATCGGTGCCATTGATGTAAAAGGTAACGATGACAAGGGCGGTGAAGTATTGAAACTGAAAGAAGCAGTGGCTCAACCAGAGCCTAAACCAGAAGTAGAAAATAAGGTCTTCGATGTAGTAGAACAGATGCCATCATTCCCTGGTGGTCCATCTGCACTGATGAAGTACTTGAGCGAAAACGTTAAATACCCTGTAGTAGCACAAGAGAATGGTGTTCAGGGACGTGTCGTTGTGTCTTTCGTTGTAGAGAGAGACGGACATATCACAGACGTGAAAGTAGTTCGTTCTGTAGACCCCTCATTGGATAAAGAGGCTGCTCGTGTAGTAAGAAGCATGCCTGCTTGGATTCCTGGTAAGCAAAATGGTTCAGCTGTACGCGTGAAATATAACGTACCTGTTTCGTTCAAATTACAATAACATGAAGAGAAATATATCTTACATACTTGTAGGATTAACACTAATCACCTGTCTTTTGGCTTCTTGTAAAAATAAGAAGCCAAAAGATGGGAGAACAGATACTTATTCGTCAGGAGCAATCACTTTTGCTTCTGACGAAAGTTTTAGTCCAGTAATAGAAGAGGAACGCGAGCTCTTTGAATATACTTACCCAGATGCCAAGCTGACTCCCATCTATACAAATGAGTCAGAAGCCATCAACAAACTACTGAAAGGAGAGGTTTGGATGGCGATTACCTCGCGTGATTTTAAGAAAGAGGAACTTGAAAGTCTAAAAGCAAGAAAACAATTTCCTCGCTCAGTTAGGTTCGCATACGACGGACTTGCATTAATTCAGAACATCAGCAACACTGATTCTTGTATCAGTGTTGACAACATAAAGGATATCCTTAACGGAAAAATTACACGTTGGAATCAAATCTATCCGAAATCCAAAATAGGAGAAATCACTGTAGTATTTGATAATCCAAACTCTTCAGCAGTCCACTTCGTAGAAGATTCAATTCTGGGAGGAAAACCAATTCTAAACAAGAATGTTGCAGCAGTAAAGAAGACAACTGAAGTAATTAAGTATGTAGAAGAAAACAAAGGTGCTATCGGAATTATTGGAAGCAATTGGTTAAACGACAAACGTGACACTACCAATTTGACATTCAAGAAAGAAATCCGACCAATGGCGGTGTCTTCTGTTCCAATCGCAAACGTACAGAACAGTTGGAAACCATACCAATATTATATATTCAATGGGAGTTACCCTTTGGCACGAACTTTGTATATATTACTTAACGACACCCACATGGGATTACCCACAGGTTTTTCTAACTTCATTATATCACAAGACAAAGGACAAAAGATTATTTTAAAAACAGGCTTGTTGCCTGCGTACGGAAATTTGACCGTAAGAAATGTTCGTGTATCCAATGAATGATTACAACAGATTTCTGAGAATTAAAAAACAAATCCATAAAGAAAAAGAGTATGAAGAGAATTAAATATTTATTGGCAGGAGCTCTACTCATGAGTATGTCGGCTCCAGTGATAGCACAAAGTGAAGACCAAGTTGCCATTAAACAAGCAACGGAGATTATCAAATCAACAAAGAACGATGTTGAAAAGGCATTAAAACCTATCTATAAGGCAAACAAAAAGAATCCTGCTGTGCTTGTTGGAATAGGAAGGGCATTCTTAGAACAGAAGAATACTGAAATGGCTATGAAATATGCCAACCTTGCTATGGAACGTGATAAGAAATATGCACCAGCTTACATCTTGGCAGGTGACGTTGAAGTAATGAAAGATGATGGCGGAGCTGCAGCAGGTTGGTACCAACAGGCTAAATACTTTGATCCAAAAAATCCAGATGCATATTTCAAATATGCAAATATTCTCCGAGGTAGGAGTCCAGAGGAAGCAGTATCGAATTTGAATGATTTGCGCACTCAACGACCTGACATTGCTGTTGATGCATTGGCTGCAAGAATTTACTACAATTCAAATATGCTGGATAAGAGCATGCAATATTACGAAAAAGTAGATAAGTCAAAACTCGAAAATGTAGACATTACAAATTATGCCATGGCAGGCTATCTCTCTCAAAAACGTCAGAAGAGTTTGGATATGGCTTTATATGGACTGAGTAAAAATCCTCGTTACGCTGCATGGAACAGAATTGCATTCTACAATTACACGGACGAAGGTCAAATTCAAGATGCACTTAAATATGCCGACCGACTATTCAATGCTTCTGATAGTGCGGTAATCTCTGGATATGATTACACCTACTATGGTCAAGCATACTTGGGTGATAAGCAATACGAGAACGCTATTAAGATGTTCGAGAAGGCATTAATTGCAAATAAAGAGAATGCCGAACTTGTAAATAATAACAAGAAAGGGCTCTCTGATGCTTACCTTGGTAAAGGCGACTTTGCTAATGCCATCAAATATTATGAAGATTATTTAGTGAATGTCCAGAAGCCTTCTGCTACTGACTTAGCTGGGTTAGGTTCTATCTATACGACCATGGCAGCCAGCCAAAAAGGAGAAGAACAAAAAGCTACTTATCTCAAAGCTGATGAGGTGTATAAACAATTAGGTGAAAAATTTCCTGCAAACATCGATTTTGCTAACTTCATGCGTGCACGTGTTAACTCCAACTTGGACCCTGAAACAAAACAAGGATTAGCCAAGCCTTTCTATGAGGCATTAGCCAAGTCGTTAAGTGAGAAGGCAAGTCGTGATGATGTGGATAACACTAGATTGATTGAAGCTTATAGATATTTAGGATATTACTATCTGTTACAAGGAAATAAAGCTACAGCTGACTCATATTGGAAAAAGGTTCTTGAACTTGATCCTAACAATGAGGTCGCAAAACAAGCTTTAGGAATGAAGTAAAAGAGAAATAACAAACCAAATAACGAGGGTGTGTCAAATATAAACGGACACACCCTCGTTATTTTTTTATACGTATGTGCCAACCTGGCAGAATATTGCGTATGTATCAAGATAAACTTATGATTGAACAACGAGCTATGGTATTCTCCGTTCTGAATTTATCAACAGTGACCAACATAAAACGAGACACTCAATCATTTCAAAGTGTCTCGTTACAAATCATTCTGTTATTGTTAGGATATCATATCGAAATGAACCTCCTAACACCAGACGTTTACCGTTCTTATAAATGCTGTTCTTTACTCAGGTAGAGAGATTGCCTCATTTGGGCAAACTTCTGCACATGTACCACACTCGGTGCAAGTGTCAGGATTGATAGAATAAATTTCACCTTCAGAGATTGCTCCTACTGGGCATTCATCAATACATGTACCGCATGCAATGCAGTCATTTCCAATTACGTAAGCCATAATGTTGTTTTTTTGTAAATTAATGTTTTTGTATAAAATAGTACTTATCGAAATAACAGCAATTCCTCGCCGTGACTCGATTTTCTTATCATCAAATTATATACGTTGTAGTTTTCTACATTTGAATAATGCAAAGGTACAGTAATTATTTCAAATACTTATCAATTACTATTATTTTTTATCATTTATCTTTTATTCCCCATCAACGAATTTCTCGTGTAAGTACAAAGTTTTTCACATAGTAAGGTCTTTGACGATGACCGTTGAAGCTGTTGAAAGGATGTCTCAAAATAGGCACATCCTCTTACCTCAATGCACATAATGTTTACAGAGGAGATAAACTAAAAAAACATGTTGCACAACGAAAGATACAAAATGCTTGCGATACAGAATCTTCTACTTCCTATTTTTGTCAATATAGATGACAATAAAACCGCAATTGAAAAGTTGCGAAATAGAAAAAGACAAGAATGAAAAAAGCAGTCAAAACGGCATTTTTGGACGAAAAAAGTGCTGTTGGCTCGCTGAAGCATTGAGTTAAGGCAACTATTACATGTGAATAACACCCTTACTAAGTTACTATTGAGGCACTAAAGTATTGTTTCAACACCATTTTTTGATGGTTTTTGGAGACTAAAAAGGGGAAAAAACGAGGTTTTGTGCGTACGATTACGCATAATCACTTAACAAACAACGAGTTGTAAAACTATCGCATAACTCGCGTATTTGCGACCGAAAGTAAAGTTGGTTGCAAATATTCGAATTATGAGCGTGTACTTGTTAAATATTTTGACAATAATTACACCCCCATTTCATTGAAGTTATTACCACAAAGAGCGTGGTATAGATAGAAACCGCAAGGCTCATTCATTAAACAAAAGGTCGCTTGTTGCCAAAAACAAGGATGCTCTTTTGTTTCAACTACAAATTGAACAAAAACAGCAAATCCGATGGTTGGAAGCTATAAACGCAGGCGTTCACCAAATAAAGCTAATTTGTCAAGAACACACAATGCGTTGATGTCGGCTGGTTTGTTTCACGCGTAGAGCGTTGGCGTTCGTTGTCTTGTTGAATTCATTTGCATCACTCAATTTGTTTATTGTTCAACAACATTGCCCATAAATGAAAGAGCCGTGTCCACTAAAGAACTTGTGCCAATTAGCAATATCACGGTAGATTTTACGTTATTCCAACATGAAGAAGACAGTGCTTTGTACAATTCTATTTTTTGCCTCATGGGTTCAGTGCCTTGCACAGATAGACCGTGTCGTTCAAAATCGTCCCTACGCAGATTTACGCCCACTGCACTTTGGCGTATTATTGGGTACTCATGTACAAGATGTTGAATTAAATAATGTAGGTATTCAACAACTCACACACGAAGACGGGAGTGTGTCAGAACGTCTCATTACCGTTGACCAAGATAGATGGGATGCAGGACTCACGGTGGGAGTACTCGCAGAAATGAGGCTCAGTAAGCACTTCCAGTTTCGCATTGCTCCTGCCATGTACTTCGGAAATCGGCACTTAACTTTCCGCGACTATGGCATGTTGGATAAAGAAGGAAAGCCAACGGAGCAGCGACAAGACATGAAAACCGCTTACATCTCCTCCGCTTTGGATGTTATCTTCGCTGCGCCGAGATTTAATAACCATCGACCTTATTTAATTACAGGGGTGAACCCTATGATTAACCTCAATGGGAAAAACGACCAGTTTGTAGCCTTGAAACGTTACGATGTATTTGCAGAGATAGGCGTGGGGTGTGATTTCTATCTTCAATACTTTAAGTTAAGACCAGAACTTAAATTTATGTTTGGACTCACCAACAGCTATGACAAGAACCATGTCAAAGGTATTAAAGATAAGAACATGATACCTTACACCAACGCTACCAATGAAGCACGCTCCAAGATGATAGTCTTGACGTTCTATTTTGAATAAAGATGAACACACCAACAAATAGGGTGAGTTCCATAAATTAGTCTCGTCAAGCCCTAAAACGTATGCTACGATGGTAATTTATAAAACTCACCCAGAGTGAAAGTTCTTTAGGCTGGTTCTATAAATTACCACCGCACATAGTCATCAAATGTTTATGAAATACGTTTTGTTATCTTTTGGCTTCTTTTTGGTTCAAAATGTAAGCTCGTTCAGTCGTGTAGCTCGCTACACTCCTTCACTCTCTTGCATTTTGATCGCAAAAATAAGCTCAAAATCTAACAAAGCTAATTTATAGAGCCAGCCTTTATTTCTATGCCAAATGTTTTGTCATTTTTTCTTGAATTGCAATAGCAACTTTCCTACATAAATGGCATGTTTCCCATTTTGATCAACAGGTATCTCTTTTCCATCCAAATTCTTAACATATCTTAGAGATTGGAAATATGTATGAGAGTGTCCACCTAACAGCAGGTCAATGCCCCGAGTATGTGCAATTATACGTTGTTCGCTCATCCCCTTTTTCAACCAACCCATGTGCGATAAACAAATCACTAAATCACACTTATATTTATTTTTTAAGAGAGAAGCCATTTGCTGCCCTACTTTGATAGGGTCTAAATACTTCACTCCCTCACATTTCTTCAAATCTACAAGTCCTTCCATCTCTGGCGAGAGTCCAAACACACCTATCTTAATCCCTTTGCGCTTCAGTATAACATACGGCTTTACCAAACCTTCACAAACAGTTCCCGTAAAATCATAATTGCTACATACGACAGGATAATTTAATTGTTTGATAAGACGAGCCAGGTTGTCCATTCCAAAATCAAACTCATGATTGCCAAGCACACCTGCATCATACCCCATTTCATTCATCAACTTTACCTCGACCTCTCCTTGATATAAGGTATAATAAGGCGAGCCCTGACTGAAATCGCCACTATCGAAAAGTAACAGCTGAGGGTCTTTCTTCCTTTCCTCTTTCAGCATCCCAATTCTTCGAATAAATCCCCCTCGCCCTGCAAGCATGGTATCTGCTAAGTTCGGGTTTAATGGATATATACAACTGTGGGTGTCGTTTGTGTGGAGAATAGTAAGACTCTTATTTTGAGCCACAAGTGTTGTCCCTAAACATAAGAGTACACTAACTAATATATAACGATAATTCTTCATTTCTAACTTTGGTAATTCTGGTTCAACTTACTCAACAACAATTCTTCCTTCAATAGCAGCATCAACCTCAAGCCCCTGTGCGTTGGCTTGTTGAAAATAATCCATAATTATAAATCGCACATTGTTTTGCTTATCTTGAGGCGACAACACCTGCGTTTTCTTCTTAAAGGCAACAAGTTTGTCATTTCCCTGCGCCAAGTAATCAAGAGTTGCTATACGGTACAAACGCTGTGGTTCAATGGGTTTTCCGTGAACTAAAGCCGACTTCAACTGTCCGTCTTTCGTAATTCTTAGTTCTACTCCATGACTCACACCTTCGCCACCAACCGAGGCAATTTGCTTAAAAAGCTCAAGCACTTGTTCTCCTGTCAGCGTTAAGAAGCAAAGTTTGTTCTCAAAGGGTGCCACATCGACCACATCACCCTTCGTCACATCCCCTTTCACCAACGCTGCACGGATACCTCCCATATTATATACAGCGAAATCAGGAGTCTCATGAAATGCTCTTCCGCCCCAAACCAAGATGTCCGACAGCAGATTAGAAAGCGTACTTTCAGGTCTACCCACAGACATGTCACGCTTAACTCGCCCAACAACAGGACTCATCAAACTATCTACCTCGTGTTTGTAGGGCCGCATCAAGGCGTCTACTTTCTCATTACGAATGCCATCATACCGATGATCTACGAGTATTCGAGTTCGCTGAACGTTCGTCAACTGATAGTGCGATGCACACGATGTTGCCATCAACGATATGAAAGCAAGCTCAAACAGCAATTTTGTTTTTCTCATTTCAATTCTTATTTACCAATATTTATAACCCACAAATGCACAAGACTCATTACTCTTAGTCGTTTTTATCTCGCCACTACTGAGTAGTTACCAAGCACATCATTACATCTGAGGCTGAAAACGATTTAATGATAATGCAAAGATAGATTTTTTTGTAAGATTTCAAAAATAGTTTGAAGACAATATTCTCTATGTGAAAGCGATTTCTTCTCATCAAGGTAATTTTATAGGTTCCTCTTTACACCGTTCTTAAGTCTAAGGGTAATTGTACTACAACAATTCCGTTGCGAACGACATCTCAGATGATGAACAAAGCTTGGAGGCTTTGTCCCAATTACGAATCCACAGCTGTAATGTATTTAACTACGTTGTGTGCGTTTGCAAAATCGCGTCATTCGACAGATTTGCTGTTGAAACAAAAGAAAAAAGAATAAACTTATATTATTTCAAAAAAATGTTGTAACTTTGCACCGCTTTTCGGCATAACCTCTGGAAGTAGAAGAGTTGCTGTCCATGTTGTGTTGGAACGACAAACAATATTTAATGACCAAATTAAAAATGGATTTAATTAAAGTTGCTGAAGAAGCATTTGCAACCGACAAAAAGTTCCCTGAATTCAAAGCAGGTGATACTATTACTGTCGCTTACAAAATCGTCGAGGGTACCAAAGAGCGTATCCAGCTCTATCGCGGTGTCGTAATAAAGATTTCAGGACATGGTGATAAGAAGCGCTTTACTGTACGCAAAATGTCTGGAACAGTAGGTGTAGAGCGTATTTTCCCTATTGAGTCGCCCAGCATTGACTCGATAGAAGTGAACAAGCGTGGTAAAGTACGTCGCGCTAAGTTGTACTACTTACGTGGTCTTACTGGTAAGAAAGCACGTATCCAGGAAAGAAGAACTGTCTCCAACAAATAAGATTCAGGTCAAAAGTATTTTTAAGATAAAAGAGGTCGCAATAGTTGTTGCGACCTTTTTTATTTCACTTCGTCATCATCGTCGTAGTTGAGGTCTGCACTATTCTCACCATGCAAAGCGGCTTTTAAATCTTTCCAATTTTGAAAGCCCGCAAGGAGAGCTAATTTATCCAAAGTAGCTACAGACAGTTTCTCTTTTCTTTGTAGACAATCCCACAGTTTCTGAACACCACTCAAATTTGCACACAAACCATGTTTCGCCAATACATGTACGATTTTCTCATCTTCTGTCAACAGATTACCTGCTGTTTCTCCGACCTTTGCCTCCATTTCTTCTAACAGACGCTTTATATCTTGCAACATTTTGTGAATCAATTAATTCATAACAACCATGTATATTAACCTCATCCATAAGTTCATTGGAAGACAGAAACTTGAGCTTTCTACCTTTCTCGTCTATCGAACAATGAGCAAGCAAAATTACTAAAAAGATTGAACAAACAACCCTTTCTTAAGGAAAAACAATGAGCGTCATTTCTTTTCAATATAACGAATGCGAATCTTACAATGTACTCTTGATGTCGTCATCCAGCAATGGATGCGCTTAAAACGATAAGAATAAATCTCGAACCGAAAGTCTCTGAAACTTTTTAAGAAAGCTAAAAATCAGCAAGTAACGTAACAGAACAGTTTATTTTTTTATATCTTTGTAAACCATTAGAACATTTTCCGATATGAAAGAATTAGCATTAAAGTACGGTTGCAATCCCAATCAGAAGCCTTCACGCATTTATATGGAAGAGGAGGAATTACCAATAGAAGTATTAAATGGCCGCCCAGGCTATATCAACTTTCTTGACGCACTCAATAGTTGGCAATTAGTAAAAGAGCTGAAGGCTGCAACAAGTCTTCCTGCTGCTGCCTCATTCAAGCACGTCTCACCAGCTGGGGCTGCCATTGGACTACCACTAAGCGACACCTTAAAAAAGATTTATTTTGTCGACGATGTAGACTTTGAACTCTCACCCCTTGCCTGTGCTTATGCAAGAGCCCGAGGAGCAGACCGCATGTGTTCGTATGGCGATTTTGTTGCATTAAGCGACACCTGCGATGCAGCAACGGCATTGCTTATCAAACGTGAAGTGAGCGATGGCGTCATTGCACCTGATTTTACACCTGAAGCATTGGAGATTTTGAGAGAAAAGCGCAAGGGGACTTACAATGTCATTAAGATAGACCCAAACTATCAGCCGAATCCTATTGAACACAAACAGGTTTTTGGCATTACCTTTGAACAAGGGCGCAATGAAGTTAAACTTAATGACGATCGATTATTTGAAAACATCCCCACAGAACAGCAATCCTTGCCAGAAAATGCCAAGCGAGATCTTACCATAGCACTTATCACTCTCAAATATACCCAGAGCAACAGTGTTTGTTATGTCAAAGATGGACAGGCAATTGGAATAGGAGCTGGACAACAGAGTAGAATTCATTGCACCCGCTTGGCAGGTGACAAAGCAGACACGTGGTGGCTTCGCCAATGTCCCAAGGTCATGAACTTGCCATTCAAGGAGCATATCCGTCGTGCAGATAGAGACAACGCCATTGACTTATACATTGGCAACGAGGCGGATGACCTCTTGAAAGACGGAGCATGGGAAGCTATCTTTACGAAAAAACCAGAGCCCTTGACCCAAGAGGAAAAGAAAGAATGGCTTTGCCAAAACACACAAGTGGCATTAGGAAGTGATGCATTCTTCCCCTTTGGAGATAATATTGAACGAGCTCACAAAAGTGGTGTACAATACATAGCACAAGCTGGAGGTTCTGTGAGAGACGACCATGTTATTGAGACTTGCAACAAATATGGCATCACAATGGCATTTACAGGGGTGAGATTATTCCACCATTAATTCATCAAACACAGTGGCATAAGTATCTTCGTATGAAGAACATCTAACAAGAAAGCAAGTACCACTGTCATCAATTTACATGTGTATGGACGATTTTGACGATATATTAGAAAACGGGATAGTCTTTCGCAAGCCTCCTAAAGAGAAAAAAGAGGACGGAAAGATTAAGACCAAAGCCAAGAAAAAGAAGTATATTACAGGAGCACATGGCAGTGGCTCTGCTCGCCAAAAAGCGAAATACCGCACACAGCGAGCCAATAGACATAAAGGGAAAGCGTGATATAAGGATATCGCACTTACTTCGGAGCGTAAGTCTTATTACGCTTCGAAGTAATTTTTCCTAATTTAGTCAAGGTCAAGGTTACATCTTGTAAACTTCGCTTTGCATGGTCGAACAGTATATTTGGATTGTAACGCCGCCCTCTGTATTTTACTTCAAAATGCAAATGTGCAGTTGTTGCACGTCCTGTTCGCCCTGTCAATCCAATCACATCCCCAGCCTTCACTTTCTGACCCACCTTTACAAAGTTTTTAGATTGATGACTGTAAAGGGTTTCAAAGCCATATTTATGTTTTATTTTGATACAGTTTCCATACCCATAATGTGGCCCTGACAGCGTTACTACTCCATCAAAGGCTGCCACTATCTTATCTTTCGGCTTTGTCTTCAAATCTACTCCGCCATGTCCTCGTCTGCCTCCGTAAGGACTTATCACCTTTGCACCAGGAAGAGGATAAGCCCATTGACCTGTTTTCCTCACTTCAGACAAGTTCAGTTGAAAAGAATTACTGTTTTTAAAAGGATTTTCTGGGTCAACTCCTGCACGCTGTTGCTCCTCCGTCACCACTTTCACATCAATGTGATGCCCCACTTTCTTAAACTGTAGCAATTGTGAATATAATTGATGACTCGCAGGACTGAGAATAATCGTTGGGTTGATACGGGCACCATTCACCATGATTGAAAAGCGCAAAAACGAGCGTCCTGCACGCTCTCCAATAATTGCAATGGTCTGTCCTGCACGCACATGTTCACCCACTTTCACCAAATTCTGCACTTGATGACTATAAACGGTTTCCAATCCATTCTTATGTCGAATCACTAATACGGGTATTTGAGCTGCATTTCGCTTGGACAAGCGCACAGCACCATCAAACATCGCCTTCACCGCATCTCCCTTCGAGGTTCTGATTTCCAGTTCTTGCTGCGGCAAAAGGATACTCTTTCCCACAGGAAGTGGAAAACAATAATCTGTTGAAGACAACTTTTTAAAATCAATATAGAATTGATCAGATTTGTCAAAGAGATGAGGTGTAGCAATACTCACCTGCTGTCGTTCTGCAGGAGTGAACTGTTCTGTATCGGAAGCAAAAGCCGACAAGCTCATGACTGAAGCTACACTCAATATTAATTTTCGTAAAGGAAATTTCATTTCATTACCGTTTTGGAGAGACATAGACAGATGTTATCGTATTTCGGAATCACCTTTCTTTATGCTCATTCATTTAACAGAATACCATTGTAAATTCGCCCAGACGCCACTCCCAGCCGTCTTGCAGAAAAATATTGGTCTATCTGGTCGTACGTACAAATGTCTGTCTGCAAAATATGGTGCGCCTTTACCCCCTCCTCTATGAGTTGCAGACGATTGCATTCAGGCAAATCGAGGTGCCACTTCGTCTTCTTCACACTGATAGACGAAAGGGGAAAACCTGCTTTTGCAAATCTTTCAAACACTTCATCACCAACCTCAAAATTCTTTAAGGATATTCCGGGTCCTATACAAGCATACACATCAGCTGCCGAGGTGTCATAAACCTGCCGCATCATGGAAAAAGTGTGCTGCACAATTCGCTGCACGGTGCCTCGCCAACCAGCATGAATGGCAGCAATAGCATGTTGCTTCGTATCATATAAAAGCACAGGAATGCAATCGGCAGTAGACACACCAATGCAAACTTGTGGTACAGAAGTGATGAGCGCATCCACACCTTCTAACAATAAATGCTGCGTAGATGGTGACAAAGAAAAGAAATCCTTTTCGATAACCCTTGTCTTGACACCGTGAACTTGATGTGGCAACAAAAGACGGTCGGCACTTAACTGGAGTTCGGCACAAAGAGCTGCTCGATTAGACTGTATGGCTTTCGGTTCATCTCCACTATAAGGATTGATGTTAAACGAACTGTAACAACCCTTACTGACGCCTCCGCTCCGTGTGGTAGAAAAAACTTTAACTTGCTTATGCAATGGAAAATAAGAGAGCTGAGGTGTGGGCAAATCTGTTTGCTGCGCATCAGACATCTTCGTACTCATAATCTTCCAAGTCTTCGATGTCTTGATTGTCATTGTCGTCTATTGGAGTTATTTCCTCCACCTCACCTTCGGCAATGAGTTCCGAAGCCATTTTATCCATCTCTTTGTCCCGATGAATCAAATTGTCTTCTGCAATAATTCCCTGCAGTTTATTACTCTCGCTATTAAGTTCTTTCCACAAAACATCCTTCAGTTCATCCAATCCCTGACCTGTCACAGCAGAAATAAACACAACGGGCAAATCAGTAGGAAGAGTGTCGTGCAGCATTTCGATCAGTTCTTGGTCTAACAAGTCACATTTTGTCACTGCTAAGACACGGTGTTTGTCCATCATATCAGGGTTGAAGGTACGCAGTTCATTGAGCAATATTTCATACTCCTTCTTAATATCATCAGTATCACCAGGTACCATAAACAGTAACAAGGAGTTGCGCTCAATATGTCTCAAAAAACGCAAGCCTAATCCCTTCCCCTCACTCGCACCTTCTATGATGCCTGGAATATCTGCCATGACAAACGAATGATGATCACGATATTCCACAATGCCCAAAGATGGTTCAAGGGTAGTAAACGGATAATTGGCTATCTTAGGCCGTGCACTCGACAAAGAGGAAACCAAGGTAGACTTACCTGCATTGGGAAAACCAACCAATCCCACATCTGCCAGCAATTTAAGTTCTAAGATAACGGTCATCTCTTGCATGGGCTCGCCAGGCTGTGCATAGCGTGGAGCCTGATTGGTGGCTGTCCTAAACTGGAAATTTCCAAGTCCTCCTCGCCCACCTTTCAACAATAATACCTCCTGTCCATGCTCGGTCACATCGCAAATAAACTTACCATTTTCGGCATTATACACCACCGTACCACAAGGGACATCAATATATATATCCTTTCCATCAGTACCATGACACTTGTCTTTACCTCCATTTCCACCATGTTCAGCAAAGATATGTCGGTCGTACCGTAGATGTAGAAGCGTCCAGTAATTGTGGTTACCACGAAGATAGATACTTCCTCCCTTACCTCCGTCACCACCATCGGGGCCGCCATTGTAGTTGTATTTGACATGACGAAGGTGCATAGACCCTCTACCGCCTTTTCCCGAACGACAATAAATCTTTACGTAATCAACAAAATTAGACTCCATGAAAACATGATTAAGGGTAAGACAACAAAACATGAAATATGACTATCCTTCAAATTCCTCAGTTCTTTGAACTTGAATGATAGTCATATTAAAAGTTAATTATAAAGCTTCAACGACAGCACAAATATCTGCTGTGATTCTATCCAACTCGCCCAAGCCGTCAATGTGGTGATGTATCGCTTCTTGCTTGTACCATTCTATGAGCGGAGCTGTTTGTGCATGATAAACGCCTAAACGCTTTTTAATCGTTTCTTCATTATCATCACTG
This sequence comes from Hoylesella timonensis 4401737 = DSM 22865 = JCM 15640, assembly GCF_000455445.1. Lineage (GTDB taxonomy): Bacteria > Bacteroidota > Bacteroidia > Bacteroidales > Bacteroidaceae > Prevotella > Prevotella timonensis. The sequence continues at coordinate 208,053 of NZ_HG417091.1, read as the reverse complement.
CGACCACTCTGTTGCCCACGCAACAATAATCGCTTCATCAATTCATCTTCTGGCACATCCAGTTCTATCATAGCAGCTACATGATGCCCACGTTTTGCCAACATTTCTTTCAATGCCTCAGCTTGTGGAATCGTTCGGGGAAATCCATCGAAGATAACTCCCTTATGATTTTTACCAAAGCTATCATAAACGCTGGCGAGGATATCAATCATCAATTCATCAGGAATCAGCTGGCCCTTGTCAATAAATCCCTTGGCTGTATTTCCCAAATCCGTACCATTCTTGATTTCGCTACGCAACACATCTCCAGTAGAAATATGTTCCAAACCAAATTTTTCAATGAGCTTATCGCTCTGTGTGCCCTTTCCTGAACCAGGAGCACCAAAGATTACTATATTTTTCATTCTTCTACTATTGTATAAATATCTCGTAAATTTCTTCCTAACTGGTCATAGTCCAAACCATACCCCACAATAAAATCATTAGGTATCTCCATAGCTACGTACTTAATATTAAGTGGTACTTTGAGTTTACCTGGCTTCAACAACAAAGTTCAAATATCTAACGAGGCAGGACTACGTGTACCCAATTTTTCTATCATACGCTTCATCGTAGCACCAGTGTCTACAATATCCTCCACAATAATGACTGCACGATTTGTAATATCTTCATTAAGACCTATCACCTCTTTGATTTCACCCGTGGAAGCAATACCTTGGTAAGAAGCCAGCTTCACAAAAGAAATCTCACATGGTATGGTGATATAGCGCATCAAATCGGCTGCAAAGATGAAAGATCCATTTAACACCGCCAGCAAAAGCGGATTTTTTCCTTCAAAATCGCGGCTAATTTGGTTGGCAACCTCTTTTACACGGCGTAACAAGTCGGCCTCTGGAATGAACGTCTTAAACGTCTTATCTTTAATCGTAACTTCACTCATGGATGGTATGATTTATATTTAGAAAGCACAAAGTTACTAAAAATATCATGAAGTTGCGAAGCTCATAGGCATTAATTAGTATAATTTAAAATCTATCTATAGTCTACAAAATATTGATTTCCATACCCTTTTGACACACTCAAAATCTTTTGTCAAACAGCAAGCATAGAGAGAGATTCGATCTTCCTATCTACCCCCTCTTCAGTAAGAATAGCCATCAACATTTTTAACCCAAAGAATTACCCGCTTGAAATAATGGATGAAGGGACTTATCTTTTTGCCATTAATGCTTTTAACCAATAGGATAGAGAAACAGAGACCCTTTTTCTTGTTTACCCTCTATTGCAAACGGTGTAAATGTTGTGCTGGGTTTCCCAATATGAGGATTTCCATAACAAGAAAAATGATAAAGGGCATTTTTTGTAGAAATTAACTAAAAATAGGAAATACCAAGTACACCTATTTATATTAATTTTGTATTTTTGCAGTAATGAAGATATTAACAAGTGCTCAAATTCAAGAGCTTGACGATTATACCATTGCGCACGAGTCCATTAAAAGCATTGATTTGATGGAGCGTTCGGCACAGGCATTGAGCCGCGCCATCATGAATAGCTGGACGACAACATCGCCCATGGTAGTCTTTGCTGGTCCTGGAAACAATGGGGGTGACGCATTGGCTGTAGCTCGGATATTGGCAGAGAACGGATATTCCATTGATGTTTATTTGTTTAATATTAGTAACAAACTATCCGAGAATTGTGCTATCAACAGGGATCGATTGAAAAATCACCCAAAAATTACCCATTTCACGGAAGTTACGCTCAATTTTGAACCTCCTGCTTTGGAAGCCGATACCGTTGTCATTGACGGATTGTTTGGAGCAGGACTTAACAAACCACTCACAGGAGGCTTTGCATCACTGGTAAAATATATCAACCAATCGCCTTGCAAGGTGGTAAGCATTGACATGCCTTCAGGACTCTTACCCGAAAACAATGCTTTTAATGTTCGGACAAATATCGTGAAAGCGGATGTAACGTTCACACTTCAGCACAAAAAGTTGTCCATGATGATGGCGGACATGCAACCCTATATTGGACAAGTAAAAGTGTTGGACATCCAACTTTCAGAAGCTTTTACCCAGCAAATAGATGCCAAATACAACATTGTGGAAGAACATGAAGTGGTTGAAAAGTTGCTAACACGTTCTGAATTTGTACACAAAGGCGACATGGGGCATGCACTATTAGTGGCTGGCAGTTACGGTATGGCAGGTGCTGCAACACTCGCCACTCAAGCTTGTCTGCGAGTAGGCATTGGAAAAGTGACCACTCACATTCCTAAGCATCTTCTTAATATCCTCCAAATTTCAGTTCCAGAAGCCATTGTGAGTGTAGACCCTGAAAAAGAATACTTCACCGAACCCGTAGACACAGACCCTTTTGATGCCTTAGGTATAGGTTCTGGATTGGGACAACACGAGAACTCCGCCATCGCCATGATTGCACAAGTAAGGCGTGCACAGTGTCCTATTGTTGTTGATGCCGATGCTCTGAACATGTTAGGTACGCATCGAGCATGGATGCAGCAATTGCCCAAGAACATTATTCTTACCCCTCATCCCAAAGAGTTTGACCGACTGATTGGAAATACAAGTGCTGACAGTTACGAAAGACTCGCAAAAGCCTGCGAATTGGCAGGACGGTTGCACGGATTCGTGCTGCTAAAAGGGCATTATACCGCACTGTGCCAGCCTAATGGGAAAGTGTTCTTTAACTCAACTGGCAATGGAGGCATGGCAACTGCTGGCTGTGGAGATGTCTTAACGGGCATTATCACAGGACTATTGGCACGCGGATACCGTCATGCTGACGCATGCATCGTAGGTATGTATCTTCACGGATTAGCGGGCGATTTGGCAGCACAAGAAATGGGAAAAGAGAGTATGATTGCGGGCGATATTATTCGCTGGTTACCACAGGCATTCAAGAAATTACAGGCATTGCATTGAGGTTTGACACACATCCCTCATGAAACATGATTTGAAATATGAAAAAAACATTTTTATCCACCTTATTTTTAGCATTGAATATCATTGCGCTTTGGGCACAAATTCCTACAGAAGGCGTAACCTACTTCCTACCCAAAACAGCTTTGCGTTTTTCCGTTCTGGTAGAGAAAACAACATTTACACCTGGAAAGTACGCACGCTTTTCAGAAAGATACCTCAAAACACCTGTGAAAGATACGCCCACCACGACCTACAGAATTGTTGGTACTAAAATGAATACCTATGCCGTACCCGACTCTTCGAAGCAGTTTACTGCAACGATTGATAAGAAGCATAGCATCATCAGCGTGAGCAGAGACCAAAATGGAGTCATCATGGCGGTGAACAGTGAGCCAATGCCTGTGGAGAAAGTCACATCTTTTCAGTCAGCACCCAAACCAGTAGCTATTGACCCAGCTAAATACATGACCGCTGAAATATTGGCTGCTGGCAGCAATGCCAAGACGGCAGAACTCATTGCACAAGAGATATACGATATCAGAGACAGCAAAAATCAACTCTCAAGGGGCGAGGCAGACTTCATGCCCAAAGATGGCGAACAACTAAGAATCATGCTGGACAACCTCAATACGCAAGAAAAAGCCATGTTGCAGTTTTTCCAAGGCACCACAATTACCGACACTCTCGAAACTATTGTGGACTATGTCCCTGTCAAAGGAACCGAACACGACTTGCTGTTCCGCTTTTCCAAGCATTTGGGAATGGTGGACAAAGACGATTTGGGAGGTACACCTTATTATTTAAGTATCAAAGATGAAGAAATCATCCCCGTACTTTCGCTGCCCGATGAAAATGCAAAAAAAGACAAGAACAATGTGGGTATCAATGTGAACTTGCCAGGAAAAATCAATATCACACTGTCGAAAGAGGAACAGCCCTTGTCATCTTTCGACACCTACGCTGCACAATTCGGTCGCATAGAGAACATTAGCGGAAGACTATGGGGGAAGAAATTCACCACACATTTGGTTCTAAACCCAGTAACTGGCAATGTAGAAAATATCAAAATAGAAGCCTTAGACTAAATCAACAGTGAAAGACGAGTTAAACATTAAAAAATGTTGTATCACTTGGGTATAACAAATTAAAATGTTAACTTTGCAATAACTATCAAAGGTATTAGTAAACCAACTTTATAAAAATAAAAAAATATGGTAGATTACAAATCATTAGGCCTCGTAAACACACGCGAGATGTTTAAGAGAGCCATCAATGGCGGTTACGCTATTCCAGCTTTCAACTTTAATAACATGGAACAGTTGCAAGCTATTATCAAGGCTTCTTCTGACCAAAAGTCTCCTGTTATCTTACAGGTATCTAAGGGCGCACGTCAATATGCCAACCAAACATTGCTTCGCTACATGGCACAAGGTGCTGTAGAGTACGCCAAAGAATTAGGTTGCAAACATCCTGAAATCGCCCTCCACTTGGATCACGGTGATTCTTTCGAGACCTGCAAAAGCTGCGTTGACTATGGTTTCTCTTCTGTGATGATTGATGGTTCATCACTTCCTTACGAGGAGAACATTGCATTGACCAAGAAAGTCGTAGAATACGCTCATCAGTTTGATGTCACCGTAGAAGGCGAACTTGGCGTTTTGGCAGGTGTAGAAGATGACGTAGTAGCAGAAGAATCTCATTACACCAAGCCTGAAGAGGTTATCGACTTTGTTAGTCGTACAGGCGTTGACTCGCTGGCTATCTCTATTGGTACCTCACACGGTGCATACAAGTTTAAGCCAGAGCAGTGTACACGTGACACGAAGACAGGCTTGTTGGTACCACCTCCTTTGGCTTTCGACGTATTGGACGAAATTATGGAGAAACTTCCTGGATTCCCAATCGTACTTCACGGTTCTTCTTCTGTACCACAGGAGTATGTGAAGATTATCAACGAAAATGGCGGAAAACTGCCTGATGCCGTTGGTATCCCAGAGGAGCAGTTGCGCAAAGCTGCGAAGAGTGCCGTTTGCAAGATTAACATTGACTCAGACTCTCGTCTTGCTTTCACCGCTGCCGTACGTAAGGTACTTAACGAAAAGCCAGGAGAATTTGATCCACGCAAATACTGTGGACCAGCTCGCGACTTGATGACAGAGCTTTACACACACAAGATTGTGAATGTTTTAGGCTCTAATAACAAGTTAGCTCAACTCGACTAATTGTCATTAGAGATGAAAGGATGACCTTCCATTGTGAGCATTGTCAAGCATGGAATCGTCTTTTCATTAGGTAGTACGATAGCACTTACCTCTATTGAGTTAAATACATCGTACAGCATTAGATAAAAGCGGGATCAACTTTGTTTGATACCCGCTTTCTTTTCAAATCCATGTAAGCACTCTACTATAAAAGAGGAAATATATTACCATAATACGAATGATGATTTGATAGTATTCTAAATATGGTACGTCTTATTTTTCTATCCGATTTTACAGAAGCCTACGCCCACCATTTACTGCAGGGAATTCTAACCTATGCCAAACAAAAAGACCAAGAAGCATGGGTTGTTTGTCGCATGCCCCCCTCGTATAAAGAAACCTATGGCATCAAAGGCGTTGTTGAATGGGCAAAGAAATGGGAAGCAAATGCTATTATCGGACGCTTCAACCATGATGACGACATCGATTTGTTCCCCAGAAATGGAATCATTGCTATAGCTCAAGACTTTAAGCGAAGATTTAATAACATTCCAAATATCACCAGCAACTATCACGATACAGGAAAGTTGGCTGCCCAGTTTTTTATAGAAAAAGGCTACAAGCATTTTGCATTTTACGGTTACAAAGATACAGTATGGTCTGACGAACGATGTGAAGGATTCTACGAAGGCATTAAAGAAGCTGGATACAGCAAAAACTTTTATACGTATACCAATCAACAATTAGAAACGCTTTGGTATTACGACACTACCCCATTATTAAATTGGTTAAACCAACTCCCACAACAAACAGCTGTCTTTTGCTGTGACGACAACCAGGGAAATAAAATCACTGAAATTTGTAAAAGCAACAGCATCCAAATTCCAGAACATCTTGCCGTATTAGGAGTAGACAATGATACGACCCTTTGCGAACTGTCCGACCCTCCCCTCTCAAGTATTCATTTAGATATTGAAGCTGGTGGTTATGAAACTGCAGAACTCATCATGAATCTCATAAAACAAAAGGATTTCCAGCCACAGGATGTAATCATCAAGGCTATCTCCATCATCAATAGAGCATCAACCAACAGCTTTGCAACCAATGACATGTACATCAATGAAGCGTTGGAATTTATTCACAGCAACTTAGATAAAGCCCTGAATGTAACCGACTTGGTTAAAAAGCTGCCGCTATCAAGAAGATTGCTCGAGATGAGATTTAAGAAGGTGACAGGAAGATCGGTTTATAATTATATCATCTATAACAGAATAGAAGAGTTTGCGCGAAAAATTCATGAAACAGACAAACCCATCAATGAAATCGCCACAGAGATGGAGTTTTACAACTACAGTAACTTGGTACAACAATTTAAGCAAATCAAAGGTTGTACACCTACTGAATTTCGCAAAAGAAACAAAGCATACGACTTGTAACAAGTTACATTTCATTGCATAAACACTCATGACGGACTATTATTTGCACAACTATTGCACAACGAACAACACAAAAAAAAGACAAAAACATAGTTTGTTCAGAGGTGTAGGATTGTTGTACTTTCAGTAAAGACATACACAACACTTTGTCCTTTTATTTTACCAAAAAACGGTCATTGAAAATCTTCAAAATAGAAAATTTTAATAGGCAAATCATGAACAAAAGTACGCTGATTTGAACAAAAAAAACGTTTTTTCAAGTTAAAACATTGACCTTACGCTCTTGGAAACACTCTTTAAGGGTGTTATTCACATGCTTCAGCAATATTAAAGCATGCAAATTGGAGGCTTATCTCAATGCTTTAGTCGCAAAGAAAAGGTAAAAATGGGAATGAAAAGAGGTGTCGCAAGCATAATATCCTTAACATCAACGAATTATGAACCTCGCTCATTTTTCGCGTATTTGCGACCAACTTTGACGTTGGTTGTTTTCACGCGAGTTATGAGAGGCACTTTGTAAAGAAAATTCAGCATCTATTACCCTCCTTTACAGCGTGCCACCAATGTTACATATACTGCCTTTTGGAGGCTTTTCATTGTAAAAATATCATCCTTCAATGAATGAATCGTACGCTATTTGACGTATTTGCGCATTTTCAATATTAAAATACGCAAATACGTATCTATGCTCAATAAAAAAGTATTAAATTTGTAATATTGAACCAAAGGTCTTAAAATCTAATAAGAAGTTTTCAATAATAAAAGAGAAATACAAGCAACTCATTTATTACGAATAGATTACAAAACTATGAAAAGAACAAGAACCGTATCTATTTTTACCCACTTATGCTAAAAATATAAGCTACGCTAATTATCTTTGCATGGCAAAAAGAGAAATCTAAATCAATTATACTATCACTATTAATTTCAACTGCATGAAGAAGTTTATTTTTTCAGTAGGCAACAAAAACAAGCTGTTCAAAGTCACCGCTTTAACAGCCTTGACATTGTGTGTGCCTGCAATGGCATCTGCATATAATGCAAATGCAAACAAGGTAGAGATGAGTCAGCAGAAAGCTGACCACATTACAGGTACCGTAACCGATACTAATGGAGAACCAGTTATTGGTGCTACCATTAAAATTGTAGGTAGTAGCAACGGTACTGTCACAGACGTAAATGGTAAATTTACACTCAGCGTTGCAAGAAATGCTGAACTGCAGATTTCATCTATTGGGTATGTTACTAAAAAAGTAACAGTAGTTAGCAATAACTTAAATGTTGTTTTGGCAGAAGATCGTGCCTCCCTTGATGAGGTGGTTGTATTAGGCTACGGTGCTGGTCAACGCAAACAAGACCTTTCTGCCTCTGTAGGTGTGATTAATAATGCGGATAAACTATCCGTTCGTCCAGTCAGCTCTACGGAGGGTATGCTGCAAGGTCAGTTAGCAGGTGTTACTATTACAGCCAATGGAGGTGACCCTACTTCTGCACCAAACATTGTCATTCGCGGACAAGGCTCCATGAATGGCGACAATGTGCTGTGGGTTGTAGACGGCATCCCAGGCGCTCCTATTCCTTCTATGAATGACATAGAGTCAATTGTTGTACTGAAAGATGCTGCATCAGCAGCCATCTATGGTGCACAATCGGGAGCTGGAGGCTGTGTGTTGGTAACAACCAAGAAAGCCAAAGAAGGAAAAGTGAGCTTGAGTTATGACGGTTTATATGGTTTCAGACAAGCTACCAACCTGCCCAAAGCACTCACTGCAGAAGAGCAAATCAAGCTGGCTAATATCTCGTATAAGGCAGCAGGACTGGATACTCCTATTGGCTGGGATACAAAAGTGAATCCTTATATCGCCACCAATCGTACAGACTGGATGGACGAAGTATTTAGAAATGCTTTCTACCAAAGACACAACGTGGTTATCAACACAGGTACCTCCTCGGCAAGAAGTCGGTTGAGTTATGCCTATGACGGTGATGACGGTGTATTGATTGGCACATTCAACAAGAGACACACCATACATTATAACGGTCAGTTCGACATTAACAAATGGATAACCATTACAGAGGATTTCACTTGGCGCAACTCGCAAATGCGCGGAGCCAACACTGCAAACCCAGAAGGTGGTGTCATTATGAACGCATTACACATGCCTTCGAGTGCCAGTGTTTACAATCCAGACGGAACCTATGGCGGCGTTTCAGAGCCTGGTAACGGTTACACCGACATCCATGGTGATGCCATCAACCCAGTGCGCATACTATGTGCCAGCAATGCTTATGACAAAACGAGTGATATGTGGTCAACCACCTCACTACAGCTCCATGACATTGTTCCAGGATTGAAGTTTACCAGTAGATTTTCATTCAACATTGAAAACAACTTCCACAAGGAGTTCAACCCTATGCGTCCTGAATCTGGAAAGCCACAACTCTTTAACGAGATGAACGAATCGGCTTACAGATATAAAAAATGGATGACAGAAAATACACTGACTTACGATAATTCCTTTGGGAAACACAACCTGGGGCTTTTGTTATCTACAACAGCTAACAAGTTGGTACAACGAGGTGTTAGTGTGTATGCACGTGGTTTCTCGGACGAAACTCCTGCTCTTCAATATTTGGCATACGCTGGAACAACTACACCAGACGACTATCTCATTGGTCCAGATGCCAACGTAGCTTGCATTGCACGTGCTTCTTACTCATACGACGATCGCTATTTCCTAACGGCATCATGGCGTAGAGACTACGCAGGTCGTCTGCCTAAGGATAATAACTATGGCGACTTCCCTGCTTTTACAGGTGCATGGAAAATCTCAAATGAAAGCTGGTTCGCTAAAAATAAAAATCTAAACTTACTGAAACTTCGTGCTTCTTGGGGACGTGTTGGTAATCTTGGCTCCATTGGCTATGGTTACAAAGCTGCCCAACTGTCATCATCCGTATGGTCAGAAGGTGCACAGTATGGCGTTACAAGTAACACCTTATGGGGAACCCTCATATATAATGGTACAGCATTGAATCCATCGTTGACTTGGGAAACATCCGAGCAGTGGGATTTAGGTTTGGATGCAACCATGTTCAATAACAGACTATCTTTAGGATTTGACTATTTCAACAAGCGCACCTACAATCTTATACAACAACAATCTGTAGGTTGGCCCTCGACAATTGGACTTGATGCCATGCTTGTTAACTTAGGAGAAGTTAAGAACGAAGGTGTGGAAGTGCAAGCTGCATGGAACGATCAAGTGAATAAAGATTTCTCTTATTATATCAATGGTAACTTTGCATGGCTGAAAAACCGTGTTACCGACACTGGTACTTATGATGAGAAAGGTAATCCAGGCATCTGGGTAGGTGACGTTTACGGACATAATGACTTCAAAAACCTGACGAATCTTTTCCAGACAACACAAGGACGAGCTCTTAACTCGTTCCACCTCATTAAGACAGACGGTATTTTCCAAAGTGATGAAGAAGCTGCAGCATACGTTGACAAAGATGGTAAACGGATACAACCCAATGCTAAGGCTGGTGATTTGAAGTTTGTTGATGCCAACAACGATGGAAAGATCGACGACAAAGACCGGCAATATTGTGGTAGTTCTATGCCAAAGACGACCTATGCACTCACAGCAGGATTTAATTGGAAAGGACTATCTGTAAGTGCTATGTTCCAAGGTGTGTCTGGCGCTCAGGCGCTCTTTGTAGGAAAGCACCTTACACTGAGCGACACAGAGGGTAACTTCAACCGCTGGAACAAGATATTGGATGCGTGGTCTCCTGAAAACAGGGGAAGCGATATTCCACGTATTTCGAAGAACGATCCTAACGGTAACTTCACTACTTCTTCAGACTGGTACTTGGAAGATGCATCCTACTTGCGCTTAAAGAACCTAACCATAGGATACGACTTTACAGACTTTATCCAGAAATGGGGACACCTGAACGATCGTAAAAGCTCGCTCTACGTATATTTCAGCGCAGAGAATGTCTTCACCATCACCAAGTATTCGGGCATGGACCCAGAGGTGGGTGGCTTTGACACGATGAAATATCCTCTGTCAAGAGTACTTTCATTAGGTGTAAAGATTACTTATTAAAACCAAACAGCTAAGAATTTATCATTATGAAAAAATATATTTCAATTATCACTGTTGTAGCTGCTGTGACTTTTACATCGTGCAGCGACTTTCTTGACGTACAGCCAGAGGGAAAGCCAACAACAGAAAACTATTTTGCCAATGACCAACAAGCCATTGATGCCATTGACATGTTGTACGGAAGGTTGCACCAAGAGAATGTTTTTGGTCGTGAATTCTTCTGGGAACAAGGCGGTGGTCAGGATGTTGTATGGGGACGCACACGAGGCTATGGCACGTTAGCAACCTTGAAATACAGCGGTGACGAAAGTCCATTAAGAGACACTTTCGAGCAATTTTATAACCAAATGGCAAGAGCCAACTGGGTCATTGTAAAGTTACTAAACAAGGAAAAACAAACCAAATTGACTCCAGTAGAGAGCCGCTCGTTAGGTGAAGCTTTGTTTGTACGTGGAATGTGCCACTTCTATATCGCATACCGCTATGGTACTGATAAACAGGGTGTGCCATTTGTACGCTACGAAAATTTTGAAAAAGGCTATGACAACAGCATTCCAAAGCAGAGTGCAACGGTCATGGACGATTACAAGATGATTATTGAAGACATGGACAAAGCCATTCAATATCTTCCTACCGTTGATCAATACGATGACAACAATAAGGGTCGTGCACACCAAGCTGCTTGTGTAGCATACAAGGCAAAAACGTACGCATATTGGGCTTGCTGGGACAAGTCACAGTGGAAACATGTTGTTGCTTGTGTAGATGAACTGGAAAATAAATATGGACGCGGTCTTGCTTCTACCTATGATGAGGTGTTTACCTCTGACATGAGCAGATTCTATGGGAAAGAATATCTATGGGGTGTGCCTGGCTATGGCGGTCAAACACCTGGTGGAATTGAATTTACAGGCGTTGTTTTGGAAAACAAAGCATGGGGTGTCTATAACGGATGGGGACAAAACAAGCCCTCATACGAGATCTACGAAGAGCTGATGAAAGACGGCAAAGACAACATACGCTTGAAACGTACTCTGTTAGAGTACAACCAAGAGTTCAAATTCTTTGGAGAAACCAGAAAATTCTTTTCTGCATCTGACGTAGAATCAGGCTTCATGTGCAACAAGTACATGCAAGCATTCGAACCAGAAGACTGTGTAGAGAAAGGAATGGTTAGTGGCAACGGTAACTGGCCCACTACTCGCATCATGTTCCCGTTAATTCGTATGGCAGAAATGTATCTGTTCCGTGCAGAAGCCAACATCATGATGGGCAACGCAGCTGCTGCCGCCAAGGATATTAATAAGGTGCGCAATCGCTCAAACCTCGCTTCACTCGACCACAATCCTACAATGATGGATATCTATCACGAACGAAGATGCGAACTTACCTTCGAGTTTTACGATGCTCTCTATGACTTAAAACGCTGGCACAAGAGCTGTCCAGAGCTCAAAGACGTTACAGCCAAAGCATTGACAAGTCAACCTCGTGTTCGTAAGTACAAGGATCGTTCTAATCCTGAATCATCCTTTGAGATTGTACCTTATGCAGATAATCAGGATAGGATTACTACTTACGACGACCACCTCATTGTGTTCCCATATCCAAGTAAGGCGATCACTGAATCGAATGGGCAATTAAAGCAAAATGAGGGATACAACTAATTCTATCCATCGTTAATATAGAAGATAGTCTATCCTTTCCACAAAAAAGGATAGACTATTTTTATAAATATTTTGTACTTTTGTAATTCTAAGAATTTATATTTAATGAAACGTCAAATTCTGCTATTAGTAGCACTATTAGTAAACACTTACTCGGGCTTGTTTGCACAAAATACCAACATGCAAACATACACCATGGGGCACCTATACAAGGTAGAAAAGCTCAAGGCTCCCAAAGGTAAGAAAGTAAAAAATGTTATCTTAATGATAGGCGACGGCATGTCGCTGATGGATGTCTATGCCGCTTGGGTGTGCAATCGAGGACGTTTATGGCTCGATAATGCACAATACATTGGACTGTCGGCTACTCATTGCACCGATAAGCTCATCACCGACTCGGGCGCAGGTGGCACAGCATTGGCAACAGGACACAAAACAAAATACCATGCCGTAGGGGTTGACCCAGAAGGGAAACCGCTTACAACAATCATAGATCTTGCAAAACGAAAAGGCAAAAATGCGGGAATTGCAGTGACATGCCGCTTGTGGGATGCCACGCCTGCCGACTTCTGCTGCCATAACATCAACAGGGACAACGAACAAGAAATCGTAGCCGACTATCCAACCAGTGGTGTTGACTTTGCTTTTGGTGGTGGAGCCAAGTATTTCACGAACAGGAAAGACGGTCGCAACATCTTCGAAGAGCTGAAAAATCAAGGCTACTACATTGCCAAGACGTGGGAGGAATTAGAAAAATGGGAAAGCGGAAAGGTATTCTGCGTGCCTTACGAGGTGGATACTCCCCTGCCTGATGAGCGTGGCGACTTGCTTGCTCGCGCTACCATGAAAGGCATCAGCTTGATGAATCAAAACAAGAACGGATTTTTCATGATGGTTGAAGGGTCACAATTAGACGACTATGGACATTTTAATCAACTGGATATGCTCATGAAAGAACTACACGACTTTGACCGTACCATCGGGGAAGTCATGAAATGGGCTGCCAAAGATGGTGAAACGTTAGTTGTCGTAACTGCTGACCATGAAACGGGAGGTCTTACTTTGCACGGGGGTGACTTAGCAACTGGACGCATTGAAGCAAAATTTGCCAGCACCGGTCACACTGGCGTTATGGTTCCCGTATACGCTTTCGGCCCCGGTGCGGAAGAATTTACTGGATTCATGGACAATACGGAAATCTTCTGGAAGATTAAAAAACTGATGCGACTATAATTGTAGCTTGCTCTATTCGTCTCAAAAGTCGGTCAATACTCGAAATTACACTTACCAGTCACACAAGATACAAGTAAAAACGACTGGTATGAACTATAAAGAAATCCTATCGCAAGATAACTTATCAAAGCTTACATCATCAATTATGCTGAAAAAACTTAATCAACTTCTTCTCTTCCTCAGTATCATGTTGCCACTGAACATGATGGCACAAAACCTAATATCGTCGGGGTCACCTCTGTACAAACTTCCTTACAAGAACACCTACATCATGGAAACGTTGGTAGCAGAGAACAGTTTTCGTACGGCTAAGGTTGAGAAGACCCAACCGGGAACCTTTGCACAAGCCAAAAAAGTGTTGCCATCTCCCTATTGGGAAGGGCACAACAAGGAAATAGAGATGTACTGGAAGGCTTGGGAGATAGGGATTAAAAACATCTGTCAGCCGTTAGATGACTCTGGATTTGTAACCAGTTATATCGCTCCAGCCTACAACGGAAACATCTTTATGTGGGACAATGCCTTTATCACAATGTTCTGTCGATATGGTAAAAACTTCTTCCCATTTCAGAAAAGCTTAGATAACTTTTATGCCAAGCAACATCCCGACGGCTTTATTTGTAGAGAGATACGTGCCGATGGTAGCGATTGTTTCGGCCGATACGACCCTACCAGCACGGGTCCCAATATTTTGCCATGGTCCGAATGGCTGTATTATACGCAGTTTGGCGATGACAATAGGCTCAACAAGGTCTTCCCTGTATTGGCGGCATACTACAAATGGTTAAAGCTAAACCGTACTTGGCGCAATGGTACTTATTGGTCGAGTGGCTGGGGAACGGGCATGGATAATATGCCACGAGTACAAGACGGATACAACACCATCTACAGTCATGGGCACATGATATGGTTAGATGCCTGCTTGCAACAAATTATGGTGGCTAAGATTTTGTTGAAAATGGGCTTCTACTTGGAACGTTGGCAAGAGATAGAAACCTTCGAAGATGACATAAAGCACCTTTCACAATACATTAACGACAACATGTGGAGCGACAAAGATGGCTTTCTCTATGACCAATACGCATACAACAGCCTTAGCACTACACAAGGTATCTATGCCTATTGGGCGCTACATACCGACGTGTTGTCCAAAGATCGGTTGGACAAGCTGGTTGCTCACTTGACCGATACCACGAAGTTTAACCGTCCGCATCGCATCCCTTCCCTCTCACGTAGTCATCCTAAATACAAAGCTAATGGGCGTTATTGGGTTGGAGGCGTATGGCCAGGCACCAATTACATGATTATCTCCGGGCTCGTAGACAAAGGATACCGGCAGTTGGCATGGGATATTACCATGAATCATTATAACAACGTACTGGAGGTGTACAAGAAGACGGGTACTTTCTTTGAGTATTATGCACCTGAAAGTAATAATCCTGGCTTCATGGCTCGCAAGGACTTTGTGGGTTGGACGGGGCTTCCTCCCATTGCCGAACTCATCGAATACATCTTTGGCATTCGAGCTAATCATGAACAAAACACCATTACCCTGGATGTTAACCTGTTAGATGCTTATGGCATTGATAAGTATCCCTATGGTCAGGATGGACTTATTTCCTTCAAAGTAGAAAAACGCAACTCCAAAGAGGAAAAGCCTAAGGTCACGATTCAAACAAACGTTCCCTTTAAAGTCATCTTACTTTGGAGTGACAAAAAAATAGAACAACAGGTTGGTATTGGTAAACATTCCCTTTAACACTTTTATTGATATAAAAACCAAGCATGTATCAAACAATGAAAACACGTATAGCCATCGACCTTGGTGGCACCAATCTTAGAGCTGCGAGAGTGAGAAATGGGCAAATTGAAGCCTCCTTGCAAGAGCCATGCCTTGCCAACGGAACTCAAAATGAAGTGTTAGAGCAAATCGCACAAATGATAACACGGCTCAATCAGTCATCAGTTGAACGCATAGGCATAGCAGTACCCTCCATTGTAGATTACAAGAAAGGCATTGTTTACCACGTACAAAACATACCTTCGTGGACAGAGGTACATCTAAAGGATATTCTTGAACAACGCTTTAACATGGAAACAAGGGTAGACAATGACGTGAATTGCTTTGTTGCTGCTGAGAATGTGCTGGGAGAGGGGCAACCTTTCAGAGATTTTGTAGGCATCACTCTTGGAACAGGTATCGGTGCTGGCATCGTTATCAACAATGAGGTGTACCGAGGAGTTCATACAGGCGCTGGCGAAATCGGCTGTATTCCTTATTTGGATAGCATCTACGAAGACTACACCAGCAGTCAGTTGTTCAACAAATGGCACACAACGGGGCAGCAAGAAGCCTTGAAAGCTGCACAAGGAGACCAAGCAGCACTCGAAAAATGGCAAGAATTAGGCTTCCATTTAGGAAAGTTATTGCAAGTAATTCTGTACGCATACAACCCTGAAGCCATCATCATCGGAGGCGGAATCTCTTTGTCACACCCTCTCTTTGAGCAATCAATGTATGAGTCAATGCACGAAAAATTCTTTTTCCCGAAAGAAGCCGAAGGCGTTCAAATCATCTTTTCTAAGCTCAAAGACAGTAATATTTTAGGCGCTGCCCAATTATAAAATTTATTCATTTATCCATTCTTACAAATAATGAAAAAGTCACTTTTCTTGTCATTGCTACTGACATTCCTAACCACCTTTAACGCATGGAGTCAACACTCATTCCGTTTCCATGACGGAAAGTTTAGGATAGCTCAATTTACAGACATTCACTGGGATGCGAAATCTGCTAATTGCAAGCAAACTTCAGCAATCATTCAGAAGGTCATACAAACTGAAAAGCCCGACATCGCCATTCTTACAGGCGACATTGTAACCGAACAACCTGCCGCAGAAGGTTGGAAATCAATCATCCAAATCTTTGAATATTCACATCTGCCCTTTGTAGTTGTAATGGGAAATCATGATGCCGAGGTGATGAGTAAAAAAGAAATATACCAACAGCTTACAGCCTCTCCCTATTACGCAGGATGTATCGGGGCAGCCAACATCACGGGGTATGGCAACTGTTCTATTCCTATTTATTCTTCAAATAAGAGCAGCGACCAACCAGCAGCCTTGATTTATTGCATTGACTCCAACGACTATCAGCCAATCAAAGAGTATGGTGCATACGATTGGATACACTTTGACCAGATACAATGGTATCGGACAGAAAGTAAGAAATATACCCAAGCCAACAGTAATAAGCCACTCCCAGCACTTGCTTTCTTCCATATACCGCTGGTAGAGTTCAAGCATGTAGTGGCTCGCAACGACTACTTGGGGGGCTATGGCGACGGTGAGGTCTGTTCATCCAATATCAATTCGGGCATGTTTGCTTCCTTCATTGACATGAAAGATGTAATGGGCGTGTTTTGTGGACACGACCACGACAACGATTTCATCGGCATGGAATACGACATTGCCTTAGGTTATGGTCGTGTGAGTGGTCTTGATGCGTATGGAAAAGTAGACCGTGGTGGTAGAATCATCGAGCTATACGAAGGTCAGCGCAAATTTGACACATGGGTACGGACAGCCAACAAGAAAGAGGACACTTTCTACTATCCGTCTGCACTTACTTCGAAAGATGAACGAACTATGAATTATCTGCCAGCAAAACCAGTCAAGCCATCTAAGCAGGGGGTAGCATACACGTATTTTGAAGGTAAGATTAAGCACACCAAAGACATTCACACTTTGAAAAAGGTAGAGAGTGGAACAATGAAAAACTTCTCTATCAGCAACGCAAAGCAAAACGATCACTTTGCTTATATCTTCCGAGCATACATCCAAATAAAAAAACGTGGCGTATATCGCTTCTACACCTATTCGGACGACGGTAGCAAGTTATTGATTGACAACCAATTGGTTGTAGACAATGATGGTGGACACAGTGCACGAAGAGCTGAAGGAAAAGTGGCGCTCGAGCCAGGCTTTCATGAAATTGAGGTTCGATACTTTGAAGACTATATGGGACAAACTTTAGACGTAGGCTATTCAGCAAAAAACGTTACAGAACAAAGCATACCGAGCGAACTCTTATATTTGCCACAGTAACTGGAAAAACTGAGCGATGAGAAAACCATCCAAGCCATTCAGGAGAACCCCTACATGCAGTACCTGCTTGGGCTTGAGAAGTTTACGGAAAAGCCGGTATTCGTTCCAGAGTTGTTCGTCCTTGTCCGCAAGCGACTCGATCATGACTTCTTCAACATGCTGACCCTGATGCTGGCGGAAACGGACGGGAGCAAGCCGAAGAAGGAACACACCGACGAGGACGGCAACGATCACGGCGGTACGATGAAGATTGACGCCACATGCTGCGACGTCGAGGTACGCTATCCAACGGATTCCAACCTGTTGGAGGACGGCAGCAGGCTGATAGACCGCCTGCTTGACAAGTTCTGCGCACGCCACAAGGTGAAGAAGCCCCGGACCCACCGCACGGAAGCCCGCCAGGCCTTCATCGGACTGATTAAGAAGAAACGCAAGGGGAAGAAACTCATTGACAAGACAAAACTAATCCAGATACGATGCCTGCAGGCAGACTTTCAGCTGTTTCTTGATTTCCCGGGCAAACAGTCAAGTACACTTCTTGCTTGATTCAGCCGCCATGACTACAGGTGTCTTCAGGCAACTTTCAAGATGTATGAACAGCAAAAATGATGTTCGAGCAGAATGTCCGCAAATGTGCGACCGCATCATCAGCATCTACCAACCTCATCTCCGTCCCATTGTCAGGGGCAAGGCGAAGACCACGGTTGAGTTCGAGGCGAATATCGGTGCCAGCATCGTGAGCGGTTACACCTATGTGGGTCATGTCAGCTGAGATGCCTATAACGAATCATCCGACCTCGGCATGCAGCTGGAACTCTACAAAAAGCGTTTTGGCATGCTGCCTAAGGAGATACAGGCCGACAAGCTCTATCTGGGGAAAGAGAATAGGAAGCACATCAAGTCCTGCCATTTCAATTGCTACAACCGTCCACTGGGCAGACCTCCAAAGGAAGAGAACGACACACACGCAGAGGATAAGAAGAGAGCCATCGGCGAGCGAAATGAGATAGAAGGCACGTTTGGAACAACCAAGAGAGTTTACCGAGCCGACGACATCCGAGCGAAACTTGACCAAACGGCTGACACTTGGACAGGAGCTTGCTTCTTCGCTAAGAACATCATGAAGTTTCTAAGGGGACTTCTTTGTCTCATTTTCGAAAAATCGGGCTTGAAGACCTTCCAAAAGAGAATTATGAGCATTTTTGACAGCATGGAGGCTGTATTACCCACACCACAAGGCTGTATGAAAGAAATAAATTAGCAGACCCTAATTAGGAAACAAACAAAAGAAATAGAATATTGGCTGCAAAAAAATCTTGAACTCAAGCCTGGTTTTGTTTATGAACTCAGGCCTATAGAACCTGGATATTATAAGAATTTTCATGGCAGTCCGGTATACATGGCACCTGATGACGTGTGGAAATATGGAGAGACAACAGTCGGAGAACAAAGGTATTCAGATGAATTTTATAAGAGAGAGAAATTAAAAATGTTTCCTATCTTCTACGGGAATACAATAGAAATTAAAATTCAGGAGAAGATTATGATATATGGCTATGTTTTCAGATATGGCCACCTCCCTCCTGGAAATAAAATTTTCAGATAAATAATAATAACATTATGGAAGTGACATTAGCACAAACATTCTCTGTTGAATTTGACAAGACGACAAAAGATAGAGAATTTACAGAATTAGATCACAAAATGATTGACTATTTTAAAAATAGGAATTATGGAGATGACGTTTGTACGTATCTGATCGGAATCACCTGTGTACATCCTAAGTATGATGCCTTCTTTCCTTTGAAAAGACCTTTGTATGTACAAGATAGAATGATATGTTTAGATTCCGCATTGGGCAAAACGCATATATATAAAACACTTACATTTAAG
>NZ_HG417091.1:90395-187067 GCF_000455445.1 Hoylesella timonensis 4401737 = DSM 22865 = JCM 15640 | reverse complement strand
ACATTTAAGATCAAATTAGACTTTGAGGAGTTTATCAATAGCAATACGGAAGAAGGACAGAAAATGATAGCGAGGTCCATCATGGAAAGAGTTAGAAATTTAAAATATCCTGCAAAAATAAAGGACTTTGATAAGGAACGTTTTTTAAAAGACTTGACGTTATTCTTTGAACAACAAAGATTAATTTGAAAGCAATAGTGATGTTGAATGATGGTATCATCGTCAGACCTCTTTTCCATATTAGTGTGCAGGCGGACTCCCTACACCGTCTGAGCTGTATCGGGCAACAACAGCTAGCCTATGCTCCCAATGGCAACATCACACAGATACCAGGTGTGGGTAGTATGGCCTATGGCAACACTGCCAAGCCTTATCAGGTAACAGCACTCTCACCCACGGGAGGAGCGGTACCCATCAGAGAGCAACAGGTAAGTTACACTTCTTTTCAACGGCCTAACAGCATTACGGAGAATGAGGTAACGGTCTCGTTTGTGTATGATACCGAGGGCAACCGAGTGAAAATGAACATTGCGAAAGGTTCTACTCCTTTATTGACACGATACTATCTCGACAACTGTTATGAGATAGACGCCCAGCAGAATGTGGAACGATTGTACCTTGCTGGCGATGCTTACAGTGCACCAGCCGTGTATGTCAAAGAAAATGGTAGCGGGAAGATATATTACATCTGCGGTGTTTTTCATGGTTTTAATACAATCCAAACACCAACAAGTTTTGCACTTCGATTTTGAATCTTCAGATTTTACTTGACGGTTAAAAATCACATAAGGCGCTAACTGTCAAATAGATAACAAAACCTTTGCATTATTAGCATATTTACAACACGAGACCTCTGCAAAACCTTACCCCATTCTCTATTATTCTTGTTTTTGATCACTATTGGCTCACCTGCGGTCTATATTTTTGATTTTTAGGCTGTATATGCTCTATTTCATCTCATATTCTCCCTTTATTTGAGAGAATTAGACACAATTATCCCTGGAGTTCGATATAAATTGTAGGCAATAGCCTCCATGATGTGTTGTGCGTGAGTCTTATCTAAACCTACATATCTGGCTATGCCACCATGAAACCATCTATGAATAGATCCAAAGGTACGTTCCACTTTGTACCGTGTCTTGCTGATGGCTACATTAACACGCTGCTCTCTTTCCGTTAGCTTACGTCCCCTTACTCCTTTGTGCATGATACGACTCTTGAGCTTCATACGTTTAAGTACATCCTTGTTTGCTGTAGAATCATAACCCTTGTCGGCATAAACAGGTGTACCTTGCGGAAGATTAGCTTTTTCTAATGGCTTTTCCAAATGTTTGATGTCACTTTCCTTAGCCGGTGTGGTTTCCTCGGCTATCACCAAACCGTTCTCATCTGTAACCGAATGTCGCTTGTAACCGAAGTGTAGCTTCCCCATCTTCTTTACCCAACGTGCTTCACCATCAACATTGGGTTTGACGATCTCTTTAACCATTGCGTTTTCTGCTACATCCCTGCCTGATTCCTCATTGCGATCCTCAACTACTTCGTATTCCTTACGGCCGCGAGGTCGACGAGGACTATCCGTGATACTTGCATCAACGATAGCACCACGCTTAACCAAAACACCAGCCAACTCTAACTGGCGATTTATCTCTTGCAGCACATTATCATAAAGATCGGCTTCAACCAAAATGTTACGGAAACGGCATACAGTTGTACTATCTGGAGCGCAGTCATCCAATCCTAAACCAACAAAGCGACTGAAGGACAGACGGTCATTTACCTGATCTTCGACCTCGCCGTCACTCAAGCCATACCATGTACGAAGAAGCTCGGTCTTGAACAACACAAGGCTGTCATAGCTTGGACGACCAGTGGGACGATTGCCTTTGGTGTAAGCAATTTCAATAAGTCCACGAATGGGATTCCAGTCGATTATCTGATCAATTTGAAAGAAAAAGGTCTGTTTAACCTTACGATGACCAACTATTAGGTCAGCAAAACTCGGAGAAGAAGGACATTGTTTCATACTATAAAGGTACAAAAATATGATGAAATGAGCAAATTTTGAACAATGAGTTTTGCAGAGGTCTCAACACACGAACAAGTTGGTTGAAAAAACGCCCGGCATTTGTGTTAAAAAGACGTTGCGACAGAAGAAATTTCTCTGAAGAACATTCCGTTTGAACTAAAAAAACGAAAAGCAAGCTTGTTAATGAAAGAGCCATGTTATGTGAAGATAAAAACATTGACGCATTCAGTTTCTCGAGAAAACGACACTAAGAAACTCCACTTATTTCAAGACATACTATTCACAGATAAGGCTAATTGGGTTGTTGCTCTGTTGTGATAGAAAGGGTCTTTCTGCATACATACCAAGCAAACAGCAGTACTACCATATAACCTACCCATGGAATAAAAAAAGGTATCACCATATTTGTTGTATCTGCAACATAGCCCATCAACAGGAAGCCACAACCTCCGATAGGGGTCATCATCAATAACGACGATGCACTTTTTGTTAGATTTCCTAAATGGCTCAATGAAAGCGCAAAGATAGTGGGAAACATAATCGCCTCAAACAAATAGTTAGCAATGAGGGCTATCATCGAAACTTTTCCTATATCCATTAACACCAGTGCTACACTGCACACACTCCCCACGGCACAATACAAGAGCATTTTTTGTGGAAGAATGTGACGCATCAACCAACTTC
This sequence comes from Hoylesella timonensis 4401737 = DSM 22865 = JCM 15640, assembly GCF_000455445.1. GTDB lineage: Bacteria > Bacteroidota > Bacteroidia > Bacteroidales > Bacteroidaceae > Prevotella > Prevotella timonensis. The sequence goes on along the minus strand of NZ_HG417091.1, from coordinate 184,354 downwards.
CTAAGAATCGCCCTACCATGAAGAACGCTAAAGCAGCCGTCAAGACAATGGAAGCTTGGTTATCTGACATCCACCCTTGTCCTGTCACAAAGTTGATGAAATAACTGTTGATAGAGATTTCTGCCACTTCGTATGCCAAGAGAGCCAATAACCCGAACACAAACAGAGGATGCTTGCAAAGTTTAACAAAATGATTACCTTGGGCTTGGTCTTCTGCTGTAACCTCATGCTGAATTTCGGGCAAATCAACACGCATAAAAACAACAGCGATACCCAACACCAAAATACCTAAAATGGTATAGGGAATCACCACGTTACCTCCATTAGAAGTACCGTTAAAAAGGAATTGACCTACCGCCAAAGTTGCAAAAAGACTTCCCAATCCATTGAAACTCTGTGACAAGTTGAGCCTACTGGTCGCTGTTTGCGCTGGACCAAGCTCCGTGACGTAAGGATTGGCAGCCGTCTCCAAGAACACCAAACCGCAACCGATGACAAACAACGCACCCAAATAAGCATAAAACTGACCTATCTCTGCACTGGGAATGAACAGCAATGCCCCCACTCCAAACAACAACAATCCAAATACGACACCTCTTCTATAGCCGAACTTATTGATAAACAGACCTGCTGGAATCGCCATTAGGAAGTAGCCTAAATACGTAGTTACCTGTATCCAAGCCGATTGCGTAATGGTAATGTCGAGTGTATTTTGGAAATGCTTGTTCAGCACATCAAGGATAGCACGTGAAAATCCCCACAGAAAAAACAGTGAGGTGATGAGTACAAAGGGTATAAGATAACGCTTATTGGTGAGTTGAGGGTTGTTAGATTTCATCGTTTGTTTATTCATAAATATGCGGTTCTTTCACTTGATGACGGACACTGGGCTGTCATCAACTACATCTTATAACAAAGAGATAGTAAGGCAAAGGTAGTAAAATATGTGTACAACACCCGCATTTTCGCACAATAAAAATAAATAATGGGTACATAGACCACATTCCAAACAAGAGGAACACGACTTAGCCAACAAGCTCACCTGCATCAACTGCTTTCGCTAATATTAGTTATGCCTGCAAAATGAAGCAACAAGAAAATACCTATTTTTGGGTATGTACATTTTTTTTCTGAATCGAGAAGTTGACATATCTTTGCAACTCGAAAGAGTTATTCAGAATAATAATAATTATCAAAATAGTAAAATGTTGAAAAAAGAACAACGAACGCAAAAGATTCTATCGGCTCGAGACTCCCTTTTCAAGGGATGCTTGCTCATGCTGACGATGCTATTTCTGAGCATCTCTGCCACGAAGGCATACAACGACACGAGTGCAAGCACAGACAAAGCTGAGGAAGGTAACGTAACTCTTCAAGTTACAGATGCGCTAACGGGCGAACCCATATTAGGAGCCGTTGTGAAAGATAGCAACGGTAAGACATACGTCACCAACGAGTCGGGAACCTGCATTATGAAGTTAGGCAACACCGATAAGAAGGTGAAAATCACTGTCACATTCGTAGGTTATAAGAGTTACATTTCTTATGTATCAGCACAAACACGCAGACTGAACATCAAACTAAAGGAAGATGCACAGCAATTAAGTGGTGTAACGGTGACATCAAAAAAGAGACACACCGACATCATGCAGCAAGCCAAGACACTGGACCAAAGTATACTCGAAAAAGGCGGTGCCACCTCGTTGGCAAAAATATTGGAAACTATTCCTGGTGTGAGTTCTATCAGTGCTGGTAGTACGGTGGCTAAACCTGTTATTCAAGGTATGCACAGTAGCCGTATTCTGTTGATGAACAATGGTGTGAAATTAGAGAGCCAAAGTTGGGGTAACGATCATGCGCCAGAAATTGACTATACAGGTGCCAGCATGGTAGAGGTTGTAAAGGGTGCCGAATGTATCCGTTACGGTTTTGGTGCCATGGGTGGTGTGGTATTGCTTAACGCTGCGCCCCTACCCTATGGACATAACAAGCCCATCGTGAAAGGGGTTACCAATATTGGCTATGACACCAACGCACGAGGAATAAGCGGTTCGGGAAGCATTGAGGCTGGTTGGAAGAATTTCGGTATGCGTCTGCACGGCAACTATACACGTGGTGGTGACTACCATACGCCCGAATACATCATGAACAACACGGGCTACAACAACATCAGCATGTCTGCCATGGGTGGTTTTGAGAACAAGCGCATCACGGCAACGGTGCTTACAAGTTTGTTCTACCAACGCTCTGGTATCTATTTTGGCAGCCAAATATCCGACTTGGCACAACTACAAGAACGATTCCGCATTGGTCGTCCAACAGAGTCGTCATTGCAACCATTCAGTTATGAAATTGGTATACCCTTCCAGCAATCACAACACTTCACGCTGAAAGGCGAGGTGAAATATCGCATCAACCCAAAGCAATCGCTGGATTTGACTTTGTCGTTCCAAGAAAACTTGCGACAGGAGTATGAGAACCGTATGAAAAAGGAGTGGAGCGTCATCCCGATGCAAGACCTTATATTGAAAACATACAAGGCCGACTTGTCATATCGTGCTTCTTGGAAGCCTCACAAAATGTCTACCTTTGCAGGCTTGGCAAATACATACCAAATCAACTACAACTTCCCAGGCACCAAGAATCCTGCTTTTGTACCAAACTTTGCAGCTCTCACCATGGGTGGCTTCCTGTTGCAAAAGGCGACTTTCTTTGAAAAATTGCAATGCGAATTGGGCCTGCGTTACGACTTTAGAGTGATGAGCGTGAGCGGTTACACGACGTTGAACAAGTACGACTATTACGATGACTTCAAAGTTTACAGCAACTTCACCTCGAGCTTTGCTACTCACTATCAGTTTAACGACAATTGGGATATGCGTGCGAACATCGGTTGGTCGTGGCGTCCACCAGACATCAACGAGCTTTATGCCATTGGACTTCAAGAAGGTTCTTACTGGGTAGTGGGCAATAGAGACCTAAAGAGTGAGCGTGGATGGAAGTCCATCTTAGGGGCAAGGTATCGCAACACATGGGTATCCGTAGAGCCAAGCATGTTCTACCAACACATCAACAGTTATATATACGACCATATCGGCTATGGCGCTAATCGTTTTCATAACAGTCCAAGTGGAAAATACGCCAAGTTTATGTATGATCAGGACGATGTGAGACTGTATGGTGGCGATATAGAAGCTACAGTAAACCCCATTAAAGGACTCAGTATCGTAGCAAAGGGCGAATGGATATTTGCACACAACATTACACGAGACGACTGGTTGCCTTTCATGCCATCAGACAAGTATGGACTGTCAGCCAACTATGAGCATGTCTTCGGTGCAGAGAAAAAGATAAAGGCAACGTTCTCTCTCTCTGGCAACTATGTCACGAAACAGGAACGCTTCGACCCCAACAAGGATTTAGTGGCAGTATCGCCCGACCCTTACTTCTTACTTGGCACCACAGCAGACGTTGCCTTCAAGCTACCCAGCAACAGAGAAATAAAGGTAATGTTGGTAGGCGACAACATTCTCAACACATTATATAAGGAATATACAGACCGATTTAGATATTATGCGCACGAACGTGGCATGAACTACTCTTTGCGCACAATCATTAAATTTTAAGAAAATGAAGTTACAATATAAGACAATAATGCGTTCAACTATTTTAGCTGTAGGATGCTGCTGCATGCTTGCCGCATGTTCTACCAATGATGTTGATGATTTCTTGAAAACAATAGTAAAAGCTCCTCCTGCTTCTATCGAGTACAATGGCAAGGGACACTCACAGATATATGCAGTGAGCGCCGTACTTAGAATGGGGTTCAGGGGTGGTAACATAAAGGTTGGAAACTTTGGTGCCGACAACAGTATAGACAACACTTACGAACAAGACTCGTACAACATGATAAGCGTGAACACGGATAAACCGACAGACTATCCGCTCATGCAACAAATTGAGATAAGCAAGGACGACAATGGACAAATGCAAATTACCAGTCAGCGCGACCATTTTGATGTAGTTGCATCAGATGACGTTTATTACGGACTTGAGCTTACGTATTATGGAGCCAACCACCAACAAATAAATGGTGAGTTCATACAGTTCTATTACAAGAAAAACGGTGCCCCAGACCTCGACAACTCCACGCTGGTACAACACCAACACTTCTTTACCATTGGCAACGAAGTATTGAAACACAGTTACACCATAGACGGTAAAACCATATCCAAGAACAGTAAGCAGGGTTTTTATCCACACACACTGGATGAGAAATCCACCTATTATCCAGAGCTTACTTTTGAAATGGAGGGCGACAAGTTAAAGACCTGTGACATCACCACTACCAATGCACTGCTTGCACCTGAAAGTGGAAACAAATCAGAAATCATGCCGTATGACAGCACTCTGATAGACAAAGCGATAAATATATTCCCTACGCTGAAAAGAAATCAAGCCACATGGACCGAAAATGGCTATAAATTCTTTCAAACACTCACCATGCCACATGCGGCAGCACTTGCCAACAAGTTGTTTACATACCAATACCGAGATACCGACCCATTTGAAAAACAATTGGGATATGAATATCAAGAAGGTAGCGGTGACGGTGGCGTAGTTGACGATGGCACAAATACACTGAGACAAAGACAAGGTGATTTCGTGGAATTGCTGCATCAATGCCGAAAAATAGGTACGGGTCCAAACAATTTGGACAGAATGGGATTCAAGGGTGTGCTGCAGTTTAATCAAGCCAACACCGAGTTTGCGATGCAAATAAGCCTATGTAATATCGTATCACAAATGGATAAATCAAAGAATGCTATTTGGCCCAAATATGGAAATGATAATCCAGATGCTGACTCAAAGACTTGTTCTGAAATTCCTACACTCGGATTGGGAGGAAGTAGAGGACTTTACAATTTTAATGAGATAAAATCAGAATGGAGTAATCACGACATTGACATTCCACTTACATTCCGTGTCATTGCGGACATGAAAGATGGTGACGAGAAGTTCGCGGAAGATTTCAAAAAGTTCTATCCTCACATGGATACCAATGAAATCAAGAATTATTTCTTCAATCCTCAATATTTGCTGTCAAGGAATCGCAAAAATATATTCGTCATGTAGACTTCAGCTAAATGGAAGGCATTTGCGCATCATCATTCCTCACATGGCTGACACGTTCTCCTAACTAAGGAAAATTTACATACACGGCTAAGAGGGGTGAGAGTGTTTAGCAAAGTGCCAATTATACTGGACTTTCTAATCAAGACATTTACATAAAAATAATAAAATGAAAAAATATAGTTTTTGTTTCGTTCTTATATTGATGTTATGTACATCATGTGATGATTTCATCTTTGGTAACATGAACATCAATTACAACGAAAACCCACTTGAATACAAAGAAGTGCCACACAGCGGTGCGGATGCCATGGTTGACAGCTTGAAGAAAAAAGCTCCCTTTGGTGATGCCATGAGTAATCCCGACCAAGATGGCGCATTCAACAACTGGGCTCGTTGCTTAGTCATGTTCAAGGAAGGACACTCACACGGAGATGAAAAATTTCATGGCAATTATGTTTACCCAGCAGCGCCATGGAGACAAGAAGAATTTGTCATAGTAGAAAACAACTCACAAAAGTTTCCTACTGTAAAGGTGGAGTGGGAAAAGAGTATTCAAACTGTTTTTGAAAAGAAGTTAGGCAAACCTACTCCCCAGCAGCCTTACATTCGCCTTATAGGTGGAGATAAAAACCTTTGGGGTATCTGCTTGTACTTCTTGGATAAAGATGGGAAGTTGCTTAACGATGAGATATACAAGCACTCTGATGAGTATCAAATATTCTTTACCATCAGCGACGTGGACGATAAGGGTAACCCATACAAGATTGAAGACTGTAGAGGTACATGGGAAGTTGACAAAAATGGGAAAGATGGCAAAGTAGATGATCATCCTGTCGTATCACCTTATTTCGAAGGAGTAGACAAGGACGGAAGTTTAGGGCACGATATCTTCATGCGTAGACAAAATGCAACCAAGAATTTGTTTGAATATGCCTACCGTGACACATGGCATCAGAATGCCATGGCTGACGGTATGCGCGAGTTTTACAACATTAGGTTGCTGCCACCCCTTGATGCCACCGATGCTAATTCATGCGTTTCCTATGACAAGGACTGCGTAGGACTAAAAGGACATATCAACTTTTACTATGAGGCTAACGAGCCTTCATCTAATTTTAGACCTGAAATAGATGGACGATATGGGTCTGGAGAGAATAAAGACACATGGCCTTTCATGGTTAAAGGTTTTTCTGGTGAGTCTGTAGTATATAGCCGTCCTTCATATATATTGCCCTACTTCTATCTTTCCGTAAGAGTAATGAAATGTCAAAAGGGAAAGAAGGCATATATTCCTAAGGCCACCATTGCCAACAAGGAACTTGACTATGCTGGATATTGGGACTGGATGAAGAGCGAAAAAGCCTGCGCACCATTCTATAATCCTTTCTGGCAATCGAAGAATACAACCCTCGAGGTTCCTGAATGGAAAGAGCTTATACGCTTTAATATACCTATCAAGGTGTATTGCAATAGGTTCGATTCCGATCCGACAAACGTTTCTCCAGCAGAACCATATTATTTCTACTTAGGTAGAGAGATTGGATTAACAGGAAAACAAGCATACGAAGCAAGCCAAAATGTTAAGACGCATGGCTTTGGCGCATTTGGCAACTGGTTCCTCTAATTCATACAATTATCATCAACAACAAAAATTATCAGTACAAATAAACAAAACAAAGATATGAAAAAAATAAATTACACCTTGACATTAGCCTTCATGGCATTGTCATCTCTTTTCACAGCATGTCAGAGAAATGGAGACATGCCAGACAGAACTGATGCTAATTCAACAGTAGATCATCTCATTTTCAAAGAAGTTTTTTACATTGGTTACTGCACTTATAGGGATTTGTCTTCCATGGGCTTCAAAAGCCAATATAGCAGATACGAGGATGCCAACTATCTGGTGATATACAATCCTACCAATCAACCGATATCGCTTGCCAACATGGCACTCGCATATCATGCCGTTGACCCAAGTATCCAATTTTCGTTCCAAAAAGATGGAGCTGGAGATTTTACCAAAAGGTATTATGGTATTGGAGGTATGTCGTACTTCCCCAACGACCCTGTAACAAAAAAACCACATATTATACAGCCTGGTGATAGTGTCATCGTAGTGAAGTATGCGTGTGATCACAAGAAGAAATTCCTTGCCGAGAACGAGATCACTGAAGATGAGGCAAAGAAAGATTACTTTGGCTGGGAGGCTCTGCCCGACTATAGCAAACTTCCAAAGGACAAGACCTTTGAATTGTGCAACCAACATTCACCGAAAAACGGAATGTGCGACCCTAACGACAAATTTGACAACAAGAATATTCCAAACATGCGTGACCTTGTTTTGTGGGATGAACTTCCATTTAAGGGGCCAAGTCAGAGTATGCGTATGGCCTTGGTGAAGCTCCCTGATGGCGATGCATCTAAACCTCATACCAAAGACGAAAATGGATTTTATCCTGACGAATCGCCACGTTCACGCAACAATTGGTATCGACTATATGATTTGTACGGAACCGAGCAGGACCAAATTAATGACGAGACAGATCCGCTGAAGAAAAGAGAATTAGAAAAGAACAGAAAATACCCAACGGCATACTACCACATGATATATAACACAACTGGTATGGGAGGCATCAACGCTATTGAGCTGAATTACAATTGGGTTGTCGACTTCCTTACCATTTGTCCTTCGACAGATAAGAAAATGGACTTGCTGACAGGTCCAAGCTCTGTAACAGTATATGATGCTACAGGACACCCCGTAATGGAAGGAACAGAAGAAAAGAAAGAAAAAGTATGGTGGTACGACAGAGGAACGGCAAGTGTCTGCAAGCGGATATTTGGAATTAATGACTTTTCTAATCCCTCATTCGATCCTTCGCAATTACAAGGTGCGCTGATTCGTCGTAACAATGGAAAGGTATTTGTAGCCGAAATGAGTTCTGCACTGAACTACACGAAAGGTGTACCATCACTGTGCAGACGCGACAACAATGGAAAACCGTTAGACATGACCGCATACTGGAAGGTTAACTCCATCAATGCACGTACCAAGAAGAAGTAAGAGTTGAGACGTACAAGGATAACTAAACAACAATCATTGATATAAAGAAGACAAACAAATGAAGAAGATGATGCTATGCGCATTGGCAACAATTGCGCTTCTAGCAAACTGTACACGTGACGGACAACCAGAAGAAAAGAAAAATACCGCAGAGACAGAAAGCACGGACCTGATTATAAAAGACATTTACTATGCTGGAGACTTCGTGAAGACACCCTACGGCAATAAATCTGAAGAAACGGATGACAAGTTTATTTCCGTCTACAATCCAACCAACCATGACATAAGTCTTGAGAATATGGCCCTGGCACTATGTCAGTACAACGCCGTAGACAAAGTCAATTTTGAAAAGCCTAATTGCGATTATAGGCTGAAAGGGTTTGGGGTTTCCAATATGATTGGCTTCCCCAAAGATAAAAGTGGCATGTCATACACCGTAAAAGCAGGCAAAACTATTGTTATTGCTATGAGAGCCATCAATCATGCGGAAGGATACAAGAAGTATTTGACAGAGAATGGAGAAGATCCAACCAAATACAAAGGTATCGAAAAGCTGATCGACCTTTCCAAAGCCGACTTTGAATGGGGACAGAATGGTAACGAAAACGTTCCACACATGACGTTCCTCTATTGTAAGGAAAACGACAAAGAACAGGAAAAACGAATGAAAGAGGACAAATCGAAAGTCGGAGTATGGGATGAAGACGATGATGAGTATGTACCTTTCGGATTTGAGCGAAACTTCACCATTGCGCTGATACGTTTGGCAGAACCTATCGAGAAGATAAAAGAGAATATGAACAATGCCAAGCTAAATGAAGCGTTGCTAAAAGAAATTGAAGAGCCGACGGCAAAGTATGGACGCTATGTCATGTGGAACGAGAGTGGACATCACTCACATTCACAAATTCTCATGTTCTTACCGAACCAATGGGTCGTAGATGCTGTAAACGTAAGGTTCAAAGGAGCTACTACTGAAAAAAGTTTCCCTATATCGGGTACACTGGACAAAGGTTGGAATGGCGTTTACGAAAAGGCTGATGACAAGATAGACGTTGGTGCAGGCAAGATGATTACTCGACGTTTCAATGGAAAAAGATTATCCGATACAAACAACTCATCGGTTGACTTTGAGGTCAAGAAAGTAGTTGTACCTACGAAATAAGAAGGCATGGGCATTATAAATGCCTGCCTTCTCTTGCTAAACTTCATGAAATAGGTTTTACCTAAATATGTTTAATTTAATGTTTTTATAGTATGAGAAAAATTTACATGTTAACAATGAGCCTGTTCGTTTGCATGGGTGCATTCGCAGGCAACGTAAACGGCACTATTGGTGATAATTTGAAATGGACGTTTACTGATGATGGCACACTTACCATTAGCGGAACTGGAGAGATGGAACACGCAGATGGTAACTCAGGGTATGCGTGGGGAACAGACAACCACACATTAGACCGTACCTTAATCAAAAAGGTAGTTGTGGAAGAGGGGGTAACAAGCCTTGGCGAATACATCTTCTGGGATTGTTCAAGCCTTACGGAAGTAAAATTACCAAATTCACTGACGACACTTAGAAAAGAATGTTTCAAACATTGTACTGCTCTCAAATCCATAATATTACCTGACAACATCTCCATGATTGACGAGAGTGCTTTTGAGGAATGTAATGCTTTGGAAACTGTTACTTTCCCAAAGAGTCTGAAGGAAGTGAGTACTAAAGCATTCTACAACTGCAATCTTAAAAAGGTAGATCTTTCACAAACACAAGTAGAAACAATTGGCATGGGAGCTTTTGCTCACAATGCTCAATGTGAAGAGGTGTACTTGCCAAAGACACTCAAAACCTTCGAAGGTGAAGACGAGGGTGCATTTTCTTCCTGTGGTGTGAAGAAAGCCGTATGTAGTGCAGTAGAGCCTCCCAAGACAATAAGTGGCGTATACGATTTTATAACAGGTGAGAAGAAAACAGATCCTGTTGAATGGGTAGACATTTTCACTGGCTTTGATGAGAATTTCGTATTGGAAGTACCCGCAGGAAGCGAGGATAAATACAGAAGCGCAAACGGCTGGAAAAATGCAGCCAATAACATTGCTACTGGTATCCGTGGTGTTAAGGCGTCTCAGGGAAAGGTTGGTGTGTACGACATCACTGGCAAGAGATACATGAACCATGCTGATGCACAAACAGTCAACACATTGCAACGTGGCGTTTATATCATCAACGGGAAAAAAGTTTTAGTTAAATAACACACTCATTTATCCCCACCCATAGAATGTATTAAAGATGTACATAGGAAAACGTGCATAGAAACATCACCTTCTGTGCACCATAAAACAAAGGTTATTCAATACATACTGGTGGTGGGGATTTTTTATTTTATCAAATTTACCTTAGGTTATACCTCGTGTTACACAAAAACACAAAATAAGAGAGACACACCTCACTACACATCAATTATTGTTTCTAATATTTCCCTTAACAAGAAGGTGGCATTTTGGTTATGCGCCACGCCGGGCGTTACTTTGTACGAGTAAGACACTTTTACGCCCAATGCTATCTCGAAGCAATAATTGTGAAAACGTTCTCCCTCCATTTTCGACAATTCCAAATCGTGTGTGGCAATGACACCCGTCACGGGCAATGCTGACACCGCTTGTAAAAACAGGCGCGAACCATTGAGCTTGTCCGCCGAGTTAGTTCCTTTCAATATCTCATCCAGAATAATCAGCGTTTGCGAATTGTGCTGACACGCCGTAAGAAGTTGTTTCAGACGCAGCAATTCGGCATTGAAATAAGAGATGCCATGCGCTAAGTCGTCGGTGGTACGCATACTACTGAATAGGCTAAATGCTGACACACGCAGCGATGTGGCAAACACAGGCATGCCGTTCATTGCCAAGATGTAGTTGATACCCAACGCTCTAAGGAAAGTACTCTTACCTGCCATGTTGGCTCCCGTAATGATATAATAGTGACGATGCTGCAATGTAAAATCGTTGCGCACCGCCTTTGCGCCCAAGAAAGGGTGGTACAGCCCCACTGCCTCGTACACCATTTCCTCGCTCGCTACCACTTCTGCCCTACCCGCTTGTGGCTCGTTGTAACGAAAAGTCGCCATACTCACCAGTCCATCCATCTCGCTAATGGCATCTATCCACACAGTTACTTGACCTAAATACTGTCGTTGCCACCGCAGGAAACGACGCACCAAGAAGTAATCGCTCAAGAACAACGCATCCATCAGGAAGAGTCCAAGGATGTTGCCACGCCTGTCCAAGCCGTTCAGGATATCATTCAGCTGGTCGAACGACTGTCTTGCGCCTTGCAACACATTGACAATGGCTGCGTTTTGAGGCGTGGTAAAGGCCGTTGTCTCACTCACCTGTCGTATCAACTTTACATAGACCTGCAACTGTGCATGCAACTTGTCGACCACCTTACTAATGACTCTGCAAGCACCCGAACAAACAAAAAACACACCGAAGAAATGCAAGATACCCCACCATAAGGGCAGTTGGGCACTCACCCAGCCTGCCACGGATGCCACGACAGCTGCAAACAGTCCGACTATGAGCAGCCACACCAGTACGAAAGTCCATCGTCTCGCGGCAAAAGTGGGTATCTGCAACGATTTTATCTCTTGCAGTGCCTGCCGTATCAAGGCAGAATCAATTCTTCCGTCAGCGCCTAACGCCATGAATGTGGCTCGCCATGACTCCATGGCTGCCAACTCATCAACAGCATCGGCACGTGCAGACCGATTGGCAACCGATGACAGTTGAACCGCCAGCCAGTCACTACCGCCCGTGGTCACCGTGCGGTTGATGCGCTGAAACAACGAGTCTTTCCCAAACACATCCAGATCGAACGTAAACGGATGGCGTGCATCCACGTACCGTTCTCCTTCATCGAAGCACGAAAAGTCTCTCGAGAGATATTGTAGTTCGTGCGCATATACCTTGCGAAGTGCCTCTTGATAATGAATCGTTCGCTCGTTTTTCACATCATAATAACGCACCAGTGCATACACACCCAACGATACGAAGGACAGTATCAGCAAAACATTCCCCCAATCTATAATGGTGTACCCTACCAAAAAACCTAAGAATACGACAAAGGTAAATATTTCTCCAGCAACAAACCATTTGTTTTTCCTTTTGAGTTGTCTAATGGTAGCCGCCAGTTGTTGTTCCTTTTCGAGATAATATGATTTCAAATTATTCATCACGTGTTAAAATATTTACAGCTAAAAGTGTATTGAGTCTTCTCAACATTCAATCAATGCTGTAAGTTATCAAAAGTAAATATCTCTACAAAGGTAATGCTTTTCAGGAATTAGCAAACGCGCAAATTCGGCTATTAACAATCTTTCATTCCAAATCGGTCATTAGAAATTGACAAGAAGCTTTTCCTAATGAGCGATTTTGGATAAAAAACTACTAACCTCTAAAAAAACTCTTTTCTCAAAGTTTTTACTATCTTTGCCATAACTTATGTTAAGCAATCATATATAATGGTCGTGCATATAGAAAAATAGTAAATATAAAAATAAAGAAACTATGGATTTCATTAAAAACAACAAAGAGTTACAAGAATGGCTTGTAAATTACATCACCGACTCCATTCACGGATTTGAAGCAGAAGATTCTGCAGAGTTCAATAAGTGGGCTAAGAATTTCCAAAAAGAGGAAGCTGAGTTTGTCGTGAATATGGAATTTGTAAATGATTGGGGATATGATGAGCGCAAGGAAATTCCACTGAAAGAAGCGAAAGAGTATGCAAACGCTTTGATGAAGAAGATTTTAGAGAACTGGTATTTGTAATATTACTTAAATAGTCAATAATCTATGAAAAAGTTTTTATTCTTTTTACTTATTTTATCGTATTTATAACCATAGAACAACCAAAACTAATCAGAAATATCCGAGTGTAAATCTTTAATTACCAGCATATTCTAAAATTTAACACTTTTCGGTTGCCATTTGTCGCTTCCCAAATTTCCACATATTTTTGAGACGTATTTCTGACGTGGAGAATTTGCGGGGCTTGTTTTTTGTCACACCGTGCAGACAGTTGACAAGGGTTTACAACCGTTTACGACAAGCGACAATAACCGCCCCGATATGCGGAAACAGTCACACTGTGTAGAAAAGCGACAATGGTTGACTTCCGTTCACATCCGTTTACCATTTCAGAGATATAGGATTGAAGAAATGAACCATTAAACGATAAAACGGTATGAAAGCAACCAGAAAATGCAGTTTTTGCGGCAAGTCCTTTGTAACCCGAAGCGGTATGCAAAGATATTGCAGTGAGGCTTGTCAGGCAGAAGCCAAACGAGCCAGAGTGATGCAGAAGAACAACCTCTTCAAAGTCGCCCAACCCTTGATGGAGATACAGCATCAGGAGTATCTCACCTTTTCCAAAGCAGCCATCCTCATGGGCTGTTCCCGACAGTACATTTACAAACTTGTAGCCATCGGCAAGCTGAAAGCCTCACGCATCAGCAACCGCATGGCATTCATCCGCAGAGCCGACATCGAGCAGATGTTGGAGGGCAATCCCTATCACCGCATCCTGCCCGGCAACACCTCCACACCAAGGAAATCATCTTCATCTTCCTTACCTGCCAAAAGAGAAAAAAGGGAAAAGGAAAGCGAAGAAGTGTTGGACTTCTATTCGGGCGAGGAGGTGATGTCCCTTTTTAAGGTAAAGCAGTCATGGCTTTACACTTCCGCCAAGCGTAACCATATCCCCATCTGCCGTATCGCAGGAAAGAACTATTACAGCAAGAAGCATATTGACGAGTTTTTCGGTGTGGCAGTTGATATTAGCGAAATTACCGACTGGCTACTGACCGAGGAGGTGGAGGAACTGTTCGGCATGAAGCCGACCGCACTCCGTGCCTACACCTATCGCCATAAGATACCCACTAAAAGAGAGTACGGGCGTACCTATTACTCCAAATCACATTTGAACGAACTCCGCAGAACTGACCTTGTGAACGATGAACGCTACTATACCGTTGAGCAGGTGCAGCAAATCTATGGTCTTTCGTCAGCCAACATCTGCCATATCGTCAAGGTGAAGCACATCGAAAAGATAAAGGTGGGTGTGAAAAACCTGCTTTTGCGCTCAGATGTGGAGCGTGTCATGGCTGAAAGGAACAAATAACCGTGAAAAATCGGGATTATCGAAAATTATTTCAAAATGATGTATCGTGGAGGTATTCACGGATATTTCACGTTGTTCCTTTGCCATCGGAAACATGGATACAACTCCAAAATGTATACAACCAATTAAAACATAATTATTATGAGTAAATGCAAAACAGTTACCTTGCGTAAGCGCAAGATTAAGAACGGGACACAGTATTCACTATGCCTTGACTACTATCCCGGCTACCGTGACAATGTCACCATGAGAGTGATTACACGTGAAGCCTTAGGAATTTACATCTTCGCCAAACCTGCAAACCAGCAGGAACGGGACTTCAACGCACGCATGATGAAGAAAGCGGTCATCCTGCGCAACCAGCGCTACGAAGCCATTTTCAATGAAAACAACGGCTTTTTTGACAAGACCAAGATGAAGGGCGATTTCCTTGCCTATTTCAAAGGACTGGCTGACCGCAAGAATATCAAGTGGCAGCACGTATACAAGCATTTCCAGCGGTTCGTGAACGGCAAATGCACCTTTGAGGAGGTGGATGTGGATTTGTGCCGCAAGTTCATGGAATACCTGCTTGATGCACCCCAATCCATCCACACCAACCAAAAGCTGCACATCAACTCCGCAGCAGGCTATTGGTCAACTTTCCGTGCCGTGCTGCACACCGCCTACCGTGACAGGAAGATAAAGGAGAACCCAAACGGCTTCTTAGACCGCATCGAGTGCATTCCCACCATCAGGGAGCATTTGAGCCAAGAGGAACTGATACGGCTTGCCGAAACACCCTGTGAGGAGGAGGTCTTGAAAAAAGCTTTTCTTTTCGCCTGTCTTACGGGACTGAGAAAGAGCGACATCAGACAGCTCACGTGGCAGCAGATACAACCATACACCAACGGCAGGATGTTCGTTACCACCCGTATGCAGAAAACCAAAGAAATAGTGCATAACCCCATCAGTGATGAAGCCTATGGACTGCTGGGAGAACGGGGCGAGGGACTTATCTTTGAGGATTTCAAGGACAAGATGCTGCAAGGACCACTCCAACGGTGGCTCACGGCAGCAGGGATAACCAAGAAAATCACCTTTCACTGTACCCGCCACAGCTTCGGAAGCCTGCACGTGGAAATGGGAACGGACATGGCTGTCATCCAAGCCTATCTCGGACATAAGAACATTACCACCACACAAATCTATTCCAAGATAGCAGCGCAGCAGATGTGTCAGGTGGTGGACAAGATAACCTTGAAGCGCAAGGAGGCATAAATGTCTCACATTGACAGGTATTCAGAGGGGCGGTTATGGCTACAAGGCTATAATCGCCCCTCTATGTTTTTGGCTTGATGCCACCATTTATAAGCCCCTCAGAGTATGAAACAGAGTATGATATGATGACATTTCGTGAAATACATTGAAAAAGACCGTTCTAACCGCAAATAACGGGCAGTAATTGGGAAAAATAGCATTAACTTTGCACAAAATAATACAGGAACATTCAATCTCTCAACGAAATATGGAATCATCAATCAAGGACAAATACATCATCTTGGGCTTTGTCGGCTTCGCCATCGTCCTAATATCTTCCATTGCCACGCTGGTAATAGCGGACAGCTTCAACCAAGACAACTTTGTCAGGTGGATAGTATTCGTATGCTGTAACCTGTTGGGATGGTTGCTCTATCTCTCCTTTCAGACACTTATCTTTGATACATACGAAATCTACAAAATCAAGTTCGGCAAGAAAGAAACGATTGCCGAAGCCATAGAGGTGCAGGAAGAACTGTCACAAAATACACTTGAAGAAGCCACATCTGTGCCTGGACCTACATCAGTCCCTGAGCCTGTACCCGAATCATCCCCGACAAAAGAAGAGACACTTATCCAAACACAACCGATAGAGCTTACTATCGCCCCGGATCTTCACGAAAAGAACCGTGCCAATTACGCAAGCAGAGAGCAACGGGAAAAGGAAGAGCGCATCCGCATGGTCATGGAGTATTGCCATTATTACCTGCCTCGCATTGCCGACCAAGAAACCGTGAACCACATCTGTACTGAGGTGGACAAATGGATGAATCTTAACACTTATACCCCGAAGCCCATACAAAGACCGTTTACCAAAGACATCAACAACATTCCACTCCGTCACTTCGTATGGAATATCTCTGAGCGTTTCCTGTACAAGAGATACTACAATGGGGATAACCGTGCCAAGTTCATCAAAGCCCTTTTCCCGAAATCGTTTGCTGATACAGACTTATCAACCATCAAGAATTTCAAGGTAGAGCCGTTAAAGACGGAAATTCCCATTGATGAACCCGAAAACGGCAAACTTGATTTCCACTATCCCGAGGATTATGTGCGGAATTAGGATAATCACGACACCAACGACAACCATCCGGTAACTCATAACCGCCTGTTTTACATCGTTTCCCGAGTAATTTTACCCGTCATTTATGGCTGGGCTTAATTATTCGGGAATTATTTTGCAATGACGTGTCGTGGAGATATTCACGGATATATCATTTCAGTCCTTTGCGCCAAGTCTTACAAAAGAGACGAGTACGCGAATGGAAAAATCAATTCTTACCTTCAACGACCTCCCCGAGGTTGTCGCTCAGCTTCGAGACGAAGTGATGAGCCTGAAAAGCCTGCTCGCCGAGCAGCGCAGTGTGAACAATGCCAAAACGGTGGACACCCACGTGCCCATGTCTGTGGACGAGGCAGCAGAGTATTTAGGTATCCCTAAGGGTACGCTCTACATGAAACTGTCAGAAGGGACAATCCCTGCCACCAAGCCCGGCAAACGCTATTGCCTTTACCGTGACGAACTGGACAAGTGGCTGGAAACCGCCCGAAAGAATCCCATACCGTTGTCAGACGAGGAACTGAACAAGTCCTTATCCTCTTCCCACCGTCGCAAGCCCAACCCACGTAACTGGTGAATGATATGGAAGAGGATAAGAACTATATCAACCTGATACGTGGCGACCTCACAAAAGCATCCCAAGCGCATAACGGTATGCCCGACAGTGTAGGCATGATGAATATCAAGACGGCAAACCAAACCATTCTTGAAGCATCGTTATTGCCTACGCCCCGTGCGCTGTGGGACAGCTTTTGGTACGAGGGGGAACTCTCCTGCTTGTTTGCCGATTCCAACGTGGGCAAGTCCATCCTTGCCGTGCAGATAGCCGACCGCATCGCCCGAACCGACAATGTGCTGTATCTGGACTTTGAACTGTCCGAAAAGCAGTTCCAGCTCCGCTATACCAACGAGCATGGAGAGCTCTACACCTTTCCCGACAAAATCTATCGGGTGTCTATTGACTGCAACCAGCTTTTGGATGCCAACTTTGAGGAAGCTATCATAGGCGGCATTGAACAGATGGCTGTGCAGACCGACTGCAAGATTTTCATCATTGACAATCTTACCTACCTGTGTTGCGCCATGGAGAAAGGCGATGCCGCAGGACGGCTGATGATTCAGCTGAACAATCTCAAAAAGAGATATGCGCTCTCTATCCTTGTCCTGGCACATACGCCCAAACGCTCTTTGGATTGTCCCATCACATCCAACGACCTTGCCGGAAGCAAACGGCTCTACAATTTCTTTGACAGCGTGTTCACCATTGGAAAAAGTGCCCAAGACGGAGGGCTTCGCTATGTGAAGCAGCTTAAAGTGCGCTATGGCACGTTCTCTCATGATGCGGATAATGTAATCGTTTACGAGATTGACAAGGTGGATGCTTTCTTGCAGTTCGTGTTCAGGGGCTATTCCACGGAAAAGGAACACTTGAAAAAATTGGGCGACAATGAATCAAGCCAAAGGGATTGCCAAATTCTGCAACTCTCCCAATCGGGCAAGTCCGTCAGGGAGATAGCCTCACAGGTGAATTGTGGCAAGTCCACCGTAAACCGTATCATCCAGCGCAGCAAAGAGAGTAAAAACGCAGGTGTCCCAAGTGTCCCACTGTCCCAACCCTTAGAGTGTGGGACAATGGGACAGGATGGGACAGCCGACAATCAACCATCAAAAACGGACTAAGCTATGGGCAATTATTCATTACAGAAGTATAAAGGAACGGCAACACGGCATACCTGCCCCAAATGCGGAGACAGGCATTCTTTCGTCTATTACGTGGACGAAAATAATGTGCCGTTGCATCCATCGGTCGGCAGATGTAACCACGAAAGCGGTTGTGGGTATCACTACACTCCGAAAGAGTATTTTCAAGAGCATCCTGAACACAGAACTACCAATGATTTCTCTTTTGACAGGCAAAGAGCAGAGCAGAAGAAAGTGAAGCAGCAAAGTAAGCCGACAGCCATCGGCTATATTCCCCCTCACTATGTGGAGAAGTCGCAAAGCGAGCGTAGCAATTTCTTCCGTTTCCTCTTCACACTCCTTACTTCCTACTATGGCGACAAGGCGAAAGAGGTGTTGAAGCGGTTGTTGGAGGAATACCGTTTGGGGGCTACCCGTGACGGCTCTGTTATCTTTTGGCAGATAGACAGGACGGGCAAGGTACGCACGGGAAAGGTGATGCAGTACAATCCCGAAGACGGACACCGTATCAAGGGAGGACAGACATCGGCAGTGAACTGGATACACAGCATATTGAAAAAGCAGCGTGTGTTGGCAGAGGATTGGCAACTATCCCAATGCCTTTTCGGGGAACACTTGTTGAAAACGCATCCCGACAAGGTGGTGGTCTTGGTGGAATCCGAGAAGAGTGCCGTTATCGGTTCTGCTATCTTCCCCGATTATGTATGGCTGGCTACGGGTGGTAAGAGTCAGATGAGAGAAGAGAAACTCCGTGTACTGTCAGGGCGAACCGTGCTTCTCTTTCCCGATGCCGATGCTTATGCCGAGTGGAAACAGCGAGCCGAGAGCATGTACTTTTGTAAGGTGGTGGTTTCGGACATCATCGAAAGGAATGCCACCCCGAAACAAAAAGAAGCCCATATCGACATAGCCGATTGGATTATCTTTCAGATACGGGAGGGCAAGGTGATGAGTACAGCCAACCACTTGGTCGAGGCTGAGAGAATCCTCCAGCGGATGATAGAGAAGAATCCCGTCCTGCAAAAACTGATAGACGATTTAGACCTTGTGCTGGTCGGTGCATCTCCAATCGGCAACGATGATGAAAAACCTCCCTGACGGAGGAGAGCGGAAGCCGTAGGCTGGAGTTTGCAGACAATGGCTTGCCATTGATATAGCCCACTATAACTACACGCTCCGCTTACGTAGTTGTGGGCTCTCCCGAGGGGATTAGGGTTTTACCCTAATGACCCACTCAGGGCGTTTCTCCCCTGAGAACCCAGAGCAAAGAGTGACCCTCTCTTTGCAATCTCCGCTTATGGGTTGCACCCCTAAGAACCCCATGCGTTTACGGACAGCGGAAAAGCAAACAATAAAGTACAAACCCAAAAAACAAGTATCTATGGCAACAAAATCAAGCATACATATCAAGCCCTGCAATATCGCATCGAGTGAGGCTCACAACAGGAGGACTGCCGAATACATGCGCCACATCGGAGAGTCCAGAACCTATGTGGTTCCAGAACTCTCCACCGATAATGAGCAGTGGATAAATCCCGACTTCGGCAGTCCGGATTTGCGGATGCATTATGACAATATCAGACAGATGGTAAAGGAAAAGACCGGACGTGCCATGCAGGAAAAGGAGCGTGAACGCAAAGGCAAGAACGGTAAAATAGTCAAGATTGCGGGATGCTCCCCCATACGTGAAGGAGTGCTGCTTGTCAGGTCGGACACCACACTGGCAGACGTGCGTAAATTCGGTGAGGAGTGTCAAAGACGCTGGGGAATCACACCGCTGCAAATCTTCCTGCACAAGGATGAAGGGCATTGGCTGAACGGTCAGCCGGAAGCGGAAGACAGGGAAAGCTTCAAAGTCGGGGACAGATGGTTCAAGCCGAACTATCATGCCCATATCGTTTTCGACTGGATGAACCACGAAACAGGAAAGAGCCGAAAGCTCAATGACGATGACATGATGCAGATGCAGACCCTTGCATCCGACATCCTGCTGATGGAACGCGGGCAGTCAAAGGCTGTCACTGGTAAGGAGCATCTGGAACGGAACGACTTTATCATTGAGAAGCAGAAAGCTGAACTGCAACGCATGGATGCAGCCAAACGGCACAAAGAAGAACAGATAAATCTTGCCGAGCAGGAACTGAAACAGGTGAAATCAGAAATACGCACTGACAAGTTAAAGAAGACAGCCACCACGGCAGCGACAGCCATAACTAGTGGAGTTGCTTCTCTTTTCGGGAGTGGAAAACTGAAAGAACTGGAACGTGCCAACGAAAAACTGCAAGACGAGGTTTCAAAACGGAACACCAATATTGAAAAATTGCAGAGCCAAGTACAGCAGATGCAGAAACAGCATGATACGCAAATCCACAATCTCAGAGAAATGCACAGGCAGGAACTTGACATGAAAGAAAAAGAACTGTCACGGCTCGCCAGAATCATAGACAAGGCTTTCAGGTGGTTTCCGATGTTCAGGGAAATGCTGCGCATGGAAAAGTTTTGTGCCATGCTGGGATTCTCTAAAGAAATGACTGAAAGTCTTATAGTCAAAAAAGAAGCCCTGAAATGTAGCGGTAAAATCTATTCCGAGCAACACAGGCGGAACTTTGATATAAAGGATGATATTTTAAGGGTGGAAAATGACCCTGACGATGAAAGCAGGCTGAACCTGACAATAAACAGGAAGCCGATTGCCGACTGGTTCAGGGAGCAATGGCACAGGCTTAGATATGGAGCAAGAGTGCCGCAACAGGAAGAAAGAAAAAGTAGAGGATTCAAATTATAATAGAAGCAATTTGATTAGTAATCTAAAAGCACTCCGATAACGATTAGAGTGCTTTTAGATTGTTTATCATTAATTATCAAAGCAAGTGCAGTTTAAGATTTTACTGAAGTTTGCATTAATAAAGAATATACTACAGCTGATATATGCGCAACATATTGTGACGCTTGTGATTCATTTCCCTTGAAATCCTTAACAAATACCGCTAAGGTATAACTGATATTATTAGGCAGACATATATAGGCAACATCATTGTGAGCTGCAAGAACACCATTTTCATTAACATAACCTGAACCTGTCTTATGCGCTATAACAACCCCTTCTTTATCAAGAAGTGGAGCTGCTATCCTATCTACACCTGTTTTGCATTCTTTTAACGTATTCTTAATGAAACTTTGTTTCTCATCATCGATAAGACCTTCAGTAAACAAACGATTCATCAACATTGCAGCACCAAGAGGAGATGTATAGTTAGAGTAAGCCTTGTTATGGTCAGCCGACATTTCCTCTTCCGTATAAGCTATCTGAAAACTTGAACGAGGAATGAGTGTGGCTATAAAACTATCTGTTTGAGCGACATTAACCATATCCTTAAACATAAGGTTGCTTGCATTGTTGTCACTCTGAGTAAGAGTATAACGCAGCAAATCTCTCACTGTCAATGATATGACTGGCCCTGAATAATCTTTCAGCATAGGACTCCAAGTCTTTGGGTCAAGTTTATCCCTATTTATATTTACTAAGGTATCAAGTGAAATTCCTTTATTGTCAAAGTCATTACAAAGAGCTAATGCCTGATGAACCTTAAACACACTCATCATAGGATAAACACTCTTATTATTGACCTTAACCGTATCTCTGTTATTAACAATAACCGCCACACCAATTTCGCCAGGACAAGCTGAGACAATTTGAGAAATGCTATCAGTCAAAACATTTGTTAAAGGAGGATTTGCGCTATCTTTTGTCGCTGATTTATGGAACAATGAAAATACCAAGATGAAAATGCAAACTAAAGCTATACTCAAAACTACGATTTGTTTTTTTCTGTTTTTTTCCATGTTTATATTATTTATATTTGTTTGACGAGAATATCTTTATTTGCCGACAAAGGTACATAACTTTACGGAAAAATATGTTTCTAAAATATATAAATCAGGGCAACCGCATCAAAATGTCAATAACCTGATAATCAATACTTGTCGATTTTGTATTAATAGGGATAAGTGGGGTGGATACAAGGATGAGAAGTTTCAACAATTTACAATATCCCCCCTTAAAAATGCATAATTTTGTATTTGTCTGAATAATAGCCTGTTGTCAAAAATCATGTTTCTTAAAAAATATTACCCGCAAGGGAAATTTGAATTATATGGGGCAAAAAATCAATTTTTATGGGGTAGTAGTTTCGATTTGGACCAATGGTTTTTTTAGGAAAATGGACAATAAGGGAGAGGAGGAGGTTGAAAACTACGTTTGTTTCCTAAGCTAACGTTATTTTGATGCGGTTGCCCTGTATATAAATAGACAGCTGTGGGGAAAATGTGGGGAAAAATTAGATAATTAAAAAGGCTAAATGACTGAAAATAATCACTTAGCCTTTTAATCCGTACCCAGACCCGTACTTCGTAATTGCTGCGCCCATCATTCAAGACTGTCAAATCGGGTCTTTCCTGTCAAGCCAATGATGCCTATGCGTATGCCAAACACATGGATTACGGATTTCTCGTTCCGTGAACAAACACTTTATCCGCAACTCTGCTATGTGGTGTATTGGCTTAACTCCATTTCTATGGGCAACACTTTTGTTGCAGATTTCAAGCAGCTTTTATCGAAATACCCATCAGTAAGAACTCGTTTATTAGGCTTTCCTCATAATTGGGAACAAGAGCCTTTGTGGAGATAAAATAATTGCCCTGTTTCTTAAAAAGCACTGGGGCAAACCAGCTCCGTCTTTAATTGTTTCCAATAAATGGATTGTTTCAAGCCCCTATAGAAAGAGAACAAAAATTCCTGTGTGAAAATTAATCTACGACAAGGAGCAAGCAAGGAGCAATATCAAACAAAAATCAATACCTTTGCAGTACATATGAGATAGACCAAAACAAAAGTGGAATATCGGAAACGAATAGCAAGGAAAAGAGAAGAAACGACCCAAGTTGATGTCCTTTTTGAGTTAATAATCAATAAAAGCGTTAAATCTTCACCTTTTAGAATGTGCAATTAAAAATAACAACCATATTTCTGACTTATTATCTATAAAATATTGAGTAATAATCGGTTGTAAATACAACTATTGATTCCTTTTTTGGGAATGGCACAGACAGTAGGTAAAAAACAAGAAAGTACATCAAGCAGCCAAGGCAAGAATATATACGCTTTGCTTTCAAAGATTGATACGTTGCTAACCATAAACAATATGTTGTTAGAGCAAATAGAAATAGATTCTTCCCTAAAAGGGAGATTCAAACTCTATAAAACAGAAAACAATTTCAACTTTTTGGAGTTAGACACGAAAACAGGAAAGATAAAGCAAGTGCAATGGTCTTTGGATGAGAAGAACGAAGGCTCTTCCGTAATTAACAATGTAGATTTATCATGGGGAACGGGTTATGGTTCTGGCAGTTTTGAGTTGTATCCGACAAGTAATATCTTTCAATTCATTCTAATCGATAAAACTAATGGACGTAAATGGCATGTTCAATGGGGACTTGAAAATGCCAATCGTTGGATACGGTACATAGACTAATTTACGAAAGTCCCCTCTCTTCGTTTAATAAATTTAATAAAAACTTTGATTTACAATAACTTAAATGTCTTTTGTACTCTTAGTTTTTCTTTTCCCCTCTTCTAAAGGCGGTCATTAGAAAATGACAAAAATCTTTTTCTAATGACCGATTTGAGTTCATCGTTCTATCCATGGTAGCTACCAAAACAAAACAGGCTATTTTGTGCACCAAAACAATCTGTTTTACAGCACAAAATAGCCTGTTTTCCATTACTGCCTCATGCAATCAGTGTACATCAAAACGAGCTGTACACCAACCGCTGAAGGAGTATTCTATGAAAGTACTATCACTTCACAACCACCTTTTGAACCTGCTTACCTGTTTTCACGATGTAGACACCAGCTGGTAAGCCTTGGCATGTTCTTCCCACATATTGGCCACGAAGATTGTAGACATATGTAGACTCAGAAGAATTTGCAACTATTGACTGAACGCCAGTAACATCCTTCTTATTGTAAGCAGTAACCGTTGTTTGCTTTTCTGCTTTGGTAACAACAGAAACAACATTGTTATTTACAGCCATAGCAACAATAGAATCTGCGGCAGCAGGTTTCAATGTGCCATCTGCCTTGAACCAATAGTTGAGTTGAGCCGTCAAAGAATGCTTATCAGTCTTTTCTGCATACCCTGCCAACAATACTTCTCCATTGTTAACAAGCATATCAAAAATGCCTTGTGCATAATGGTTTACATCACCTTCGTCATAAGCATCGGCTGTCACCCAATTGACACTAAAGTCGGCAGGATGAAGAGAGGCAACGAACAAAGTGCGCGCTCCAACGGCTGGTAGGTCATTGTTGAAAGGATTGCTTCCAGCAGAAACGCCACTGACAAACAACTTGTCGCCCTCCAACGCCATGCGTCCGATTCGATAGTTATCACCCTCGTTATCGGCTTTCGTCGTGAATGCTTTTGTCACAACGTTGCTTTCGCTGATAGACGCCAATACATAAACACGAGGCATGGTACCCTCTGCTATCTCAGTTGTAAAATCCTTGCTTTCATTTGCCGTGTTGAGTGCCAACTTGCCATACCCCACGAAGGCTGCATATACGGTTCCATTGGCAGCCGTGAGACTCACATCCGTGGCATTATAAGTTCCGTCATTGGTCAACACTTCTTTTGCCCCAAAGTCGGCAATCGATGTTGCACTCATCAAGTCTTCAGCTTTCAACGACATGATGCCTACACTATGGTTGTCCACATGCATAAAGCCAAAAGCAAAATTGTAACGACCTTTCCATGCCACGTTGTCTATTATCACATCTCCATCATGACGCAAACCCACATACACCTTACCATTGGATACAGCCAAAGCGGTAGGTTGTACCTGGGCAAGGTTATCGAAATAGGTGTCTGGAGAGACAATGCTATAGTTGGTAGCCGCCTCAATGGTACGTACCACCTTGAGGTTTCCGTCCTTGTCGTATTTGGCTATAAAGGCAGCACGGCGAGTGGGTGTCAACGCACCATCAACCTTCATGCCTTGAACGCTCTGTGAATTGCCATCAACCGACTCAAACGTAACGTCTTCTGCCAAAGTTCCCAGAAGGTAAACATTGCCGTCAGCATCAGTAGCAATGTCGGTAATGAGCGAATTACCTACCAGTCCGACAGCCCACTTCTCATTGCCGTTAGCATCATATTTTGCCAAATAAGCAGGTGTCAGGCCATCAGGGTCTAATGAGGAAGCCCCAAAAGTAACGTCTTGGTTATAAGTACCAGTGACAAACACGCTCCCGTCGGCTGCAACAACGGTGTGAATGCCAGAGAGCTTGGTAGCATCGGTGACAGGAGTAATCGACTTCGACCACGTAGCGGTCGTATTAGACAACTGGGCTTGTGCTGTGAGACTTGCTACAACAGCAACAAACATGAGTAAAAACTTTTTCATACGCTTAAATATTAAAGTGTTCATAATTTATTGAAATGTGTGCGGTGCCTATTTTACAGGCCACACCTCTAATTCTGGATTGGCTGCCACTGCATCGGCAGGGAAACGAAGGGTGTAACGTGCATCATGCTCCTTCAACTGGAAAGTCTCGTCCTTGTAGGTCTTGGTCAGCATGGGTTGGGTGGTTCTACGCAGGTCGTCCCAACGAAATCCCTCAAAAGCAAGTTCCCTAAAACGTTCGTCATAGACTTCAGTAAGAAGTTGCTGCTGATTCATGGCATTCAGATCGTCCACATACTTGGCGCAAACAGCGGGTTTGTACCGCTTTTCCATCAGTGCAGAAAGATACTGGCGAGCCTCGGAAAGCTGTCCCATTTGAGCGGTAGCTTCTGCTGCAATGAGGTATGCCTCTGCCGATCGGAAGGAGCAACGATACTCATTACTACCCCCTTTGAGCAGTAGGTAAGTTTGCGAACCTTTGCGTTCCATATACCGTAACTTACGCTGGTCGCCCTTTTTATAAATACCAATGACACTTTCTGACGGTCTTCCTACCTGTTTATAGTTATTGGTCATCACCTGCTCAAGCGCTACAATCGATTCAACCGACTTGTAGTGGTTGGGCAACACGCCGCCCGAAGCATTGAGATCTTCCAACTCGCCATGCTTTGCCAGCACCTCTTGAGCCGCCTTTAACGCTCCTTGCCAGTCGCCTTTGTACAGACAAACACGCGCCTTGAGTGCTTGTGCCGAGATAACATTGAAGCGGTAGGTCTGACCTTCGTCCCATTTCTCCACGTTGAGGTGCTTGGCTGCCTCGTCAATATCGCTTAGTACCTGCTCATAAACAGCTTTCAGACTGCTACAATGTGGAATGGTTTTTACATCTGCCTGCAACTGCAACGGCACTCCTCGCGTTGTCTCAGGATTTACCTTGGTATAGGGTTGGGCGAACAGGTTAGCCAACAAGAAATGACAATAGGCACGGAGCATATAGCATTCGCCCACTAACTGTTCTATTTCTTTCTTGCTTGCGTTCGTTATCTGACCTTGGTTTTCAATGATATAATTAGCGATATAAATGACATGCCAATAGCGACGCCAGTTAGGAGTAGCTGTAGAAGTGGAAGGAGCGGCATCATTCCACCGCCATATATCAAAATACGAACTGTAATCTTCGGGCGATGTAGCGGTGGGAGACATCGTCAGCTCATCACTTCGAAGGGAGGCAAAGCCACGATCTTCGGGAAATGTGGAATACTCATAGGTAAGCATCTGTCGATATTCCTCACCTGTCTTGGCAATTACTTTACCCGTGGGTGCAATGTCAAGAAAGTTGTCACAGCCTGTCAGCACTGCCAACAAAGCCAAACACAACGTGAATGTATGTAGTTTTCTCATCTTCTTTTCAACTTAAAAATTCATATTCAAACCAAAGATAACGCTTTTTGCCATAGGCTGGGCAAATGGGTTTCCCATGGTCTCGGGGTCAAGATAGTTGGTGTAGTCGGTAGCAACGACAAAGAGGTTGCGCCCTTCTAAAGACAGCGACGCATTGGTAACGCCCACCTTGTTGAGCCATTTCGAGGGCAATTTATAGCCCAAACGAAGGCTTTGCAGACGCATATAACTGCGGTCTTTCACCCAAGTATCGAGCATACTGTAGGTATTGTATTCAGAATATTGAATATGCTCGGGCACTCGCACATCTTTCGTCATCAACTTGGGAAAAGTTGTTTGGTTGTTGTTTGGCGTCCAACGTTGCAGGATGTCACGATTGACATTTAGCCCTCTGTCGTACGTTGTGGGGTTATAAGAGGGTTGTACACGCACCTTCATGCCCAAGTTAAAAATGAAGTTAATGCCCAATTGCCAATCTTTATACTCAAAATGATTGATAAAACCACCAGACACTTTAGGGTCGGTAGTACCCATATAGGTGTATAATGCTCGCTGCTCTGACGCCGAAAGCGTGCTGGCGCCAGCATTATTCAGTTTCAACAGTTCGGCAGCGGTCACCTTATTACCCTCTTTGTTGACAAACAAGGGATATCCATCCTTATCTAAACCCGCTGTCTTGTAGGCAAACAAGGCACCCACAGGATAGCCTTCACGACTGGGATAGGTAGAGTTTTCTGCCACGCTCTCGTTCAAAATCTTATTAGTGTTGAAGCCTAAGTTCAGGTTGGTGGTCCACTTGAAATTCTTGGTGTAAACGTTTCTTGACCCCAAGGCTATCTCCCATCCGCTATTCTCCATGCTCGCCCAGTTGATAGTAGTAGCCGAGAAGCCTGTTTCTTGTGGCAACATACGCATCCCGATGAGGTCACTACTGCGGCGATAATAATAATCTGCCGACAGCGTTATGGCATTGTTCCACAAACCAAGGTCTACTCCAAAGTTCACGTTTTTCGTCTTTTCCCAACGCAAATCAGGATTGGGAGCTGTCTCTGCCTTTATCATTTGTTCACCCTTGCCAGGCAATATCGACGTTTTGTCATAAAAGCCAATGAGATAAGGCGAAGTATTTTTGTCGATGTTTCCTTGGATTCCGTAAGATGCACGCAACGACAAGTTGCTAAGCCATTTAGCCGTTTTGGCGAAACGCTCTTGGTGTACACGCCACAAGCCACTCACTGAATATAACGGAAGATAACGATATTTCTTGGCAACACCGAACACATCGGAGCCATCGAAGCGCACACTGCCTCCCAAAGTGTAACGATAGAACAGCGTGTACGAACCAGTTGCGAACCACGACACATAGGCATTCTCGGCTTGATTCTCACGATGTAGCGGACGACTCTCTGCTGTTGTCTCATTTGGAAATATCACAGGATGCGTGGTAAGCGTACGGGCATCGTAACCGTATGCTGCTGAATAAACAGAAGAAGAGTTGATGTGGCGCACCTCTGTACCAGCCAAAAGCTCAACATCGTGAACCCTATTAAAGCGGTGTGCATACTCTAAAAGAGCCTTCCATGTCCACTGCAAACTATTATAGGAGGTAGTTTTGTGCATTCCTCCTTCTGGAAGATACGAGCGTTTGCCGTCTTTATAAGCATAAGTAGCATTGAAGTGTTCCTTTCTCATCGCAAAACTGTTCTCGCCAGCGTACTTCTCCAATGAGTAGTTGTCATACTGCAAGCCAAATTGTGAGGTGAGTTTCAAGTCGGGTGTGAATTGCAATTCACCGTCAAAGATAGCCATGAGCGATCGGTCGGTACGCTTGTGCGAAGTGTTTTCTCGCTCTTCAAAGATGTTGAAGTCGAGCGATGAGTCTTCTTTTCCCTGCACATTGACATCGTAATGATACTTACCTTCGACAAAAGGCAGGAAGTATGGGTTTGCCAAACGTGAGTAATACACTGGGTTAGTAAATCCATTGGTGTCGGTGAGATAGCTGTTTTGCTTCCGTTGGTTGGCGTAAACAGACGCACCCAACTTTAACATTTTGTTGATGCGGTAATCGGCTTTCAATGTCATGTTAAAGCGTTTGTTGTCAACACCTTTAACATTGCCCTGTTCATCGTAATAACCCACCGATGTATAATAGCCCGAACGGTTGCTCCCACCTGCAATACTTGCATTGTATTCTTGGTTCATGGCATGACGGAAAAGGATGTCATTCCAATCGGTATGGATGTTGCGAAGTGCATTGATCTGCGTTTGTGCCAATGCTGAAAGCGCATTCCTGCCTTCTCTTTTATATACCTCAGTCTCGTTGAGTGTTTTCAGAATGTTCGCCACCTCACCTTTATGTTCACGATAGGTGTAGTCTGAAGCTAACAAGCCTAACTCTAAATCCACCTTTTCGTCAGCATTCAACAGGTTCAGACGGTCGATATTCAACTTCGGACTATAAGTGTATTTTGCAGAAAAGTTAATAACTGGTCTGCCTTCCTTGCCTTTCTTGGTGGTGATGACTATCACTCCATTGGCAGCACGAGCACCATAAATGGCTGTGGCGGCAGCATCTTTCAGCACCGTGATGTTCTCAATGTCTGAGGGATTGATGCCTGCAATGGACGTTTGATACATGTCATCGATGTCGTTGAGGTTCTCCATAGACGGAATATCCGTACCCTCCAAAGGAATACCATCCAATACCCACAGTGGTTCCTGCGTACCATTGATAGACGCGGTACCACGAATACGTATCTTCACTGGTGCGCCTGGAGCACCCGAACTGCTTACGGTAGACAGTCCGGCTATCTGTCCTGCCAAGGCTTGGTCAATGTTCTTCACCGCTCCCACTGCCTTATCGGAAATATCGACCGTCGTTACTGAGGCTGTCAGCTTGCGTCTATCTATGCGCTGGTAACCAGTAACAACTACTTCATTGATAGAATGTGCATCGGGCATCAGCAAGATTTTGTAATGATTAACGCCTGGCTTCAGACTAATAGTTTGCGTAGTATAACCCACATAGCTAACGGATATGGTTTTTGTATCCTTTCCAACAGACAGTTTGAACTTTCCTTCGTAGTCGGTTACCGTACCCGTTGACACCTTACCTACGCCCTTTCCCACCGTTGCACCGATGAGTGGTTCGTCCTTGAGGTCGCCATCAAGCACCACACCAGTAATCACTCGCTCCTGTGCCTGCGTCTGCAAGACACATGCCAACAAGGCGATGAGCATGTATATCGTTTTCTTTTTCATTGTTATTCTTCTTATTTCGTTAATCCCAAAGCTGTTTGTATTCGTAATATCACGTCCTCATAATGAAGACGAGTAGTAGTGTCTGAACGGTGTAACCTGCTCTTCAATAGTTTCATGACACGAATCATCTCGCCTCGTTTCAAACTCAATGCATCGCTGTTACGTGTTACCTGCGTATTCGTCATTTGTATGTTTCTTGACTTACTGCTTAAATAAGTTTCTTCCTGACAGCCCAATCGCTTGTCGGATTGGTCAAGAAAACTGTTTTCGTATAACTTCTTATTAATTTTCACACCCTCTCCTTCGGCTGCTGCAGTAATGAGAGCATCGATAAAACTCTTTTGCAAATTGCGCTCCAAGAGATTGGGCGACTTTGCTGCCAAGGTTGTCTTAAAGATATGTCGATGCAACATATCCATAAATTCTACAGGTGTGAACGCCTTTTTACCATTCTCATATTCGTTTTCATACATTCGCATCAAGCGGTCGTTATTGAGCAAATCCCACAAAATGTAATTCTGCTGGTTCTTCAACATATAGAAAGGTTGCTGCTCCTCTACACCCAACGGAGTCTTACGTTGTAAGTAAGTCAACTTCGAGAGCGGTGTGTCGAACAGCCATTTTGGTTCACTCAACACCTCATCCAACAAGAATTGCAACGCCTGGCGCTGCTTGCTTTTCTCTACAAAGTGGAACGATGTCTGTCCGTCGCCAACGGTAAGGTTCTCCAAGTACATGCCTCCCACATTTGCCATGACATGATATAGGTACAAACTCCACTGATAGATCACCGCCGAATAAAGGTTGGAAGCCTCATCGTAGTCTTGTCCTGGCTTGCCTGTAGTGGTCCAGTTGATGATATTAGGCACAATTCGCTTGAGGTTGGCAATGCCATATCGTGCCGACTTTACAGCATCGTCGCCCAAATCTTCGCTCAAAGCACGTGGGTCAATGGCAGTACGCTGCGGCTGCGCCTCACTATATTTATACAAACGTCCACGATGTTTTCCTAAAAAATCGTTCAACTTCTGCTGTTCGTCTGTGCCTTGTGGATACCAGCGATAGCCCCACTCTATTGCCATGAGGTCGTAAGGTCCGATGT
This sequence comes from Hoylesella timonensis 4401737 = DSM 22865 = JCM 15640, assembly GCF_000455445.1. Classification (GTDB taxonomy): domain Bacteria; phylum Bacteroidota; class Bacteroidia; order Bacteroidales; family Bacteroidaceae; genus Prevotella; species Prevotella timonensis. The sequence goes on along the minus strand of NZ_HG417091.1, from coordinate 152,678 downwards.
TGGGCGACATCACTTTCACCCCGTCACCCGGTTGGGCAACATAATTGAAACGCGCATAATCCATAATTGACGATGAGGTGCCTCCCATTCGCTGAGTGAAACTTACAGACCGAAGCGAATCGGTGGGATAGGCATTCGAGGCTATCATGTTGTGTCGTAAACCCAAAGAATGCCCCACTTCATGACAGGCTACGAAGCGTACGGCATCGCCTATCAACTCTTCGGGCAATTGCATACGGCGCGCTTGGGGGTTCTGTGCCCCCGTTTGTACCTTGATCCACTCACTGATGAGTGATTGTACGTTATGCCACCAAACGATATCTGCTTCCAATATCTCGCCTGTACGAGGGTCAATGACCGATGGACCCATGGCATTGGCTTTGGTAGATGCGGCATAAGTCAACACCGAGTAGCCCATGTCATCACCCACTTGCGCCAAACTATCGGTATAATCGAATACCTGAATGGCATTCTTAAAACCAGCCCGCTCAAATGCCTTATTCCAATCTGTCATACCTTTTTTAATATATGGACGCAAATGTTTGGGGACGGCTTGATCGATATAAAACACGATAGGTTGAACTGGTTCTACCAATTCGCCACGCAGATAGGCGGCAGTATCCGATGGAACGAGACGCCAACGAGTGATATAGTTTTTGGGTTCTACCTTGTTTTGATAGTCGTTGTATTGGATGTTTGAGGAGGTGAAATATCCCACACGGGCATCCTCCTCGCGACCTTGCATAGGATATTTTGGCAAGAGAGAGAGCGAGGAACTCACCACTACCGTCACGTTTACCTTGCTATTCCCCTCATGAACGGTCGTTGTTAGCTCAGAAGTGGCTGTGACATTGTTCTTAAACGCCTTGATATCAATAATTCGCGACAAGTTTGCAATAGGACTTGTGCCTAAGTTAATGTTGTTGAACACATCATTTAGGAAATTCTCCTTGCCGTTGTACAGGTCATTGACCTTCACTATTACGGTAGAAGAGTCGCTCGCCATGCCTTCTATCTTCAAGTTAGCAAGTATGGGATCGATGTAATTATCCTTCACCGAACCAGCCATTGCCGCAGATGAAGGCACTTCGGGCGTGATGCGTTGTTGCCGAACAATGAGCTTTTTCTGTCGTTTGTCCCATTCAAAACGCACCGTCTGATTTTCATAATTGATACCCTTGTTCACACCCGACTCGTTGAGTTCGGATGGAACTCTTTGCAAACGGTTCACTACAAGGAACTCACGACCCATCAATTTGGTAGGAATTTCGTAATAAATCGTATCCCCTTTCTTGATAACATTGAACACACCGTGCATCTCTACCGAGTCACGTCCCGTGAGACGCTTGTAGGCAGAGATGGGCTTCTCTGTTTTTTTCTTCTTTTTGGAGAATGGCCAAATTTGACAGGCTGCACGCATTTCCATGGAAGTGGATGAAAACATGAAACCTGCACATATTATTATGAATAAGGATTTACCTTTATGACGAAAACATCTCTTTAGCATTGATCTGATTATTTTTGAACAAAATGAGTTGAGAAACAGTTATCCTATCTGCAAACTGCATATTTACAGTTTTTCGATTTATCTCATACATCCTGTTTGCAAAATTAAACTTTTTCTTCTAAAATGCCAAGATTTTAACATATAAAGAGCTATTTTCCTTATTTCTCTTGTGAAAGATTTACAGTTACTTAATCACATTCACTCGCCAAGTAATACCAAGGTCAAGAATGGAATGTTTGTCTTGGAGGTAACCAGCAGGATTGGTATTCTTACCAAAGCAGTAACTATAGTTGGCATGTAGACGCACATTCTTATTTTTTAGTGGATAGTACTCCAATCCTGCACCTACACGTGTGATTTCGGTTCCTTCATATAACACCAGATCTGCGCGAGGTTTGGATTGCTCGACTGTCTTTTGATTGGGTTCTGTCAAGGGAGTTGATGCCTCGGGATTAGTGTCTACGCCTGCATGATTCACGTCATAACTTGCCTTAGCCCAGAGGTTAACCTGTGGTGTAGGCTGGTAATCGACACGAGCGGTCATGGAGCAATCCTTGAAAAGGAACGTCTGCCCCTTGGTGGCACGGTTCATGTAATCCACTCCTATTTGCAGATTGTCAGCCACATCGAAACGATTACCAAAAGAAAGGTAGTTAATAAATTTTCCTGGCACATACTCCATCAAGTTGACAGACCAATCGGTGTGCAAGATACCATGGCTTCCATACCATATCAGGTTGTAGGCATACATCTCTGAAGATATGCCACTATTTCGCTTATATACTTTCCGGAACGGGCTTTCCACCATTTGCAAGAAGAATTGGTCTTTTTTATTCGTGGTTTGATAGCCCAACCACAGTCCCCACTCGTAGCATGGAAAGTTGTAACAGAATTCAAAGAGTTGAAAACAATCAATAGGAGCAGGGTCGAACTCCCACGGTCCACATAGCACAGCCCACTTACCACCAGAGAGTGTCCAATTTTGGTTAGCGTGATAAGTAAGGAAGAGCCAGTCGGTAGCGTCAAAGAATGTATAATCTTTGTTAATGCCATTCAGGCGTTGTCGATACTTAAAAGAAAACTTCGGTGAGATATTTCCATTGATAATAAGGTTGAAAATGTTCCCCTTAAAGCCTGTTTTATCATTGACTTTCACACCGTCAATCGATTCACGTTGGTAGTCTGCTCGTGCTTCAACAGACAGATTTACAGGCTGGGACTCTTGTGCATAGAGCCCCATGCCATAGAATGTCAGCAAAAGCAGATATATCTTTAATTTCATAGTAAGTACAAATTAGACTTCATGTTTACAGTGCAACCATCGTGCTCCGTTTCTGAAAAGGCATGACAGTATCAATAATTTCCCGTACGTAGCAGTCCTTTCTTATTCCAAAGACCATATACTTCACTCACGGTATCAGAGGTAATAAATGTTTTGAGTCTTTCCTTACTCATGAAATCAATCAAAGTAGAGAATTCTTCTTTTGTCAAAACGATTTCCAACTGTATCTGTTTCTCATTAGAATAGCCACCTATCACCTCATGTATGGTCACACCACGACGAATGGTATGAACAACAAAATCCAGAATCTTCTGGTAATCTTTGGAGATGATATACACACGAGTCTTAGAATTGATATCCGACATAAAATGATTAAGTATCAAACCATTGAGCCATGTTCCAATCAAACCAATAATCACTAAACTAACAGGATTAATTGCAAAAGCAGTACAACAGATTGCACCACCTGCTAACATTACGGCAGTACCAAGCTTAACATGGAGATACTTATTGAAAATCTTCGCAAGAATATCCAACCCACCTGTAGAAGCATTGATACTGAACAAGATACTTTGTGAAGCACTCAGGATGAGAACGAAGCAGAGAAGGTCAAACCAAGGATTCGCAATGGCTTGTCCAGCAACGTAAGTGGTGAAGAGTGATTCGTGCATAGGAACGATAGAAGCGAGGAAATCTATCATCGGTCCCAATATCAACGCTGTATAGACGGTCTTGGCACCAAACTCATTGCCGATGAGCAAGAACGAGAGGACAAGCAATATTGCATTGATAACAAATATCATCGTTCCCACAGACACAAAAGGCAGCAATTTAGCGAGCACCAAGGACAAGCCAGTAATAGAACCTATAATGAGTTTACTGGGTATCAAGAAAAAGTACACACCCATGGCTGCCACAAACATTCCCACCGTCATAATGACTAATTCCACCCAAAATTGACGGGTACAGATAATCTGTTTGATTTGATTCGGCGCGTTTTGTAACTTTTCAACGAAAGTCATTTCGCTTTCCTGCTTGTTATTCATATTATCTAAATTTTAAGGTTATCAAGTTAACTATCGAGAACTCATGGTGTTCACGCTTCTTTCTGTGTTTCTCAGCTGCCACCTCTTCGTGTTATAGGTAGCAACAATTATTAAAGCTTTGCAAATTTAATTGATTTTTATGAATACACAAGTTTTTAGATAATTTTTTTACTTGAATGCGAAAAGTTAGCACAGTCTTGTACCTTCAAAATAGAAAAATGGAACAAAACTTTGAAGAGTACACCTAATACTGCTTATGGATATAAGACATACATCTTTCATCGTTTACCTGCCTAATTTTCGCATCAAGGTTACGGTTGCCTTTAGGAATGTCACTGCCTTTGGCCAGCTTGTCCGCTTGATACGACTTAGTATTAGGTTTCTGTTCGTTAGGCCACAAGTTCGCTATTGCTTCTTCTCTCCCAAGGGTTGCCCCTTGAAACTTGCAAGTCGCTATCGGGTTCGTTGGCAACTACGCCCCGAGTGGACTTTCACCACAGATGTATGACATGCCCGTCATACACAAAAAGACCGTATCCCTGTCACATGCCAGAATACGGTCTTTTTTTCGGTGGCTATAGCCCACTTATCCCACAACCATACTCACTAAGTACAGCGCGACGGGGATGGTGACGATGGCGATGCCGATGAAGTCGATATACACACCCGACTTTATCATCTTTGTGATGGGGATGTAGCCGCTGGCATAAACGATGGCGTTGGGTGGCGTAGAGACGGGGAGCATGAAGCCCAACGAGGCAGAGAGGGCCACACCTACTGCCACCGGCACTGGGCTGAACCCTGCCGAGAGGGCTGTTCCGATGGCAAGCGGGCCAATCATGTTGGTCGCGGCGGTGTGCGAGGTTAGCTCTGACAGAAGCAGTGACATCACGCAGAATACGGCCACGAACAGCAGTTCAGACGGCTTGCCACCCATCATGGCGATAATCTGGTCGCCAATCCAGCTCGACAGTCCGGTTGAATACATCATGCCTCCCATGGCCAGTCCGCCACCGAAGAGCAGCAATGTGCCCCATTCCACGCCCGCCACAGCATCCTTCCAGTCGAGCGTCATCTTGTTCTTCTTCAGGTCCACGGGCAGGAAGAACAGCAGCAGCGCACCCACCATTGCCGCAATGGCCTCTGGGAAGAGCCTGTTGTATCTGTTCAGCACGTCACTCTGGGTGCCGAGAACGATGCTCAGCACGCCTGGCGTTATCCAGAGAATGACGGCCACGCCGAAGGCAATCATCGTGTTCTTCTGCGCACGGGTCCATTTTCCCAGTGCCTTTACCTTGCCGTTGATGAACTCGGTGGCACCCGCGATGTGCTTCACGTCACTTGGGAACATGCGGGAAAGCACGATGTAGGCAATCGCAAAATAGGCCACCATGGCCACGAATCCCCATACCATCCACTGGAAGAACGATACATGCAGGTCGCACATCTCGTTGAGAAATCCCAGCATGATGATGTTCGGCGGCGTTCCAATTGGCGTGAGCACGCCACCAATGGAGCAGGCATAGGCCGTCATGAGCATGAGCCCTGTGGCGTATTTGTACGAGCTGAGATTGATAATCTTGCCTCGTGCGGCCATCATTTCGCGGATAGCCTCGAGCAGTCCCAGCGCAATGGGGAACATCATGGCAGCTGTTGCCGTGTTGCTGATCCAGCCCGAGCAGAGCATGCACGCCAGTCCGATGGCCAGAAAGATGCGCCGCGGGTTGTCGCCCACCCATTTCATCGACATGATGCCATAGGCGATACGCTTGTCCACGCCGTTCACCATCATGGCCTTGGCTATCATGAAGCCTCCCATAAAGAGGAAGATCATTGGGTTGGCAAAGGCGGCGAAGGCCTCTTTCATCTTCACCACATCGAACACCACGCAGAGGGTGGGGCCTATAAGGGAAGTCACAGGGATGGGTACCGGCTCGGTAATCCACCACAGTGCCACCAGCGTCATGATGGCCAATAGCTTGTGGCCCTCGGGTGTGAGGCCAGAGATGGGGGTAATCCACACGAGAATGGCGCATATCGGACCGAAGATGGCAGCAATGATTACGAACAGATAGAGCTCGACCTTGTAGCTGAATCGCTCGACAAGAAGCACATCCTCGTGGCAGAATGTAAATGGCGAGAACGCGACGAGGCACAGAGCATATATGAGCAATTAACAAGCCGTGCCAGCCGCTTACCATTCGTCAAGAAGGGGCAAAAAGTACACCCGATATTGTTCCTCAAAACAAAAACCAAGGCTGATGTTCCATGCTATTATCCCAAAGACATCATAGCGTCTATGCTTCAAGAGGATGCCTCCAAAGACAAAGTCTCATATTAACATTCTTTAGTCGGTAACTTTTTGCAAGTTATGGAAAAACTATTCGCCACAAAATAGAGATGTGAGTTTCATAAAATATTGTGTACAATATCTTATAAGAGGTGTTGGGAATACTCGATAGTTGTCTGTTAAAGAAACTAAAATGAAATTTGGAACTTTCATGGATATTAGTTATCTTTGTATTGTTATTTAGAGGATTTTAGTTGTGCCGATTGAGTCTCTTTCAAAAGATCTTCATCCAGACTATTCTCCTACAATGATCTTTGATTTAATTAACGGCAGATTTCTTCTTCATGTGCTATAAAGCTAAATAGCGCTACGGGGCAAAAATGTGTTACCAACGATGCGTTTGTGTTACCAATGTGTTACCACTTGATATTTCACAAATTGACCATACTTTTTATAAAAGTTTCGTATATCACTGAAAACGAACTTGTTGTAGCGTTTTTGGTGGTGGCATATAAGGCTTAACTCCATGCAAATCGCGACCCCAAACGGATCACTTTCGCCCCCATGCGGATCACAGAGTACTAAAAAAGAGGATTTCGACTATGAAGTCCTCTTTTCCATTTATACACAAGCCACTTGTTAGCTGATGGCGCATTTAGAGGAACTAAATGTAATAAGACATTACGGGATTTAAAAAGATTCATCCGACATTTGGAGTGATAATCCTTATTTAACACGAGAAGCAAGATTATTCCTGACGAGGTCACCTCCTCTGTCCTATTGCATCAATTAAAATGGATCATTGTTCATCCATGCAGTTTTGTTCTCATCAACAGATGTCCTGGATGAATCCTGAGACAACAAATACTGATATTTTTTCTTACAATCATCTCTCTATATTTCGCGTATTTAAAAATAAGAATCCTTCGGTTTGAAATTCGAGAAATTTGAGATAATTCGTAGTGGGTTGACGTTCAGGGTTTTAACAAACATGATTTTACTATACGTTTTTTGTTGTCTACGATTAGATATCAAACGCCACTGCGATTAAACTCTAATCACGATGCGACAAAGGTTCGGTCGCGCAATCGATAAGCTCAAATCGCGGTGCCACAAGGCTGTAACCGCATCGGCCTTGTGTTTTTGATATTCTTCGGTCTTGTAATTATCCGAAAAAACATGGCGCATTTCTGCCCAGATGCGACGAAAGGAAATGACAGGAAATGGTAATAATATTTTATAAAGTGAAGAATGAAGAATGAAGAATGAAGAATGAAGGATGAAGAGGGAAGAGTGAAGAGAGAAGAATGAAGAGGGAAGAGGGAAGTGTATGCACTGCATGACTGTCGTATCACTCGATCCGATTTTTGACGATTCAAAGTTACCGATTACAAAAGTATGTTTTGAGTGTTATAAAAAATAAAAAAAGCACTATTACGTTGATACTTTTGTATTTTTGCACTCAGTTATCTTGAACAGCAGAATTTGAAACACTGAAAATCCATAATCTGTCTATATGTAAAATCTTTAAATTTGGATTATTATGAATAAGAAGTTTTGGTTAATAGCACTCATCGTAGCTTGCACTGTTGTATTTGGCAGTTGCGATAAGTCTGAGGAATTGAGTGTTGAGCAACGTAAGTTGGATATGAATCTATTCAACCAAACCTATACTGTCAATGATGAGGGGTGCTGTGTGCTAAAAGGGAGAAAGCCAATAGCAGCAGAAGAAATACAGAGTAAGGTCAAGGGCTATGGTTGGGAGAGTATTGCCACTTATGAGGTACAGGAAAACGGAAAGTTGAGCAAGGAGGAATTTTGGAAAGACAGAGTTGGTGGCAGCCCTACACACTTTTGGTTTGAGACATCACAGCAAGCTTTTAGTTATTTTTATAGTGATGACTTGCCTGCCTTTTGTTTCAGTCGTGTATCATGGAGTTATGACGTGAGTAATGGCTTCATACTGTTTGGCAACAACAATCTGACAACAGAAAACAGATACATGCAGATTCTTAAACTTGACGAGTCGAATGGCAAGACTTTAATGTATACCATGCAAAAAATAGGAACGAGAAGTGAAGGCAGCAATGGTTCCAAGTCTGTTTATGGCATGATTGTATATAAGCGCATGACAGAAACAGATTTGGAAATGATGAAGAAAAGTTACACATATGATTTGGATATAGACCGTTCTGTACCTGAAAACTGCAAGTTCAAGATTAAGGCATACTATACAGAAGACAATAAAGACAACACAGACCCTGTGTTTCAGACTTTCCGCCTTATAACATTTGAACTTACCGATGAATATGGTTTCAACTCTTCGGATAACGCCTTTTACAATTACTACGATTCAATTACTTGGACGAGTGATTGTCGTGATATGCCAGATAGCTTTGGCATCATGGAACGCAAGACAAACAGTTTGAAGACCTCCTATTGGTGGAGTACATACTTCTTCACACCTCATGACAATACTACCGTATATGCCAATGGCTATAAAGATGGTCATATTGTCTATCAAGCTCATAAGAGGCTCTATTTAGTAAATGATGGATTCTTTGGTTACGATTGGGATATTGTAAGGTATAATCCAAAGAACCCCGAGCTAACAGAATATTGCTTGCTTGACAAGAACCGTGAGTTCATCATCACTCCACCTACAGCCTACAAAGAAGACATTGCAAATCCGTATGCAGAGTTACGTATTGTACTGAAAGGAGCAAAAGACAAAAACGACAAGGAATATATGTTAGGCGTGCTTGAACGTGAAAGAGAAGGTCTGTTGAAGATTATGGACCAGTACTATGAAGCACACAGTACTATAAAAGAAACAGAAAAGGCTTCGCTGTGTAAAACGTTTAAGGCACTACCCGAAGATGCTGATATTAAGGCATATTGGCGTACAAAACATTCACGCATGGTACTGATACTTAAAACTGACGAAGAAGACCCTATAAACAGTGAATACTATGTGCATGCGGAACCAATTAAATGACAAATAAGTTTAATGTGGATAACGCAATTAAATGTAGTTTATATAAATCGGGTAGGAGGTAAATGTTATTCATAAAAGGCATTTACCTCCTACTTTCACATTTACCGACCTCCCACACCACCGTACGTGCCGTTCGGCATACGGCGGTTTCGTACTTTTACACCTCACGGTGTGTGGCAAGTTGTTTTCAGCTATCCCTTTGAGTAACGTCACTTCTATCCTATTGTCGGATTCCGTCCTATCGTCTTGGATAGAGAGCTCCTTTCGGACATCTGACGAAAAGGTTCGCAGGGTAGCATTCATTTACTATTGCACTGTACGATTCGGTCCTTCCCTGTAGGCACACGTGCCTTGGGTACTATGAACTCTGCTGACTTCTCACGGCAAGCTTTACTCCGCTTCTTTCGTAAAAACAACTATTTGAAACGTCAGTGAGACCTCCTCGGATAAGAACATTATCTTTCCATCTTATACCTACTTCATTTTTTCGCAAAGCTCAAGGAAACTCCACCAACCATTCCGAATAGCTATGGGACTTTGATTTGTCTGGCAATCTTATCCATGGTCATATGCCTTATATGAAGTTTCTGTTCGTTAGGCCAGATGTTTGCCGCCGGCTTCCTTCAGATTTCACCTCACGATGAACACCCTTGCCTTTGGCTATGTAATTCCCGCTATTAGGGCTTACTCGGGACTTCCACCCGTTAGATAATGCTCATGCCGAGCGTACCAAAAAGACCGTATCCTGTCGTGTGACTGGGATACGGTCTTTGTTTTAGGTGCCTGTAGCCCACTTATCCCACAACCATACTCACTAAGTATAGCGCGACGGGGATGGTAACGATGGCGATGCCGATGAAGTCGATATACACACCCGACTTAATCATCTTTGTGATGGGGATGTAGCCGCTGGCATAAACGATGGCATTGGGTGGCGTCGAGACGGGGAGCATGAAGCCCAACGAAGCAGAGAGGGCCACGCCTACTGCCACCGGCACTGGGCTGAACCCCGCCGAGAGGGCTGTTCCGATGGCAAGCGGGCCAATCATGTTGGTCGCGGCGGTGTGCGAGGTTAGCTCTGACAGAAGCAGTGACATCACGCAGAATACGGCCACGAACAGCAGTTCAGAAGGTTTACCGCCCATCATGGCGATAATCTGGTCGCCAATCCAGCCCGACAGTCCAGTGGAATACATCATGCCTCCCATGGCCAGTCCGCCGCCGAAGAGCAGCAACGTGCCCCATTCCACGCCTGCCACAGCATCCTTCCAGTCGAGCGTCATCTTGTTCTTCTTCAAGTCTACGGGCAGGAAGAACAGCAGCAGCGCACCCACCATTGCCGCAATGGCCTCCGGGAAGAGCCTGTTGTATTTGTTCAGCATGTCGCTCTGGGTGCCGAGAACGATGCTCAGCACGCCTGGTGTTATCCAGAGGATGACGGCCACGCCGAAAGCAATCATCGTGTTCTTCTGCGCACGGGTCCATTTTCCCAGTGCCTTTACCTTGCCGTTGATGAACTCGGTGGCACCCGCGATGTGCTTCACGTCACTTGGGAACATGCGGGAAAGCACGATGTAGGCAATCGCAAAATAGGCCACCATAGCCACGAATCCCCATACCATCCACTGGAAGAACGATACATGCAGGTTGCACATCTCGTTGAGAAATCCCAGCATGATGATGTTCGGCGGCGTTCCAATTGGCGTGAGCACGCCACCAATGGAGCAGGCGTAGGCCGTCATGAGCATGAGCCCTGTGGCGTATTTGTACGAGCTGAGATTGATAATCTTGCCTTGCGCGGCCATCATTTCGCGGATAGCCTCGAGCAGTCCCAGCGCAATGGGGAACATCATGGCAGCTGTTGCCGTGTTGCTGATCCAGCCCGAGCAGAGCATGCACGCCAGTCCGATGGCCAGAAAGATGCGCCGCGGGTTGTCGCCCACCCATTTCATCGACATAATGCCATAGGCGATACGCTTGTCCACACCGTTCACCATCATGGCCTTGGCTATCATGAAGCCTCCCATAAAGAGGAAGATCATTGGGTTGGCAAAGGCGGCGAAGGCCTCTTTCATCTTCACCACATCGAACACCACGCAGAGGGTGGGGCCTATAAGGGAAGTCACAGGGATGGGTACCGGCTCGGTAATCCACCACAGTGCCACCAGCGTCATGATGGCCAATAGCTTGTGACCCTCGGGCGTGAGGCCAGAGATGGGGGTAATCCACACGAGGATGGCGCATATCGGGCCGAAGATGGCACCGATGATCCTACGTTTGCGATCGAATGATGAGTCCTGGTTTGACTTTTCTTGTTCCAGAGGCTCTGTTTTCTTGTTCGTGTCGTTCATATCAGTAAATTAAGTGTTTAAGTTATTGGTATTAATAGTTCCAAAAATAAGAAATATATTCTAATCAATCGTCAAATTGGTGATTTTTCTTTTAATTTATCGTTTTTTTTATCAAAAAATCGTTGATATATCTTTAAAATGCTTATATTTGCGTTGTGACTTTTCTGTCAAGAAGAGTTTAAGATACTGTTCTCCCGATGTGGGATGTAAAGTTTGTAGGTAGTGCTTTTCGAGGATTATCCATCTTAAAACCTTATATTTTATGAAAATGGTGTATATTATTATCATCGCAGTGGTGGTCAGCTTGGCAATTGCCTATCTGACCTATCGTAAAAACCACAATATGGCATTTGATGAGACGCGTCTGAAGGATGCCATCAGTCGTGTTTTCAGCGAGTCTGGCGAGTCTACTATGAAGCGGTCCGATTTCCTCTTGCGCCTGAAACAGATTCTTGGCTGCACGCACAAGCAGGCGCTCTATATGTATGGAGTGGCTCGAACCAAAGGTCTTATCGTGGTCGAGAACAAGCAGGTCAGCAAGGCTCTATAGCCAGCTGTACAGAGCCGCAGTGGCTATTCCATACGATATCTTTTGAGGTGTAGGGTGTGGCAGATGCCGTTGTGGTGTTCTCCTGATGACCAGTCACCAGCCAGCCCCTAAAGAAAATATCGTTGAGGGGTGCTGCCTACACCAGCTTGGCCAGCGATGAATATTTCAGGATGGCGCTCGATTGGCTCAGCAGCCTATAGAACTCGCGGGCCGAGTTCTTGACGTGTGCCTATTTCAGCGGGTTGATGCATCCGTCCATCACGTTTCCGCCCATTTCCAGAGGGATGCCCACCAGGTTGTCCTCGTTATAGATATTGACCTTTGCCGCACCGCTACCAGGCGGCATGAGGTGTCAACCGTTGGGCTACATGACCAATTGCGTTTATTTTGTCAACGATGTGACGGAACTTATCTGAATCCATAAAAGCGACTAATTGGGAGAAAACGTATTTGAGCTTGTTCACATGCAGTCATCCATTTTGATTGCAAAGATATAAAATCAATTCGTCGCGCCCTGAAAATCTCTGTGACCAACTATATGTCAATTATTCAAAGTACACTTAGCGATTTTTAGTAGACTGCAATAATCTTCCACCCGTTAGATAATGCTCATGCCGAGCGTACATAAAAAAAGGACTACCGCTGTAGTCCAATCTTTGTTAACCTTAAATCTAATACCATGAAAAACACGATGCAAAGATAGAGGTTATCTCCTTATATTGCAAGCAACTAAGGTCGTTTGGTAAAAAACAGCATGCTTTTCTTGATGTATATCAAAGTACATACCCAAGATTTATTGCACATCGTTGCAGATAGCAAGAAGCAATTTGCCTGCCCTCATGGCTCATAAAAATACACAGCTTTCCCCTTAAAGAAAGATATTCATACAACCAAAAGCAACCAAAAAGCAACATTTGTCAAATTGTTGGTACGCTGCATGGAACGGTCATAAATGCTGAATTTTCTTTACAAAGTGCCTCTCATAACTCGCGTGTAAATCACCAACCTCAAAGTTGGTCGCAAATACGCGAGAAATGAGCGATGTTTGTAATTTATTGGCATTGAAGATGTTACGCCTTAAACAACTCTTTTCTTTCCTATCTTTACCATTTTTTTGCGATTAACCCATTGAGATGAGCCTGCTATTTGCATGCTTCAATGCTGCTGAAGCATGTGAATAACGCCCCTAATACATGTTTCCAAGTGCGTAAAGTCAATGTTTCAGCTTGAAAAGACGTTTATTTTGTGAAAATCAGCGCATTTTTGCATGTCGTTTGCCTATTGATTTTTTCTATTTTGAAGATTTTCAATGGTCGTTTTTTGGTAAAATAATAAGACAAAAACAACGGTTTCATTGACCACGGATGATATGGATGCTTGCCGAAAAAGTCATAGGGGCAAAGCGTAAGCACGTTCAGCCAAAGCAGCCCGCCGAGCCACCTGACTTGCTTACGCTTTGCTCCTGAATCAACCAACGATCTGTCCGTCGAACAGTCGCACGATGCGATGGGCAATGGAGGCGTCATGCTCGTTGTGAGTAACCATGACGATGGTGGTTCCCTCGCGATTGAGTTCGGTGAGTAGGCCCATCACCTCGGCACCGTTTTTCGAGTCGAGATTACCTGTCGGCTCATCGGCGAGAATCAGTTTCGGCCCAAACACCACGGCCCTGGCGATGGCCACACGCTGCTGCTGACCACCCGAGAGCTGGTGGGGGAAGTGCTTGGCGCGATGACTGATGCCCATGCGTTTCATGATGTCCTTCACTTTCTGCTTGCGCTCGGCCTTCGACATCCCAAGGTATGTCAGGGGCAGCTCGATGTTCTCTTCCACGTTGAGCTCGTCGATAAGGTTGAAGCTCTGGAACACGAACCCTATCTCTCCCTTGCGCACGTCGGTGCGATCTTTCTCTTTCAGCGCCGACACTTCCTTGTCGCCTAACCAGTACTTGCCGCCCGTGGGATTGTCGAGCAGCCCGAGGATGTTGAGCAAGGTTGACTTGCCGCAGCCCGAAGGCCCCATGATGGCAACAAACTCCTTGTCTTCTACTTGGAACGACACATTGTTGAGCGCAATGGTCTCCACTTCTTCCGTACGGAACGATTTGCTTAAATTTTCTACTTTGATCATTTTCTTAAAATATTATGGTTTTTATATGTTTTATGGTTTGTAATCCGGTCAATCGGATGTTCCTTTCTTACTCTTGTTTCAGATACTCCACCGGGTTGCTGTTGGCCACGCGCCAGCAGTTGATTGCCACAACGGCAACAATGATGAGCAGCACGAGGACGCTTGTCACGAGGAACGGCCACACCGTCAACGCGATGCGGTTGTCATAGAGCTGCAGCCACTGTGCGGCTACCCAGTAGGCACCGACAGCCCCAATCAGCACGGCAGGAATGGCGGTACGAAGGATGTTCAATTGGAAAATGCGCATCACATCGCCCACGCACGCCCCGTTCACCTTGCGGATGGCGATTTCCTTATGACGACGGTTCACCTCGTCGCTGACATAACCAATGAGTCCCATCAGCGCGATGAAAAGCACCACGATGCCAACCGTCATCACACCGTTGCGGAAGTTGCGGGTTGCAACATACTGCATGTTCTTGAGGTTCTCCACGCTCTCGACCATGACTGTTTTGCCCGGGAAGAACCGCTGAAGCCGCGTCTGGATGTCGGTCAGCTTCTCTGCGCTGAAATCGTCAAGCTGAATCAACAGGTAATTGTTCATCCAGTTGGCCGCACGTCCGTAGAAAATCACAGAGGGTCTGTCCCTCCCATTGTTCTCGGCACTGCCGAGATGAATGTCACGATAAACGCCAACGATGGTCAGTAAATCTTTGTTTTCGTTGCCGCTATGCTCACTGATAATCACCTTCCGACCCACCACGTCGTCCCATCCGCGCAGTTTCTTCATCATAGAGGCGAAGTCTTGACTCACCATTACTTGCTTGAGGCTGTCGCTGCCCGATGCGAAGACACGACCTGCGACAACAGGAATCTGCAGCATATCAAAGTAATGGTCGGCGACGGTGTAGAGATCGGCGATATTGAATAGCTGTGATTCTTCCCCAGGAACAGTTACGTTGTTACCACTCATACCATAGAAAGGAAACGTATTGCAGGCCGACACCTGACGCACGCCGCTCATACGGCCTACCTCGTCGTATGCCGTCTGCCGTTCATCGGGCTGCAGCGCGGTGATGTCAACAGTCGCGAGACCGGCACACTGATAGCCTAAGTCAAAGTCAACCGTATGCCTATACTGCATGCTGACAATGAAAAGCAGACCTAAAAGGAAACTCACCATGGCAAACTCAAGCCCTAAAAGCGCCACCTTCCAGCGACGTCGGGCCTCGACATAGCCATGAAATGCAATGGTCACGGGCATGCGGTTGTAAAGCCATCCGGGTACGATACCACCCACGAAGAGCACCATCAACGCAATTAAAAGCAAAATCCACGCACCACGATTGAATACCAACACAGAGAGCGGAGCCGACAACAACTGTTCGATTGTGCCATGGCAAGCCCACAACAGAGCTGCTCCTAACATGAGGGCAAGTACGAGATGCAGGCACACTTCGCTGAAGGTGATGCTGTAGACGGCTCCACGTCCGGCACCATAGCATTTTCTTACCGCCATCTCACGGGCACGGCTGACCAAATTGCCCACCACAATTAGCACGTAGTTGAGTATCGAGGCCGAAAGCAGAATGATGGCTAAGAGCGACAGAATCCAGAACATTTGGCGTATATTGTCCGCCTCCGTGTAATAGCAAGATATGGGGGTGACCTTGTAAGTGAGCCACGTGCCCGACTGTTGCAGCTCCTGGACGGGATAATGCGTCTGTATCATGCGGTGTATAAGGGGCGTCAACGAATCGGGAGAGACACCTTTCCTGAGACGTACGAAACTGATGTAACGGTCGTTACCGACCAGGTTATCCTGACCGTCGAAGCTAAAATTCTTCTGCGTCTTCATTGAACCGATCACATCATAGGTGTGGAACGTTGAATTGTGAGGATAATCCTCGTAGACGCCCACGATGGTTAGCTTCAGGCCCGGCATTTCCTTCGACTCGATGTGCCGACCCACAACGTTGCCGCCCAAGCGTTTTGCCGTCGAGCGATTCACTACGCAACAGAACGGTTCCGTGAGTGCCCGATCGGCATCACCCTCAAGGATGCGGGCCGGAAACATGCGGAAGAAGCAGCTGTCGGCAAAGTAGACATCGGCGCGGACACGTACTTTGTCATCAGTTTCCACCTCTCCATCGGTCACGATTGGATTGGTGCGCGTAGCCAGTTCCACCTGTGGAATGGTTCGTTTCATCATCGGTGCCACGCCGCCCGACGTATTAAAGCCCTCCGTGAACTCCTGTGCTTTCATCTTGAAGCCCTCGGTCACACGGCAGATACGGTCGTAATCGGGATAACTCTGGTCGAAAGTCTGTTCATAATAAATCTCGGCAATGATGACCGCACTGACACTCAATCCGAGTGCCAAACAGAGAATCTTGGCCACATTGTGCTGCCTGGGGCGGAAGAGATTGCGCCAAGCCATGCGGCAAGACTGTTGGATAAGATGTAACATAATATAGATGATTAATGTAATATGCGAATATCCGAAGACCCTGATTTATCCAATTGTCGCTGGATGGGGTTGCCCTTGATGCGGATGTCGCTTGAGCCAGAGGCTTTGGCACTGACGGAACGGGTGGCGAAGCAATAGACATCCGACGAGCCGGAGCATGTGGCCGACACGTCTTTCGCCTTGAGATCGTAGGCTCTCACATCGGAAGAACCGGAACAGGTATATACGGCTTTCGACACTTTGCCAGCCAGACGAGCATCAGAAGAACCCTGCAAGCGGACTTCCAAGCTGTTGGCCGCCAGCCGATCGACCTTGATATCACTCGAACCGCGTGCCTCCAACCGCACTGCCGTGGTATTGAGCGACCGAATGAGCACATCACATGCGCCAGAAACTTTGACCGACTGCAAGTTGGGTGACTGCACATAAACCGTGAGGTGATAATTGCCTGAATGAATGCCGGGGTTAGGTTTTTGCTTGATGGTTAGCACTTGACTGCGCACTTCCATCTGCAACTTCGGCAACATGCGGGGTGAGCCTACCGCCTTTACACGGTAGCTTTGATTGCTACTCTGCACAAACTCTACATCGATGGCTCCGGAGACTTCGATTGCCGAGAAACCTCTCAGCGGGTAAGTTCTGCTTTCGTCATTGGCTACTTCGTATGAGTTGGCTTGTACAACGATACATGATGACAGCAAGACAAGGACAGCTGTCATGCAAAAAAAGATTTTCTTTTTCATATTTATTCTTGTTTAATGTTATTTACGGGGTTTTCGTTGCTGGCCATGTAGCTCTGAATGGCCACTGCACAGAACGAGATAAGCAGCACGAGGATGCCAGCAACGATGATCCACGGCCACCACACGATACGGTAACTGTATTGGCTAATCCATTCGCTGATAGTATACCAGATGACGGGCACGCTGATAATGAAAGCGACGCCCACGTATTGTAGGAAGGTACGGATGAGGTCACGGCGGATTCGGTTGCTCGTGGAGCCGAACACCTTGCGGATGGCAATCTCCTTGCTGCGCTGCTGAATGAAGTAGGTGGACATGGCGACAAGTCCCAACAGCGAGATGACGACGGCGATGAAAGCAAAGAGGGCGATGATCTTTGAAAGTCTCAACTCCGACTCAAACACCGATTCAATGCTCTTGTCAACGAACGGATGTGCCTGGTTTAGCTCCTCATGGAACACCTCTTTATATATGCGCTGTATCTCCTTGTAGGTTTTAGCGGGATTTCCCTCAAACAGAATCGTAACGTTCCATGGATTCTCCACCTTGTCCTTGATGCAGAGCAACAGCGGATTTACTTTGGTCTCCGTGATGTTACGCAGTCGGAAATCGTTGAGAATGCCGCCAAACGCCGCATCATCTGGGAAAAGAAAGAATTTTGTTTGTTTGTAAAAATCACTCATGTGACTGTCCGTGGGCTTCATCTTCAAATCACCCACTGCCTGGTCATTGAGATAAATTACAGGCCGATGTCCCACATGGTTGGCATGTTTTAGCGACAGCCCATACACCTTCAGATAGTTGGGGTCGCCGATGAGCATTTGGAAAGAATAGACCTTGTCCTTTCCCGTCACCGTGTTGTTGTTGCCGCCGTCCTGCGGGGTACCATCAGAACAGGACACTAATTTCACTCCCGAAACCTGCTTTACCTTGTTGAGGAACACTGGGAAGTCGGTGCTGCTGAAAGCATCTCCTTGATAGAGGCAAATCAGGTTCTTCGTGTTGAAACCCAATGGCGCATTCACAAGGTGCAGCATTTGCAGCGACATGATGGTGGCACAGGCGAGCATCACGATGGTGATGATGTTCTGAACCACGATGAACACCCTGCCCAGCACCATCTTCGTGCGGTGCCGGAAGGTTCCCCTCACCACCTCGATAGGCTTGGCTTTCGACAAGACATAGGCGGGGATGATGCCCGAGATGAAGCCGACGAGCAGCGTGAAGGCAAGCAACAGGCCGATGACGGCAGGCGTTGCGAGCACGCGCATGTCCATGGTGGTGCTGAGCAAGCGACCAGTCATTGGGGCGAACGCCAGCGCAAGCGACACTGCTACCAGCAGGGAGATGAAACAGAGCGTTGAGCTTTCTATCATCAGCCGCAGGATGATGTGCTTGCGTTTTGCGCCGAAGAGACGTCGTGCCGCCATCTCCCGAGCACGATAGCCCGATTGCGCCACCGTGAGGTTGATGTAGTTCATGATGGCAAAGAGCAGCACCACCAAGCCTACAATGAAAAGCAGGTTGACCAGTCGGCTGTTTCCGGTGCGCAAGTTGTCGTTGTAGTTGTCGTAACCAGAGAAATATATTTTGTTCAGCGGCACCAAGAACGGTCTGCAATAGAAGGGCACCTTGTCGAAATCAGGCCAGAACGAGTGAATGAATTTGCCGAACTCTTTCTCTCGCCCCATCATCTTTGCACCCTTTC
This sequence comes from Hoylesella timonensis 4401737 = DSM 22865 = JCM 15640, assembly GCF_000455445.1. Classification (GTDB taxonomy): domain Bacteria; phylum Bacteroidota; class Bacteroidia; order Bacteroidales; family Bacteroidaceae; genus Prevotella; species Prevotella timonensis. The sequence goes on along the minus strand of NZ_HG417091.1, from coordinate 133,603 downwards.
TCACTTGCAGGAAGATGCTTGCACCCGAAAAATTCACTGCCTTGGGGAAAGACTCGTCCATATTCGCCGTGTTGTGATACCGTTCCCAGGAGAAGTCGATGATCATTTCCACGTTCTTGTTGATGAGCGTATTGTCGAAATCCTCCACCACGCCGGTGACATGGTACCGAATGCTGTCGTTCCATGTAATCTCGCGACCGAGCACTTCCTCCGTGCCAAACCATTTGTTGGCAAACCGCTTGGTAACGACCACGTTGTTCCGGTCGTTCAGACAGGTCTGCCTGTCGCCCTGCAGCAGCTTGAAATCGAACATGGAGAAGAAGGTAGAATCGGTCTCCAACACCGTTGCCTTGTAGAACTCATCTCCCTTTTGCAGCCGCATGTCTGAGACGACAAAGCCGCAGGTGTTTTCTATTTCCGGATAATTCTTGCGAAAACGACTCAGTATGGCATGGTGGAATCCAAGTCCCTTATCATGGTCTTCATAGAAGTCGATCCCCATCGCGTAGATGCGGTCGCCCTTGCTGTGCTGACGGTCGACACTCTTCTCCTGCCATGTATAAACCCCGATGAGCAGCACGAACATGAGCGAGATGCTCAGTCCGAACACGTTGATGGCAGCGTACACCTTGTTCCTCGAGAGGAAGGTGAAATAGGATTTGAGATTGAATAGTTGCTTCATGACTTATTTGCTTGTTATTTCGATGCCAATATGAGTTGCTTATTGCTCCTGCACCAATTCATTTTACTTGTTATTCCAAAACCAAAATTTCGTTGTCTTTGTAGCTTTCGTAGCCGCTTACGATGACTCGCTCGCCGGGCTGAAGACCTTCCAGCACCTCGTAATACTGCGGATTCTGTCGTCCGATGCGGATGTTTCGACGATAGGCTTTCTTGCCATCCTTGTCGAGTACGAAGATCCATTGCCCGCCCGTCACGCTGTAGAAAGTTCCCTTGGGGATGAGCACCGCCCGCTTCGACTCGCCCAACTGCAGGTCGACATAATAGGTCTGACCCGTTCGGATGTTGGTCGGACGCTTGCCGCTGAACACGAAATCTATCTTGAACCTGCCATCTTTCACCTCGGGGTACACCTTGCGCACGGTGAGAGAATAATGCTTGCCGTTCTGTTCGAAGGTTGCCGTGAGCCCTTGGTGCACCCGATCGATGTAATGTTCGTCAACCTGCGCCTCCACTTTATAATCGCTGAGGTCGTTGATGACACCAATCTTCTGTCCCGGAGAGATGCTCTGCCCTAATTCGATGTTGAGCTGTCCCACCTCGCCGTCGATTTGCGAACGCACGTTGAGATGCTCCTTGCGCTGTCGTACCAATTCCACATTGCGCCTCATCGACGAGAGATTGTCGTTCATCTGGTTCATCTGCGCGCGACGGAGCTGCGCGTCTTTCTTGAGTCGTTGCGCAATCAGCTCATTTTTTTTCACGGCCAGCTCGTAGTCTTCCTTTGCTTTGAGATATTCCTCGCGGCTATTAAGCTGTTCCTGCTGCAATGCTGTCTGATGGTTGTAGGTTCGCTTCTTGGCCTGTACGTCCATTGACAGTTGCGCCGCTTCGTTCTGATTGTTGAGTCGGTCCTGTTCCATCGTAATCTGCGTGTTGCGAAGCATGTTCTGCTTCTCCGCCAGTTCACTCTCGGCATTGAGGATTTCAAGGTCGAGATTGCTGTTGTTCAGCTTCACAATGACATCGCCCTTCCTGACATGGGAGCCTTCCTCCGCCACTCTCTCCATGACTACGCCGCCTTCTTCCGGCGAGATCTGCACCACATGGATGGGCACCACATTGCCGTCTACGCTCACATAGTCGTCAAACTGCGCTTGCTTCACATCGCCAATGCTCAGCCCCCGACTGTCGACTTTCAGTGTCGATGAGAAATTTCCCAGAGCCAACCACAGCAGCGCAGCCACCACAATAACGCCTCCCCCTATCCAAGTCCAATACTTTCGGGGTATCCAAAACTTCTTTTGTTTTATTTCAATGTCCATGTTCGTATTCCTTTATAATAGTTGACCAATCGTTGTTTCATCTCAAGCATCAACCGCATTTGCAGCAGTTTGATGCGGCTGTCGAGCAAGGTTTGCGCCGCTGTATGCAGGTCGAAAGTCGAGAGCATGCCCTCCTCGTACTTGCGCGACGCCAGATGCCAGGCTATGGAGTCGGCCGCTGTCTTCCGTTCCATCTTCATGAGCTCGCGCGAATAGCCGTCACGATCGAGCACTGCCTGCGCAATGTCATCGTGCAGTTTGCGGCGCGCGTCTTCCAAATCGAGCTTGCTTGCCTCCCAATCGGCTCTCGCCCTGCGTGCGGCACACCAGCGCGAAGGCATGAAAAGGGGGATGGAGAGGGAAAGATAGACATATTCGCCCATGTTGTTGTTGAACTGTTTGCCGAAGTTGTCGGTCTTACTGCTGCCCTGCGAGAGATTGCGGTAATAGTTGGTGTTGATTCCTCCGCCCAATGCTAGGACGGGCAGCAGCTGTCCGCGTTGTATAAGATAATGGTAGCGGGCGTTCTTGACATTGAACGCTGCCGTCTTCACTTCCGGTGATTCAGCTTGGAAAGCGGCATAAAGGCTTCCAGCATCGTCGGCAGCAGACAGGCTCGCGGTCAACAGAGTGTCGAGGGCAAGCGAATCGCCTACGGGGAAATTCATCTCCGCTTTCAAGGCCATCAACGCCAAACTGGCCGCATTCTGCTGGTGCAGCAGGTTGTAATCGTCCTCTGCCACTTGGCTTTCCATCTGCGCCACGTCGGGTCGCGACTTCTCCCCAAGGTCGAACATCGCGCGGGTCTTGCGAAGCAAAGCCTGACTGTCGGCCAATTTGCGCCGTGCCAAGCCAATGCTCTGCTGGCTGTACACCGCCTCCACGAATTTCGCCATCACGGCTATGGCCTTGTCGTCGGCTGTCTTTTGCAGGGCCGTCATACTTTTGGCACGCGCCAGTCGAGCTTGCTGAAAGGCATTCCAGGTACGGCCACCGTCAAACAATGGCACCTCCGCCCCAATGCTGTAATAATTGTTGAAGGTGGTGATGGTGTTGTAGGTGTTGGTCTCTGGGTTGATGTTACGGCCCCAGGCATACTGCGCCGTGGTCTGTGCCGACACTGTGGGCAGAAGGTCGAGTCTCGCCGTGCGCTCGTCAACCTTGCTCTGTCGCACCTCCAATCGCTGTTTGCGCACTCCGTTGTTGTGCTCCACCGCATACTGAATGCAGCGGTTCATGGTCCATGACTCTTGCGCCAATAGCGGAAGAGCGGCCAGATCTAATAATATTATCGTAATTGCTGTTCTCATACGCTTAAACAGTTGCCAATGCCGTGCCAGAAATATAACCTCCTATCTATCTGCACGTTGCGCAAAAAGCACGTTTACAAGCCTGTCCAACAATTAGACACTGCTGCCCAATTATTTGACAGTGAGACCCACAATCCACTCGATGTCCTCTCATGCGGCGCATCGGTTTTTATGATATGTTTTTTTGACAATGGCTTGATACTAAGGAGAAAAAAGAATATCTTTGCAAAAACAACAACCTTTTCGCCACCTCCGTGAAAGGATGTGCAACTGGCAGACAGACATTAGACAATAGATGAAACAAGGTAGCATACTGATAGTTGATGACAACCGCAACATCCTCACCACAGTGAAGATGCTGATAGAAAATGTATTCGAGCATGTCGCGGCAATAGCCAAACCAGAGAATATCCCTACCCGCCTACGCGAGGACAGACCCGACGTGGTGCTGCTCGACATGAATTTCCGCAGCGGCATCAACAATGGCAACGAGGGCCTCTTCTGGCTGCGCGAGATAAAGAAACTGAGTCCACGCACGCAGGTGGTGCTGTTCACGGCATACGCCGACATTGAATTGGCGGTGACGGGCATCAAGGAGGGTGCTACCGACTTTGTGGTAAAACCTTTCGACAATGCCAAACTCATCGACACGCTCACCAATGCCTACCGGAAAACCAAGAAAAACATCCGCAACGCCACCATCCATGAGGGAGAAATGTACTGGGGCATGTCGCCTGCGATGCAAGATCTGCGCCTGATGGTAGAGAAAGTAGCAGCCACCGATGCCAACATCCTCATCACAGGCGAGAACGGAACTGGCAAGGAAGTGCTTGCCAAAGAGATTCACCGCCTGTCGAAACGACACGGACACCGGATGATGCCCATCGACATGGGAGCTATCACGGAGACGCTTTTTGAAAGCGAACTCTTCGGACACACGAAAGGTGCTTTCACGGATGCCAAAACAGACAAGCCAGGAAAGTTTGAACTGGCGGAGGGAGGCACGTTGTTTCTCGATGAGATAGGCAACCTGAGTTATGCGTTGCAGGCAAAGCTGCTCACGGCTTTGCAGCGCAGGAGCATCGTGCGTGTGGGAGGCAGCGAGCAAATTCCCATCGACGTGCGACTGATTTGCGCCACCAACCGAGACCTGTCTGCAATGGTGGCCAACGGCGAGTTTCGTGAAGACCTGCTCTACCGCGTCAACACCATTCACCTGCATCTGCCGCCTTTGCGCGAGCGCAGGGAAGACATCACGGCCTTGGCCGGCATCTTCCTCAAACGCTATGCGGCGATGTACAACAAGCCGGAGACAAAATTCTCGGCTGGCGCCATGACCAAACTCGAAGAGCAACCTTGGTACGGTAACATTCGCGAACTGCAACATGCCATGGAGAAAGCGGTTATCCTGTGCAGCGGCACTACTATTGCCGAGGACGACATAGAGAGCGGTCCCGCCCGACAGGAGAAACCCATTGAGGACGTGCGCACGCTCGACGAGATGGAACGAAGACTCATCGAGAAAACCATCTGCGAATGCGACGGCAACCTCTCACAGGTGGCGTTCAGGCTAGGCATCTCCCGACAGACTTTATACAACAAAATCAAACGTTACGGACTATAGGCTATGAACGTGATTGTCATCATACTCTGCCTGGCACTGCTTGCCGCTGTCGTTGCCTATCTGCAACTGTGGCGGAGGTATCGACGCGACCTTGGCAAGGTGACATTCATGTTCAACGCCATAGACATCGGCGACTATACTTTCCAGTTTCCTATCAACAAGAAATACGGCAGCGAGCTTTTGCTCAACGAGTCGCTCAACCGCGTGAAGGAAATCCTACAACACGCCCGGGATGAACAGATAGAACGGGAAAAATACTTCGAGCTCATACTCGATTCGGTGGATACGGGCATCTTGGTAGTCGACGTGGAGCGGGGCATCGTACTCCGCAGCAACCGGGCCGCACTCAACCTGCTGCAGGTGGAGACCATCACCCACATCAATCAGATCAAGGAGAAGATGGCGGGATTCTCTCTGCGCGAGACCCACACTACTCTCAAGAGTCGTCGGGTGCGCATCATCGGCTTCAGCGACATCAAAGGCGAGCTGGCCAACCAGGAGATAGACAGCTGGGTGAAACTCATCCGCGTGCTTACCCATGAAATCATGAACACCGTCACACCAATCATATCCCTGAGCGACACCCTACTCCAAAACTCACAGGGCGAGCAACGGCAAGGGTTAGAGGTCATCAGCAGAACCAGCAAGGAACTTATGCGCTTTGTAGAGAATTACCGCAAGTTCACGCATGTGCCTACGCCCACGCCCACCCTGTTCTATGTAAGACCGTTCCTCGAACGCATGGTGAACCTCATTCGCCCGATGTTAAAGTCTGGCGTGAACGTTAGCTACGAGGTAGAACCCGGCGACTTGCTGGTGTATGCTGACGAGAGCCTCGTCAGCAGGGTGGTCAATAACCTACTGAAAAACGCTTCCGAGGCAATTGGAGAAGAGGGGCAAATCACACTGCGCGCATACGCCAACGCGCAGGAATCCGTCATCATCGACATCACCGACAACGGAGCGATGATTCCCGATGACGTGGCAAGCCACATCTTCGTACCCTTCTTCACCACCAAGCCGCAGGGAAGCGGCATTGGCCTGTCCATTTCCCGACAGGTCATGCAGGCCTGCAATGGCTCCATCGACCTCATCACCGACAAGACCGACGGGCTGACTACCTTCCGACTGACATTTTATTAACCCAACTCAAGTCTCGTATTTAGATATTAGGCAGTCATGTCGTAGGTTCCAAATGCTGCCAACCTTTTACCGGTCTCATTCATCCGTATGACCAAATCTTCAGATTCCGCACTGAATTTTCTTTACAAAGTGCCTCTCAAAACTCGCATGTAAATCACCAACGTCAAAGTTGGTTGCAAATATGCGAGAAATGAGCAATGTTTGTAATTTATTGGTGTTAAAGATGTTACGTTCGAGACAACTCTTTATACTTCTATTTTTACCAATATTTGGCGACTAACCCATTGAGATAAGCCTGCAATTTGCATGCTTTAATGCTGCTGAAGCATGTGAATAACACCTCTAATACATGTTTACAAGACCGTTAAATCAATGTTTTAGCTTGAAAAGGCATTTATTTTGTTAAAATCAGCCCATTTTTGCAGTTCGTTTGCCTATTGATTTTTTCTATTTTGAAGATTTTAGATGACCGTTTTTTGGTAAAATAACAAGACAAAAGCAACGTATACCGTGACCAAAAATGACATGGCTTAAAAGACGTAGCTCTGTCATTGAAGAGGGATTGTTGTACAATAAATGATGCAAAAGATCAAAAATTATTTTTGCAACAAAACACCTTTCTTCAATGAAAGAGCTGTGATGAACATAGGGATTCATTCCCCACAAGCCGCCAAGCTGTTCTCTATGTTTCAGAAAGCAGTACCAATCCCTCTTGCTTCTGACCGTCCATCAAAATGCGCAATGGGGCATCAAACCGAACATGGCGAACATAAGTAGTTTCTTCGACAGCTGGCATGGCATCCAAAACATCTTGCCTGAACAAGCCACTGCCACCCACCTCATCAATCGTAAAATAGCCCACACCGAAACTGGTGAGGTTTTGAAAGAAGTGCGTCCCTTGACTCGGGTCGATACGGTAGTTGTTTAATGTCGTCTCAACAATGACCTTTGCACCGCTAATTTGTGGCCACTTTACTGGAATGCCCAACCAAGGATCGCTCGAACCCCAGCGTCCCGGACCTATCAACACATAACCTTGACCACGAGACAAGAACTGCTCATTGAGCTTTTCTATCTCCCCTACAATCGCAGGATTATTCTTCGCTGTGAAAGAAGCGTTGGTTTTTACATAAACAACATCACAAACATCGTCCATGATGCCATGCCCTAACGAGTTGTGCGAACGCAACAGACACCGTTCATCGGCGATAGCGACAATATCCTCATCGAGCATTTGCTTGGAATCGACAATGGGACGAATTTGCAATAAGTAAAACTCCCCTGTCCTATCGGCATTGATATCACAGGCGAACTCTATCTCTACGGGGCACCGCATGCTTTCCGCACCATAGTTCATCGCCATTTGCATGATGGGTGCCAAAGGGAACACATCGTGTTGCAGCACATTGCAGAAAGATATCACTTTGCGCCCTCCGTCGTACAGTCCATCTCTCATTATCTGATTGTGTGGGTCGTAAGTAGACGCGATGTATTGCAGTGAGCCATCTGTCTCGGCAGACTTGACACCCAACTTGAGGATGTTGAAACCGTCGTCTACCTGGAAATCCTGTCCCACGTGAGCCGTATCGAGGGCATAGAATTGCGTTTGTGTCTCGCGCAACGCCTTGTCCAGTTCACTGGTCTGCAAGACATGACGAGGATGATAAGGGGACACACGCAAAGTTTGACCGCCATCTACGATGTATTTACCCAACCCCAATGCCAACGAGGCAATGCCTTCTTCCGCCTTTTCGTTGCCAATGGGATAATAATTCAGCGAGCGCAGCACCCCACTAATCTTGGGATAATTGTGCGTACCATACTGCTTACCCACCACTTCTTGCAAGATAACCGCCATTTTTTCTTGATCGATAAGGTTGCGGGTAGCCGTCATGTAAGCCTTGGAATCATGATAGAACACCGATGCATACACGCCCTTGATGGCACAGGCCAACATTTGGAGCATCACTTGCTTGTCATCAATCGAGGGAATCATGTAAGTAGAATAGATTCCGGCAAAGGGTTGATAATGCGAGTCTTCTAACAACGAGCTGGAACGAATGGCTATCGGACTCTTGGTGGCATCGAAAAACGTGATAAAGTCGTCGCGCAGACGCTCTGGCAACTTGGCTTTCAAGAAGCTGTGCAGTATCTCTTCGTCTGTGGCATCGCTCAAGGCAACGTCATAAAGATTGTTCTCGTCCATGAATTGGTCGAACAAATCCGTACAAAGCACCAGCGTTTTCGGGATTTGTACCTTCACTCCCTCGTACTGATTAAAGTCGGGGTGCATCTTGATGATATGGTCTAAGAAAGCAAGTCCGCGCCCTTTTCCGCCTAACGAACCTTCGCCAATACGCGCAAAGTGGGCATATTGGTCGAATTTCAATCGGTCGAACACCGCTACCACGCCTATGTTTTTCATCTTGCGATATTGCACAATGGCATCGAAGATAATTTGCCGATGCGCTTGCAAGTCTTGCAACTTGTCCCAAGTGATGTTTTTAAGAAACTCGGAGATGGGAAATATTGAGCGTGCGCTAAGCCAACGACTCATGTGATTGCGCGAGACATGGAAGCGAAACGAATCATCTGGTATCTTGAAAATATTGTCTTGCAGCTCCTTGAGCGAATGCACACGCATGATTTCTTGACGGGTATGAGGGTCTCTAAAGATGAAATCGCCAAAGCCCATGTGCTCTTCGAAGATATGACGGAGGTCTATTCCCATCATCTTCGAGTTCTTGTCGACAAAGCGGAAGCCCTCTCTTTCGGTCTTTTCCCGATTGCTTGACTCCGAACTTTCCACCACTAAAGGCAGATAAGGGTTGCGCTTGCGAATCTCACGCAACAGTTTTAAGCCCGCTTCAGGGTCTTTCACTCCGCCTTTAGGATAACGGGCATCGCTAATAACGCCTAATATATTGTCCGCAAAACGATTGTAATAATCCATCGCCTCTTCATAAGTTCGCGCCAAAACTACCTTTGGACGACCACGCATGCGCAACGTAGCAGCATGTCGATTCAATGCCTCAAAGGACAAATGCTTGTTCTGCACCAATATGTAACTGTACAGATTCGGCAATATAGAACTGTAAAAACGAATGCTGTCCTCCACCAACAATATCATTTGCACGCCCCCTTCGGTGATATCGTGTTCCAAGTTCATCTTGTCTTCCATCAGCTTGATGATGGACATAATGAGATTTGTGTTGCCCAACCAACAAAAGACATAATCGAAAATGCTCAGGTCTTCGTTCTCCATCCTACGGGTAATGCCGTGCGAAAAAGGCGTGAGAACAATGCAATGAATATCAGGAAAGGCGTCTTTAATGTTGTGCGCCACGGTAAAAGCGTCATTGTCAGCGGTTCCTGGCATACATATCACCAAGTCTATCGGTGTGGACTGAAGTATGCGGGTAGCCTCTTCCGTGGTGCTTACCTGTGTAAAGGTGGGCGGATAGCGTAAACCCAACTCCATATACTCGTTGAAAATTTTCTCCTCTACTCTGCCGTCATCTTCCAACATGAAAGCATCATAGGGGTTGGCAACGATTAAGACATTATAAATACGTCTCATCATGAGGTTGACAAAAGTCACATCCTTCAATAAAAAATTACGCCATTGAGAAGGCACAGAATCGTTCATAAATGTTTTTTCAAGAAGTAAGAACTAACCAAATAAAAGAGGTTTCCAAAATAAAGGTCCGTCTTTGATTGGTGGATATCGACACGACAAATGTAGAAAAAACAAAGTATATTCACAAATATCCAACGAACTTTCATCTTTCCCTCATAATGATATATAATAAGGTGTAAGTTCATGAGTTTTCACATTTATAAACATTGAAATTAGAATTTATCCTTTTATATTTGGTGGTTATTTATAAAAAAACTATATTTGCCACGTCTTGGATAATATCCGTGACAAGTATAACCAACTAATTAAATAAATTCTACTATGGAAATTGACAAAATCATGCAAGACCTGGAGAAAAAACATCCAGGCGAATCCGAGTATTTACAAGCTGTCAAAGAGGTGCTTATATCCGTAAAGGACGTGTACAACGAGCATCCTGAATTTGAAAAAGCAAAAATTATAGAGCGCATTGTTGAGCCAGAGCGCATCATTATGTTCCGTGTGCCATGGGTAGACGACCAAGGAGAAGTACATGTTAACATTGGTTACCGCGTACAATTCAACGGCGCCATTGGCCCGTACAAAGGCGGATTGCGTTTCCACCCATCTGTGAACTTATCTATTATGAAGTTCTTGGGCTTTGAACAAACCTTCAAAAACGCATTGACTACATTGCCTATGGGTGGTGCCAAAGGTGGTTCCGACTTCTCTATTCGTGGAAGAAGCGATGCAGAAGTAATGAGATTCTGCCAATCTTTCATGTCTGAACTTTACAAATATATCGGCCCGAGCACTGACGTTCCTGCTGGTGATATTGGTGTTGGCGGACGTGAAATTGGTTATTTGTTTGGCCAGTACAAGAAGTTAGTAGGTCGCTGGGAAGGCGTTCTTACAGGTAAAGGCTTACAATATGGTGGTTCACGCATTCGTCCAGAGGCAACAGGATTTGGCGCATTGTACTTTGTGAACCAAATGTTGCAGACACGCAATATTGACATCAAGGGCAAGACAGTAGCTATCAGTGGCTTCGGAAATGTTGCATGGGGTGCTGCTCTCAAAGCTACAGAATTGGGCGGAAAGGTGATTACCATTAGTGGTCCTGACGGTTATATCTACGATCCAAATGGTATCAGTGGCGAAAAGATTGCCTATATGCTCGAATTACGTGCCAGCGGCAATGACATTTGCAAACCTTATGCAGATAAATTCAAAGGCTCTGAATTCCATGAAGGCAAGAAACCTTGGGAGCAGAAAGCCGATATTTACTTGACCTGTGCTACTCAAAACGAACTGAACGGTGAAGATGCAGATAAGATCTTAGCTCACAAACCTCTCTGTGTAGCAGAAGTAAGTAACATGGGATGTACCGCTGAGGCTGTTGACAAGTTCGTTGCAGCACAACAACTCTTTGCTCCGGGTAAAGCTGTCAATGCTGGTGGTGTTGCTACCTCTGGTTTGGAGATGACTCAAAACTCTATCCGACTCACTTGGAGCGAGGCAGAAGTAGACGAGAAGTTGCACTACATCATGCACTCTATCCACGAACAGTGCGTGAAGTATGGCACAGAGTCTAATGGATATATCAATTATGTCAAGGGAGCTAACGTTGCTGGATTCATGAAAGTGGCACAAGCAATGTTGGAACAAGGCGTAGTATAAACTAAAATACATCATAGTGATATTTCACAAAAAAAGTATTTTATTGTTAAACATAATGGTAAGCTTTACCTTTCTGATGGCTCAAACCCAGAAAGGTAAAGCTACTTTTTATTCTAAGCGATCCACAGGAGCACGTACAGCCAGCGGGGAAAGAGTTCACCATGATAGCATGACGTGCGCCCATCGCACCTATCCGTTTGGAACATTATTAAGAGTTACAAATCCACGTAACAAGAAAGACGTCATCGTCAAAGTAACGGATCGTGGTCCGTTCGTAAGAGGAAGAATCATTGATTTATCGTACGGAGCAGCAAAAGAACTTGATATTATAGGACAAGGTGTTGCGATGGTTACTGTACAACGTATAGATTCAGCAGATATCATCAGAGTTCCTTACCGTTCCAAAGATACAAGAGAACTCCCAGAATTGGAGTTTGGCATCTCCAGTGATAAGGATAGCTTTATTGATGCATGGACCCGACAACAGTCTATCAATGCAAGTAAAACAAAATTACAGCTGACAAAACAGCGAAAGCAATCTGCCATAGAAGACAAAAAGAAGCAGAAGCAACCGTCTAACACGAAGACAAAAAAGAAATAATGACCAGCTTTCACGGCAATAGAACATCTTTTTCAATTATTTTCTGTACCTTTGTCGCATTCTTTTAATTAGAAAATATGAGCAACAACTTATTATCAGGAAAGAGAGGTATCGTATTTGGTGCCCTCAACGAACAGTCAATTGCGTGGAAAGTGGCTGAGAGAGCCGTGGAAGAAGGTGCGAAGATTACGCTTTCAAACACGCCTGTGGCAGTTAGAATGGGTACGGTAAGTGCGTTATCTGAAAAACTTCATTGCGAAGTGATACCCGCAGATGCCACCAATGTAGAAGACTTGGAGAATGTGTTCAAGCAGTCCGTGGAGATTTTAGGAGGTAAAATAGATTTTGTATTGCACTCTATTGGTATGTCACCCAACGTTCGTAAGCATCGTACTTATGATGATTTGGATTATAAGATGCTGGATACGACATTAGATGTATCAGCCGTTTCATTCCATAAAATGATACAGTGCGCCAAGAAACTTGATGCCATTAATGAATATGGGTCTATTGTTGCGCTCAGTTATGTAGCCGCACAACGTACTTTCTATGGCTACAATGACATGGCAGATGCCAAGGCTTTGTTGGAAAGTATCGCACGTAGCTTTGGCTATATCTACGGACGAGAGAAACATGTACGCATCAACACCATCTCACAATCGCCTACCCTCACCACTGCTGGACAGGGCATAAAAGGCATGGATAAGCTCTTCGACTTTGCTAACCGCATGTCTCCGCTGGGCAATGCCTCTGCCGATGAATGCGCCAACTATTGCATCGTGATGTTCTCTGACCTCACTAAGAAGGTCACCATGCAGAACCTTTATCACGATGGTGGTTTCTCTAACGTGGGTATGAGTCTGCGCGCCATGGCCACTTACGAGAAAGGATTGGATGAATATAAAGACGAACATGGAAAAATTATCTACGGATAAACACATGATAACCATCAACAGCAAGGGCGACGCTACCAATGTAACGTCGCCCCTTTTTATTTCTTTCACTAAAAAAGCAATCTACCAACTGTCCAAAACCGTTTACTTGCCTTGATAAGTACCCATAAAGAAGATGGTACCCGTACTATGTTCAACAATGGCATACATGAAAGGACGGTTGGCATGGAATAGAATGGGTTTAGAAGGTGCTACAGCTGTAGGCGCTGTCTCTATCACCGTGACGGCTGCTGCCTTTGAGCCTTCCTCATCAACCTCAATCTTTGCCTTCTGCAAAACCATGGAAACAAAAGAACTTACGGCTGACATCTTGGTGAGATTGGCTTTTGATGGGTCAAACATTGCGTTCATCCCTAACAGCTTCAACACATCATTCAGTTCACGTGTGTATGCAGATGTAAAGCGTGGAAGCTTCAAATCAACCTCACTGCTATACGTGTTTTTCAAATTATCCTTCCACTTTTTGGCATCCATGGTCTGCAACAAGCTCGACAAATCCTTTCCCTCACGAGGTAAAAGCACCACCATTTCGTACGATCCATTGCCGTAAGGAAGCACCACGGTCTGATAGTTGTCGTTCTCAGCAGCCAAGAATCGCTCCTTCTGATGCATCATCTTCACCGACAACTTTTTACCATCCGCCTGCGTAAACGATTCTTGCTGTGTACGTTTTTTATCAAACTGCCTATACCAAATACCTTTGAAGTAAAGAGCGTTGAGCAGATAAGAGACTCCATCTGGATTTATCCGTTCGAGTATCTTAGGCACCATACCCTGCGTATGATCACTCGCCCACTGGTTAATAAACGATAATGTGGCAGGCGAACTGAAATCTTGATTGGTTACAAGCGCTTGATATTGTTTTTCAACCACATTTTTGAAGTCTGGCTGCAGCGGCTTGTTTTTATTCGCAACCACTGCATTAGCCATCGAAACCTTGGTAGACTTGTCCAATTTTGGCGATTCTATCATGAGCTGATGGCAAAGAGAATTGATGTCATCCACCTTGCCTGAACGGAACTCAAGACCCTCCAAGATTTCTTTCTGCGTATCTCCTACCGCTCCATTAGCCAGCATGCCGAGCGCATAGGTCACGCTCAGCGGCGAGACAAACACGTCTTCCTGCTCGCCTTTCGACACCTCTTTAAAAAACTTCCAAGCAAACTCATTGCTGTTTTCTACTTGCGCTTGCTGCGCTGCTGTTAGTTTCACCGTTCCCGGATTATACTTAATGTTTGGTGCAACAGGTTCATCTTCACTACACGATGTCAGCATGCCAATTGACAAACAACATACACCGATTAAAGGAAAAAAATGTTTCATCATATCTATTTTGTTTTAGTTATCTACTGATAGAATGTCGAAAACATTGAAATCTTGCACCGATTTGCCATTTATTTTTATTTTTTTATCCCAACAGCTGCTTGACTTGAGGCATTACAGAAGAACGTTCGTAGATGTGCAAGCCAAACTCTGATGCCATGGTGTACGCCCATTCCATGATCTCTGCCAAGTTATGTTCATAGACAATCCATTCCTTGTTGCTGAGGAAGAAATAAAACTCGATGGGCAAACCTGTGTTCGTAGCCTCTAATTGGCGTACCATGCAAGTGAGTTCCTTGTTCACTTCGGGCGACTTTCTGAGCCAATTATCCATGTATTTGCGATACAAGCCCAAGTTTGTAAGGTCACCTTTCATTTCCTGCGTCGTCAGAAATCCCTTCTCCTGACACATATCCTTCAGCTCCTGCGATGCTGGTTTGATGGACAGGAAGTCGAAATAAACCAGTCGCTTCACACGTCTTCCACCACTTTCCTGCATACCTTTCCAGTTTTGGAACGACCCATCAACCAACGTCTTTGGCGACACCGTCACAATGGTATTATCAAAATTCTGCACCTTTACTGTGGTGAGCGTCATCTCCATCACCTCACCATCCACGGTTGTCGACGGCACTGTAATCCAGTCTCCACGCCGAATCATGTCGTTACTGGTAAGACGGATGCCTGCCACCAACCCCTCGATGGTGTCCTTGAACACCAACATCAGCACGGCAGAGGTAGCTCCCAGTCCGGCAAACAGCTTCATAGGACTCTTGTCTATCACCAAGGCAACCACCACGATGACGCCGATGAAGATAGCAACAATCTTCAGTACGCCACAAAACGACTGCAAATATTGCTGTCTACTCGAACTTTCGGCTGTCTCAAGATGACGAAAAGAATTGATAATGGCAATCGCCAATTGCACCGAAGCTACAGTGATATAGATGCTGGTAAGCCGGTTGAGCATCTCTTGAACAAACGGTGCCTCATAGAACACCAACGGCAAGAGTTTGTAAATGACTATCGCAGGAACGATAGCGCAAACCTTGAGCAGCACATCGCGGTTGAGCAGCACGTCATCCCATGTGGCTTTAGTCCGAGCCGTAAGCCTGTTGATGATTGGAATCAACAGTTTCTTGGCAACAATATAACTGAGCCAAGAAAAGAAAATGGCTGCCAACGACATCGATACATACCGCACTACGGGCACTGCCACACCTGTAATTCCACACATCTGAATCAATTTCTCAACGACAATGCGTACTTGCTCCATTGTTTCTGTTATATCCCACATGATTTTATTGTTTATTCATTAATAATTATTGTTAGTTCTCTCTTAAGGCAAACACAAGGCTTGACACACTTTGTCCTGAAACCTACGGGCATTCTTTCCGTGCATCACCCCCTGATTGATAATGGCAAAGCACAACAAATGCCCATTCGGAGCCTGACAATAACCTGCCAAACTACTCACTCCTGTCACCGTTCCTGTCTTTGCCCACACCTTGCCACGGGTATCCGCATCCCTCATTCGGTCGCTCAACGTCCCATCTACTCCTGCCACAGGAAGTGTTGGTAGTAAGTGATTATAAATACGAGGCTGGCGATGCGCATATTTCAAGAACTCTATTAACAATTCTGCGCTCAGGTAATTGTATAACGAAAGTCCGCTACCATCGGCAATTTTGTAAGTCGAAGGATTTAAGCCCACCTTTTTTATCAACCGTTTGACGACATTGCTTGCATCTTTCGCTGTCCTTCTTTGTTGGCGTTCTCCCCCTGGCAACTGATAGAACAAAGCCTCCGCACATAGGTTGTCGCTCTTTTTCACCATAGGCAGTAACACCTGATCGATGGTATGTGTTCGCAAGCAAAGACGTTGCGCATTCGCAGGACATGCGCCTGTAGTACTAAAAGCTTCCACTTGTATGCCTGACTCTCGCAACCTACGTTCAAGCTCTGCCATGAAATGGTCTTTACGGCGATACAGTAGGGGCGACAACACGGGGTTGTCATCATCCCAACACCATCCCTCGCCCAACAAGTTAAGGTCCTTCATGCCCTTGTCTGCATACAGTGTACCCCGAATAGTGTCAATACCAAGTTCCTGCACGCAGGTTGCAAAGGCTTGCATATCCTCTTTATCGAACAAAGGGTCAAAGCCTCCAACACAATAGATATCACCTTTCAGCGTTCGATTTTCAATGTTTCCTGTATAATAAAGCTCGGTTTTAAGCTCATAATCACCCCCCAACTGGTCCAACGCTGCAATGGCTGTTATCAGTTTCATGGTACTGGCAGGTCGCAAATGTTGCCGCTCGTGGTACTTGTAAAGCACACTGTCGGCTGTTAGGTCATATACCGCTAAACCTAATTGCGAGGTCTCAAGCAACTTGCTCTGCAGCAATTGCTCCAACCTTGTCTGCACTTTCTGCTGCCAAGCAATGGTTGGCGCAACAATAGATGCCGTATCCGCTGGCACTGACATTAGTGTCAACGAATCTGGGGCTGATATCTGATGTGTTATTTCTGTTTGTGCTGGAGCAGGCTGCCATAAGCCCAAGACTGCCAAACACAGTAAATTCTTAATTATCTTCATGAATGTTTATGTGCAAAAGACGCATCTTCTGCTTGCTGTCGCTTCATCAATTCTTCCATAAAAGCCTGCTCTTGTTGTGGCTGAACGGCAATCAACCTATCTGCACCATACTTAATGAGCAGGTAATGCGAAAGTCCGAAATTGTTTCGCATAGGTACACATTTCACAACATCGCATAAAGCAATTTGTTGTTTTGTCGAAAAGCGGCCTCTATTGATGAGCAAAAATTCCATTTCTTCATCCCTATCAAAGGGTTTGATACGTATAAAGGTGTAGGTGGTATGTAATATACGCTCTATCATTCCAACAATAACAATGACGACAAAGAGTCCCAATAAGGCCTGCTTTATCCAAAACAAATAAATGACCAACAGGGAAAACAGCACTAATCCACACAGGGAACCCAAAGTTAATCGATGATGAAATGTGCGTTGCGACATATCTTGTTACAGTTTTATAATTCTCATCTTGCTACTACCTGCTGTGCTCAATAGCTATGATACAAGGTTGAATCAACGAAGCCAAGCAGAATAAATGGAGAGTTATTTGTTGCAAATTTACAAAATTATTTATGGTTGAGTGCTTCTTGCCGGTACTTTATGATACTTTCACAAACATAGATTTTTATTCATGGTACGGATTTTTAATCAAATCATGAAGAAAAACGCCATTGAACGACAACGATAATTGTCAAAAAAAATGGCTGTTTTTTAACACTTCTGAATTCCTCATTCCAGCAAAAAATAGACGTTTGTAAACTCGAAAAACAACGATAATTGGTGTGTGAAACATGGGTTTTAGTGAAAACTCAATGGGTTAAGCCCGCTATCTACAACGAATAAGCGGCTTATTTGCACGCTTTAAGGGTGCAATCTCCATGGGTTAACAGCCAAAATAATGCGAAAGAAGGGCATTAAAACGAGGGGAAATTCACAAAACAAACTGATTTACAGAAAATTACCAACATTCGTCATTTCTCGCGTATTTACGCACGAACACACTTGTCCTCGTAAATAAGCGAGCTATGGAAGAGTGTTTGTCAAGAAAATTCACATTTTTTATCGGGTCAGGCTGAACTTCAAACTGATGCCAAAATCGTGCGTCGTGGTGGGATAACTATTGCTCGAAAGCAGCGGATTGTTGACTTGCTGATCATAATACATCGTCATCGTCATGAGCTTAGACAAATTATAATCGGCAGAGAACTGGAACTTAAAAGCTGTATTTCCGCCCGTTGCCATACTTGTCATGGTGGCAATATCACGACTAATACTTGCCTGTCGGCGATAACTACAATCCAATCGAAGGTTCAGTCCTCGGTTCGAAGTTGTGTTGTTACTTGTAGACGTAGTGGTTTGTGCCTGCTGTTGCTTGTTTCGGTTGCGGCTCATCCTGCGATTTCTGCCACTATCAAAAAGATGAAGGTCATTGATTCGATAAGCCAATCCCAAGACCCAGTCACGACTGATGGCTTCGTTAATTTGCACACTGGTTGTACTCAGACTTAACACTCTCGTAGAACGATATTCCAACTTGGCGGTAAGGTTATTGTGAAGTGTTACGTCCACACCGAGTAATGGAGAGAAAGCTTCGTTGATACTCACCATCGAAATGTTGTATATGCTGCTGGGAATAGGAACTGCTGTTGTGGGGTCAGTGATAAATCCCAATCCATTCATGTATTCTTGGAAGGTACTAAAACTACTAAAAGAGCCAATGGCGAAGACGCTTTTATAAGCATGATTCAACGTAACACTTTTGAACACATCTTGAAACCATGGCAACTTGCCCAGTCCACTATAGCGGATGGTCCAGTTAGGGAGCAACCGTGTAATCGCTGGGAAAAGGTCTAAAGAATGTCCACCCATACTGGTGTAGGTATTTAAGAAAGCAGGAACCATCACATCAGAGCCATACTTGTTCACCCCACCATTAGCAGCATTGTATGTTTCTCCAGCCAAGGAAGTTCCACGAGGATAGGTAGCGCCCTGATATTGTGCCTCCACACGATGACGGAAGCCCTCTAACGACTGGCAGAAATCAACAAACGATTGGCTAAAGAAACCGTTATTTGCGTTGCCCATTCCTTCGAATGCGCTGCGAAGTGAGATGGTGGTCATGGTAAAGTTGCCACTGAGAACGGTAGGATTTCCTTCGTACATGTATTGTACACTCTTTCCCATGGTCTTGGTTCTGCTGGCATGAAGGTCTATTTTGAAGTTGCGCACTGGCTCTAACGTCATTCGTAATTGCAAATCTTCAGTACGATTAGAAGTGGCGGGTGTCGCTATCGAGTCGGACATCAGCAGCCAATGGTAGTCTCGAGCTCGCTCTATATACCCATCGTCTACGAAACCAAAGGCAAAATCAAGACCGGGTGAAAGCGCACCGGGGGTACGGTTTTGTCCAAAGGCATCGCCAACAATGGGCATAAAGCCAGGTAACGCCAACGCATAGTCGTTGCGATAACTCAACCCCACGCTACGCACCATCATCATCAGGCGTGCCACCGATTGAGCCGCCTTATACCAACCTTTATTTTCAAGTGGCTCTTTTGCTGCCACAGTTATCTTTAGATGAAGTGCAGAGTCTACCTTATTCTTGATACGAATTGTATTATTGTCGATTTTTTGATAACGAAGAGGGTAAGATTTTCCATTTTCCGCCTTTGCCGACACTATCAGGCGTTTGGTTTGCTTACCATGTTTCACGGTAATAAAGGTATCGGGCAACAGCACGATTTCTTGTTGAAAGCCTTTTTGGTTCTTTGGCAAGGCACGCTTCTGGGCTTCAGCTTGGGCATCTTGTACAGTAGCTTTCTGTGTGGTAGATTGTTTTTTATCTTGCTTCACCATTCGCGAGTTCCTTCCTCTTGTCTGACGACGCTGCGGCTCTTTATTAAATCTATCATTCGTTTTCTTAAGGAATGGAATATGATTATACAACCGCTGAAGGTCGAAATTACCATTCAGGTTCATGTTCCGATTGGTGGTCACCGTGTTTCCTAACGATGTGCCATCTTCCAACATTGTGCCTCGCACCCATGTATAGTTAGCGGCATAGTTGGCATCTGCTCGCACCCAATCGAAAATAGGGATGAGATTGAGTGGCAACTGATAAGACAAAGAGAATCGTTGCTGATAGTCTAAGGGAGTCCCAAGATTGCGAATGCTGGTGCGAACCGAATCTTTCCATGCCGAATATCTATCTGGAAAGAGGTCTTTGTTCACAGGAGTATAGGGCTCTTCTATCTCTGCATGCGTTGCACTCTGAAAGTTCATGTGTATATTCTTCGTAAGATCCCAACGTAGCGTAAAGTCTCTGTTCCACATAAACTGCTGATTAAAGGTCAATGGGAGTTGTGAACCGCCCAAATCTTGCATGTCACGTTCTTGCAATTCATAATAGTTACGAGACATATCTGTGTTGAATGCTACACTTTGTGGTAGCCAATTCAATCCGAAACGCTTCAAGATATCGTACCATTTGCTACGACTTTTAATAAATTTGAATGGCTCTAAAGGTTTGTACACAGGAGACCAATTATAAGAAAGGCTACCCATCCAGTTGTCTTCTTTCTCGTAAACGGTAGTCTTCCCCGTACTATATCGGTGAGCATGACTATACGAGAACGAGAAATTGGCAGGGTCATAGGGCATCGGGTGACGCTTGGTTTGGATGCCAACTCGCACATTTGACAGTGAAAAGTTGGTGTTGGTGGTTTTCGTCACAGCAATGCTTTGTATAGAATCGCGTTCCTGCTGACTTCCCATGGCATCTAAAGCGTCTTGCAAGCGCATGTCCGTATCGAGTGGATTATACTTTGGACTTACCTGTTCTTCCTGTCTACTATAATACAAAGGCGCACTCACCTTTGCCTTGTCAGGAAAGAACTTGCCCAATTCAAGGTTGGCTGTGACGCTGTAGTTTTGGTAATCGTCCTTAGAACGTTGGTCAACTCCCTCTTCCAAACCGCCAAATCCTTCACTCATATAACGTCCCTGCACATTGAAAGTACCAAAGTCAGACAACTGCACATTTAAGTTTCCTTGCGCCGCCCAGCCTCCTTCGTTGTTGTATTCCAATAGGCGGAGTTCGTTCACCCATACCTCACCCGACTTTACCTCGCCCGACTTGTTGCGTACACCAATCATCATCGTCTTTACTTCACCAAGTGTTGGATTACCCATTACGCTAACCTTGTTATTCGGACGCTCTGCATCATAAGAGGTAAATACTCGATTGTATGATGCTTGTCCTTGCGACTTCGCCTTGTTTCTTTCTTTCTTTACTTCCGTAAATACCGTAAGTGGAATATCTAACATATTTTCCTCGGGCCAAACTTTTCGCACCGAAGCAAGCGAATAACGGTCGTACACACCAGGTTCTGTTAATCGCAACGGGATTTCATACTCATAGTAATTGCTTTTGTAATCGTTCCCCAATCGCACGAAGACAGCCAACTGATTGTCTTGCAGATTGGTGGTGTTTTGCTCCATGGCATTGGCATGCACAAACATTTGCATACGCTTGTACTGCCGCAAATCGACAGACGTGTTTTTATAGACCGCCTTCGACTCGCCAGTTGCCAAGTGATGAACGACCAAGTCTAATGCCTGCTCGTTCGCTTCTACTAACTGCCGCTGGGTTGGATCTTGTGCGCGAACGATGCCTGGAGGCAACACGTAGTTGACAGGTGATTTGTCATTGTTCTCCTCTATGTTGACCGAGCTCACCGACATCGTACCCGTTTGGGCAGAAGAGGGGTCGAGTTGCTGCTGATAGATACGCCAATCGCCACGCACAAGGTCAAGACTACCAAAGCGAAGTACGATGGGCTTTTCAAATCCTGTTAAGAACATACGCATGAAGCGGATGCTGGTAAAGTCGGAGATGGAGCCAAATCGGCGTTCAAAGTCACGAATGGGAATGCGAAATTGATACCAAGTCACCTTTTCATTCTTCTTGTTACGCAAAGGCGCTGCTGCTTCTCGTTTGTCTACTATGTGATTTTGTCCCACCACCAAGTCCTCTGGACGAATAGAAATGTGGTACTGAAAGTACTTCTCATATTCGTTCAAAGTATAATCTTGGTTGATGTCTTCCACATCAGGCATACTTTTATAAGAGGTGTCGTAACGCTCACTGCGATTTTCTGTATCGGGCGAATTGCCTTGCGGATTGTTGATATATTTGTAACGACGCAGAATAGAGGCTTGCATCTCATCATAATCACGCCCACGGAAATAATGATAATCATCATTTGCCACATCTTTCAAAATGGCTTCAAACACAGCAGGGTTTACTTTTCCTTGTATTTGACGTAAGAAATCTTGATAAGCGGCAAAGTTTTTCTCTTCCTCATTGGTCAGTCCATTGAAACCTAAATCCTGCAAAGCCCTTGCTCCTTTGCTCGTTGCAAAGGCATAAGTAACGCTGGGTTGTGTGGGTACTTTACCCCATTGCGTTGTCGTAAAGGCTTGACTTCCGTCGACGGGGAGTCCGCTCTCATAAAACTTCTTGCCATCGTGCAATATATCTTCGCTCACCTCTCCGAGATTGATATAAAAGTCTCCACCATACTGATGAGCCGTTCCGTCTCTTCTGGTATAGATAAAGGGGTCGAGCATCCAAAATTCTATGTACTCAATGTTGGACGCTTCGAAGTCGCTATAATCTAATTTACGCATCATTCCTCCCCATTTCTCTTGCGGATGGTTCAAGAAGCCATCGGCAGTAAGATCTGGATTGAAATTATAGGGTCCTCGTTCGGCAGGATAATACGCCAAGTTCAGGATAGGGATTGTTGCGGTAGCGCCACTATAACTGCTTTGATCTCGATTGGGATACAACTCACGCACATACACCTCGCGCACATAATGGTTTGACAACTGTTCCAAATCACTTTTGATATGACTGGGCGTCAGTGAACTGCTACGACGCGTAAACAGAGGGTCTATGGTGTACCATGCCAGCAACGAACGGTTGAATCCGCTACGCAAAGTGGTCTTGTCGCTATGCTCTGGGAACATGGAAGGCACGCTCGACATGACCCACGAGGTTGGTGTAGAAACATCTATCTTTGTAGTTGTATTCTCAAAATCGTCCGAGTATGAGGCATTGTCTTGTGTACCATGGCTCTGCCCTGCGATGAGTTGTGCAAATTCGGCATTGAATGAAATGTGCGAAGGTTGCGTAAGATGCAAGAAGGGTATTTTATCTAACAGACTTGTGAGCCACTGACTTTCTTTTTTCCAATTGAGGTTAACCCCCCAAAGAGTATTGTTGAGCGGTTCTGCTCCCATATTTACCTTGTTCGTCAGTGCTTGTTCAGACAAATGTTGTACAGTACCACTCAACTGAAAGTCTTTGCTAAAATCGTATTCCCAGTTAAGTCCGAACATCGTTTTGCGTTCCTGTGCAAAGTCTGTATTACTCTCTAAAGAAACATTGACATTTGTCCCCGCATCCAAAATACTTTTGTTCAAGATGGTGACCTCACCTGCTGCGTAGTCTACAGAATAGTCAGCATTCTCTGTAAGTCGCACTCCTCCTGCCGTTACCACGACCGAACCTTGAGGAACATTGTATGCCCCTAAAGAGATAACATTAGCGGCTGAACCTCGATACTGCCCCATGAGTACGTATTTATTCTTCTCGGCAATTTGTTTGGCTACTGTCTTTGTCGAATCATACAGTTCGGTAAAAGCATATTTCTCTGGATGCTGAACGCCCTTGTCTCTAAGATAATTGAGGATAAAACTCCCAAAAGGTTCCACCTTTGGAAAGAACACACGCCCATCACTCACGGTATATCCTTCTACATAGTCAAAATAACCGTTGCTGTGCACCTTGTTGTTATTGTCCAAACGGTCAGCACCTAACAGTCTTATGATAGGCTGATTTTTCACTTGTGCTTCTGGGATGTATGTAAGATAAACGCCTGCCGTATCGCTTTGATACTTCACGTCTAATCTAAATTTCTCACGTTCGATAGAATTACCTAATTCATAGACGTTTTTCATCATCAAGTCCCAGTTGCCCTGCTGTGGGTTATTGCTGGTATTTTTTAATGACTTTACGAACAATGCGGCATTGACATCGGTCACATCACTGGCAAATTCGCCCACCTGAAACGTTGTTCCTCCATACGTATATTCGTACGCCACTGCTAATACCTGATCGGTTTGCAGACCAGTTTTCAACGACACATAGCCCAAGGCTGTATTCACTTTGTATTCCGAAGGATTGAGTAAACGAGCCCGTTCCAGCTTTTCATAGTCCACGCCTCCTACCAATCCAGCAGATGTTAATACCGAGTTAGCTTGGTCGATGTTACGCACAATGCCATAAGTGTTTACAATGGTAGAATATACGCTGTTTGCCTGATTAGATGGAACCTTCTGCATGGTGGTATTCCATAAAGGATTTGACACCTTTTCATTCTCACCCAAATCAGTGAAGGCTATAATATTACGAGTGTTCGTCGTCACCCCCGAGTTGTTGGTTACCCATATCTCCATGCGGTTAATCTTTACCCCAGAGGTGATGTTGGGTAACGATTTCATATTTTCATCATACTGCTTGCGGAAATATTGTGACAAAAAGAAATGCCTGTTCTCTTCATAATTCGCCACATTGATTTCGAAAGGCGTAAACTGTTTGCCGCCTTTTGAAGATACAGTCTTGTCAGATGATTTCTTTTGTGATGCCACCATCTGCAACTTTAGCTTACCAAATTGCATATCGGTACGAAGTCCGAACAATGAACTGGCACCCTTAATGAGCGACGAGTTAGAGGGAAACGACACGTTACCTGCTTCTACCAGTTTGATGATTTCATCCTCCTTGCCGTCGTACTTCAACTTCATGTTCTGCGCATCAAAGTCGAATGTAGCGTCAGTGTTGTAGTTCAAGTTCATATTCACCTTATCTCCAACCCTACCGTTGACGTTCAGATTGATTTTTTCATCAAAGTTCATCGTGGTCATCTTTCGGTTTCGGATAGGCAAAGAGGGGTTGTCAATCTTTTTTATCGTTCCACCAAACTTTAGCTCTGCCGTACCTTGTGTCTTGATACGCACTCCTCCAGGTCCAAAAATCTTCTCGGCTGGTCCTAAATCAAAGTGCATATCGGTGAAGTCGAACTTCTCTTTTCCTTTTTTCTCGAAAACTTCTGCGTTCTTTGTCCTAAAGTACTGCTTAAAGAGTTGTTGCTCACTCCACTTGCGATATTCTTGAGGTGTCATCATAATAGGAGCATTCACCCAAGAGTTACCTATCTTAGATCCAAAGATATACCTATTCAGCGTGTCATTATAAACCACATCTTCGTTCAGATTTCTGGGACGCTTTAAGTCTAAAGGACTTTCCTCTAAGTCGTCGAATATGACAGGAGTGGTGCGCTGTATTTTCCATCTTGGATGTAAAAGAGAGTCGGGTATATGGGTTTCATCCTCGATTTCGGGCTGCACCTTTACCTGAACGGTATCCTTCTTGTTACGTTTTTGGGGCTTTTGAGGAGACTGTTGTTGCATACGCTGTACACCTCTACCTTGCCAATAAGGTAAAGTAAAGGCATATCCCGCCATACTCATGACGAGTAACACCAGCAGCAAACTATAAATACGTCTTCTCAACTCCATGCTTCCGCTGCGTCCTCAGCTTGACGATTTGCCGAACTTGTTTTATTTAATGCGACTCAGTGCCAATTTTACAACTTGTTCTACAGGCATCGAATCACTCTCCTTTAGAATAGATTCTACTACCTTCGCACTCGGTGCGGGCGAGAAGCCTAACATTGTGAGCGCACTTACAGCCTCATCACGAATACCACTATGCACCATATTCTGCGGCTGATCGCTCACGTGTAGCTCGGTAGCGATGCCACTACTTACAATCTTATCCTTCAAATCTACAATGATGCGTTGTGCTGTCTTTAATCCTATACCCTTGACAGACTTCAACATTCGCTCATCTCCATTGGCTATCACGTTGCACAATTCGGCAGGAGAAATGGCGGAGAGTATCATCCGAGCCGTGTTAGCCCCTACACCCGAAACGGTTATCAACATGCGATACAAATCACGTTCTTGCTTGGAATAAAAGCCATAGAATGTAAAATTGTCATCTCTTCCACCTGTTACGAGTGATTCATGGACATACAACTTCACTTCTTTCTTGCCTTGAATGGCACTGTAAGTGTTCAATGAAATATTTAAGCTATAACCAATGCCAGCCGCCTCGAGTACAGCTTGGGCAGGAGTTAATTCTGTTAATTCACCCCGAATATATTCTATCATACCTTATTTATTTGTGTATATACATGAAAGATAACGCTATCCATGGCAAGATATTGCTCCTATGGGCAGAAAGTACAAAAGGAAAAGGTGAAAATACGTTGCGCAAAAATTCAATGATTTCAGCGTTTTTTATTAGTATCGCAACATCTTATCATACAATATATTAACAGCTACCCTCAAAAACAGTCGACAAACTTAAAGCTCATAATCTATGTTTTAAGCATCTATTCTATACTCCAATCATCCACAGTAGGTACATAAAGAAAGGCAGTTACGCCTCCAACCCAAAAAAAGACCTATATCCTTGGTAAATATAGGATGTAGGTCTTGTACATTATCGTTATAAGAATGTCTGAAAATTATACGTAAGTTTCCAAAAATTTCACCGTTCCATTTACTTTTAATTCATTGGTAGTAGCTGGAATCAGAATCGTTTCACCAGCCCGTAATGATGTTTCATTACCTTCATTGTCGACAATGGTGCCTTCTCCTTTTACGCCTATAAGGATTACAAAACTATCCAATTCGCTATAATCCAGTGTCATGGGCTCGTCTAAGTCGTACACTGCGGTATGAAAGTAAGGACAGTGGACAAGGCTCACACCTTGATTTTTTTGTGATGTATAGACTGTTCGATAGTCGTTTAACACCTCGTAATTTATGCATTCAGCAGCCAAGTCTGTGTGCAACTCTCGATAGTTCCCGTTCTTGTCTTTGCGCTTAAAGTCGTAAATACGATAGGTTACATCTGAGGTTTGCTGAATCTCTGCCAAGAAGCATCCCTTGCCAATGCTGTGAATCCGTCCTGCTGGCAAAAAGAAGCAATCGCCTTCTTTTACCGAGTAGTCGGCTATTGCATCAAGGATGGTATCATTTTCTACCATTTCTTTATACTCGGCAGGTGTTATCTTCTTTTTTAAGCCACTGCGCAAATGTGCATATTTGTCTGAATCCATGATATACCACATTTCTGTCTTACCACGTGATTTACCTTGTTTCTTTGCAATTTCATCAGTAGGGTGAACTTGTATGGACAAATCCTGACGAGCATCAATAAACTTAATGAGGAGTGGAAATTCATTGCCAAATTGCTCATAGTTAGATTCTCCTATGAGTTTGCCTTTCAATTCTTCTACAACTTCATTTAAGGCACGCCCTGCATATTCTCCTTCACTAACGATGGTTTGGTGATCTTTAACGCCAGAAATTTCCCAACTCTCACCCACATTTTCTAATTGACTATCTAAATGCTTAAACGGAATAATCTTGTTACCGCCCCATATTGTTTGTTTAAGGAACGCATTGAATTTTAATGGTTTCATAAGTTAGATGTTTTACTAAATCTATTGTAATGATATGTTAATTCTTTTTCCAAAATGCAGGTGTTAAAATCACTAACACACTAAAAATTTCCAAACGTCCGACGAGCATCATGAGGGCACAAATCCATTTGATATAATTTGGAAGAATGTTCCAACTCATGGTTGGTCCTATTTCCAGTCCCAAGGTAGGACCTACGTTACCTAAGCAACTCAGGATGATAGTGATAGAATTGGTACTGTCGATATGGGCTACCATCAGTGCGAATGATGCCAATACGCAAAGTATGAGGTACATCGTAACGAAAGCTAAGAGTGTTCCCCGTTTTTGATAGGGAATATTTGTTTTGTCAATCTTGAGTGGTAAAACCGCATTGGGATGAAGTATTTGTCTAAATTCGTTGCGAATAGTTTTCATCAACATCACACCCCTAATACATTTAACACCTCCACTGGTAGACCCCGAGCAAGCACCCATAAACATGCAGATTGCAAGGATAACCCAAGTAACATGTGGCCATTGCCCCGCATCGTCATTGAATAATCCTGTGGTAGTGATAAAAGAAATGACTTGAAAGATGCCCGATCGGAATGCAGGCTCAACGTCGTAACCACGCCTAAAGATGAGCTCAAGCATGATGAAAAGGCTAAAGATACTAATCAGAGAAATGTAAAACTTGAATTCTGAGTTTCTAAACAGATCTCTTATCCTTAATTTAGCAACAGATACATATAAGAGTGTGAAGTTGACACCCGACAAGAAACAAAAGAGTGTACACATATATTCTATTGCTGGCGAGTGAAAGAACTCGGTACTACTGTTGTGAGTTGAAAAACCACCTGTCGCTGTCGAGGTCATAGAGTAATTAAGGGCATCGAACCAGTTCATGCCAAAAAACATGTAACTGCCCATACAGGCTACTGTTAAGACAAGGTAGACGGACAATATCCACTTGGCACTGGTGGAGAGTTTTGGGGCTAACTTTGACTTTATTGGTCCCGTTGCTTCGGCAGCAAACACCTTGACAGAGCCTCCCACCATGGATGGTAACAAGGCTACAGTAAAGAATACAATGCCCAATCCACCAATCCATTGAGTGATAGAACGCCAAAAAAGGAGGGCATGTGGTAGAGCCTCTACATTATCAAGAATGGTTGCACCCGTTGTAGTGAAACCAGACATATTTTCAAAATACGCATCTGTAAAATTCGGTATATAGCCACTGAAGGTAAATGGAAGTGTACCGAAGAGGCTAAAAACAATCCATGACAAGGTTACCACAAGATAGGCGTCACGCCGAGACAATGAGTTGTTGGATGCACGACCTAAGTATTTCAGTATGAAGGCAACGAAAAGCGTAATAATGACAGAGATGATAAAAGCCATAGCATCATCTTCTCCATAACTAAATGCCATAACGAAACAGACAAATAGGATAAAGGCTTCTATGAAAAGAAGCGAGCCTATGACCTTGTAAACAGAACGAAGATTGATCATTTTCTATGACTTTGAAATGCTATATAAAAAACTTTTCAATGGTTTTCATATTTACATTGTGACAAAACATTACGACAATATCACCTGCTAAAATTTGGGTGTGACCCGAAACCAGCATACCTTCATCGTTTCTCACCAAACCTCCAATCGTTGTACCCTTGGGTAATCCTAAATCTTTGACTGGCTTTTTAGTCACTCTTGACTTCTCTTTAGCCACAAACTCGGCTACATCGGCGTTCGCAGTGGTCAGAAATCTCATATTCATCACATTGTCATCGAGCATAATTTGATAGATGTGACTTGCCGCAATTGCCTTTTTGTTAATGATCGTACCAATATCTAAGCTCTCTGCCATGTTGACATAGTCTACGTTTTCCACCATAGCAACCGTTTTTCTCACACCCAGTCGCTTAGCTGTAAGACAAGCCAAGATGTTGGTTTCGGCATTGTCTGTCAACGCCACAAAAGCTTGTGTGTTCGTAATCCCCTCTTCTTGTAATAGCTGAATGTCTCTTCCGTCACCGTTAATGATTAGCGCTTTATCATTATCCATGAGGTTATTGAGTTGTTCACAACGTTCTTCACTGATTTCCAATACCTTGGTATCCATATATTCTGGCATCGTATTCACTGCACGAACGGCTGTCGAACCTCCTCCCATCATCATGACGTTTTTCACATCTGCATATAGTTCTTTCCCTACAATCTTACGAATATAAGGAATATATTGTGGTGTGGTCATGAAATATACAAGGTCGTAAAGCTTCAGCTCGTCATTACCTCCAGGAATGATAGTATCATTTAACCGTTTAATGGCTACCACGTGGTAGGGATCATCAGGTCCGCAGAGATTCTTGAGAGGGTTGTTTAATATCTCGCAGGTCTCTCTTAATTTAATGGCAAGCATCACCAACGCACCATGATGTACATCCCATCGCTGACGTACCCATGACATCTTAAGCCCATTGATGATGTCAATGGCTGCCAATTTCTCTGGATAAATAAGGGAACTTACTCCCAAATCTGCAAAAAAAGCTTGTAGCTCTGGATCCGTATACTCACTATTATTGATCATCGCTACTGTCTTTTTCGCACCTAACGCCTTGGCTAAGACACAAGAGGTGATATTGAGACTCTGATCGGGAGTCACAGAAATAAATAAATCAGCGTGATCTGCTCCAGCCGCACGCAAAGCTTTAATACTGCTGGGCGATGCTTGCATGGCGAGCAAGTCAAAGTCGGACCCTATTTGCGCCAACCTATCTTCAGCCTCATCAAGCAAGGTAATATCCTCATGATTGCGAGATAGCATTTTTGCAAGATGGGTGCCGATAGCGTATGCACCACTGATAATGATTTTCATATTGATAAACTCCTTAAGAAATAAATTATAAAAGCCTAAGAAGGCATTGTCTCTGCCGATAGTAGATCTTGAATGGTGTGTTGGATATGCGCTGTATCAATGCCCGTCAGTGTTTTGAGTTCATCTACGCTTCCATGTTCAACAAACTGGTCAGGGATGCCCATTCGCTTTACCTGAATATCATATCCGTGGTCATTGAACCATTCCAATACCGCTGAACCGAAGCCACCCATGCGGATTCCGTCTTCTATCGTGATGATTTTTTGGAAGTGTTTGCCCACCTCCTCTAATAAAGTTTCGTCTAAAGGTTTTACAAACCGCATGTCATAGTGGGCGATAGAATAAAGCGAACCAAGAGACTCGAGTACTTTTTCCACATCGTTTCCCACCGGCCCTATCGATAGAATCGCCAAATCTTTTCCGCTCCTCAATCTTCTGCCAGTACCTACTTTGATTTCTTCTAATGGACATTTCCAATCGGTATGTACACCTCTTCCACGAGGATAGCGTATCACAAACGTTCCTTTGTTGGGCAGTTGGGCAGTATACATCAGCCGTCTCAGCTCTCTCTCATCCATAGGTGCAGCAATCGTTAGGTGAGGAATGGGTCGCAATGCCGCCATATCAAACACGCCATGATGCGTTGCACCATCTTCACCTACAAGTCCTGCGCGATCTAAACATAGCACAACAGGTAAGTTTAAGATTGCCAAATCGTGTATGATGTTATCGTAGGCACGCTGTGAAAACGAACTGTAGATATTGCAAAATGGCATCATCCCCTCTTTAGCTAATCCTCCCGAAAAGGTTACGGCATGACCTTCGGCTATTCCAACATCGAAGGCACGGTCGGGCATCACGTCAATCAGTTTGTTCATAGAACATCCTGTGGGCATCGCTGGCGTAATACCAACAATCTTTGGGTTCAGCTTTGCCAATTCTACTAACGTGTCTCCAAAGACGTCTTGATATTTAGGAGCTTGGTTATCGTTATCTTGTTGTATCCTTTGCCCTGTTTCAATGTTGAACTTTCCGGGCGCATGAAATTCTATTTGCGACAGCTCTGCAGGCTTATATCCTTTCCCTTTTGTGGTATGAAGGTGTAATAATTTAGGACCCTTCATTTCTTTTAACTGTTGAAGGATACGTACAATCTCTTTGATGTTGTGTCCGTCAAAAGGACCAAAGTAGCGTATGTTCATGCCTTCAAACACGTTCTGTTGGTGGCTGATGGCAGATTTAATAGCATTGTTGAGCCTTAAGATTCCTTTTTTACGTTTGTCATCAAGGTATCCTCGTTGGTGTAACCATTGCGAAGCCTTAAACCTAAGCTTGTTATAGGTTGCATTTGTGTCGAGTGTGAGCAAGTATTTTTCCATGCCACCCACTGCGTGATCAATGCTCATATCGTTGTCATTGAGCACAATCAGTAAATCATTGGGGGTGGACGAAACATTGTTAAGTCCTTCAAATGCGAGTCCTCCACTCATTGCACCATCGCCAATAATGGCTACAATCTTTTTATTGTCCTCATGGTTTTGTTTGGCTGCCACAGCCATTCCTAAGGCAGCAGATATGGAGTTGGATGCATGACCACAGGTA
This sequence comes from Hoylesella timonensis 4401737 = DSM 22865 = JCM 15640, assembly GCF_000455445.1. Classification (GTDB taxonomy): domain Bacteria; phylum Bacteroidota; class Bacteroidia; order Bacteroidales; family Bacteroidaceae; genus Prevotella; species Prevotella timonensis. The sequence continues at coordinate 101,658 of NZ_HG417091.1, read as the reverse complement.
AAGGTGTCATATTCGCTTTCAAGGGGCGTAGGAAAAGGCCGCAAACCACGCAACTTCCGATTGGTGTTGAAAGCCTTTCTTCGGCCTGTTAATATCTTATGGCCATAGGCTTGGTGACCTACGTCCCAAACAAGTTTATCCTTTGGAGTGTCAAAGACATAATGCAAAGCTACCGTTAGCTCCACTGCTCCTAAAGAAGAAGCAAAATGTCCAGGGTTGACAGATACCTCTTGAATGATGTCTTGACGTAGTTCGTCACAGATTTGGGGAAGCTGGTCAATACTAAGTTTGCGTAAGTCTTCTGGATAATCAATCTGATTTAGAAGTCCAAATTTATCTTTGTTCATCAATAAGTTCTCAACAATATCCATGCAAAGATAATAAATTTCTATGAACCACGTGGACTTTCATTTGTTTTTTGTATCTTTGAATCCCGAAACCGAAAACATGAAACCTGTTATGAATCAAAAAAAAATCTTATTGGCTACTGCTCTTTTGTGTTCGAGCATAGCTATGTATGCCCAAAGGGCAGGTGGTATCTCGGCTGATATGTTACAAAAAATAGAGCGTATGCAGCCTTCAACGCAGTCTTCCAAAGGCATCTTCAATGCTTTGGCGTCTAACAACATCGATAATCTGGCACAGAATTATGCCAATAGTGGAGCTATAGACGACTATTTTAGTATAGAAACGCCAAAGCAAAGCATTCATGATCAAAAGAGTAGCGGACGCTGTTGGATGTTTTCTGGCTTTAATGTGTTGCGAGCTAACTTTGCCAAACAGCACAATGATACAATAACTGTAGAATTTTCTCACGCTTATTTATTCTTCTATGACCAGTTGGAAAAGGCAAATCTTATGCTCCAAGGAGTGATTGACAATGCCTCTAAGCCCTTGGAGGACACTCGGATGCAGTTCTTTTTCAAGAATCCTATCAATGACGGAGGCACCTTTTGTGGAGTGGCTGACTTAGCCGAAAAGTATGGACTGGTGCCAATGAGCGTGATGCCTGAGACATATTCGAGCAACAACACTCGACTCATGGCACGTATGGTAGCATCGAAATTGCGTGAATATGGATTGGAGTTGCGAAGCATGGTGCATGCTGGAAAGAACAAACGCACGATAGAAGCTCGTAAAACAGAAATGCTTTCCACCATTTATAACATTTTGTCAATGACGATAGGCAAACCTGTTGAGCAGTTTACTTATGCCTTTAAGAACAAAGAAGGGAAGACTGTAACTCCACTAAAAACTTATACTCCTCGTGAATTTTATAACGCTACGGTAGGTCATCCACTGAATGGAACCTTCATCATGCTGATGAACGATCCTCGTAGACCTTATCATCAAACCTACGAAGTAGAGTATGATCGACACACCTACGATGGACATAACTGGAAATATCTAAATCTCCCCATGAACGAGATTGCAGAGTTGGCAATCGCCAGCTTAAAAGATGGACATAAAATGTATAGCTCTTACGACGTTGGGAAACAGTTCGATCGCAAGCGAGGTTATCTTGACGTAGACAATTATGACTATAGCAGTTTGTTTGGAACCACGTTTAACATGTCAAAGGCTGACCGCATTGCCACCTTTGAAAGTGGCTCTACCCACGCCATGACACTAACGGCAGTAGACCTTGACGCAAAGGGTATGCCCCTAAAGTGGAAAGTAGAGAATAGCTGGGGTGCCAGTGCAGGACACCAAGGTTGTCTAATTATGACGAACAAATGGTTCAACGAATACATGTTTAGATTGGTAGTACACAAAAAATATGTACCTGCTAAACTGTTAAAGGAATATGAGCAAAAGCCCATCATGGTGATGCCAGAAGATCCTTTGTTTGAAGTTGATCAATAAATTACACGAAAAATGAAAAATATAGGTATCAAATTTTTCCTCTTCTTATCAGCTGTCTTATGGACAGCTGATTTTTCTTTCGGTGCTGATGTGCCCATCCAAAAAGTTCGGTATGCTGGTCCATTTGTTGTTCAAGCACCTTATAGATTGGACAGTGTCGATGTTTGCCAGCACCCTTACGATACGTTATCAATTTTAGAAACCCCAGTTAATCTCCATCAAGTGTTTCGAGGGCGGTTCTTATCGTCTCCTCTCTTGCCAAAAACCGACGCTGCTTGTGCTCTTCATCTATTGGGCTTTCAAATTCAATCCGACGGATTTGCGCATGCGACGCTCCATGTAGGTGGACTTACACATTATCAATTATATGTAGACGGGCAATTGAACAAGGATGGCAAACTGACACTTGAACCCAAAACTCACGATGTTGTTATTAAATACCTCTCAACCAAGGGACAATTGGACACGCTTCAACTTCAAATAGATTCACCGCAGAGCGAATTACTGCACATTGATCCAACTCATCAACTCTTCACGTTAAGTCATCTTACCGACCGCAAGTTTGTCACTGGCGTAGAACTTTCGGCTACGGGAGAATATTTAATTACTGCTTATCGTGATGTCGTGAAAGGCGGAAAAACAACTTATACTTGGAAAGTTACAAATCTCAAGTCAGGTGCAGTTGTTGCATCTACCCATCATGCTATCCACTGGATGCCGCGTTCTATGCAGTATTATTGGACACGTGAAGGCAGCCAAGGTCGCGAATTGGTCGTTACCGATGTCAATGGAGGTCAAGAAAATGTCTTAGCAACAAATCTTCCAACGGGCAATTTTGTCATGTCCCCCACAGAAGATTATCTTATATTGCTGAAACAAAACAAAGGACCAAAGGAAGATAAAGCTATTTATGAGATTCTTGAACCCGAGGATCGACAGCCAGGTTGGCGTGACAGGGTAAGCTTGTTGAAATATGATTTTGCAACAGGTCTTTGCCAACCGCTCACTTTTGGATATCGCAACGTTAGCTTGTTGGACATCTCTGCCGAAGGAACTCACTTGCTGTTCATGACCAACCGTACTCGTCTCACCCAGCGACCCACAACCTTGTACAACATTTACAGTATGGACTTGCGTACTTTGAGTGTAGAGCAATTGGTGAAGGATGACGGCTTCGTAGCGGATGCTGCTTACGCTCCGTCTGGAAAAGAAATCGTAGTAATGGCATCGCCCGAAGCATTTCACGGTATTGGGGCGAATGTTCCTCAAGGGAAAATACCCAGTATGTACGATTATCAACTATATCTTTTGAATATTGCAAATAGAAAAGTGACGCCATTAACCAAGGATTTTAAGCCTGGTGTAAGTAAGTTTAGATGGAATAAATACGATGGTCAGTTATATTTTACTGCCATGGATCGTGACTATGTTCACTTGTTTCGGTGCGATATGCGTACCCATAAAATTCAAAAGATGGCTCAACCCGAAGAGGTTGTCAAACAAATTGCTTTTGCAAGTCAAGCGCCAACCATGGTTTATAGCGGTGAGAGTGCCTCGAATGCCGACCGAGTTTATACGATAAATCTACGTCGCATTCAACCAAAACTTGTGGAAGACACCAATAAAGAAACATTGGCAAACGTTCAATTAGGTGCTTGCAAGACTTGGAATTTTGTTAATTCGCGTGGAGATACAATTTGTGGAAGGTATTATTTGCCGCCAAATTTTGATGCTACTCAGCAATATCCGCTCATCGTCAACTACTATGGAGGGTGCTCGCCCACCAGTCGTAACTTTGAAACACGCTACCCACAACATGCCTATGCCGCACTGGGCTATGTGGTATATGTATTGCAGCCCAGTGGTGCAGTAGGGTTTGGGCAGGAGTTCTCGTCACGACATGTCAATACAGCTGGCAAAGGTGTGGCAGAAGATATTATCGAAGGAACGAAGAAATTTGTAGCAGAACATGCTTTTATCAATGCAAAGAAAATAGGATGCATTGGTGCTTCGTATGGAGGATTCATGACTCAATACCTGCAAACTCAAACCGATATTTTTGCTGCTGCCATTTCACATGCTGGCATTAGCGACCATACCAGCTATTGGGGTGAAGGATATTGGGGATATAGTTATAGCGAAGTGTCCATGGCCAACAGCTATCCATGGAGCAATCCCGAATTGTACGTGAACCAAAGCCCGCTATTCCATGCGGATAAAATCCACACACCATTATTGTTTTTGCATGGCAGTGCCGACACCAACGTACCCATTGGCGAAAGCATACAGATGTTTACAGCCTTGAAACTCTTGGGTAGACCAACAGCTTTTGTGGTAGTTGACGGTGAGAACCACCATATACTCGACTATCATAAGCGACAAAAATGGCAAAACACTATTTTTGCTTGGTTTGCCAAGTGGCTTAAAAACGACAGTACATGGTGGGATGCACTGTATCCTAAGAAAGCACTTTAAGCGACAAAGGGAAACAAGTAAAAATTGTTTTGCATAGAAACAAGGTCATGGTATCGGGCTGTCAACAGCATTGCCCTTCTACCATGACCTTGTTGATGAGTGAACTTTTCGTTCACAAAGTTGTCCAAAATTGGATTGCCTAAATAGTACTTAGACCAGTGCCTTTATTAAATCTTCTCGTTCACCTGCCAACAAATCTATTACAGGTATCTCTACCATGGTATAACAACCGGGTTGTTGGTGCATGCTGGCACGTGCCACATTAACCAAAACTTGTGCGGTCAAGGCTGGATTGTTAATGCTCATGGTAAACTCCATGCGTTGGTTTTGTGTCTTGCCACTCACTCCCTTGCGCACTAAGTGTACACCGTGTCCCATATCTTTTACGGCATCTACCGAGTCAACTGCCATTACATGCGTTTCATCGTGTGCAAAATAAGGGTCGGCTTTTATCTCTTTGGTTACCTCATCGAGTGTAGCACCTTCTTCCAACTCTACGTACACCATACGTCTGTGAATACCTTCGCCCAAAGGAATTGTCATGGAGAGGGCGTTCTTCACACCTTTCTTGCTTCTTGCACACACGCTGTGTCCCATTGACATGCCTGGTCCAAAGTTAGTATAGCTCAACCCTTTGGGTGCAAGGCTTTGCATCAACGTGCGAACAACCGAGTCAGAACCCGGATCCCAGCCTGCACTAATGATGCTTACAGCGTGATGTTCTTTACAGAGAGGCATTAGTGCGCTGCGATAGTCTACAATATCTGTATGAATATCAAAGCTGTCAACGGTATTGATGCCCAAGGGCAATATCTTTTCTGCATATTCTTTACAACTGCGTGAAGGCGTTGCCAAAATGGCAACATCTACACCTTCGAGTTCTTTAATATCCTGTACAACTTTGTAAGGTGCCAATTCGGCTGGCTTGTTTTCTGCGCCTTGTCTGCGTACAATTCCTATTAACTCAAAGTCTTCAGCGGCTTCAACGGCTTCAACCGTAAATTTTCCAATATTGCCATAACCAACTATGGCTGCTCTAATCTTCTTCATTTTGTTTATTTATTGTTTGGTTTGAAAACAGGAATCGTTTACAATGGATACAACAATTTTATTTTGCGCCATGAATCCTATCCCTATTTAATTCCTTAATCTGGATACAAAAGTATATAGATTTACGTAGATACACACGTATGTAATTTAGTTTTTAACTCTTTTTTACGAGCTTCTTTATGTAGAGCAATGCTCTGTTAAAAATATAACACAGGATTAATCCGCTTATCTACATGCTTTAATCAGAATAGGGATTATAATAAAGGAAACGAAAGCATGCGACGAACAAATAAAGACTCTTAGACGAAGAAAATAACAAGATAAACTTCCTCACCTCAGTGTCAAGACACAAGGCGGAAAGAAAGGTACCCCCCTCGTATCAAGTCATGATTTGATATATTTTTGTATATCTTGGCAGATGCGCTGAAAAGGTTCAGACTCACTGTAAGCCGTATTCTTCTTCAACATGGAAGAAATGTTCTCCACAGAGTTACGATAACTTGTCAGCTCATTGCGTTGTTGAGTTCCGTGTTTGCTCTGTTGCACAATCTCTCGCTCACGCTCTTGTGTTAATTGCACGCACACTTTATTTAACATGGGCACCACGACCTTGTCGAACAAATGATGTCCTTGTATATACAGATAAGTAGTTTCTGGAGTGACCCCCAACCGGCGCAAATCGGCTTTCACTTTGAGATAGCTTTCCTTGGCATCAGGATATTCTTTATGAAATCTGGCGATGCGTTTTCCCACCTTCTGACGAACATTGGAAATATTATGCTCAGCATTCGCTATCGTAAAATGCCCTGGCATGATGATGCGAAGAAAGTCGGTAATGGTAAATTTGTTGTAATCGGGAGTGCGATAAAACCAAATACTCCATATAAAAAGAGGATAAATAGCACGCGAATAATCTTCTAAATATCGCTGCATATCAAAAATATGATGGTCGTTCAGTGTTACCATTACACATGTATCAAAGAGCGATGGCGCATAACATTGCAGGTTCTCAATAGCGTAAGTATAGGTGTGGAAAATGTATGGATTGGAAAGTATTTCCTTTGAAGTTTGGGTGGCTCCCTGTATCAGATAATCATAATCGGCATCCACACATGCAATCATATCACGACCTACTTTATCTGTAAGCAGATTCATCAACACAGCCTTCTTTCCACGTTCTAAGTGTTGAAGACGAGAAGGTAACATGATTTGAAAATAACATTTGTCATCTTCAAACTCTCTCAATACCGTGCGCCAAAAATAAATATCATCGTAACTCTCCACATACGCCACTATGCGCCGTTTAGCATTCAATGATCTGAGTTGATTGGCAGCCCCAATATAGGCAGATGAAATATTATCTTTTAGTCGTTTTCCCATTTCAAACCTAGATTCAAGGTGATTTCAAGTGCTATCGGTTCACATCTGTAATGTCACTTACCTCAGTAACATGCTCCATCCAGCCATTCATAATCACCGCTGGCGAATGAGTCGTCAGAATGAGTTGTACATTTGGATTTAATTGTAATATCAAATCGATGAGCTGCTCTTGCCAGTCAATGTGCAAACTTACCTCTGGCTCATCCATAAAGAGTACGTAAGGTTGATGGTCTTGAATTAAGACCGTGAGCAAGATGGCAAGAATTTGCTTCTCTCCACTGGAGAGTTGGTAAGGCACCAGCGTTTCACCAAGTTGGGAAAAGCGAATTTCATTTTGTGTTCGAATGATAGTTTTACCCGTATCGGCAAATAATTTATCCATCATATCTTGAAACAACACCTTGGCTGAAGAGAGTTGTTGGGCAGTAGCAGCAGCGTCAGGTCCACCTTTCTGCAACACATCTATCATCCTATTTCCTACATTGACTTGATAATCGAGATACTTACGCTGCAACTGAAACAATTGCCAATCCAATTCTGTTGCCAATCGCTTATCTACTTTGGCAACGGTATCGGAGCTCATCAAAGGTCTATCGAAAGAGCGTATAATATCATATCGCACTCGATCTGCATCGTTAGGAGACACCGTAATTTTGACACTTGGTGGCAATTCTGAAATCACGTTATTACCTTCCAACAGTCCTTTGATCACTTTATTGAGAATGGTACTCTTACCCACCCCATTGATACCACTAAGCACATTCACCTGCCTATCAAGATTCCACACGATATGCCGTCTACCACTCCACAGAGAGTCTATCTCAATTCGTTTAATATAATCTGCGTATTTCATCTATCCAATGTTTTATCTGTCAAGCATGGCAACACTCGCGCAATGCCAAGGCTACCACCCATGCTACCTGTTGATTGGACAAATATACAGAATTATCGGTAATGTGCCAAGCGCTATCTAAATTAAAAATAAAAATAAAACATCCAAGGATGAATACTGATTGAAAAAAAATACATGAAAGGAACTGTTGAAAAAAATAGAATAGAATGAACACGCTCTTTTATTTGAAAAAAAATGGTTGTCCCTGAGTGACCTTTTAATGAAAGAGCTGTGGCTTTTTATCATTATTATCTATGGCAAAGACATTCGCTATCTTTGTCCTATAATTTTACCAAAAAACGGTCATCTAAAATCTGCGAAATAGAAAAAATTAATAGGCAAGCGACATGCAAAAATGGGCTGATTTTAACAAAATAGACGCCTTTTCAAGTTGAAATATTGAATTAACGGTCTTGGAAACATACATTAGAGGTGTTATTCACATGCTTCAGCGGCATTAAAGCATGCAAATTGCAGCATTATCTCAATGCTTTAGTCGCCATTAAATGGTAAAAATAGGAAAGAAAAGAAGCGCATTAATCGTAATACATTAAATAACAACGAATTATAAAACTTTCTCATAACTTGCGTATTTGCGACCAACTTTGGTGTTGGTGATTTATACGCGAGTTATGAGAGGCTCTTTGTAAAGAAAATTCAGTATTTATTATCCTCCAAAACAGCGTACCAAGAATTTTACATTTGCTGTATTTTAGATGCTTTTTTGTTGTAAAAAAGCCGCTCTTTTGATGAAAGAGCTGAGTATAATCAAAATAACATCATCTATATATTTGATTTTCTCATAGCTTTTTCTTAATTTTGTGTGAAGCATACAATGAAACGAAATAAAGAGTGAGTTCCTCATTGCTTAGCGTTCGACAAGGCAGGTTACTACCGCATGGGAAAAGTAATAGCTTCAGAAGAATGTGATTTGAATAAAAAGCTAACACATCTTGTTCAAGGTAACAGAATTGTAATATTTCTGAAACATCTATGAAGAGTTGATGTGCTAACTTTGTCAACTGAATACATTTATTGTTATCAAATATGGAAGAAAATAATTATCGCATTCTCGTCGTAGACGATGAACAAGACTTATGTGAGATTCTGAAGTTCAATCTCGAAACTGAAGGTTATGCTGTTGACACTGCCAATTCGGCAGAGGAAGCCATGAATATGGAGCTAACATCGTACAATTTGCTGTTGTTGGATGTCATGATGGGAACGATGTCTGGCTTTGCCATGGCAAAGAAACTTAAAGAGGAGTCAGCAACAGCCCATATTCCAATTATTTTCTTGACAGCCAGAGACACAGAGAATGATACGGTGACTGGATTTAATTTAGGAGCAGATGACTATATCAGCAAGCCTTTCTCTATTCGGGAAGTCTTGGTACGGATTCGTGCGGTCATCAGAAGAACTGCCGAAACGGAGGACCATGAACAACCAAAGGTGCTCAAATATCAAGGTTTGGAGATGAATTTGGACAAAAAAACGGTTTCTATTGATGACAAGGATGTTCCTTTTACTAAAACAGAGTTTGAGTTATTGCATCTCTTACTCTCAGAAAAAGGACACGTCTTTTCACGTCAAGAACTTATTGATCGCATCTGGCCGAAGGATGTGTTGGTACTCGACCGAACTGTAGATGTTAATATCACACGCTTAAGAAAAAAGATTGGGCGGTTTTCAAAATGTATCGTCACACGTTTAGGATTTGGCTATTATTTTGACGCACTATGAGAAAAATATCCGTAGGGACACGCCTATACGCCAGTGTTATGGCGATTTTTTTGCTGTTTGCCATTGCATTTATTGTTTTTCAACAAGTCCGTGAAAAACAATATAAAATAGAACTGCTGAACGAGAAACTGCAAAACTATAATAAGCAGTTAGCTGATGCCATGAAGTATATGGGCAAGACCGACGAGACGACATTGGACTCCTATGTGAAGACACACAGTTTACCTAACCTCCGAGTAACTATTATAGACAACGAAGGGCATGTTACGTTTGATAACTTAGAAAAGAATTACAACCGTTTTACAAGTCACGCCAATCGTCCAGAGGTCATAGAAGCCAAAAAGAAAGGGTCAGGCTCAAGTGTAGAAAGAAATAGTAAGACGTTAAAGCAGGAGTTTTTTTATTCGGCAACTTACTTCAACGATAGCAAAATCACGATTCGCAGTGCCTTACCGTATAATAATGATTTGGCAAAATCGCTCCAAACAGATCAGCATTTCATTTGGTTTGCGTTGACAACTATTATTATATTGACACTGGTATTATGGCGTTTCTTGAGTAGATTAGGTGCCAACATTACAAAACTCAAGCTTTTTGCCAGTAGAGCCGACCATAATGAAAGCTTGGAAACAGAAGATTTGATTGCTTTTCCTGACGACGAATTGGGAGAGATTGCCGAAAGAATTATCAAAATCTATAAACGTCTTCAGAGTACACGACAAGAACAAGATAAGCTAAAACGACAGCTTACTCAAAATATTGCGCACGAATTGAAAACTCCCGTAGCAAGCATTCAAGGCTATTTGGAAACTATCTTAGACAATCCTCATATCGATGAGAAGACGAAGAAGCAATTTTTGAAACACAGTTATGCCCAGAGTCAGCGACTAACCTCTCTCCTACAAGATATCTCTACGTTAAATCGGATGGATGATGCCCCTGAAATAAAAGAAAATGTAGAAGTGAATATCTCTCAAATGGTAGAAGATATAAGTAAAGAGACTGCGCTACAATTAGAAAAGCACCACATGAGCTTTATCATCAATCTTCCTGAAAACATCATTGTGCAGGGGAATAAAAGCCTGCTATATAGTGTCTTTAGAAATCTGACAGATAACGCTATCGCCTATGCAGGCTATGGCACCACGATTACATTGGATGCCGTAGAAAAAAATAAAGAATGGAGTTTTGCGTTTTATGATAATGGCATTGGAGTCGCAAATGAACATTTGTCTCGCATTTTTGAACGCTTTTATCGAGTAGATAAAGGGAGAAGCCGAAAATTAGGCGGCACAGGTTTAGGACTCGCTATAGTAAAGAATGCGGTGATGATTCATGGAGGAACGATTCAAGCTAAAAACCTACCCACAGGAGGTCTGCGATTTGATTTTAACATAAAAAAGAATAACGAATGAAAATAACACAAGCCACCAAAGAACAAGCAAGAGAAATTGCAAAACTCATTATGCTTGCCATGAACTATGAGTGTTGTCAAAACTTAGCAGGTCCCAATCACACACTGAACGAGTTTGAAGACTTGATGACCGAATTGGTGAGCATGGACGAAAGCCAATACAGTTATAAGAACACCTTCGTAGCATTGAATGATAACAGCGAGGTAGCAGGTATTTGTGTGAGTTACCACGGTGCCGACCTGAAGAAACTGAGAAAGGTATTCATAGAAAAAGCACTTCAAAAATTTAACATCGACTATCGAGATATGAAAGACGAGGCACAACCAGACGAACTATATATCGATAGTATTGCTATTCTTCCGCAATACCGCCGCAAGGGCATTGCCAAAGAACTGATCATGCAAGCCTTAAATAAGGCGAAAGAAATGAAGATAGATAAAAT
>NZ_HG417091.1:50051-88979 GCF_000455445.1 Hoylesella timonensis 4401737 = DSM 22865 = JCM 15640 | reverse complement strand
CGTAAGGGGACGTAAGCTAACGGAAAGAGAGCAGCGTGTTAATGTAGCTATCAGCAAGACACGGTACAAAGTGGAACGTACCTTTGGCTCTATTCACAGATGGTTTCATGGTGGGATAGCCAGATATGTAGGTTTAGATAAGACTCACGCACAACACATCATGGAGGCTATTGCCTACAATTTATATCGAACTCCAGGGATAATTGTGTCTAATTCTCTCAAATAAAGGGAGAATATGAGATGAAATAGAGCATATACAGCCTAAAAATCAAAAATATAGACCGCAGGTGAGCCAATAGTGATCAAAAACAAGAATAATAGAGAATGGGGTAAGGTTTTGCAGAGGTCTCAAAATTGGACTTTTAGTGGACAAAGACAATCCACATGCAGAGCGCCTCTACACAACCCAAGGGTTTCGGTATGTAGACGACACCGATTGGGGTGGACATCCCATGAAACACCTACAATATTTGATTACTTTTTACGGATAGGATAAGAAAAAGCGTTCAGTGATGCGGGTACGCCATCTACGAGCGTCTCCGCACACACATTCATATAAGTTGTGTAACTTCCATTGTAATATTCTACAACCGCTATTCCATTTTCGTCTGTCTTCAAATTCGGATTCCAATATAAAGTGCGACGCATCTCATCGGCATTGCTGTCAAAGTATCCACTCTCTGGATAGATGGGCGAATAAAAAGCTTTTGGCTCGTCATATCCTTGAATCACTGTGCGGCGGATACCTCGTGATGGGCGATAGTTTTTGTTAGAACTCCAATTGTCAGCCATCTTGAACGCACAACGTACTACATACTTGTTGAGTTCTGTTTGACTGGCAGTGTCTACACGTAAATGAGTATAAGCATCGGTGAGTTCAGACTTCCGTATGCGATAGTTATCGTCAACTGAATAAGCGTATCTGTTAAACTTGTCCATGTACAACATTGCCGTTTCTACCATGTCGAGGTCTTTCTCTATATAGGGCAGTTGTATCTCTTCTCCATTCACGCTATATCGCAGCGGATTAACACCATATTGCGTTCCTTCTGGGTTAATTAGTGGGTTAAGGTTGTGCAAGAAAAATCCCACCTCGTTGGATACATACTTCCCTTCGTCGCGTAGCTTGTCAATATGTTTACGAATATTATAAAAGGCAAGAATATCTCGTTCAAACGACTCTGTGTCTTTCAAAGTATTATGACGCTTTTTGCCCTTCACCACCACCTCGTCTATTTGCAAAGCATTCGCTTCAAGTTGATTTGTTGTAAGCGAATCGACCAATTGTTGCAGTGCCAAAGTGTCTACAGGTTCCTCCCAAGTGGGGTGCAACTCTCGCCAATCATAAGCTCTTAAGCCAGGTTCAAAATTGCGATAAAGACTCACATCGGCATAACGATTCTTTTGCTTACCATTACGTTTGGTCTGAATGACAGACTCCATTCGCCCATACATATCGTCCATTGGCAGACTGAAATTCCCTAACGAGTCGGTATAGGTAGCCCCCGACACATAAATTGTGTCGCGCTTACCTAACACTGTAACGGCAATATTAGACTGTTGTTTGCCAAACCAAGAGTCTACATGCCCATACAGGGTCAGGTTTGGTTCGGGCATTTGCTTCGGTTCAAACGGCTTCTCACCGATAAGCTGAGTTATATCATATTGTCTCCAACCACGAATAAGCAACAAATTGTCTAACAATTTGCGCCTTCCCCTACTCTGTTCTTCAAAATAATACGTTGGTTGATGAATATAACCTTTTAAATCGGAAGTGAGCAGTAAGTCAGTTTCAATGGTTTGAGAGGCTGGTATATAGTCGGTTCGTTCACCATCACGTATGGCTATCGACACACTGGCATTGCGCACAGGCTTCCCTTCCGTATCGGTAACCTTTACCTCATAGCGTGCTTTCTGATAGGGCGTGTACACCTTATTATCGCTAACACCTTTCATGGTGATTGTCTTCTTTGGATAGGAAAAACAAAAACGGTCGCAAAGAGTATGTCCAGCTGCATTGATAAGCGACATACGCACAATGCCAGGAGGTAAGTCTGATTTCATAATTCGCAGTGTCTTCGACACCTTACCCACAAATTCTATGGTGTTGAAACTATGCGGTGTTCCTTGAGAAAAGGTGAACAATGCCAAGGAATCTGTCAACGATTCTGAACTTCTCTTCACCGTCACATCGAAAGATGTTTCTCGGTTTGCTACAGACATGGAATAACCTTGTGGCAAAGCTTTTGGCAACTCGAAGCGATAAGTTCTGCCTCGAAAAAGGATTTCTACATTGGCGGGCTGTTCACCTGGTATATACATGAAGCTCCCCATCCCATCATGAATCGTAGAAATGGGAATTGTACGTTCGCCCGAAGGAGAAAGTAAGAATCCATCAAGGTTTACAAAACCGCTGTCACGGCTCACTGTTTCGAATCCAATCACACAGGGAATGCCTTGCACCAAGTTACCGCCCTCAGGGTAAAAGCGAACTTCTAACTCGTCTTTTTGAGGAAGCGGACGTTGCGCCATACTCTTATCCATGTTGTATACAGCAATACTCCTTGGTGACTCCTTATGTGTGAGCCGTTTCCGATATATGGGAATGGTTTGTGAAAAGTACGATGCATCGTCAAAAGCCAACATCCAACGGGTGTAAGCTCGTATCTCATAATAACCCGTGAAAAAGGCATTCGTCAGTGCAATATGCCCTTCTCCCTCGCCATCGTGCAACTTAATGATATGGCGCTCCATTACATTGCCGAGCTGATCGAGCAATTCTACATAAAGCGGTTTACTGATACTGCTCAACTGATTATTTGTAGCCGTTACAACATACGCCTTAAACCATATAGTATCACCTTGGTAATAGCTGCTGTTATCTAAATGCAAATGCACCTTCTCCCGTGGAAACGTTTTGGAAAAGGTTACAGCATTTGCAAAAAAACGTTCAAAAACAGAACTGTTTTGTGCCGTAGCAGGAAGTATTCCCAGCAACAACACAAATAGACTACAAATAATTTTATCAATCATGTTGTTGCCAGGTTATGTTATTATCAATCAATCGTAATCAGCGATAAACTTATATAACTGCCGGGAAAATGAAAGTACGAATGACCCAATAGCATAAGATTCCTGATAAATAACTTACCATAGCAATCCAACTAACATGCTTGAGGTACCAACCAAAGGTTATCTTCTCCAATCCCATGACAACCACGCCAGCAGCACTACCCACGATAAGGATAGAACCTCCCACACCAGCACAGTATGCCAACAACTGCCAGAAGATGCCATCTACTGCCATATCTCCTGCTGCCTCGATTGGATACATGCCCATACATCCAGCCACTAATGGAACATTATCAACGATACTTGAAATAACACCAATGATACCCGTCACAATGTAATGGTTACCGTTAGACGCGTCATTGAGCCATTTGCCAAGTCCTTCTAACACACCTATTTGTTCCAAACTCGCTACCGCCATGAGGATACCGAGGAAGAACAGAATAGTGGACATATCAATATTAGATAACAAATTGCTAACACGCTTGGTCATACCGTCCTTTTTGCGATGCAATCTGCGGTAAAACACCTCGGTCACGGTCCATAACACGCCCAATACTAAGAGGATACCCACAAAAGGAGGTAAATGCGTAATGCTCTTAAAAATAGGAACAAACATTAATCCGCCCACACCCAAGAAGAAAATTATCTTGCGTTGTGTACTGCTAAAGTCAAGCACCTGATAGTCGGAGGTAACATGAACATCAGCAGGTTCTAACTCGCCCTTCAATTGATATTGCATAATAAACGCTGGTACAACCATTGCTACCAACGATGGGACAAAGATTTCCTCTATAACACCTGCTGTGGTGATAGTTCCCTTGTTCCACAACATAATGGTAGTAACGTCTCCAATGGGCGAAAAAGCTCCACCTGAATTGGCGGCTATAATAACTAAGGAGGCATAGATAAGACGGTCTTCGTGTGACTTCACCAGCTTGCGTAGTATCATAATCATCACGATACTGGTAGTAAGGTTGTCGAGCACAGCAGACAGGAAGAAAGTCATAAAGGCAATGCGCCACAACAATGAGCGCTTGCTCTTGGTCTTCATAACATCTCGTACGAAGTTGAAACCGCCATTTTGGTCGACTACTTCTACAATCGTCATCGCACCCATCAAGAAGAACAAAGTTGTAGACGTGCTACCCAAATGCTTTTCAATCACACTACTCACCTCGTTTACCAACGCTTGTCCAGAAAACCCAGGCAAATAGGTATTAGGATCCAGCATGAACAGTGTCCAACAAGCCACGAACATCAGCAAGGCAACAGCTGCCTTGTTCACTTTTGTAACACTCTCTATGGCTATAAATAAATAGCCAATACAAAAAACGATAACAATCGCTAATGTCAAAGATGCCATAAAATAAAAACTTAAAACCTTTTTAATGAAAATAAACGGACATACAGGCATTGTTTTTTAGAATGCCATCCGCCCACACTTTTATTGCTAACAACCTATAAAAGAGCATGTGTCAGTTCTTCATAGATTAAATTGTTTGCAAAGATAAGTTTTGAAAACTATTCTACCAAATAAAAGCAGGTGTTTATTTTTACAATTGCTGTTTTGTCATCTTAGCATGTCATATCGAGACTATTATCATCTTGTCGCTACAGTTCTTTTGGAAAATAATGTAAATAGGCTACCCCAGTTCGGACTAAGCTCAAACTGGGGTAATTGCTTAAAGAGGATAAAACGAGTTTCGTTATTCCTAAAAAGGGGTCAAACACTCATGACTCATTTAAGAGCAAGACTCATGAGAAAGCCTTGCAGAAACTATTTGATGTATCCTGCGTTCTGACGTATAAGTCCTTTGGTAATACGCAACTCATAATCTGGTACCGGCAAATTCCAACGATTGGGCGTCACGGCACTTAACGTCTTATCCTTTAAGAGATTGTTGGTTCGCATAAGATCCCAACGATAATGGCCCTCATACGCCAACTCATGTCGCCTTTCCAGCAAGATGGCTTTCAGCAATGATTGCGTATCAAGAAAATCAGACACGGTGAATCGTTGCGGTTTCATACCATCAGGAAAGGCTCGTTGGTGGATGTCGTTGAGTTGGTCAATAGCCTGTCGTGACACACTGTTGGTGGTACGGACAAGCGTCTCTGCATAAGTGAGCTTCATCTCTGCCAGTCGCATATAGATAACGTCATCGTACATGCCCCCACAGTATTTGCGCGTAGTGAGGTCGTTAGGGTTGTCTGAAGTGGAACCTGTCACGATCAGTTGTGAACGTCGAACGTCGTTAGGCGCATAATTCTCGACAGCAGTTCGAGGAACATAGAAAAGTCGTTTTTGATAATAACGCATCCCGTTAGGGTAATTGGCAGTGTATATGCGGCTTGGCTCGAAGAACATAAGCTCGCTACTATACGCTGTAGGATTTGGATAGCCTGTTGACTGCGAGAACTCATTAGACGGGAAAAGGTTGTCCGTATATTCGTTAGGCGAATTAGAGAAACCATACGCTCCACTATTCAGTACTTCTGCCGCATATTTTTCAGCCAACTGCAACTCTCCCATGTTGTTCGTAAACGTTCCTTTGTAGAGGTACACGCGGCTAAGCAGTCCCTGTGCAACGCTTTTGTTGGCTCTAACTCGAGCCGATGGTGAAGGAACAGACTGTGGTAAGTCGACAATGGCTTCTTGAAGGTCGGTGATAATTTGTTTCCAGCATTCAGCATTACTTACACGAGGTTGGTGATTATTGGGATCATATCCTTTGTAAGGTTCAAGACGCATCACCAATCCGTCTCCCGCATCATTGCCAAGAAGCGCTTGGTCACCAAACAGACAAAGCATATAGAAGTAAGCGTATGCCCTGATGAACTTAGCCTCAGCGATATGTTGGCGTTTCACTTCGTCCTTGTATTGCCCATACGCCTCAACACCATGGATAACGTTGTTGGCGTAGTCAATCACATTGTAGCCCCATTGCCATACATAATATAACAATTGGCCGTGTTCGTTGGCAGTGTATTGACTGGTCTCAACCGCCACGAGCGTTGTAGACGATGGTCTTACTTTGAGATTGTCAGTCGTTAAGTCAGCCAACATGAGGGCATAACCCATGTTGGAATAATTGTTCTGATCTTGCGGAGCACCGCTAAGAAAGACGTTAAGCCTCACATAACTGCCCGTAAGCGCCGCTTCGGCTGTTTTTTGAGTACGATATACCTTTTCGTCAACGTACACGTTTTCTGGCTCCATGTCCAAATCACAGCTAAACAGTGAGAAGACGAGGACTGTAGAGAGCAGGGTTCGCAAATGATTTTTATATTTCATCTTAATTTTCCTTAGATAATGAACTACCTTTCGTTTTAGAATGTTGCGCTCACGCCAAACTGCATACTGCGAGACGATGGCATGGTGCAGTTGTCGTATCCTGACGCTGTGACCGAAGAGCCAAAAGCACTAACCTCTGGATCCAGTCCGCTGTAACCTGTCACCGTGAACAGGTTCGTAAACGTTGCATAGATACGCAGCTGCCTACATAGCTTATACCGGCGTAACAATGCTGGTGAAACATGGTAGGACAAGGTAAGCGTTTTTAGTCTTAGATAGGAGTTATTCTCCAAAAAGCGATCAGAAGTAACGGCAGTAGTGTAGTCGTAAGCTCCGATGATAGATGCATTGTTGAGCTTTGGAATATCGGTTATCTGTCCTGGCACCTGCCAAAGGTTCATCATCTCCTTGGACAAGTTGGTGGCGTTCTGGGTGTAGGTAAGCATCGTAGCTCGAGTGGCGTTAATCATATGGCTACCCAACGCGTAGTTAAAGAAGATATCAAGCTCAAAATTACGATACGTCAGCGAGTTACTAATCGATCCATAAACCGTTGGCAATGCCGTTCCACAAACAAATTTGTTGAGTTGCGATGTTTCGTTATTGGCTGCTGGTGGCACCGTAGATTGTGTTCCGTCTGCATAAGTCCAGAGCGGATCGCCAGTATCTGGATCCACGCCTGCCCATCGATGCAGGTACCACTGGGCTGCCGCCTTTCCCTCTTGATAGTACTTAAAAGAGCTGTTCAGCTGGTCAAGCTGATTGCCTTCAAAGTTTAATTTAAGTATTTTATTCGTTGTCGTGGATACATTGAGTACCGTTTGCCAACCAAAATTCTTGCCAACGATATTCTCACTAATGATTTGAAGGTCAAGTCCAGAATTCATCATGTCGGCAATGTTTTGATTCTCTTTTTTGTATCCCGTGTATAAAGGGAGATTAGAAGGGAAGAGCATGTTGGTAGTTTTCTTGTAATAATAGTCCAACGTGAGCTTGAGACGACTTTTGAAAGCCTCTAAGTCAAGCCCTCCATTCCAGGTCAAGGTATGTTCCCAGTTGAGGTTGTCATTGCCAGGTTGCGACATTTGCAGATAGTTGCGGTCGCCATAGTTGACTGCAGAATTGAGCTTATAGGTCGCTTGGGCACCATAGTAACTATTGTTGCCGTCTTTGCTCGACACACCAAACGATGCGCGCAGCTTGGCTTGGTTAATGAAAGGCAGTGCCTTACGAAAGAAGCGCTCGTTTGACATACGCCATCCGGCACTCACTGATGGTGTTCCTAAGTAACGGTGTGAACGATTAAATCGAGAAGACCCATCTATACGATAGGTCAAGCCCAGCATGTATTTCATTCGATACTGATAGTTCATTCTCGCAAAGGCAGAGAATAGAGCTGACTGTTGTGAATAGGCACTGATGACACGTTTGGATCGGGCAGCACCAACTCCAACCAAATCAGGACTAAAGAAATCATCTCCCGCCACAGCGTTCAAACGTTCACGAGAGTACTCATAACTCTGTCCTACAATGCCTTGCATGAAGTGATCACCAAACACCTTGTTGACATTCAGCGTATTGGTCACCACGTATTTCGTGTTAAGTGTGGTGGTTTCTTGTGCTTGATTACCAGCTACGCCCTTGACATGGTCGGGTAAAGCTCCTTTCCTAATGGACGAAAAAGAATTGTATAAATCTGTTCCAATCTCAGAACGGAGTATCAACCAACTCATGGGATGCCACTCAAGGTATGCGTTTCCGATAGTTCGAGTGTCTTCGCTGCCTTCGTCATTAATATAAGCCTGCGCCACAGGGTTGTAGGTCTCGGGGTCACCTTTACTGTTAGGTGCATATCCATAATAATACGCTCCATCTTCATCATATATAGGAAGGTTTGGTGCTTTCTTAATCGCTGATGCAAAGATTTCAGGAGCTTGCAAGGCGTTGTTGTCCAAACGGGAAATAGAAACGTTGACGCCAAGATCGAGTTTTGAACTGATTGCAGTAGTAAGGTTCAGTCGTGCTGAATAACGTTTCATGTTGTTATTGATAACATACGAGTCGTTATCTGACGCTGCCAAGCTCAAGAAATAAACCGTCTTTTGAGTTCCACCAGAGAATGAAGCGGAGACGTTGTGGCTCACTGCCGTTCGTGTTACTGCATCAATCCAATCGGTGTCATAGAGTTCAGGGAAGTTCATCCCATTAAAATATTGTGAGTAGATTTGCGCATACTGCTTTCCGTTGAGCAATTTGAGTTTACCCAAGGGATTGTCCACGCCCAAGGTATAGTTGACCGTAACACGAGGGCGTGCCTGGCTACCCTTCTTGGTAGTGATGAGTACCACTCCAGAGGCGCCACGTGAACCATATATAGCAGTGGCAAAAGCATCCTTTAGAATTTCGATGCTCTCAATATCATCAGGGTTGAGCGTAGCAAGCGGATTCTTTTCGAACGAATATTTTAGGTCAGTGTTATATTGCAAGGACCCGCCACCAGTTTGCATACCCATCATGGAGGCTGCAGGTATTGCTCCTCCAGATACATCGGTGGAGTTGGCAGAACGGTCTGTACCGTAGATAGGCACCCCATCGATGACATAAAGGGGGTTGTTGTCTCCAATGATGGAGCTTAAGCCACGAATGGTCAAGACGTTAGCAGAGCCCAAAGCACCCGACGATGTGGTCATGAAAACACCAGGAGCCTTGCCTTGCAACATCTGGTCCACAGACCGAAAGGAAACATTGTCATCGAGCTTTACTGATGCCACCGACCCCGTGAGGTCACGACGCTCTTGCTTACTATAACCAGTCACGACAAGGTCGGCAAGTACAACATCCTTGCTTTCGTGGAGCATGATATCCATGCGATTCGACTTTCCAACGACTCGCTGCTCTTTGTCAAACCCAATAATACTGAACGATAATGTATCTCCGACAGAGGCAATAATATTGTACGCTCCCGTCTGGTTGGTGGTTGTATGCACATTCGTGTGTTTGACAACAACCGAAACCCATTCTATAGGGTTGCCATTACGGTCTACCACGTTGCCATTGATGACCTTTTGTTGAGCGCGAATCGACACGCATGATAGAAAGATTAGAAAAAGAATGAAAAGAGCTTTTTTCATAGTGCTAAAAAAGAAAGCTTCTCCTATGCACTCAAAGGCAACGGGAGAAGCTTTGTTGTTTTTATATTGTTACTTCATTGCCGCATTCCAAGTAGTATTTGACCACTTAAACGGCTGCTGTGGAAACGCATAATTGCCTGTAGACACACTTTCGTAGCCGCCAAAGAACCAAGCTCCTTGTCCTGCCACGACACCCGCAGCGTAACGTACTCCTGTGAAACCTTCTGCACTCACCTCTGTCCAATGTATGCAGTCGGTAGAACGATAAACCTTGGTATTCAACACACGTGTCTTGTCTTCCTTGTAAATCTCACCACCCATGATATAAACGACATTGTCTGTAGCTACAACAGTAGCTTGGTAAAGATTGCTGAATCCTTCGACATTTTCAGCTTCTTTCTTCCACACTTTGCCATCGGTAGATGAGTAAACAGCATTATTCATGAATTTTGCATCTATAAAATTAGTAAAGCCACCTACGATGTAGAGCTTTCCCTTGAAAGAGAAGAAGTTTGCACCAATGGATGGCAAGTAAATAGATTTACCTTGGTCATCAAGTGTAGAGATGACTTTCCATTCATAGCCATTAGAAGACTCAAGCATATTGTTGGCTCCCTGTGCCATTCCCATGAACATGGTAAAACCTCCACTTTGGAAAATCTTACCATTCAATATAGCATAGCTACAATATGGGTTGTTATACAGCCAAGTGTCTTCTGGTTCAACTGCTTTCCCCTCGTCCTCCACTTTCAACTTTTCAGCCAGCGATTCAAAGTTTGTACCATCACTTGTGACATACCCACGCCACACTTTGATAACAGGAGCAGGTCCCATCCATCCGTCCTCAATCTCGGCTGGAATTCCATATTTATCTGCACCCAACGTACGAATGCCACCTAAGACATAGAGTTTGTCGCTAAATACAACCAATCGTGCTCCTTCTCCGCCAATGACGTCTTGTTTGGGCGATACGGCATAGTTTACCTCTTGCCAATCAATACCATTGATAGAACTGAAGAGCTGATAATGTTCTTCACCCTCACCTTTCTTTTCTCCAGTTGCTTTGGCACTGACAACGAGCGCATAAAACTTTCCCTTAAAGGAAACTACGTCTTGCCAAACGGCACCATTTACAGAACCTGGCATTGCACTTGACTTTTTGACAAGACCCTCTTTCAGGTTTTTGGCACGTACCACATTCAACTTATATGTCACTGTCTTCCCTGATGAGCCTTTGACTTGCAAAGTCACAGGATTGTTGGCATTCACCGTTACACCATCGGCACCAACTTCCTTACCATTGTAGCTCACTGTGGTCTCGAGCGTAGGAGTCACCTTTAAGACCGCTTCGGACAGAGCAGTCTCCGTCACATCCCAAGCCAAACTGTCGTTGGTGTTTTCTATCGTGGCGTTATCTTTTGGCACCAACTTATATGACACCGTACTACCCATAGGTGTGATAGTACCCGACACAATACCAACTGCCTGTTCTTTTGTGTCTTCATCATCTGAACAAGCGGTAAATGCTGCAACTACAGTTGCAAGCAATATAAAAACAGAATACTTCAATTTCATAGTCAAAACCTTTTATATTAATACAACACAACTATCTTAAACGCTAAATCTTTCTTTCTTCGAACAGCTCGAACCTATCCATCCACCCGCTGTCTCGGGTGAATGGCTTTAGGTTTGTTTACATGGACATGGCACCCATGCTAATGCTGGTGCCTTTCTCTTCAGCTGGAGCTTTTCCAGCTAACACATCTTCTACACCTTTCCTTATTTCGTCCCCACGAACATGTTTTCTGTAAATGCGTCCGTCTTTATCAATAATAAGGATAAATGGAATGCCAGAGAATTGATAGAGATCCATTACCTCTTTTCCTCCATCAGACACCCAACCTTGATGCCAAGGCATACCTTCTTCACTCATGGCTTTCACCCATGCGTCACGCTTTGCATCAATTGAAACGCTCATAAACTCAACACCTTTATCTTTGAAATCGGCATATATTTTCTTGAGATTAGGTATTTCCTGGCGACAAGGTCCACACCAGCTGGCCCAGAAGTCGAGTACAAGCACTTTACCCTTAAAGTTTGCAGGGCGAATTGTCTTACCTTTTGGCGATTTGCATTCGAAAGCAGGCATGGGTGCACCAACCTTGACACGCTCAATGCGCATCTTCTCTTCTACCTTATCTTTGTGGAATTGCGCAGCCAACTCGTTGGCTTGTGGTGATACGGTAGCCAATCGTGCCAGTGCATCATCAATGAGCTTCTTGTCTTTTTCATAATCCAATTGCTCAATAGCCACCATCACACTTGGGCGGTCAGCATAGTGTTCCACATAATAGCGACACCGTGCGTCATAATCATCACCCATGAAATCATAAAGCGCATTGGTCAACGATTTCTGGTTCTCCTCATCGGCAAACTTCGTAACATAAGTTTTTTGTGAATAGACAATCATCGACTGATAATTACGATAAGCATCAAAATTCAACAAGTTCATTAACTCGTTATTTTTACCACCTTTTATATATACGAATGGAGGATTTTTAATTTTAATGGCTGCCGTGTCTACTCCACGAAAATCAATATCCATGTCCTCGTCCTGCAACCAAACATTCACAGCTTGCCATCCGCCACAATCAACCATAGCCTCACCTATCTTATCTGCTGGCACAGATAGGGTATAATTATGGGTAGTTGGATCAACAGTGGTTTCAGCCAACAACTGCTTCAACGTACCCGAGAAGCGATACACACCTACTTTGAAATCGTTCTCAATGAATTTTACATTTCCTTTAATGGTAACTGTGCGTTGACCAAAGGCAAACATGGGAAACAGCAACAGGGCTGCCACCGACATAACACAACAATTCTTCAACAAGTTTTTCATTTATTTACAATAATAATTGTTTGTAATTTAGATTGTTAGTAAACATTTTGTCCACTAAATTTGACGAAAAATAAACAAAAAGAACAATATACACAATATTTCATAACTAAATCATCGTATATTTTATCATTATTACGGTTTGTTTACATTTATTTAATAAACTAAAGGCGTTTTCTTTTTCATTAACGTCCACTAAAAATGGACAAGTTAAAAATTAAATAAATTAGGTTCGCCTGAACTGTTTCAGTCTTTGTTATTTTGGAATATAGTTTTGTCAAAGAGATCTTTGAGATGCGTTGTGCAGTGAGTGACATGCTGACGCTTAGCTATTTTTAGCGGACAGCAATGATATAGCTTTATAGAATATTTTTGCCAAATGACTTACATATCATTTGTAGACAAGCAATTCCACATAACATTGAATCTGATTGACAAACAATTGGATACCTCATATAATAACTATCTCGTCAAGATTATTCTTACATTCTGTTTTTCTGTGCTTGCCCTGCACCTGTACCTTTATACTTACTGGCTGTTGTATTGAAACGATAACGTATAGTTAGTGTTACGGAACTTGAAGAGTAGCCGTCGTAATACGTTGACCGCTGTGAACCAGAATAGAAAATGCGATGTTCGTCAGCGGTCCCAAACAGGTCGTTTACATAAAGTTGCAGTGTAAGGCGGTCATGCAGAAAAGACTTATATAAGGATATATCGGTATTAAAATATCCTCTACGAACATATTTATTTCCCATATTCCCCTCTGTTTGTCCAGACAGTATTATGGAAGCCGTCATCCACTTTGTATCAAGCGTATTAGTCAGTTGGAAAGTTGCAACAGGATTATTTAGATTCTTTGTTTCATTCGTATCCATGTGATACCACTGCTTGAATAGCATCATTTCGAGTGAAGGATTCCATATCCCAAACTTAGGGCTTAATGCTAATGAAACTTGTACATTATTGTACGATGGCGTATTTTCCGGGCGTGCCAGTGTGGTTTGAGGATTATCTTTATACGTCTTTACCAGCGTGCAGATTTCATCCGATATGTGTGTGAACATAGTCGACAGGTTAAGCCATTTCCACGAAAGGGCATAACTTAAATTTTTACTGATGGATGGGACAAGGAAAGGATTTCCTGAATCGTAGGTATAACGGTTGTTAAATTGCACCCCATCGCGAAGTTCATAATATGAAGGACGGTAAATATCAGTAGCATACGTTAGTTGCATCTGTGTTTTTCCAACTGGCAAAGAGAGTGCCAAAGAGGGAAAGAAATTACCATACGTCTTACTTTGATTTGCTACGTACATATTGTGATCATAATAGTTGAAGTTGATGTATTCATATCGTAGTCCAGCCTGTACGTTCAGTTTACCAAAAGTTTTGCTATAATCAACAAATACAGAGGTCATATTCTCTTTTATCCGACTGTTCTCATCGTTTACCACATCTTGCGGCAATACAGTGTAAGATTCTTTCCGGTTGGATGCAGAGAACTCGCTTCCAAACGATAGATTGCCAGACATGAAAGGTACCGAAAGCACCAACTTTGAAGCAAGCAGACGATTATATGTCCGCCGGTCAGAATTAATTTTCTGCACTTTTTCCTGTACTCCTACCTCATTTATTTTCTCGGTATTATTCATCTGTTCTTTTTTTCCAGACCAATAATAATCAGTATTAAAATCAATATTCATTTTTCCTATTTTCCCGACATAATAAACATTGGACAACAATGCTTTTGAATTGCCAGGATACTCGAAATATGACAGCGACTGTTCTGTCTGAACATTATTGCACATAGACAGTCCTTTAATATCTCCAATGGCCAAATTTTTGGCATATCGGTCATAACTGATACTTGCCCCAATAGAGTTATCAGCATTTAACGAGTAACTTGTAGCCAGCTGCACATAAGGATTGACATTAGTGTATTCTTGAGAAACAGCAGAATTCTGTTCCCAAATATCGTCAAGATAGGTCATCTGATGAATTTGCTTGTCATCTTGCTTATGCGTATAGGCCCCATAGAGATGAATGTTCGTGTCCCATCTTCCCTTTCGGTAATTCAACCGCAGACTTTCAACCCAACTCATTCGCTTCTGCTCATTCACTTTCGAGTTAGTCTTACTGTCAATGCTGAATCCTTCGCCGACAGCCTTCTTTGTAGTGATGCGTATCACGCTTTTCACATTTGCATTATAGCGTGCACCCGGATTGGTTATGACCTCTATATTCTTTATCTCGTCAGGCTGCAAGCGTTCCAATTCCATTCCATCGCGCATCTTTCTTCCGTTGATGTATATTTCAGGAGCTCCTCTTCCCAATACTTCGATATTCCCATTCCTTACAGATACATTCGGAATCAGGTCGAGCAGATGCTCCATTGACGGAGTTTTCTCCAATATGCTGCCTGCAACGGTAGTTATCATTCCCTCGTCTTTGAGTAATGTCTTGGGTAATTGGGATTTTACAATGACCTCTCCAAGCAAATGGGAGTCTTCTTCCATCGTTATGATAATGGATGATGCGTCATTACAGTTTATAAACTTCGTCTTATATCCGACAGACGAAACTTTCAAAAGACTTCCTTGATAAAGCTTTTCTATTCGGAAAAAACCATCAATATCACTTGATGTTCCTCCAAGAAACGTAGAATCTTTTGCAGATAGTACTACAATGTTTGCAAATGAGACAGGATTCTGTTTTTCGTCAACGACTTTTCCTGTAACACTTTGCGCAAATGTCTGCAAACTTATTAACATTAATAAAGTAGCAATCAAATTTTTCATAAGAGATATTTCTAAGATGTTTTTAATCAGACTCTTATAACTTCTAACATTACACATTTTGACAGTTATTTTTGCTTTATAATCTTCTCGATTTGATTATTTCTGTTGCAAAAATATTTATATCTCCAAATTCTATCATTACACTTTTGTGTAATTTTTCTTTTCTATCTTGCTTTTTACACTTTTGTGTAATCTTTTAGTGTCGTTTCGAAGAAAAAAAGTATTTTTGCCATAAGATTAAGTGAAGTACCTAATATGTTCGCCATATATGACAGATGTAAAAGAATTCTTTATCGCATCAAATACCGTACGCAACACACCGGACTATGACTCACATGTACTCTCTACATTGGTGCAAACCGTAGAGGCTTTTGCTCGTGTTACCTATCAGAGCGTTTACTTGATAGACTATTACAGGCAGGAGTTTCTTTATGTGTCGGACAACCCTTTGTTTCTTTGTGGGCATACGGCAAGGGAGGTGAAGGAATTAGGGTACAGTTTTTACTTGGAACATGTGCCGGAGGAGGAACAGAAAATGCTTGTTGAGTTGAACAGCAGTGGGTTTAAGTTCTTTGACACTTTTGACAACGTTGATAAATACCAATGTTCTATGTCCTATCATTTTCATCTGAAGAGTGGAACGAGGAGCAAACTGATCAATCATCAGCTTACTCCTATACTATTAACCGATGAGGGCAAGATATGGATTGGAATGTGTGTCGTGTCTCTGTCTTCGCATAAAACAGCTGGACATGTAGAGTTTCACAAGAATGGGCAACAAAAATATTGGAAATACTCTTTCGAGGGACATCGATGGAAGGAATGTGATGGTGTATCGCTTAAAGAAGAAGAGCTTGAAGTTCTCAGACTATCTATGGCTGGTCTTACGATGGCAGAAATTGCAGACAGGATGTGTCGCTCGTTAGACTCCATTAAATTCTACAAACGCCACGCCTTTGAAAAATTAGGTGTGGCGAATATTACAGAAGCTATTTCAAGGGCAACCTTAAACAAATTGTTCTGAAAACCATACTTCGCTTATTGCAAAAGTGAGGAGAAATAGAATTTTGGAAAATAGTTCACAGGTTTTCCTGTAGCAAGATTGTACATTGCCGTTGTACACAATCCCGCTGTAATCCATGATGCTATGGACAGTTGCGGAGGTGGGAGCGTTTCACTTTCTTCTCGATATTGAGTAACTATTTTATCCAGCCACTCCTTTGGCTGATTCCAAAAAGCTCCATGTCCGGTAACATATTCAGCCACCTTTAGTTCAAATCCCTTAAATCCGTCTGCCAATTCTGATATGGAATGTCCCAATGGGTCTGCGATTGTAACAAAACCTGCCAAACCAAAGTTGTATGGGTGCAGTACAGGAATTTTTCTTTCTTTGCATATTTCATCAAAGACGAATGGGGTCTTATCCCTAAAGTCCAAGGCATTGATAGCCACATCATGACCATTCAATAATTTTTCAATGTTGTGTGGGGTCAGAAACTCCGTATGGTAATCTATTTGTGCATTGGGATTAATGCTTTGCAAGCGTTCAGCTAAACACTCCGCTTTGTATCTACCAATGTCATTTTCTGTATAGTTCTGCCTGTTAAGATTGTTTTCCTCCACCTTATCCCCATCAATAATGGTGATATGTTCAAAACCAAATCTTAAAGCACATTCAGCGATTATACTGCCAATACCTGCGCCGCCAAGTAAAATCTTATAATGCTTGATAATACTTTGTTCCCTTTCGCTCACATAGAGCCTGTTTCTACTGTATCTTTGTTCCATAATCAATAATTATTTTTCGCAAAAGTAGAATCTACAAAATAAATATGCACTACACAAAAGTGTAATAATCGTTCAGGTCATTGGTTATTTTAGTTTTTATAACATATTCAGAAAACAAGGAAGGCTCATTAATGCTGAATTTTCTTTACAAAGTGCCTCTCATAACTCGCGTGAAAACAACCAACGGCAAAGTGGGTCGCAAATATGCGAGAAATGAGCGAAGTTTGTAATTCTTTGTTATTAAGCACGTTACGTTTACAATATCTCTTTTCTTTCCTATTTTTACCATTTTTTTGCGGCTAAAGCATTGCTCTAAGCTTGTTATTTGCATGCTTTAATGTTGTTATGGTATGTGAATAACAGCCTTAAATGGTGTTTCCAGGGGCGTTAAGTCAATGTTCCAGCTTGAAAAGACGTCTATTTTGTGAAAATCAGCGCATTTTTGTTGTGTGTTTGCCTATTAATTTTTTCTATTTTGGAAATTTTAGATGGCCGTTTTTTGGTAAAATTACAGGACAAAAACAGCAAGTGACATTACCAAAGAAAATAAGAAAACTGCACCTTTCTTAGAAGAGTTATGGTTGTTGAAACAAAAGAAGAAAAAAGAGCGTTTTGCATCATCTACACCCTTTCTACAATGGAAGAGCTGTGTTCATGAATTAGTTTTTTATATTTTGTATGGTTGGTATCATTATTTTTATGTAAATTTGCAAAGTATGGATGCACAAATTTCAAACAATCAATGGAGCGAGAATATCATTCTCGTTGATGGTGATTATATCGATCAGGTTGCTTTTGACCTGATTGTGAACTTTGAACGAATGATTGGACGGCGCATACCTGCTGCCGACACTGCTCGTTGGATTGATTGCATAGCCTTAGATGGCGGTATCAGAGAAGGAACACATGACACACAAGTGATTTTTGTGCATAGCAAGGAAAAGACCACACTGGAAAACTTTCAGCCAGGCAATTTTGAAAATGACTTGAACGGAAAGGCTTTCAAAGATCACTTAGGCGAGTTTATGTTAAGTTCGTTTCCTGTAGAGGATATTGTGCAGGATACCGACTTCTTTATGGACATCCTGCTCACCGTATGCCAGCATCCAAATGTCAAACGGATGATGATAGTTCCCAACTGTGAACGGGAAGGGGTGTTCGACCGCATTCGTACAAGTCTGCGTAGAGTAGACGATGAGAATAAACGCATCACTGTTTTTGCCATGCAACCCTTAGTGGGTGGAAACTTCAGGCAAGAAATCTTGGGCTATTCGTTAATGAATGCCTTAGGGATTAAGAGCGAAGAAATAAAATAAAGTATAACAACCAACAGAAAGTGCCGATAAAGGCGTACCCTGCGAGGCACTCTCCTCCACAACGGAGGTGACGGGGATTCATGATTATGTCACGAGTTTTAATGATTGGCGCTGGTGGCGTCGCAACCGTAGCAGCATTTAAGATTTCACAGAATCCAGAAGTGTTTACAGAGTTGATGATAGCCAGCAGACGTAAAGAGAAATGCGATAAAATAGTAAAAGCTATTGGTAACCCAAACATCAAAACAGCCCAAGTAGATGCCGACGATGTGGAGCAACTAAAAGCTTTGATGAACGACTACAAACCAGAGTTGGTGATTAACTTAGCATTGCCCTATCAGGATCTTACCATTATGGAAGCTTGCTTGGCTTGTGGATGCAATTATCTTGACACGGCTAATTACGAGCCCAAAGACGAGGCACACTTTGAATACTCATGGCAATGGGCATACAAAGACAAGTTTGAAAAAGCTGGACTTACAGCCATTCTTGGGTGCGGTTTCGACCCGGGCGTGAGTGGTATCTTCACGGCTTACGCTGCCAAACACTATTTTGACGAGATACATTATTTGGACATTGTCGACTGTAATGCTGGCAATCACCATAAAGCTTTTGCCACCAATTTTAATCCTGAAATCAACATTCGAGAAATTACACAAAAGGGACTTTATTACAAAGATGGCAAATGGATTGAAACCGAACCTTTGGAAATTCATCAACCCATTACCTATCCTAACATCGGCCCACGTGAGAGCTATTTGATGCACCACGAAGAGTTGGAAAGCTTGGTGAAGAATTATCCTACCATTAAACAGGCTCGGTTCTGGATGACCTTTGGTGAACAATACCTTAACTATTTGGATGTTATTCAAAATTTGGGCATGTCGCGTATCGATGAGATTGAATACGAGGCAGAATTGGCTGATGGCTCTGGCAAGAAGGTGAAGGTAAACATTGTTCCTCTACAATTCCTTAAAGCCGTATTGCCCAATCCACAAGATCTTGGTGAGAACTATGACGGCGAGACGAGCATCGGCTGTCGCATTCGTGGCATAAAAGACGGTAAAGAACTTTCCTATTACGTTTACAACAACTGCAAACACCAAGACGCCTACAAAGAAACAGGAATGCAAGGAGTGAGCTATACCACTGGTGTGCCTGCCATGATTGGTGCCATGATGTTTCTTAAAGGAATTTGGAAGAAACCTGGTGTTTGGAACGTTGAAGACTTCGACCCAGATCCTTTCATGGAACAACTGAACAAACAAGGCTTGCCTTGGCACGAAGAGTTTGGCAAAGATTTGGAATTATAGTCATTTTGGCTGACAAGGTCAATAGGAATAATTAGACTAATTAGCTCAACAACGAAAAAAATAAAGTACAAAATATGGCAAAAGAAGAAACAAAATCACCAGCCACCAACGAAGGCAAGCTGAAAGCGCTACAGGCTGCCATGGCGAAGATAGAGAAGGACTTTGGTAAGGGTTCTATTATGCGAATGGGTGATGAACAAATAGAAGATGTTGAAGTGATACCAACAGGTAGCATTGCATTAGACTGCGCACTCGGTGTGGGTGGATATCCACGAGGACGCATCATTGAAATATATGGTCCAGAATCTTCGGGAAAAACAACACTGGCTATCCATGCTATTGCTGAGACACAAAAGGCTGGAGGCATTGCTGCCTTCATTGATGCCGAACACGCTTTCGACCGTTTTTATGCCGCAAAGTTAGGCGTAGATGTGGACAATCTATGGATTTCACAGCCCGACAACGGTGAGCAAGCTTTGGAAATAGCAGACCAACTGATTCGCTCTTCAGCTATCGACATCTTGGTTATTGACTCTGTGGCAGCACTGACACCTAAGAAAGAGATTGACGGTGACATGGGCGACAGCAACGTTGGTTTGCAGGCTCGACTGATGAGTCAGGCTCTTCGCAAACTCACCTCGAATATTAGCAAGACCAATACCACCTGTATCTTTATCAACCAGTTGCGAGAAAAAATTGGAGTCATGTTTGGTAGTCCAGAGACCACTACAGGAGGTAACGCATTAAAGTTCTATGCTTCTGTACGATTAGACATCCGAAAGGTGACCAGCCTGAAAGATGGCGACCAGGTTGTTGGTAATCAAGTGCGTGTGAAAGTGGTAAAAAACAAGGTAGCTCCTCCATTCCGCAAAGCAGAATTTGAGATTACCTTTGGCGAAGGAATCTCTAAAATCGGAGAAATTGTTGATTTGGGCGTAGAATATGACATTATCAAGAAAAGTGGTTCGTGGTATTCGTATCAAGACTCTAAATTGGCACAAGGACGCGATGCAACCAAAAAGTTACTGAAAGACAATCCTGAGCTGTGTGAAGAATTGGAAGCACAAATCAAACAAGCCATTGCAGAAAAGACAGAATAAAAAAACTTTAAAAAAAATGATGATACGTTCATCCATAAATAATAAATATTTTCTATCTTTGTAGCAACATATTCTACAGCCATAAAGTCAAGGCTGGTGGTATCAGTCAAAGCTGGTTCTCACTAAGCATCAATGACTAAGGGATAGGATACATTATTCATTTAATCAACATAGTTATGAG
Organism: Hoylesella timonensis 4401737 = DSM 22865 = JCM 15640; assembly: GCF_000455445.1. Taxonomy (GTDB): domain Bacteria; phylum Bacteroidota; class Bacteroidia; order Bacteroidales; family Bacteroidaceae; genus Prevotella; species Prevotella timonensis. The sequence goes on along the minus strand of NZ_HG417091.1, from coordinate 68,083 downwards.
GAAATTATTTTTAACAGCAGTCATCGCATTGCTTAGTATTGGCGCTTATGCGCAAGAGGGACAAGCCTACTTAGGTGGGCAACTGGCGTATCCAACAGACATCAAATCGTTAGGTGTGGGTCTAAAAGGTGGCTATGGAATCACTGACGCTATCCGCACACAGGCAACATTCGACTACTTCCTAAAGAAGAACAACGTTTCTTGGTGGGATATCAATTTGGATGTACATTATCTCTTCTCACTTGGGGACAATATCAAGATCTACCCTCTAGCAGGACTTACCTACCTACGCGGTTCTGTTGATGGCTTCACTCAAACAGTCAGCACGCCAGCTGGTAGTATCACAGTAGGAAGTAACGAATCACACAGTGACGGCAATCTTGGCGTAAACCTTGGTGGTGGTTTCCAATACGACCTCTCAGAAAAGTTTGCCCTCAATGCAGAGGTTAAATTCCAAATTATTAAAAACTCCAATCAAGGCGTCATCTCTGCAGGTTTTCTCTATAAATTCTGATAAGACAGAGCAACTTGACATTGTCAAGATACGAACAGCCTTAGCTGGCTAAGGTATTTCAAGCATTTAACCATATCAACCGCCATGAGGCGGAATGATATGGTTTTCTTATTAGTCATTTTTATTAAAATATAATTTCAAGTACAAAAATAGATATCGCTTTTGTAACAACAAAATAACAATAATGTTTTTTGAAGATATCGTTGAGTGAAATAAAATTGCAAAACTTTCTATTTGTCCCTTTGTATTCGACACAATAAATTCGTAATTTTGCAATCTATCATTTCTTGGAATGATAAAACTAAGGGATGACTTTTAACTTTGCCCTTTTCAAAAGAAATATATGATGAATGAGAAACAACCTGTCACCGAATTTACGATAACACTCCAAAAAGACCTTTACAACTACCTGCTGTCTTTGAACAAAGTGGACGCCCACCTACCCGATGCACCCGACATTGAAGAGAAGTGGCTACAAATAGCCAACGCTTATATGCCCGATGCTGTACGTGAATTTAATAAATACCCTACCGTTGTTTTTGGCTGGATAATGTACATTGGCATGGCTGTAGCCAAATATTGGGATGAAGATTGGGAACTATATAATAAGGTGGAAAATTTGTATCTCTATTTGCGCAACCGCATCGACTTTGATCACATGGACGACTACATACGCGAAAAGGTGTTGTGTCTAAACACAGAACAAGCACAAACACTACAATCCATCGTTGGCGAATGTGCAGCCCGCACCAATAACATTCTCCAACATTTTCCGATAACACATGGATCGGAAGATGCGTATCGTGCGGTAGTAACAGCTCTGCACCAACTATATTCTTTGGGAGCTGCCATACAACTTAAGTCCATGGGCTACCACATGACAAAATTAGAATGACATCAGTGGTTCATTCCTCTTCCTTGGCTCTTTCCACGCATGACAATAAGAATATCTAAATGACAGATTGGCATATTCCTTGTCAGTATGCACTTAAATATTGTTTTTGGCATGGCATTTGTTTTTATATGAGCGAAACGACGAAATATGTAATATTATATGTGAACTTGTAAACTTATAAACTCGTAAACTCGTAAACTCGTAAACTAAAAAAAAACAATATAAATATGGGAAAGATTATTGGAATTGACTTAGGAACAACAAATTCATGTGTTGCTGTATTTGAAGGCAATGAGCCTGTGGTAATTGCTAATAGTGAAGGTAAACGCACAACGCCTTCTGTAATAGGTTTTGTAAAAGATGGCGAGCGCAAGGTTGGTGACCCAGCTAAACGTCAAGCTATTACCAACCCTGTGAACACCGTTTACTCTATTAAACGTTTCATGGGTGAAACTTATGCACAGAGCCAAAAAGAAGCTGAGCGCGTACCCTTTAAGGTGGTAGATGAAAATGGCTACCCAAGAATAGGCATTGAAGGACGGAAATATACCCCACAGGAAATATCAGCCATGGTTCTTCAGAAAATGAAGAAAACCGCTGAAGACTACTTAGGACAAGAAGTTACTGATGCTGTGATTACCGTTCCTGCTTATTTCTCTGACTCACAACGTCAGGCAACCAAAGAGGCAGGCGAGATAGCTGGTCTTAAAGTTCAGCGAATTGTCAACGAGCCTACGGCAGCAGCTTTGGCATACGGTGTTGACAAAGCCCACAAGGATATGAAAATCGCTGTTTTCGACCTTGGTGGTGGTACTTTTGATATCTCTATCTTGGAATTTGGCGGTGGTGTGTTTGAAGTGCTTTCTACCAATGGTGACACACACTTAGGTGGTGATGACTTTGACCAAGTGATTATCGACTGGTTGGCAGACGGTTTCAAAGCTGACGAAGGAATTGACTTGCGAAAAGATCCTATGGCTATGCAACGTTTGAAAGAGGCTGCAGAGAAAGCTAAGATTGAACTCTCAAGTACCACATCTACAGAAATCAACTTGCCTTATATCTCGGCAGAGGGAGGCGTGCCAAAACACTTAGTAAAAACGCTAACACGATCTCAGTTTGAGCAGTTGGCACATGACTTGATTCAGGCTTGCTTGGTTCCTTGTCAAAACGCTATTAAGGATGCTAAGCTATCCACATCAGATATCGATGAAGTGATTCTTGTAGGTGGTTCAAGCCGTATTCCAGCTGTACAAACCTTAGTAAAGAATTACTTTGGTAAAGAGCCTTCAAAAGGAGTGAACCCTGATGAGGTAGTTGCTATTGGTGCCGCTATTCAAGGAGCTATCTTGAATAAAGAGAGTGGCGTTGGTGACATCGTATTACTTGACGTAACTCCGCTAACATTGGGTATTGAAACCATGGGAGGCGTAATGACCAAATTGATTGATGCCAATACAACCATTCCTACCAAGAAGAGCGAAACATTCTCTACCGCAGTAGACAACCAAACGGCTGTGACTATCCATGTATTACAAGGTGAACGTCCAATGGCATCACAAAACAAAAGCATTGGACAGTTTAATCTCGAAGGCATAGCTCCTGCACGTCGTGGTGTTCCACAGATTGAAGTAACTTTCGACATCGATGCCAATGGTATCTTGAATGTATCGGCAAAAGACAAGGCTACAGGCAAGGAACAAAAGATTCGTATTGAGGCTTCAAGCGGTTTGAATCAAGAAGAAATCGACCGTATGAAGGCTGAGGCAGAACAAAACGCTGCTGCTGACAAGGCTGAACGTGAGAAGGTGGACAAGCTGAATCAGGCAGACTCTATGATCTTCACCACAGAAAACTTCTTGAAGGACAACGGTGACAAGATTCCTGCCGATCAGAAGCCTAATATAGAGAGTGCATTGCAACAACTGAAAGATGCGCATAAAAATGCGGATGTAGCAGCCATTGATACTGCCATCAATAACCTGAATACCGTGATGCAAGCTGCCAGTGCCCAAATGTATGGACAAGCAGGTGGTGCACAACCAGGTGCTGGTGCAGGCGCAGGCTTTACTGGTGAACAGCAAGCAGGTGGCGAACAGTCTCAAGGCAGCACAACCGACGACACAGTCCAAGATGCAGACTTTGAGGAAGTGAAATAAAAGTGCTAATAAACGCTAATTAAAAATAGGTAAATCCCAGTAACATAATAAGTTGCTGGGGTTTTTATTTCTCAATAATAATTAAATCTTATCGTTTTTAATCGTTTTTGTGCTTATATTTGTACCATATTTGTGCCGCGACTTAATGGGAGATAAAGTGCGACTTAATTGAAAAAATAAATTGATAATCAAATAGATACAAATAGTATGGCGAGTGCAAAATTTCAGCAACATTGAAAGACCATTGTTTGATAACCATTGGCAAGCCATCTATTCCGACGAAATTATCGGAGCCAAGCTGAATCAGCTAATTGGGGCTGAAGTGATAAAAGGATATTTATAGAAGAAATAAATGCATTTAAGTTATGTCAAAAGCAAAGTTAAGAAAGAAGTTGGAAACATTACCAAAGGAGAATGTTATTAATCTGATGATGAGCCTTTACGATGCAAGCAAGGAAGCAAAGACCTACTTAGAGTTTTATCTTACGCCCGACAGTTATGCCGAGGTGGAGAAATATAAGAAGATAATACAAAATGAGTTTTTCCCTATGCGTGGCTTTTCTGAAAAGCCATCGTTCGCTACATGCCGCAAGGCTATCTCTGAATTTAAAAAGCTGAAACCTGCACCAGAATGCTTAGCCGACTTGATGCTCTTTTACATAGAGCAAGGCTGCGAATATACGATGACTTTTGGTGATATGTGGGAACAGTATTATGTTACTTTGGAGAACAACTTTGAGAAAGCGATGGAGTTCATTTCCCTTCACGGACTACTGCCCAACTACAACGAACGGATAGAACGCATGCTCAATGCCACGGACTGTGGATGGGGATTTTCGGATACGTTGTGGGGTATATATAGCCAATACCAGTCTTCGTTATCCTAATAAAATAGCTGAGATTCTATAGAGAATAGAGCCGGCACAGAAAAATCTGCAACGCAAGAAAGGCAAATAAAATTGTAGATATAAGACTTTTGAAGGAGGAGAAAAAAGCTCCTCCTTTTTAGTTCTTTATACAATAATATTTACTATATTTGCAAACAATCATATAATATTTATGGAAAGTCCAACTAATAGAATTAAAGAGGTGCTTATCGAAAAAGGGATTAAGCAGACATGGCTTGCCGAGAAACTCGGCAAGAGTTTTACTATTGTCAACTCATATGTTTGCAATCGTCGACAACCAAGCCTAGAATTGCTATTTCAAATAGCAGAGATCTTACAAGTCAATCCAAAAGAATTGATTAACACTCCAGATGAGTAACTTTATTATGGCAGAGCATAAAACATCTATCCGCTTTTTCAACGACCGTGAAGTTAGGGCGGTGTGGGACGACACACACAATAAGTGGTGGTTCTCTGTACTGGACATTATTGCTGCAATTAACGAGCAAGATGATTACCAAAAGACGAGGAACTATTGGAAGTATCTTAAAACCAAACTAAGAAAAGAAAACAGTCAGTTGGTTAGTGCTACTAACCAACTGAAGCTAAAAGCCTCTGATGGGAAGTCATATAAGACAGATACGTTTGATGCAGAGGGTGTAACCCTTTTGGCAAAGCATATCAATAATACCAAGGCTACAAACTTCCTTGACTGGTTCCTCTATAGTGATAACACTATTGATGGACAGAGCAAGAAAAAGGCTTATCAGCTTTTTGAAAGTGGTATCTTAAAGACTGTAGAGCCTGGTAGTATCAAATGTCTGCAACAGATACACGCTTATCTTTTTGGAGGACTGTACGACTTTGCTGGACAAATTCGTACGAAGAATATATCCAAAGGAGGTTTTACCTTTGCTAATTGTATGCACTTCCCTGAAACTCTGCACACAATAGAGCGAATGCCCGAAACTACTTTTGATGAGATAATGGACAAATATGTTGAAATGAATGTAGCGCATCCATTTATGGAAGGCAACGGTCGTAGCACTCGCATTTGGCTTGACCTCATGCTAAAGCGTTCTCTCAAACGGTGTGTGGATTGGAGTCAAATTGATAAGAACGAATATTTGTCTGCAATGCGTGAAAGTGTTTCTGATAGTAAACACATCAAGAGTTTAGTGCTACCAGCACTCACCACCAAGATTGATGACCGAGAAATGTTTATGAAGGGTATTGATTACTCATACTATTACGAACAAAATGATTAAATTTTATGGCTATATTAAGAAAATGCTTTCCCGTTAATGTTATCGAGATGATTGCGAATATACTTGGTGATACAGATAAGGGCTTAACTGGTTCAGAAATACACCGATTACTATTGCAGGCTATTATTGAGGATAAAACCCAAGAAGGTGTAATGGTTGCCAAAAGAAAGAATTTATTTAATTCTTTATCCAGTGAGCAGAATAAGAAAAAATGCTCTAATAATATATTACGTTTTATAGGTTATGCTCTTGCTCCAAGCCGATATATCAAGAATGAAGAAGAGTTTGAAAGAATTAGAAGTGAGGTGAATCAACAATTGGCATTCGTTGGATATGAACTTGCCGAGTCAGGGAAGTTTAGAGAAATTGCAGTCGCAAGTACTATTTCTGATGTACAAATCAAGGCAAATAATCTAAAACAAGAAATAGAAAAAAGAAAGGGGCATAGCGAAATTATTAAATACTGTAAAGCTGAATTGTTAGTAAATAATTACTTCCATGCTGTTTTAGAGGCAAACAAAGGCTTGTTCCAGCGTATAAGAGATTTATCGGGGATGAAAACAGATGGGAATAAACTTATAGAGGAAGTGTTTAGCAAGAATCCCATATTAATTATAAATAATTTTCAAACAAATTCAGAAAAGAATGAGCATGAAGGTTTCTGCAGTCTACTTAAAGGTTTATGCTGCATGTTTAGAAATCCAACAGCACATGAACCCAAGGTCGACTGGGAGATGTCGGAACAAGATGCACTTGAAATACTTGGAATAATTTCTTATTGCCATAGAAGATTGGATAATTACCAAAAAATCAGATAATTCTATGCTTCATTTTTATATTATTATGTGCCAAATGATTAAAATAACAATTAATGAAATAAATAATTAGATACAATATAATGTTCTATAATATCATACAAAAGAAAAGAGATGAATGGCTCAATCGAAAAGATTGCCCTATCGCCTATTTATTAAACTACATCGAGGACAAAGGGATGATGCGCGATGCGCAAATTGAGGCTATAAAGACTTACTTGTTTTTGAAGATAGAATGTGGCAACAAAACTTTGTGGAGGCTTTTCACAGAGGGCGATTTCTTGTCTCTCAATCTTGACAATATGAGTCTTACCGTTAAGGCAAGACATATTCTTGAAACTGATAAAGCTGCAGCTTCGCTTTATGAATATGCTTGCCAGCCTGATGAGCAAGGGAATGTTTCAGCACCAGCATTAAAGAAATACATTGAAGAAAATCCCGATACAATCGATTATGCAGCTATCTTTAAGAAGTTATTTTACGATGTAACCTATCCTGACTATATTTTTAGTTTACCAATGGGATCAGGTAAAACATATTTGATGGCTGCGTTTATCTATCTTGATTTGTATTTTTCAATAAATGAGCCGAATAATCCATCCTTTGCGCATAATTTTATGATTTTGGCTCCATCAGGCTTGAAGTCTTCTATCATTCCAAGTATAAAGAATATACAAGACTTTGATCCTACGTGGATTCTTCCGGAGCCATCTGCATCTCAAATAAAGAATGAAATTCAGTTTGAAATACTTGATGCACAGAAGACTGCACAAAAAAGTAATCTTGTTAAGAATCCCAATGCGCAAAAGATAAACAGCCATCTGACATCAAATGATGTTCGTGGGCTGGTGGCAGTGACTAATGCCGAGAAGGTTATCTTAAATAAATACGATAAAAATGAAGACCCTTCTTTTCTTAGCGATAAGGAAAAGAAAGAGTTTGAGGTTTCTAATGAGCTTCGTTCTATTGTTGGAAAGATTCCTCATCTTTCTATTTTCATTGATGAGGTGCATCATGCTTCAGACGGAGACATAAAGCTGCGTCAGGTTGTTAATAAGTGGACAGAAACAGAAACCTTTAATTCTGTATTAGGTTTCTCTGGCACTCCTTATCTCCCCACTGCCGAGTCGGTGAAGATGGGAGCAGACTTGTCATTGAAGAACAAGAACCTTTCAAATGTTGTTTATTATTATCCGCTGATAGAAGGCGTGGGTAATTTCTTGAAGTCTCCAACAATAAAAGTGTCAGATGGTGGTTATGAAACGATTATTCGCAAAGGAGTGTCAGAGTTTCTTGAAACGTATGGCAACTTGCAATATCCCAATGGCACATGTGCGAAACAGGCAATCTACTGTGGGCGCATAGATAATCTGGAGGAGAACATCTATCCTATCGTTGCGGAACTTACCAGCAAGTTCGGTTTGAATCCTGCTGATACAATTCTTAAATACCATGGTGGAAACAAGGAGTATTCCGTGCCCGAGAGTGCGGCTATTGAATTTGCGTCGTTAGACACCAGTCTCTCAAAGATAAAGATAGTGTTGTTAGCGCAAATAGGTAAAGAGGGTTGGGACTGTAAGAGCCTGACCAGCGTTATCTTGCCTCAAAAAGGAGCATGCCCACAAAATATGGTGTTGCAGACTTCTTGCCGTTGTTTACGTCAGGTTGTAAAGAATAATAAGGAAACAGCTTTGATTTGGCTTAACGAAGACAATGCTAAAACGCTGAATAGAGAATTGGACAAGCAACAGCACACTTCTATTGAAGAACTTAACAAAGGTGGTAATGCCAAACTGCATACCTTGCAGCGTTTCTCTCGTATGGAGAAATTGCGTGTGCCCCCAATTGACTTCTTCCAACTGAAGGTGTCTTACCTGACATTAGTGTTAGAAGATAAGCTGAACACTACAAAAGAACTGCAAAGAGATGATTTTTATTCTATCAGTGGCGTACAACTAATCCAACAACAGAATCTAAAAGGAGAGATAGAAGATAAATCTACAGAGCTGTTGCAGGATGATGAAAGTGGCAAGGCTATTACATTTAATAGTTGGCTACATCTTGTTTGCAAAGAAAGTTTCGGTACGTTGTCTGTTGCGCAGTTAAGGGAGCACATCACAGCTCTGCAAGCAATCTTTGAAGCCATCACGGAGGAGCGTCATGGTATACATTATCTTAAAGGAGAATACAATCAAACACAAGTACGTACCAATGTGCGTAAAGCCTTTATCCCTCGTCGAACTATTGATGTGAAAGAAGAAGTGATACCAGAGACTGCTGAGCTTCTTCAGATTAAGAACGTTCAATCAACAATAGAGGTGAATGATACGTCTAAATATTTCCCTAACCAAGAGCAAGTATTAAAGATAGTTGATGCAGATAAAGGTAAGAAATGTCTAAAGGCAACAATACAAACAACTATTCATACACTTAAAAAATTAGGCAAGCAGGAGCAAACCATACAAGCATTATTGGATAGTCCCGATAGTTACGAGCCAACGGATAGCAACATCAATGATAAGACTTATCATTATCTGCCTTACAGGTTCGACAGTAGTTTTGAGATAAGTTATTTCTCAAAATCTCTCCAAACTATCATACGTGATAAGCAACTCGAGTTTTATTTCAATGGCGATGACAACCTGACCGATTTCAAAATACGCTGCTATAAGAAGTCTGGTAAGAACTGGAGTCTGCTCGGCAATTACACGCCCGATTTCTTGGTGATTAGCAGAGATGAACAAGGGGCAATCAAACAAATACTTATTATTGAGACTAAAGGCGAAGGCTTTGCTGCCAAGTTTACTGAACGTAGACAATTTATGGAAGAAGAGTTTGTGAAACTAAATAACGAACGTTTCGGTTATAATCGATTCAGTTTCTTGTATATCGAAGACACGATGACACCAGCCGAGCAAGATATTAAAACCATTACTGCAATCAATCAATTTTTTAAATAAAATAACTTATTATGGCAATAAAATATATTTCCTACGACCCCAATGTCCTCGAAGGACAAGCTATACTCGATAACTTTGTGCGCACGCAGCGTATTCTTCGCTATCGTGATAACGGTAAAGTGTTTGATCGTATTCAGCGTGGTATGCCATTATATGAAGTAGAAAGCCAAGAAGTGGTGGGCAAGAATCCTAATCATAACCTCGTGCTTCGTGGCGAGTGTCTTGCTGCCTGCGCTTATCTTAAGGAGAAAGGAGTGAAAGTAGACCTTGTGTACATTGACCCACCTTTTGCCAGTGGTGCCGATTATGCCAAGAAGGTTTATATTCGTCGCAATCCAAAAGTGGCAGAAGCTATTAAGCAAGCAGAGACCGAGATTGACAGCGAAGAACTGCGCAACTTTGAAGAAAAAATGTATGGCGATGTGTGGGACAAGGAACGCTATCTTAATTGGATGTATGAAAACCTCATGGCAATAAAAGCTGTTATGAGCGACACGGCTTCTATCTATGTACACCTCGATTGGCACATAGGGCATTATGTGAAGATTCTGATGGATGAGATATTTGGTGAAGATAATTTCAGAAATGAAATAGTATGGTATTACAGAAGATGGAATATTGCAGGTAAAGACTTTGCAAAAAATCATGATACATTATTTTGGTATACGAAATCTGGAGATGGTATACATTGTTATAATCAATTATATATTCCAAAGTCTGAAAAATCAAGTGCACAAGGGAAATCATGGAAGAGTGTTATAGGAGAAGATGGTGTACGGCGCTCAATTCAGACTAATGAACCAACAAAAGGAGTTCCAATGCCTGATGTCTGGGAAATTTCAATGATTAATCCTGTTGCAGAAGAACGTCTTGCAGTAGGTTATGCCACCCAAAAGCCTGAAGCGTTATTAGAACGCATCATTAAAGCCAGTAGCAATGAAGGTATGCTTGTGGCTGACTTCTTTGGTGGCAGTGGTGTAACAGCTACAGTAGCCAATAAGTTAGGGCGCAGGTTTGTCCATTGCGATATTGGCATCAACAGCATTGAGACCACGCGCGACCGCCTGCGTAAGGCCGGGGCAGAGTTTGAGGTAATGGAGATAAAAGATGGTGTTTCGCTCTATCGTAATCCCGTGCAGACGATGGATAAACTGAAGAGCCTGATACCCGGACTTCGCAATGAAGATGCACTTGATAAGTTTTGGGAAGGAAGCATTCATGACACGAAAAATGGTATACTGCCGGTTTATCTTCCAAACTTAATGGATAGTAGCACCCGCTTGTTAGACACCGCACTGATGAATCGCATTCTGAAAGAAGCAATGCCCAGCCTGCCCGACGAAACTAAAAAAGTAGTTGTATATTATATTGATATCACTGATACAAAGGAAATAAAGCAATTCATTAAAGAACAGAACGACACGTTGATAGAAGTTGAACTAAGAGACTTAAAGAACGTGCTCGACAATGTTGTTGTAGAAGATGATGCCGAATTTGATGTGAAGGAAGTCCAGCCAGAAGGTGAGGCTTTCAAAGTGTGGCAAGTGAGCATCAATCGCTTCTTTAGCGACCGTGTGAATAAAAAGATAGAAGAATTCAATCTTAAAGGACAGCAACAGGCACTGAAGACTAATAAAGCATTTAAGCCCATCACGTTGAGCGAAGAAGGACTGGAAACTATCGAGTTCCTAAGCCTTGATTGTACTTCTGCCGATGCTTCTTCTCCTTGGCACAGCGACTCCGAGATTCTCATCGACCGCCTTGGTTATGTACGTAAGAATGGTATTGATACTAAAACCTTCTGGGATGGTACAATTACTTCAGACAACAAACCTCTCCGCCTCAAGATAAGAAATATCTGTGGGGATGAGACAATATATAACTTGTAAATTATTAATAAATTTATCAGGAAAAAAGCATTTTGGCGATGGAAGTAAACAATAATATAGAAAACCTTAAAGCTTTAAAAAAAGATTATGAAAAAGGATTGGTTTCAGCTCTTATAGGTGCTGGTTTTTCTAAAAATGTATCATCCCTTTATTTGGACTGGACCTCACTATTAGAAGATCTTATAGATGATGTATTCAAATTAGAAATAAATCAGTACATAGGTAATTACCTTCATTGTAATGTTGGAGTATATCACGAAGATGAAAAGAAAAAGAGAAAGAAAGAGTTTGTTGATAATCTTTTAGACAAGTATGGGTATTTAGAAATTGTTTCGAAATATATAGGTCAAAAAGGATATAGGGAGGTTATAGAAGATTATATAGAAGAGCGTACTCCTTATGCAAAAAAGAACAATGATGGGACTACATCGCTCTATATAAAGGATGAAAAGAAAACTGATATTATAGAATCTGATTTTTCAGCACATAAGCAATTGTTACTATGTGATAAATTTAAGAATATATACACGACAAATTACGACAATCTATTAGAATTCACATCTGATAATTTTTCAGAATTTCAAACTCCTATGGTGAATACATCATGGAATTTATCAAATGGTTTCCAGAAACGTAGTATAATAAAAATACATGGGTCATTAAGGATAGAAGATGATAGGTTTGAATTTGAAGGTGATCAACACTTGCGATATATAATAGCTCAAGAAGATTATGACACCTATATTGAGAAGCATGAGGCTTTTTCTCATTTAATGAGAATTTCTATGCTACAAGGGAAGTTCTGTCTATTGGGCTTTTCTGGTAATGACCCTAATTATATGGGGTGGGTTAAATGGATGAGTGATATTCTTGGAAAAGGGAAAGATAAAGGTCCTAAAATTTACCTTGTAACGTTTAAAAATGAAGAAAGCTCTGATAAGAAACTCTATTATAAAAATCATTATATACGGGAAATTAATCTTATGGAGGTTCTTTCTTTACTGGGATATGATCAATCTGAAATATCTAAATTATCATTATCTGCTCCTAACTCCTATAAAGAAATTCTTGAAAGTTTTCTAAAATTCCTTTGTAAAACCGAAGATGGAGTTTTGAAAGAAACCGGTGGTAGAGCAAATAGTAGTTATGAAAAAAGACTTGTCACTTCAACAGAAAGTAAAACTGAAAAAGTAGAAATAACAACTTCTGAAAAAAATATTTCTTTCGAATATAAAGAGTTATGGAATGAGGCAAGTTTAAAATTCTATCGTCAAGAAAATTTGTCTGAGATTTTTGAACGTATCAAAAATGCAAAGACTAAATATCCTTTCTGTCAGGTTGTCTATAATCAAGAACGCTTTATAGAAACGGCTCTTAGAAGGAAAGGAGATTTAACAGAACCAGAAGCTTATCTTTTTGCACTTGCAGTTAAAGAAACAGGGCAATTACCTCGTTATTATTCCCCATTCTTGCAGGATAAGCCTATTTTAGATTCGATACCACTTTGGAAAGAAATGATACAAAGAGAGGAAACTCTTAAAGGAAGTTTAGAGCTCTTACAACATGGTAATTCGTCTGATTATTTTACTTATGAGAATATTCAAAGGAAATTATTTCATTTAGAATTTGAGACTGCTCATCGACTTTTAGAAGATTGGGATGCAAAAGGTTATTGGTTACAAGCAAAAGCCATGCGATTAGCTGCATTTCATGGAAGTGAAAAGGCGTTTGGTATTTTATCATCATATATTGATAGTCTTGACAATGCACAAGAAAAAATGTATGCATGCATTTTAGCCAACTATATTTCTTTTAAGTATCCTCGACCATATAATTTGGAGTATTTCTTACAAAATAACATTTATGGACAAGGTGAGATAATCAGTTACATCCTTGAAAAGATGAGAAGTAAAGAAGATAAGCCTAAACAGAGGGGTTGGGTCGGTTCTTCATATAGCCTTTGTTCTAATAACACTCTATATGAGCAAAGCCTGAGATTTTTGCAGTTTATATTTGATACAGGACTGTACTTAAACTTTGGTATTACATCTTTTGTTAATATTAAGGATTGGTATAAAGTTTGTAAGAATCTATTTAGGCTTTTACCATATCCTTGTTTCTTTTATTCAATTCAATATCATGATAAAGATGTATTAAGACGCATTGGACAAGATTATGCCTTTACCCCAGATTTATTAGAAGAAAATAAAGACCTACTACTATCCTCTTTAAAGGCGTATGGAAATCAGTGTACTCCAGAAACGTTCTTATCTGGAATACTAAATATTACAGGTCCTTTATACTTATGTGTAGATGAATCAATTTGGTTTGACTCCTTTAAAACGAATATTTTTGATTTTATGATTACTCACATTTCTGAATATACCCATAGTGACATAGTTGTAGAGAATGTAGAGAACGCGGTTTCTTGCTTAAAGAGTAAGTGTCATCTTGAAATTATTTTAGGAACTCTTTTGCAACATGCAAAAGATAACATGGATATAGTTCAAAGAGTAATCTGTTCTGATATGAATCTAAAATATTTAGATGAAGAATTGAATGAAGGGATCTCTAATTTACTGGAAGAATTAATTTGTGTATATCCCCAAATAGATATAACTGAAGTTGTATATTTCTTAAATATAAACAAATGTTTGCCAGATAGGTTATTAAAACTGTTCATGACTAAATTAAAAGAGGTCAGTTTTGATGACATCCCCTCAGAAGTAGGGTCTCTTTTTTACATTTGTATTTTGGCAAAAAATGATGAGGAAATAACTAAAAAGGCGAAGCAAAAGATACTTGAGAAAGACATTTGGCATTGTGGTGTTTTAGCTGAAGGAAATGGTTGGAGTACTCCAAATTATATACGCCTACAAGCCTTTAATGATATTACTGAATGGGATGATCAAGAGTTTAATATTATCTCAAATAATTTAAGGAAGAATATTAGCAAATATAATACTCTTCCCGAGAAATTTAGAAATGATTCGTTTATGAGGAATGTTCAAATTACTTATTTGTCGGATGTTCTACAATATATAAACACTCTATCAAAAGAACGTAGAAAGAGTTTAGAAGATCTTAGAGTACTAACGAAGAACTTATTAAGTAGTAGTGTTTCATATGATTCTTTTATAGAGGCGATGTTATCGGAACAATCTGCAGATGTTTCTAATGGAATAGATAATATTGTTCAGGGAGTCCGTTCCTCAGGTTTGAAATCATATCATAATGAAATAAATTTTATAGTTGATAGAGCCATTATAGGAGAGCAAATAGTTTTAAGTAAAAATCTCTCTGTAATAGAATGGTTAATAAGAAACTATGAACAGGATTTCAAGGAAATGCAAATAGACTCAAAACTATTAGTTCTTTTATCTGTTTATAAAAACAGGTGGCAAGATATGGATGAATTTCGTCCAGATCATAGCTTTGAAGATTTACATTATATTGCAAATTATTTAAAAAAAGAAGGACATGACAATGATAGTATTCAGTATTGGTTAACAGATAGCTTTGTGCGTATTTTCTTATAAAATGTTCTCTGTTGCAAGAGTGTTGAGATGTTTTTCAAATATCATTAATCGAAGATGAATATAACAATAGAAAAGATACTTGAGTTTCATGCTCTATTTCCCGAAGAAAAAGAAATAGATATTTCCAGCGTACTAAAAAAGTATAGTAGAAAAGACTTGGTGCTAAGCAGTAACGTCTTAAGTCATAATTATGGAAGAGCGTATATACCAGATAAGAATAATACGTTTTTTTCTCGTCATAGTGAAAAACATCTTAAAGATTTAAATAATCGGTTTGAGCACCTCACAAAAATAAGTAGCCAAAAGATATTCTGTTATTGTACTACTAAAACCTCTTTGGAATTAATGAGAATTATCTTTTCTATCCCTATAAATGAATATAAGAATGATGGAGATATAGAGGATTTTGAATATGATTTATTCCGAGTCATACTTCAAATAAATGAAAACCTAATGAGTTTCAATAGCACAAATGAACAAGATCTCGCTACTTTAAGTTTTTTAAATTTCTTTATCATGAATGATATTAGCGGACAAGATGTCAGAGATGTTTTTATAAGACAAGTTCAATATTATTCTGTTTTATCTGATTTTATAGAGACCTATCAAGATTGTACCACTGCTAAAGAGAGTTTTTATAAAAATGTAGGAATAACCAAAATGTCCGATTATGCTAAAACATGGTTGGCTCTTTTTACTTTAGAATTTGAATATCAAAAGAAACAAGGAAAAGGCTGTCCTATCTTGGATTTAAATAGATTGCAAGATGTTGATGGTACGCTAAACATTCCTGTATTAGATTTTCTTTCAATCAATCTAAATGAGCATATTTCCTATAGTAATACAGAGATAAAAAGTAGAGATAATAATGTAGATTATCGCATATTTAGATCACGTCCTTTAATAAAAATTAGTGATAAAAAATATATTATATATTGTTTTCCTATCTTAGTTGAGAGACTCTATAACAGTTTGTTTTTTGATTTAAAAGATAGTTTCAAGGATGCGTTTAACTTCTATAACAAAGATTTTGTGGAAAAAGTTTTGTTTCAACCACAAGTTCTGCAATGTCTTAATGAAAAAATAACATCCAAAATATATCCTTCTCGAGAGATGATTCTTTGCGGCGATAAAATCAAAGAAGAGGATAATCAGCCTGACTTTTATTTACGTGAAAATGATAATCTGATATTATTTGAATGTAAAGCTATACGCGTTAATGGTGAACTCAAAGACAAATCTGATATTGATGAGCTATTGAGTATTCTGAAAAATAAGTTGTATTATTCTATTGAAAATATAGATAAATCAAGAGGTAAGAAGAAAAATGCAGAACGAGTTGGAGTAACACAGTTAGTCCAGCAAATGAAAATGATAGATGCAGACACTTTTAAGTGGGATAATAATATACCAGATGAAGTTGCCTATTATCCTGTAATTGTCTTGGAAGATCCTCGTTTTGTTGTACCAGGTTTATCCTATATTATCAATTCTTGGTATCAGTCACTTATTGAACAAGAGCTTCCTGAACAGATGTGTCACCCAATAATAGTAATGTCTATAGATATGTTAATGTTATATTCACATATTTTCAAGGCAGAAAGCTTTCATAATGTTTTTGATAAATATTTCAAACAAGCTGTTTGTTATTCTGCCAATGGTGTTACGTGGACTTTTGATCCACTTGCTGATTTTAATGTGTTTATGCAAGAAAAATATAAATTATCTCCGCAAAAGAAGGAACAGTTATTTGAGATATCTAGAAATACTTTGGATATATAAAGAATGTAAATATGATGACATCCAAGATGTTTTCTAATCAATACTACTCAAATTGAGGAAACATTTTTGTACCATAAGAATGTAATCCACTTATAATCAGTATAGGATAAGTTTGAGGAAGAGAAGTAAGAACAAGATTAAAGAAGATATAATCATGCAAGACGTTTCTACAGATTTTTTCTAACATACTCATCATAACACTAACCATAAAATACAAACAATCATGGACAAAGACTTATTGAAAAAACTAACGGCCGAACCAGGGAAGAAGCACAAGGTGGCTGATTTCGACACAAACTACACGGCTGACCTGAACAAGAAAGAGTGTAAAAAACTACTGCAAGAAAATGTCAAAACAATGGCGGCTTTGCAAAACATGCTTTATGCTTATAATCGTTATTCCGTGCTGATTATCTTTCAAGCCATGGATGCGGCGGGAAAAGACGGCACAATCAAGCATGTGATGTCGGGCATCAACCCGCAAGGGTGCCAGGTGTTTTCGTTCAAACAACCTTCAGCTGTTGAGCTCGACCACGGCTATTTGTGGCGCATCCAAAAGAATGTACCTGAACGTGGACGCATCGGCATCTTCAACCGCTCGCATTATGAAGACGTATTGGTGGGAAGGGTTCATCCGGAGATTATTATCAATGGACAAATTCCGGGAATGTACAACGTGGACGATGTCAATGAAGATTTTTGGGAAAAGCGATACCAGCACATCAATGAGTTTGAACGCTATCTCACAGAAACGGGAACTGTTATTATCAAGTTCTTCCTTAATGTGTCGAAAGAAGAACAAAAAGAGCGATTTTTGAAGCGATTGGACAATGAAGAGAAAAATTGGAAATTTTCTGCCAGTGATGTCGAAGAACGCCAACATTGGGATGACTATATGGACGCGTATAGCAAGATGCTCACCAAAACGTCTACCGACTATGCTCCATGGTACGTCATTCCGGCTGACCACAAATGGTTCATGCGCTATGCCGTTGGTACGGTTATCAGTAGCCATTTGAACAAGTTGCAGATGTACTATCCGCAGCTCAGCAAAGAGGAAACTGAAAATTTAAAGGTATATCGCAAGCAACTGATGGAAGAGGATAAAACAGAAAAGTGAGATTGGTGACCGGAAAAAGGGCTAATTCGTCTACAAAATACCCCAAAATCATGAATTATTCATGACATTTTTAATAAATATTCGTAAAAACATACTGATAAGTCATTTATTTTTAGTACATTTGTAAAAATAGTTAACATTAAAGTCCTACAGCCACATTGGCTCGTAGACATCACCCTTTAACACATAAAAATATGAAAGACC
>NZ_HG417091.1:39285-50025 GCF_000455445.1 Hoylesella timonensis 4401737 = DSM 22865 = JCM 15640 | reverse complement strand
AAAGGGCTAATTCGTCTACAAAATACCCCAAAATCATGAATTATTCAAGACATTTTTAATAAATATTCGTAAAAACATACTGATAAGTCATTTATTTTTAGTACATTTGTAAAAATAGTTAACATTAAAGTCCTACAGCCACATTGGCTCGTAGACATCACCCTTTAACACATAAAAATATGAAAGAAGAAGTGAAAAAGACTGCCGAAGAAGTGAAGGATAAGGCAGAAAAACAAGCAAATAAAGTTGAAAAGAAAGTAGAAAAGGCAACTGACAACATCGCCAAGAAGGCCGACGAGGCAAAAGACAAGGCTGAGAAGGCCATTGACAAAGCCAAGGACAAGGTTGAAAAAGGAATTGATGACTTGGAGAAAAACGAGCATGTACAGGATGCCAAGAAGAAGGTAGAAGAAGTGGTGAACGACCACAACAAGACCGAGTGCAAGAAAGAAACTGAAAAGAAAGTTGAGCAAGCAGCAAAAGACTTAAAAGAAAAAGCAAAAGAAACGGCTGACGATGTGAAGGACAAGGCCAAAGATGCCGTTGAAAACGCAAAAGAAACCACCAAGGACACTGTAGAAAATTTGCGGGAAAAAGCAAAGGATATCACCGAAACTGTGAAGGAAAAGACCGATGAGGTGGCCGACAAACTGAAAGACAATGAGAAGGTGCAAAACGCAGCTAAGTTTGTCAAAGAGAAGAGCGACGACGTTTCACAGGCTGTTGACAAGGCTGCTGACAAGGTAGAAAGCTCGGGCTTTTGGCAGAAACTGAAAGACATCTTTGGGTTTAAATAACCCGTAGGCGCGAATCATTCGATGATGGCAACATGCGTGCTGGGACGCACGCGTTGTTGTGTTTTTTGACCAATTATTGCCTCAAAAACGGCACCTGTAAACTTTCAAACTAGAAAAAAACGATAGGCAAGCAGGCTGCAACGTGGGGATGATTTGGCCAGGAAAAGCAAATTTTAGCGGTAAAGCATTGACTTTACCCGCTAAACAGCATCACTTTGGTTGACAATCTGCATGACTTTGCTGCGCAAAAGCATGCAGATATGACCTTTTATGCAATGCTTTTGCCCTTCAAAAAGCTTGCCAAACGGGGTAGAAATCGTGCAAGACAATCGTAAACCGCTATGTGTTAACGATATACAAACATGCCGAATTTTGGGCGTATTCACGGCAAGAGGCAGATTTGTTTGCAAATTCTTCAAGCATGAAGAGAGCTGTTGTCAAAAATATTCATGTCGACTAATCGGCATACAGCCATTCGCAACTACACCTTAGTTGCCAAGTTTGTAGGGAAGCACCAGCCGTGTTTCCCTATATTTTTATACCTAAAAAAGGTATGGCGGTAGGGATAGGCGTAACTCTTGAGGATATGAGGACTCACGTTGTTATGCCATTCATCATTTTCTCCAATTGATGTACAGCCTCATCCATTTCACTCGCAAATGTTTCTGACGGCTGCAAAAAATTTTCACGCCCCCTTGCCAGCAGGGCATACAATTCTTTGTTCATGCTATCTACATACGAACTGATGGCGTATTCGATATCTTCTTTCTGCCACTGCATGGTTGAATAACGATACACCTGCCACTTTTGATGGAAAAAACTATAAGCTGTTTCTATGCTGTCTTTGGGAATCATGAGGCGAGTTGATGAGTTTGTAAGTTGGTGAGTTTGTGAGTTTGTGAGTTGATAAGTTGGTAAGATGATGAGTTTTTGAGTTAATAAGTTGGTAAGTTAGTGAGTTGATGCGTTATTTAGTTATTGAGTTAATGAGTTAAAAATTTATGTGTTAAGAACTTACTCTATCAACTCATGACGCACCGTTGATGCAACATCAACCACTACCAAACCCTGTTCAGCTCGGCTGAATATTGAAACCCGCCAGCTGCCAGACGCTTTTCCAGATCTTCCCTATCAACATTGAAGTGATAACAGATTTGGTCAAGATTGTCGAACTCCTCATCACGCAACAAAAAATTAATGGCGGACACCAACATTGGTATATCATGTAATGGTAAATGATCCATGTTTCTTTCTCCTATCAATTAATGAATGCAAGCAAAACTACAACTGCTGGCACCACTGTCCCCTGCGACCAAGAGCCTCAAACGGGCATGGCTTATGGGGAGTACAAAGGTAAATAAAAAATTATCATCAATATTGATAAGCGTCAAAAAAACGTTCGTCGAAAAAATATGATGGTGTCATAGTGTCTGCATCCTGCTTTTTTACTAATTTTGCAGCCAGTTTCTTATAACTCATTCTTTAGTAACGCCTTCGAAGCAAGAAGGCAAGACGTTTTTTGTATTTATGAACATTTGGAAAAAATGTGTATTATGCTTGGTCGCCTTACTGTGTCTTGCGGCCTCAGCCCAAAAGCGCATCACCATCAGCGGATATGTCAAGGACATCCACTCCAGTGAAACGCTCCTCGGGGCAACCGTTCAGGACGCTATCAGTCACATGGGGACCACAACCAATTCGTATGGATTTTACACACTGACGCTCCCCGCCGGACAGGTTCGGGTGAACTATTCGTATGTAGGCTACGCACGCATGCAGAAATCATTTGTGTTGGACAAAGACACCGTCGTCAACATCCAGCTGACACCATCCGCTAACCTGCCAGAAGTGGTGGTATCATCGGCGAAAGACAATGCAGGAATCCTCGCCACTGGCATGGGCGTGACAGACATCGGTGTGAGCCAGATAGAACACACGCCCTCACTACTTGGTGAGACGGATGTCATCAGAACCATACAGCTCATGCCTGGCGTGCAGCCGGGATCAGATGGTGGATCGGCTTTCTACGTCAGGGGAGGCAATGGCGACGAGAACCTGATTTTGCTCGACGGCACACCCATCTACAAGATTGACCACCTGTTTGGCTTCTTCTCGGTGTTCACACCAGAGGCCTTAAAGAAGGTCACCTTCTACAAAAGTTCCTACCCCGCACGCTACAACGGGCGGTTGTCGTCGGTCATCGATGTGAGGACAAAGGATGGCGACATGAACCACTTTCACGGAACGGCATCGCTGGGTTTGCTCACCAGTAGGGTGCAGCTGGAAGGGCCGATCGTAAAGAATCGCACCTCTTTCAACTTCTCTGCGCGCACCACCTACATCAACTGGGTGCTGCAACCGTTTATGAAGGGCGACGAGAAATTTGGCTACCAATTCTACGACCTTCACTTCAAGCTCAACCACCGCTTCTCGCATACGGACCGTTTGTATCTGAGTGTGTACCGAGGACACGACATGTTGAAAGAAGACTACAAGGATCGCTACAGCTCATCCAGCTACGAAATCAATTCTGCCTACGGCGATGACATCAACTGGGGAAATACCATCGCCTCACTGCGATGGAACCACATCTTCAGTAACAACCTCTTTGCCAACATCACGGCGGCCTACAACCATTACAACATGCACTTGGACAGCTACGAACACTCGTGGCGCACCGACGTACTTGAGAAGAACAGCGCCAGCTACCAGTCGAAAATACGGGACTGGTCGGCAGCCATCGACTTTGATTACGAGCCGCTTCCCTCACATAGAATCAAATTTGGGTCGTCCTACACCTATCATACCTTCAGCCCAGAGACTTCTGGAAACAGCTTCACCGAAGAGGGAAAGGATGGAAAGGTCAACAGATTGGGCGAGTATTCTTCCCCCAGCAATCCCATCTACGCTCACGAAGCCTTAGCTTATGCCGAGGACGATTGGCGGATTCTGCCATCTCTTACCCTCAATGCTGGTGGGTCTTTGTCGATGTTCCATGTCAGAAACAAGTCGTACCTCACGTTTCAACCGCGTGTCTCACTGCGTTGGCAAGCCCTGTCCGACGTTACATTGAAGGCATCGTACAGCGAGATGTCGCAATATATCCACCTGCTCACCTCGATGCCCATTGCCCTTCCCACCGACTTGTGGGTTCCCATCACCGATAACATCAAACCGGAAAGGTCGAGACAATACAGTGTTGGTGCCTACTACACAGGCTGGAAAGGATGGGAACTGTCGGCGGAAGGCTATTACAAGCAGCTCAACAACGTGCTGGAATACAAGGACGGCATGAGCTTTATGGGATTCTCGGGCAACTGGGAGCGTCTGGTCAGCATGGGCGAGGGACGTTCAAAAGGCATCGAACTGATGTTGCGACGCACTACAGGACGCGCAACAGGCTGGCTGTCGTACACGCTTTCCAAGAGCGACCGAAAGTTTAGCAAGGACAGTGGCGTGAATGGTGGAGAGCGGTTCCCCTTCACCTACGACAGGCGACACAATGTGAATATGGTGGCAAACTGGAAGATGACCAAGGGCATTGACTTGGATGCGACATGGTCGTTCTACTCTGGAGCAACCGCAACGATTTCCTTGCAGAAAGGATTTGAGATGACTCCCGAAGGCACGGAAGAGAGTAGCTATGTATCAAGTCGCAACAACTACAGACTTCCGCCTACGCACCTGCTCTGCTTAGGCATCAATTTCCGCAAGACACTGAAACGAGGCGTTGAGCGGATATGGAACGTCAGCGTGTACAATGCCTATAATGCAATGAACCCAAACTTCATACTCAGAAAGACTGACGAGTACGCAAAGGAACAGCCGAACAAGCTAACCAAATTCACGTTGCTACCCTGTCTGCCGTCGTTCACCCTCACTTATAAATTCTAATGACAATGATCAGAATGAAAACTTACATATATTGTTGCCTCTCGGTCATGCTCTTCGGTTTGTCAGCATGCGAGAACGAGTTGGAGCTTGACACGAAGACGGCCAGCAAGCAACTGTCGGTAAATGGATTCATCAATGCCGACAGCACCGTTAACAGACTGTTGGTGTCGTTCACGGGCATTGATCATCCTACGATTGTCACCGATGCCACTATCAAAGTATCGGTCAATGGGAACCTGCGCGAGACCGTGCGTGAGCTTCCAGCGGGTTCGGAGCAATACATCATTCATGGTCGTTTTAGCCCAGGCGACCATGTGCGCATCGAGGTATCCACACCTGACAACAACTATCAGGCTTCCATAGAGGAGACGGTGCCGCAACCCATTGACAAGATTGAACGCATCAGCACCGAGTTTGTCAAGGATGTAAGCTATGTGGACGAATATGAAATGGCGCGAGTAGACAACCTGTATAAGATTAGTCTCTTATTTCAAGACAATAGAGAGCGAGCCGATTATTACCGTCTGACGCTGGCGGGGTACCAGACAACTAAGTACATCCAGTACAGCACGTTGTACAGAACAGAGACTACCTACCGATATTTCGCTCGCAACATGGGTAGTTCGTACATTGCCACGGGCGACCCAATCATCATGGAAGGAAAAATCTGCACACCTTCAACAGATATGGGCTTTGTCTCGCCCAACAATGTGGTGAACAAGATGGGCGTCTTCAATGACCTTCTGTTCAACGGACAGGAATGTTCTATCAGCGTTTATTCCAAACTGTACCCATTTGATAGGATATCTGATCCAGGTATAAAGACATCACTTGATCTGGTGGCAACCCTCTCGTCGTACACACCAGCAGCCTATTACTATCTGAAGGCGATAAATCTGAAGAAATCAACGTATTATAGTGACTACAACGACTTAACTGGTCCCATCAAGATGCCATCCAACGTAAGGGGTGGAACAGGCTTGGTGGGATTCTACACTTCAAAGTCGATACCAGTTCGTGTTTACGGAACTGATCGATATCCGCACTTATACGACTGATAGGACGGTAGTCAAAATATGCAAAATGCCGTGTATCAATATCGCAATTGAGGTATTGATACACGGCATTTCCGTAAGAATACACTTGTCACTCTAATAGTTTCTCGCACAACCTACATTGCAGCACGCGGGCATCAAGGACAGACATCTCGCTGCTCATTACGGCAAATGCCAAGTCGTGTCCATTGCTTCCGCGACAATAACCTGCCAGCGAACTGATACCATAAGGATGAGACAGAGTACCCGTCTTGGCGTGTATCTTACCCCGTGTCTTTGGTCCCGTCATCTCATGAGCCAACGAACCATCAACGCCTGCAATCGCCAAATTCTGCATAAGCATCGTATGAATACTCTTATCCTTATACCCATACACGAGAATCGCCGTCAACGCTTGGGGAGAAAGATGATTGTAAGTACATAAGCCACACCCATCGTGTACAACCAATGAGGTGTCGGTCATGCCGAGATCCTCTCTTAAAAACTTTCTAAGATATGCTACCCCCGTAGCTGTTGGGTCGGCTTGCGTGTTAATACGGTTGCCAATGGTGTACAGCAGTGCAGTGGATTGAGTGTTGGAACTGTTCTTCCACATGCGCTTGACAATGCGATGGATGGGGGTGCCGTATCTGTAAATAACCTTTGAACCAGCAGGCATTGCACCCAACACCACTTGACTATCAGCGAAAGCGATACCCTGAGTGCGCATCACACTCTTCAAACTCTTCACCACTCGAGGCGCACCTTTGTAAAACAAACCATATCGACTGAAAGATAAATCCCACGGATACCAATGTTCTTCGCTCTTCACAGGTTCCTGTATCACGAGATCTACATAAATCTTACCATCTACTCTGTTGATTCCTCTCTTCTTTGCTGCCTGCCCAAATCGCACAAGTTCCTGTTCGTTGAGCTGTGGATCAAGGCTTCCCTTGAAGGTCAGGTCGCCTTGAAGGACACCATCAGACACCTTTCCCCGTTGATACAAGCCTGTAATATACATGTAGTCACTACCCAAAAGGTGCAGCCCTGCCACACCACTGAGCAACTTCAAGCACGACGCCGAAGGCTGTGTCAAGGTCTCGTGGTAGCCATATACGGGCTTGTCCGCTGTAAGGTCGTACACATGAAAGGCAAACTTACCCTGCACCCTGTGGTCTTGTGCGAATGCTGCCAACCGAGAACGCAGACTATCGTCAATAGCTATATCGACTTGCTTTTCTTTTGTTTCTTTCCGATGCTTATCACCACAAGCCATGAACAGCAGCACGATACCACACAAAACTAACAACGAAGTTGGCGCTACCGCCATCTTTCTAAAGATTTTCCTCATAGGTTGCAAAGTTAATCATTTCTTTCCTAAACAACTTATCGAAAAGGAGAGAATGAGAAACGCCTTGGTACTCGTCTACTCAAACGTTAGCTCACCAAAGAAATCTGGACGATGAAAATCGGGCTTCTCTATATCAATAGGATTCCATGACAGGAAATGTGGTTTCTGTAAGGCATCGCCACACTTATAGAAATTGGCACGAATAGTTCGCCCTCTCAAGGGTCGTATTTGATGCTGGAAGAATGTTTCCACAGGGATGATAAGTGCCAATTGCCAATCGTATGTTCCCACTCGCTCCTCAAAAGAACAACGTCCAAAGGTTGACCAACGATCAATCTTTTCAAGTACTGATTGTGGTGCCAACTTACGTCCTTCTCTTCCTTTGCCGCAACCTACTAAAATAGTACCTACACAATTACACTCTATATTATAATAGGTGTCGTCATCAGCAGGCTGTGAAAAGAATTCGCAGCATGAATCTTCCCAAACACGCCCGTTATCCTCGGTCGCCACAGCTCGCACGCTGTCTTCAGACACACAGTAGTGTAAATAGACAGCTGCCTCATCATGAGCCATGCGAAACCGCACCTGCGGCGTATATGGATATTGCTCACGCCAATTGGCAACCGAAATTGTCTCAAATGCAATCTTCTGAGAATCCATGATGGCAGGTATCATAGCAGCTGCAGAAGGACGTTGGTGCAATTTTTGTATATTTAATGTCTTCATTCCTATTGGATTTCATTTAAGCATGCCTTGATAAATGTCCTCATTGCTGGCTCGTGTGTACAAGCACTTCTGAAGAGACAGAGCTGGTTTTTGGCACGAACTAAATTATGCTTGTCATACTTAATTTTATAATAGGTGTCACCATTGATATAATCTGCCAAGAAGCGCACACATTGCATAAATGGGAACAATTTGGCTGCGTAGGGTAAATTTTCTATTTCAATGGGCTCTAAAAAATGATGAGCAGACTCTAAATAACCTTTTGTAAACGCCTCGAAGATATCCATTCTAAAGTCTATTTTATCAAATTCGGAGGAATCTTCTGCTACCGTATTAGCCCCTGTACGTAAGAAATCTCCATAATCTGAGAAGATAAAACTCGGCATGACAGTATCTAAATCAATGACGCAAAGCACTGTGCCTTTTTCGTCAAACAACATATTATTCACCTTGGTATCGCAGTGACAGATACGCTTTTTCAGTTTTCCATCACGATATAACTGTTCTGCCTTGCACATCTCGTTGGCATGTGTCTCTAATTCGTCCAACATATCTTGCACTTCTGCCACTCTGCCTACGGGATTAGCCTCAACAGCTTCCCTCAGCTGATTCATACGCAGTTCCATGTTGTGAAAATCAGGTATCGTCTCACCTAATTGTTCTGGTACATCCGTTAGCATTGACTGAAAATGCCCAAATGCCTTGCCTGCATCGTACGAGTGAGCTGCATCTACTAACTCATACGTTTTGGCATCTGGGATAAATACACTAATTCGCCAGTACTTGCCATCATTATCCTTAAAGTAGGTCTTTCCCTCCTTCGTAGGGATGAATCGAAGCACCTTTCTGTCCAACTCAGACTCACCTTGTTTTTGTAGTTTTTCACGAATGTGATTGGTCACCACTTCAATATTGTGCTGTAGCAAATCAACATCTGTAAACACTTCATTATTTACACGTTGCAAAACATAATCGGGAAAATTATCCTCTTTTGTTTCAATCTTATAAGTGTCATTGATAAGTCCATTCCCTAAAGGTGAAATTTTACTAACAGTTCCCTCGATGAGGAAAGGGCTAATCACTTGGTTTTGTTTTTCGGTTTCCATACAATTGTTTTTATTTATTGCTTATTATAAAGATTTAGATTTGTGCGATATTAGCTATTTGCACACCTCGTTTAACAAAAACGACAGCCACAAAATTATAAAAATATTATGATTTTCCCAAGTTCTAAGCCTACAAACTTGTTTGATGCAGCTTATGCAGCCATTTCCCAGAAAACAACCGATATAGGAAGATACATCCTCTCAAGCATAATTCAATGGCCATGGCTATCCATACTCCCTTCAATCCATACTGGGGCGCCAACATTGCTGCTAACGTAAGTCGAACGCACCACATGGACAACAAGTTCATGATGGCTGGTTTCAAGGTGTCGCCAGCACCTACACATACACTATACGTCACAATGGCAGCGGCAAAAAATGGCTCTGCAAACGCCTCTATACGCAAGCTCTGAATGCCCAACACACGGATTTCCTCGACAGGTGTAAGGATACCTATCATTTCTGGAGCAAAAATATACATCAATACTGCCATGACGGACATCACTGCCATTCCTAAAAATACCGTCATATAGGCAAAACTTTTACACACGTCATAACGCCCCGCACCCACACTTTGTCCTACAAGCGTAGTTGCTGCTTCGCCAATTCCATAACCTGGCATATAGCATAAACTTTCTGCCGTTATGGCGAAAGTATTGGCTGCAATTGCAACTTTGCCCAACGGTGCCACAATAATGATACTCACAATCTGTGCACCACTCATCAATATGGATTGAGCCGCCATGGGTGCACCAATTTTCAAGGCATTTTTAACATAGTTACTCATCCACCGAAATGGCTCGTGATCTTGTCCAAGTGCCAGTATCTTATTACGAAAAATGGCAAAATAGGCTTGAAGTAACGAACCTATCAAAAAGGCAGTAGCCGTACCAAATGCAGCGCCCAACACGCCTAAATTCAACACATAAATGAAAAAATAATTAAAGACGACGTCCATCACACACATCCCCACGCTGATAACACTCGGAATGTGCATATTTCCAGAACATTTCAGCATGGCTCCTGTCAGGCTGGCGAGCTGCATGAAAGGCATGGCTAATCCAAACACTAAGAAGTAAAGGGAAGCATCACGCGCAATATCCGATGTACCTCCCAACCAAAAGGGTAAGGGTTGATAAATAAAAAGTGCAATGAAGGCTATGACCACACTTAACATCAGGGTACAAATCAGTCCATGCCGAAACACTTGTCGGGCTTTCACAAAATCATTGGCTCCTATAAAATGGGCGACTTGCACCGAGAAACCCATCGAAGCAGCGGCAGTAACACTGCCCAATAGCCACGTGGTACTTTCCACCAAACCGATAGAAGCCGACGCCTCGGTGCCTAAATGTCCTACCATGGAGGCGTCTATAAAGAACATTAACACTGTGGTTATCTGCGCAAGAATTGACGGAATACTCAACTCTACAATTAAATTGAGCTTTTCGCCTCGCGTTAATGTCCTATTTTCACGAATATTCGCTAATAAAGCTTCACTTTTTTTACTCGAAAACATTCCTCTTTATTCTCGCACAAAGATACAGATTAAAATTTACATATTCTGAAATTTGAAAGAAAATCGCAAAAGACAAACAAAAATATCGCTGCCGATTTTTGGAGTGAACTTGAAACGATGAAAGCGCTTTCAAAACAAGTTTTTTGTCGCATAAATTTACCAAAAAACGACTATCTAAAATCTGCGAAATAGAAAAAATCAATAGGCAAACGACCAACAAAATGATGCCGATTTTGATAAAATTGAGGTCTTTTCGTGTTAGAACATTGACTTAACGGTCTTGGAAACATGTATTAGAGGTGTTATT
>NZ_HG417091.1:0-37427 GCF_000455445.1 Hoylesella timonensis 4401737 = DSM 22865 = JCM 15640 | reverse complement strand
ATTCACATACCATAGCAGCCTTAAAGCATGCAAATTCTAAGCTTATCTCAATGCTTTAATCGACGAAAAAGCGCAAAAATGAGAATAAAAAGAAAAGATATAAGCGTAACATCTTCAACAGCAACAAATTATGAACATCGCTCATTTCTCGCGTATTTGCGACCCACTTTGCCGTTGGTTGTTTTCACGCGAGTTTTGAGAGGCTCTTTGTAAAGTATTTTCTGATTTTTTTATCCTTCCATGCAGCGTTCCACCAAAATGAAATACACGATATTATCGGTACTGTTTTTGATGTGCGGACCATTATTAAATAAAAGACTCGCTATAACAAAAAAGCGACTCACTTTGTCTGTGAAATCGCTGTTGATATTCTATTTAATCATGAAGTTTCTCAAAAAATGGGGGAATCTTCTTCGAACTGTTTGTCCCACCCCCAGCATAGCCAGTGCAGCAATGCTGCAACTTGGCTTTTCATCTTGTCCTAAACAATCTTTTTCCTGTCTTTACTCCTTCTCTATGGAGCCTACCGCTATTGAAGATTTTTCCTTACTAACAATCCTAAATTTTACCTCTAAACCATCTACCTATTGGTTATCCTTTATCTTCTACCTTGAACTAATATCCTCTTTTTACCTAATGACTAATACCTTTGTTACCCTTACTGTCTTTTCACCTTATCTAATACCTGACGATACCTGAATATTCGCTTTTACCTTAAAAACTAATAACCTAAATATATCTCTCAAATAATATCTTTAATCGTATTCAATGGATGCCTCTCGGCATCTCCTTTTTGTCTTATTGACGTTGCAAAGATACGACTGTTTCCGCACACAACAAAGAAAAATAGGACAAAAGGCGATGAAAGACATTGATTCTTGACCTAAATCAACAAAACCGAGTTAAACATATCCACCCCGACCGTACGCTGTACAAAGTTGCCAAGAAAAAGAAAGCGAACAGTTTAAACATAAAACTGCTCGCTCTAATATCATTTTCAACGGTGCAAATTACCGCTCTATCCACTTTCCTGTGGATGCGCTGGCTCGAACTGTAGGAGCCTCTGCACGATAAAAGCCTGCTAACCCGATATCAAAAATAAGGGTTGAATAAGCTGGAATAGTGCCATTCGATTGCTCTTTGTTACCATACCCTAACTGATGTGGTATATATACTTCCCAGCGATCTCCAATCGTCATGTGCATCAATGCGGTGGTAAAGCCATCTACCAAACCATTCACTGCAAACTTTGCAGGACGCATTGTCTGTGGATTGTACTTACCATTATAACTGCGGTCAAAGACATAACCTCCTGTATAAGTAGCAGATGGGATTAAACGTCCACGATAATTCACCTTAACCGAATCGGTGTACAGAGGACTTCCTGATGTGCTGTTCCCTGCATTCAATATATGTACAATGATATAATCTCCCAAGTTCGCATGAAAATGTTGGTTATCTTCTGGCAATGACCACTTACGGATAATCTTCCAACTTTGGTCTCCCTTGGCAATACGCTGCTGTGTTGAGGCATACAACTGGTTAAAATAGGTCTCATTCTTATTTTGCCAATCGGCAAATTCTTCTACCTCACCATCATTTTCGCTACATGCCACCATGATTCCCATTCCCAATAAGAGCATCATGAGATATAACAACTTGTTTCTTTTCATATCTAATATCTTAAGCTTGTAGTTTTTTCAGCAAGCTAACAATGCTTACTTTATCTTCAATATGCGCACAAAGCTCACTAATGTCAATGCGCTCTTGCTGCATTGTGTCACGATGGCGCAAAGTTACCTTGTTATCTTTCAACGTATCGAAGTCGACAGTGACGCAATAAGGTGTTCCCACTGCATCCTGACGGCGATAACGCTTACCGATGGAATCTTTCTCGTCATAACTGGTATTGAAGTGGAATTTGAGTAAATTAACTATCTCGCGAGCTTTTTCTGGCAATCCTTCTTTACGCACCAAAGGCATCACCGCACACTTTACAGGAGCCAAAGCGGCAGGCAGACGTAGCACAATACGCTTGTCGCCTCCTTCCAACTCCTCTTCTTGATAGCTGTGACACATCACAGAAAGGAACATTCTATCTACACCAATGGAAGTCTCAATGACATAAGGTACATAACTCTCGTTGGTTTCAGGGTCAAAATATTTGATGCTCTTTCCACTAAATTTCTCATGTTGAGAAAGGTCAAAGTTGGTACGTGAGTGCACACCTTCTACCTCCTTAAAGCCAAATGGCATCTTAAATTCAATATCGGTGGCAGCATTGGCATAGTGAGCCAACTTCTCGTGATCATGGAAACGATAGTTTTCCGCACCAAAGCCTAAAGCTTGATGCCATGCCATACGCAGCTCCTTCCATCGCTTAAACCACTCCAGTTCTGTGCCGGGTTTCACGAAGAACTGCATTTCCATTTGTTCAAACTCACGCATGCGGAAGATGAACTGACGTGCCACAATCTCGTTGCGAAATGCTTTACCTATCTGAGCAATACCAAAGGGCAACTTCATTCTACCCGTTTTTTGCACATTAAGATAATTCACGAAAATCCCTTGTGCCGTTTCTGGACGCAAATAAATCTTGTTCGTGGCATCCGATAGCGACCCCATCTCGGTTGAAAACATCAGGTTAAACTGTCGTACCTCGGTCCAGTTTTTGGTTCCACTAATAGGGTCGACGATTTCCTCGTCCACTATAATTTGTTTCAATTCATCCAAATCAGGTCCCTGCATCGCCGCCGTATAACGCTCATGTAAAGCATCGCGCTTGGCTTGATAATCCAAAACACGTTTGTTGGTTGCCTTAAACTGCGCCTCATCAAAAGCATCACCAAACCGTTTGGCAGCCTTTGCCACCTCTTTGGCTATCTTTTCTTCATATTTGGCGATTTGGTCTTCTATCAAAACGTCAGCACGATAGCGCTTCTTAGAGTCACGATTATCTATCAAAGGGTCGTTAAACGCATCTATATGTCCACTGGCTTTCCAGATAGTTGGGTGCATAAAGATAGCCGAATCAATGCCCACGATGTTATCGTGCAGCAGAACCATGCTTTTCCACCAATATTCTTTGATATTTTTTTTCAGTTCAACGCCATTCTGACCGTAATCATAAACGGCTGCCAATCCATCGTATATATCGCTACTGGGGAATACAAAACCATATTCCTTGCAGTGGCTCACAATCTTTTTGAAAACATCTTCTTGTGCCATTTCTTATATCCTATGAGTATATTTTATCGGACAAAGATACGCAATATTTTTGAGTACTTGGCTATCTCGGCTTAAATTCTTTAGATTTTTGCAACGGAGCTTCAATTAAAAAGGACTTTGTTCGTTTACAAAGACTACTTTATAGCGCAGCCGTGACAAAACTGCATCAACCAAAAAACATCCGCGACACCCTTATGAAAGAGCGCCGCGGACGTATAAATAATTCAAGAGCATGCTATAACGAGAAATACTATTTTATCTCGTGCCATCCCTCATTTTGTTCTATCCCATGATACCGCACCTCCGACCAAGGTATGGGATAGTAATATTGGTTAGCCCTAAATACCCGTTCGGCAGCCTGGCTCTTCAGGTCGCTGACTGTATAGGTCGTTGTACCATCTGCCAACTTGACAATCTTCATGCCCTGCAAGGGGTTGGTGGAACCGTTCAATTTATCGAACGCTGTTCCCAATCGAAGATAATCCCAATATATAGACTCCTCGAAAGCTAACTCCACACGACGCTCATGAAGTATCTGCTCAAGCGTAATGGAGGGCAAAGCGTCCATGTGTACTCTCTGTCTAACCTCGTTAATAGCCTCCAAAGCCTTGGCAGGATTGCCCACACGGAACTGAGCCTCTGCATAATCGAGCAGCGCCTCAGCGTATCTCCAAATGATATAATGCTGTTTGCTGCCATATTTGCTATCACCGAAAAGCTCTGTTTTGGGGTCAAGAAACTTACGCATGTAATATCCTGTGCGTGTTACAGCAGCGTTACGACTGGTACCGTATTTCGTAAGGTCGGCGCCAGGCACCTCCTTTCCCTTGTCCACAGCATAATGTATCTCAAACTCATGTTTGTTATACGTTGAGCCATCATAAGTAATATTGGCGTAAAAACGATAATCACGGTTTGCGTACGGATGTTGTGCATCATAGGTCTTGCCATCTCGCATACCATATTCATCCACGTGATTCTGGGTGGGAACATAGGCACAACTGGTTCCAGCAAAGAATGGTGAGGCAGCGTCTTCGTCGAGACGGTGTCCGAAATCATCTACAATACCGTCAGCACTGTGTTGAATCTCGTAGATAGACTCCGAACTGTTGTGAAGTCGGAAAAGTGAATTGTAGCTCTCGGCTATCTCACTTTCGGTATTGCCTGTAACTGGCACTAATGAGTAGCATCCCAAACGCATCAATTCTTCATAGGCATTAACGGCTTTTTGCATCATCTCTTTGGAACGATCAGACTTGAAGCCGTAGATGGTTTTGCCCTTGTTTTGGAAAGCTGGCGACCCCACCCAGAAGTACGCTTTGGCTTTGAGCATGATAGCTGCACCCTTTGTTACACGTCCCACATTCTCTGGTTCGTTTCTCACGGCGAGCAGATTGGCAGCCTTGTCCGCCTCCGAAGCGATATAAGCCACCATCTCCTCATATGAGGAACGCGGGAATTTGCGTTGGTCATTCAACGGGTCGTACAATTCTTGAATAAGCATTGGTGCACCAAAACGACGGAGGAGTTGATAGTAATACCATCCCCTAAAGAAGTGAGCCTCACCCAAAACACGATTTTTATGTGGTCCATCGGCTATTTCGTTTGCATTGGCTAACAGCCTATTGATGTGCTGTATCATTTCATAGTCCTTGCCCCACTCATTTAAGCCCGCAGTATTGATAGCTTCTTCTTCGCCAGCAACTTCCTCAGCGAAAATAGTACGGCTCCATTCTGTACGAGAGTAGGTGATTTGGTCGGTAAACCATCCTGTGTACGGTTTTGACATATAGCGCAAGAACCAACTTGTGGACATCATTGTGCTGAAGCCGTTGGAGATGTTGTGATACCATACTAAACTGTACTCGTCCAAAAGGTTGGGGCTTGCCCAAATACTCGGCTCCGCAAGTTTATCAACAGGCGCATCGTTAAATAGGTCGTCACAACCTGTTGTCACAAAAGTAAGCGACAAAGAGGCAAAGCCAGTCAATATATATTTACTAATTCTGTTCATAATCATAAGTTTATGTATTCCTTGTTTAGAAACCAATATTCGCATTGATACCATAAGTGCGCTGGATAGGATATCCTCGCATCGATTCTGGATCCATGTACTTGAGTTTGCTCCATGTATAAAGGTTGCCACCCATCAATGATATACTAAGCGATGATAGTTTGAGTTTGCTCAACACAGAAGAAGGAAGCGAGTAGCCGACACTGACAGATTTTAAGCGTACAAAGCTGTTGTCTCGCACCCAGAACGATGACTTCTTACGGTTATTGTCTCTTGCCGTTGCCAACTTGACGCGTGGGAACGAGGCGTTGGGGTTATCGGGAGTCCAACAATCTGTGAGGTGGTAATCTTGGAACTTGGGCAAGCTACCATTTTCTAATGAGTACATCTCGCTTACATATTGCTTGAAGCCTGCCACTCCTTGGAACATGACACTCACGAAGAACCCTTTGTAGCTCGCACCCAAACGTAAACTTCCAGTGAAATCAGGATATTGTGAATCTCTGAAAGGTTTCAAGTCTTTGTCATCCAAAACGCCATCATCATTCTGATCCTTGTATTTAATATCACCAGGCTTTATCGTTTTGTTTTTGCCTTTGTACGTTCCGTCTTGGTTGAGTTTCCAATTATCGATCTCTTCTTGCGTTTGGAACAAACCTAACGACTCGTACATCCATGTGGTTCCAGTACTTTGCCCTTTTCTTCGCATGTTCTCCAATTGATTGGATTCATCTCCCCAGTCTATCACCTCGTCACGTCCTAATGATAACGTGAGTGCAGCGTCATACCTAAACTTGTTGATACTGTTTCTGTGCGTGAACGTTAAATCCCATCCCCAAGCCTTCAGTTTGCCAAAATTCATCAATGGCACACTACCATTGGTACCTGTAGAGGCTGGGTACAGATAGTCGGGAGCAGGTGTCAGCATATCCGTGCGGTAGCGAACGTAATATTCGTAAGTAAGCCCAAACCTGTTATCCCCAAACCCAAGGTCTATGCCAACATTGTAATCACGGTTCTTTTCCCATGACAAGCGTGTATTGGGATAGTTTCCTGTGGCCACGATAACTGCGGGTTTGAACACGCCGCCAACATTGTAGCCATAAGCGGGCGAATAAATGTATTTAAGCAAGTATGAGTAATCTTGCACACTTCCATCACGCCCTAACAAGCCAGTAGACAAGCGAAACTTAACATTGCTCAACACTTTCTGTCTCCAACTCTTGAAAAACTCTTCATTAGAGAGAATCCATGATGCAGATACCGTTGGGAAAAACGCCCAACGATGATCGGGGTGGAACTTTGCAGATCCGTCCATACGGAAGCTGAACTCAGCGAAATATCTATTAGAGAATCCGTAAGTGGCACGTCCAATCAACGATGCGCGCTGTACTTCGCTGTCTACTCCATGTAACGTTCCCGTATTGGTTGAACCAAGAACCTCGGGATATAAACCTGGCAAATCGTGGTTGGTTCCATCCATAGATTTGCGCTTATAAGATTGGTAGTTAGCCACTAACAATCCTGTAACATGATGTTTGCCACCAAACGTGCGGTCGTAATTGGCGCCAAACTCTATCAAGGCGTTATCAACAAACTGGGTCCCCTGATATACACTTACTTTAGCTTTAGGATAAATAGTGGTCTTGTCTACCGTTATCTCCTTGTTTTTTTCGTTGTATAGATACAGCGTCACGGGATTGTTATAGTTCTTGTTTAACGAGCTATTATTATCAACGGTTACCCTTCCGTAAACCGACAGTCCCTTAACCCAAGGCAATTCCCACTTCAGATTAGCCGTAACGGTGTTCATCTTGGTTGTCATTTGTTTATAACCTCCTAATCCGCGCACCGATATCAAAGGGTTGGCATGACCGATACTTGCCAAGTCGCCATTATCGTAGACAAACGGTTGAGTCGGGGCATAACTGTATGCTGCGTCGATAGTGGTGTAGCTTGTGTTCTTATATTCTGATCGAACGCCACTCATGTCAAGCGATAGTGTCAATCCTTTGGCTAACGTGGCATCGAGTTTTGCGGCGTAATTAAAACGATCGCGCCCTACGCCACTATACAATCCCACCGTATTGGTATAGGCACCAGAAATGTAATACCTTACAAACTTGTTACCGCCAGAGAGAGATACAGCGTTCGTGGTGGACGTTCCGTGCGATTTCAAATAGTCGAGCAAATTGGTATCAGCATACTTATTGGGCATGGATTGTGTCCTAATTAGCTCCAATTCTTCCTCTGTATAAGGCTGAGCGTTTCTTGCGCCCTCCACTGCCTTGTTATAGAGCTTAGCAAATTCGTAGCTCTTTAGGAAATGAGGGAATTGTGTAGCTTCCTGGATATTAAACTGACCACGATAGTTCACACGTATTTTAGAGTCGCCAGAAGCGCGTTTTGTTTTAACGAGTATAACGCCATTGGCGGCACGCACACCATAAACGGCAGCGGCAGCAGCGTCCTTGAGGATGGAAATACTCTCTATATCATCAGGATTAAGGTCAGACAGGCGCTGTTCCCCCTCTGTGGTGTTCTCCGAAAAACGAGGAATACCATCTATGACCAACAATGGCGAACTGACCGCTCCCGACATAGCACGAATACGAATGGTAGCTTCTCGAGCCGCACCTGGGTCGCCAGAGAGTGACATTACTTGCAAACCAGCCACCTGACCATTCAAAGCTTGGTCGAGGTTGGGGGTGGGCATGCGCAGTAGGTCTTCGCCCTTCACCGTCTCGATAGAGCTGGTCAGAGCTGACTTTTTCTGTGTTCCGTAACCCACCACGACGAGCTCATCCAAGTTTTGAGCGTCTTCCTTCATCTTGATGTTTAAGAGTTTGCCAAGAATGGCTTGCACTATCATCTCTTTATAACCTAAATAAGACACGACAAGGTTGTTCTTTCCCTTGGGCATCACAATCTTGAAATTGCCGTCCTTATCAGTAATCACACCTGTTTTTTCTCCTTGTGCTTTCACCGCTGCTCCTATGATAGGAGTGCCTGAGGAGTCAACAACTTTCCCTGATACGGTGATGTCTTGTGCCAATACAGGCATAAAACACACAACCGACAACAGCAATGTTAACAAAAAGAATTTTCTCATAGCCTTACTTTTTTAACAGTTTATCTATTTGCAAAATTTGATATTCATAATAATTGCGCGTCTTCGCATCTCCAGTCGCTCTTTTCTGCTTGTAGAGAGCTACCACTTTTTTCAGCTGACTAAGCATAAGTGGCTCCAGCAAGTTGGGCGACAAGGCTGGTAAACCGTAGTTAATGCGCATGAAAGAATATTCTGCTTCTGTGTGGCTGCATGGCAGAGAGGGCAGGCAAATGTTGTCATCCGTCAACTTATCTTGGAGCAATGACAGTCCTTTCTTTTTAGAAGCGTCGCTGTCCAATCCAGCACTCTTCTTGAAAAGTGAGATAATGGAAGCCTGCAAATTAATGTCCGATTCAGAAAGAGCCTTACCCTTCAATGTGTTTTGAAATATCTCATTGAAAGCGTCGTTCATATATTGCCCGAGACTATAATTCTTGTTCGGATTAACTTTATAACCCTCACTTACCCTGAACAAAGTGGTAGCTCCATAGATACCACCAGCCAACGATTTTTGCAGCTTCATATTTACAGTGGAAGGCAAATCCAATTTCACTAACAACGACTGCGGAGACAACCACGAGTTATATGTGAGTGCTTGATTCACCAGCCACTTCATAGCCTTGCGTTGTGTAACCTTGTCCACATAGGTCTTGGCACCTTTTTGGTTGTCGCCTTGTCTAATCTCATGGAAACAAACACCACCCAAATATGGTATGACATGATGAAGATGTCTTGAGTATTGAGACACCACCTCTTTATACATTGCAGTCACGTCATCATAGCTCTTACCCTTCTCAAAGGTCCATTTCTCAAGGTTTTTCACGATAATCTTTAAGTTGCTGATGGCATAATTACCAGCCTTGATATGGTCATTACCCAAGTCTTCCGACTGTGCAGTAGGGTCGACAGTTCCCATAAATTGCTGAGCGCCAAACTCAAACATAGGATTTCCCTTCTTCGCATTTATCCAAGCATCTAATGTTTTCTTCTCCGCCTCTGGTGTGTCAGCGTCTTTAATCAATCGATACCCCCAGTTGATGGCATAAATATCAGCCACACCCAATACGGGTGGTGTAAGTTTTACACCACGCTCCAAGTCTCCAGGCTGAGCAACGAAGTTGTTACGAGCATAGTCCATGATACTTGGCGTAGTACCGTATTTTTGTGTGAACGAGGGGCTGCGCAATGAGTCCACAGGAAATGCGTAACTCGCACCCATGTTATGCATTAGGCCAAGGGTGTGTCCCACTTCGTGGGCGGCAACGTAACGCATGGACTCTTGCATGAGTTCGTCATCAAAAACAGCCTTATGTGTGCGTGCGTCAACGGCGGCTGTTTGGACAAATCGCCAATCGTGCAACAACGACACCACATTGTGATACCATATCACATCGGCGGTCAATATCTCTCCCGTGCGTGGGTCAACATAGCTCGGACCCATCGCATTGGCAATGTCGGTAACAGCATATTTCACGCAATTGTAGCGCATGTCATCGGGGTCGAAGTTGGGATCATCCTTAGGATAGTCTAAGGCCTTTACCACATTCTTGAAGCCCGCAGCCTCAAAAGCTTTGTTCCAATCCTCAATACCTTGTCGAACAGTGGCGCGCCATTTTTCGGGGAAAGCCGTATCCACATAGTAAACAATTTGTTGTTTGGGTTCAACAAGTTCACCGTTATAATATTTTTCCCATTCCCCATCCTTGGGTTCCAACCGCCACCTATTAATATAGGTCTTTGTCTCTATGTTGTCTTTGTTCGAAGAATAAATGTTCTTTTCTGTGTCAAAGAAACCTACGCGTTTGTCTTTTAGACGCATACGCATGGGCTTATCAGGTGCCAAGAACAGTGAGCGGTGCATCTCCACTGTGTATGGCATGTCCTTGTCTGTCAAGTTGTAAGACAGCACACTCTTAATCTCCACATTTTTAGGAAAAGCTTTCACTTCGGTGATACCCGACGCATCAGAGACGAAAGTTCCTTTCAGCGATTTTTTTCCACCAAGAAGAATAGACAGAGGGTTGTCCTTCTTTATCGGACTAATACATTTTTCATTACCACCAAAGAAACTCGTTACCTCAATGAGCACGTTTTTGTCCTTTCGTCCAACTATCTTGAATGCCTTTAAGACGGGATCAGCAAAGTTAGAACGAAATGCCACAGCTATCGGATCGTCTTTGGCCACCACATTATCGTTTTGCACCAAGTGCATGTACACACGCGTGCTGTCCTTGGTGAAACGCAGCAACATGGGGTACGTAACCATCTGTCCAGCCACATAGTCGCTGGTGTTGCTGGTCTTTGAAATACGATTGGACAATATATAGAAGTGCGAGAACACCGAATCCGGCATTTCAAAATACAACTTCCCATCTTTTTTCTGATAGGTGTTGAACATTCCTTTGCACACTTTGGCGTCCTTGATAGCTTTGTTATAATCCTCTATCCCACCCGCTTCCTTGGGTTTATCGGCCAACACCTTTAGTGCATCAGTCTTCTTCTTGTCTTTTTTCTTGGCAAGTGTAGGATTGGGGAACATCATTCCCATCAAAAAAAGAATCATCAAAAATTTCCTCATAGTAGCATTTTATAATTATGAATATTGTTTACAGTTCTTAAAATCGCCGCTCTTCATCAATTCCCTAAACACGGTGTCTTAACTCGTCCAACATAGAGAGTGCGATTCATGAATATGGCGATTTCTTTTCTATAATTTTGCAAATATATACATTTTTAGCCTACTCTTTATATTTATTTTCAAAATTTGTAACGAAAACTATCATTTTAACATATAAGCAGATGCTTATTTCTGCGACAAACTCTTTGCTCAAGCAAAAATTATTTGCTACATGAATAGAAGTCGCCCCTGCACATACGTCAACTTTCATAGCGCATTGCAAGTTGGTAACTGCTGAAGTAAAACCATCATCATATAAAAATGGTCGTGAAATTTTGCATTTGTTTTCCCTAAATTATCCGATACTTTTCGTACTTTTGTTGCCAAAACTATCAAGATGCAAATACTACTCTCTTGCGCAAAGGACATGGCTGATGCTGCGCCAGACTTGGCTCTACCAAGCACGCTGCCGCAGTTTCAACACGAAGCTGAGCAAACGTCGGTGTACTTGATGAAATATAGCACCACTGAATTGTCGGAGATGTTGCAAATCAATCCCCAATTGGCTTCACTCAACAAGCTACGTTATACGCATTTTTTAGAGCCTTCGCCCACTCTACCCGCTATTCTTGCTTACAACGGAATCGTATATAAAAGGTTGGATGCTGCATCAATGTCGGTTCAGCAACTTCAATATGCCGACCAGCATTTGTGGCTCACTTCGTTTCTCTATGGACTACTACGCCCACTCAACGGCATTAAGAACTATCGATTAGAGGGATGCGTTCAGCTCCCCGAATACGACAACCAAACGATGTTTGATTTTTGGAAACCACGCCTCACACAACTCCTCATTGATGCCGTTCGTGCTGACGATGGTATGCTGCTGAATTTGGCGAGTGCGGAAATGAAGAAAATGTTTGATTGGAAGCGCATCAAGAAATCGGTTCGCATCATAGAACCTGCCTTCAAAGTGCGAAAAAATGGAAAGCTGAAGACCATTGTAGTGTACACTAAAATGTGCCGTGGCGGTTTAGCACGCCATGCTATTATACATCATGCCCACACTGTCGATGCCCTCAAAACCTTTGAATACGAAGGATTTGTGTATAATGAGCAAGAGAGCAAGGGCGATGAGCTGGTATTTGTTCTCTAATCGTTTGACTAAATTGCACTATGTGAACATCTTTTTGTTGCATTAAAAATGATTTTTATCTTACACTAAGGTACATAAAAACACGCCTGTCTTGTCCGAAAATTTCAAAATTTTCAAGTTGAAAAATAGAGAAAAAACAGAGGTGGAAATGGCATAAAATCTCCATTTTAAGCGCTGAAAATACTTGAAGCAT
Source organism: Hoylesella timonensis 4401737 = DSM 22865 = JCM 15640 (assembly GCF_000455445.1). Lineage (GTDB taxonomy): Bacteria > Bacteroidota > Bacteroidia > Bacteroidales > Bacteroidaceae > Prevotella > Prevotella timonensis. Next base: position 25,107 of record NZ_HG417091.1, on the reverse strand, counting down.
TGAGATAACACTCCTATATATCGCAGATAAGAGCCTTAGAGTATGTAGATTGGGCGGTTAACTACATGCTTCAACGCCATTATAACATTGCTTCAACAAACAAAAGGAGATGCTATTTTTAGTAAAGTCACAGATTATCAGCCAACTATAAAACTCGCATATTTCCAACCAAAGAGACACTTGGTTGTAAAAACGCGCGTATTTTGAACGAATGTCCTAATTTTTCAACATTTTTATTTGCTTTGTTTTCATGACATCATGGGCGTGTAAAGATGGTAAATGATTTGCAAAAGTGCCATTTTTTTCCTACTTTTGCAAGTTGAGTAAATCTACCTATACAGAAAAGTTCATGAGCAAAGAGACAAACCAACAAGACGATATAGAATTAGAAGACAACGAATTGACTACCGACCAGCATTCTGACTACCAACCAGCCGACCGATTTGACGCTTCAGCAGTGCACCATTTGAGTGGGATGTACAAAAATTGGTTTTTGGATTACGCCTCGTATGTCATCTTAGAGCGTGCCGTTCCACACATAGAGGACGGTCTAAAACCTGTGCAGCGACGCATTCTGCACTCCATGAAGCGCATGGATGATGGACGATATAATAAGGTTGCCAACATTGTGGGGCATACCATGCAGTTTCATCCTCATGGAGATGCTTCTATTGGCGATGCGTTGGTGCAAATGGGACAAAAGGATTTACTCATTGACACGCAGGGTAACTGGGGAAATATCTTGACAGGCGACCGTGCTGCTGCACCACGTTATATTGAAGCTCGACTGTCTAAATTTGCCCTTGATGTTGTTTTTAACCCTAAAACGACCGACTGGCAACTCAGTTATGACGGCAGAAACAAAGAGCCTATCACACTCCCAGCCAAGTTCCCATTGCTCCTCACACAGGGTGCAGAGGGCATTGCGGTAGGCTTGAGTTCGAAGATACTACCTCACAATCTCAATGAAATTTGCCAAGCTGCTATTCATTATCTGAAAGGCGAGCCCTTTACACTGTATCCAGACTTTCCTACGGGTGGTAGCATTGACGTAGAAAAATACAACGACGGACAACGAGGAGGAACGCTAAAAGTACGTGCTAAGATTGAAAAGTTAGACAATAAGACGCTGGTAATCAAGGAAATTCCATTTAGCAAGACAACGACAACGCTCATTGACTCTATTCTCAAAGCCATTGACAAGGGGAAAATAAAAGCCAGGAAAGTAGACGACAACACAGCTGCCGAAGTGGAGATACAAGTTCATCTGTCGCCGGGAATTAGTAGCGACAAAACAATTGATGCCCTATATGCTTTTTCCGATTGCGAAATCAATATATCACCCAACTGCTGTGTGATAGAAGATAATAAGCCTGTGTTTTTAACTGTGAGCGATGTGTTGCGCCACAGCGTAGATAGCACCATGGGATTGCTGCGCAAGGAATTGGAAATTAGGCGCAACGAACTATTAGAACAATTATTTTTTGCTTCGCTTGAGAAGATATTTATCGAAGAACGTATCTACAAAGATAAGAAATTTGAAGAAGCCAAAGATATAGATGCGGCTGTGGCACACGTGGATGACCGATTGGAACCCTTTAAGCCGCATTTCATCAGAGAGGTAACACGCGACGACATCTTGCGACTGTTGGAAATCAAGATGCACCGCATCCTTAAATTCAACAAAGACAAAGCAAATGATTTCATTGTGCGTACCAAAGCCGAAATTAAAGAAATAGACCACGACTTGGCACACATGACGGATGTAACCATCAATTGGTTTGAATTTATCCAAACCAAATATGGCAAAGAGCATCCACGACTTACAGAGATACGCAGCTTTGACACCATTGAAGCTACGAAGGTGGTAGAAGCCAATGAAAAGCTTTACATCAATCGACAAGAAGGGTTTGTAGGAACAGGACTAAAAAAGGACGAGTTTGTATGTAACTGTTCGGACATTGACGATATCATTATTTTTTATCGTGACGGTAAGTACAAAATCATAAGGGTAGCAGACAAGATATTTGTGGGCAAGAATGTGATTCACGTTCAGGTGTTCAAGAAAAACGACAAGCGTACTACTTACAACGTTGTTTACAAGGACGGCAAAAGCGGAATATATTTCATCAAGCGTTTTAATGTTACCAATTTCACTCGTGACAAAGAGTACGACTTGACTCAAGGTAAGCCCAATTCTAGAGTAGTATATTTTACTGCCAATCCAAACGGAGAAGCTGAAGTGATAAAGATAACATTAGAGCCTGACCCTTCCAAGCCAAGACAAAACATCTTCATCGAAAAAGATTTTTCTGACATCAAGATTAAATCGCGCAGTGCCAAAGGAAATATTGTTTCCAAGAAGCCTATTCACCGCATAGGACTAAAGAGCCATGGGCACAGTACACTGGGCGGTAGGAAGGTATGGTTTGACCCTGATGTAAATCGCATTAACTATGAGGAACACGGACGCTATTTAGGTGAGTTCAACGATGATGACTCTATCTTGGTGGTGCTTGACAATGGGGAATTCTACATCACCGACTTCGATGCCAACAATCACTACGATGACAATATCCAAATTATAGAGAAATGGGACGATGCGAAGGTATGGACAGCCGTGCTGTTTGATGCTGACAACCAAAACTATCCGTATGTAAAGCGCTTTACGATGGAGGCAATGAAGAAAAAGCAAAACTACTTAGGAGAGAACCCAAACAACAAATTGGTTTTACTTACCGAAGTTGCCTATCCTCGCTTGTTACTTACCTTTGGAGGTAATGATTCTTCACGTCCCAGCCAAGAGATTGACGTCGAGGAGTTTATTGCTGTAAAAGGCTTTAAGGCAAAAGGAAAGCGTCTTACTACTTGGGAAATAGACAAGATAGAAGAACTCGAACCAACACGCCAACCCGTAGTTGAGCAAGATGACGAGCCAGAAGAAGACGCCAATGATGATGAAGAAGAAAATCTTGACCCTGATGCTGGAAAGAGTCAGCAACAAGTGATTGACGAAATAACGGGGCAACTAAGTTTGTTTAACGATGAGGAATTGGCTCCTAAATAAGATAAGCGTGAGGGGAATAGCTGTCGCTTTCATCTTGATGGGCGGAACGATAAGCACAATAGCGCAAGAAGAGAGGGCACTACCCCAACGTATCACGACAAAAAGTGATATGATAGGCTATGGACAAGCGTCTTTATTGGACACTTATCTGTCTGCCGAAACATATACGGGGTATCGCATTGACTACCTTTCACACATCATGCGAACAAAAGAAGAGAGTCGCTGGATGCAACTGAAAATTCATCAAGGCAACTTCACCTACGTCAAGAATCGGGCAAAGAATGCCTACGAAATGGAAGGAATGTACCAATTTGAATATGGTGTCTTTTACCAATGGCAGCTCTTTGAAAAGCATTTACAGTTGATGACGGGTGGGAAAATGAACCTACATGCAGGCGCACTCTATAATGGAAGAAACGGCAATAATCCGATGCAAGCCAAGTTAGGAGTCAATATCGCGCCTGCCCTCATCCTTTCCTACGCACTAAAAATACAAAAAGTTCCCCTACAATTACGCTATGAATTATCTACTCCTATCATAGGAATGATGTTCTCGCCTAATTACGGACAGTCTTATTACGAGATTTTTTCAAGGGGCGACTACGACCACAACATCGTTTGTACCCATTTAGGAAACGCCCCTGCTTTGAAACAGTTGGTTACACTCGACTTTACACTCTGGAAAACAACTTTCAGAGTGGGCTATTTGGGAGATTACCAACAAGCAAACGTGAACAACTTGAAGTATCACTCCTATTCAAACGCTCTCGTAATAGGCTTAGTGAAGAAATTTACACTCACACATATCCTACCATGAAAAAGCTCTTATGCATACTCGTATTAAGTCTGGGGCTATGTAGTTGCACGCAGGACGAAGTGTTTGAAGATACCCCACAAGGCAATTTAGAAGCCTTATGGAAAATTTTAGATGAGCACTATTGCTTCTTCGAAGAAAAAAGAATCGACTGGTATGCTATCTATCAACGATACTCTCACCAAATGAATCAACGGCTAACGGAGTACCAACAGTTTCAAATCATGGCTAAAATGCTTGCCGAACTCAAAGATGGACATGTGAATCTTTACACAAGCTTTGATCATGGACGGTATTGGAGATGGCATGAAGACTATCCAAAGAATTTTGATGAAACACTTATTGACCACTATATCGGCACCGACTATCGCATCACGGCTGGTATGCGGTATTGCATTTTAGACGATCACGTGGGATACATCTCCTGTCGTTCGTTTGAGGGAGCTATTGGATCGGGCAACTTGGATAACATTTTATTCTATTTAGCACCTTGCAATGGACTCATTATAGATATTAGAGGAAATGGCGGTGGGATGTTAACTTCTGCAGAACAGTTAGCAAGCCGCTTTACCAATGAGGATTTATTAGTTGGCTACATACAACACAAAACAGGCAAAGGGCATCAAGATTTTTCAAGGATGCGTGAACAAATTTTACACCCTGCCAAAGGTGTTAGGTGGCAAAAGAAAGTGATTGTGCTAACCAATCGGGAGGTCTTTAGTGCAGCCAACGAATTTGTTAAATACATGAAGGCTTGTCCACAAGTGACAATTGTAGGAGATAAGACTGGTGGAGGAGCCGGACTTCCTTTTTCGAGCGAGCTGCCGAATGGGTGGGGAGTAAGATTCTCTGCATGCCCTATCTTTGACGCAAACAAGAAAAGTACAGAATTTGGTATAGACCCCGACTACGTTGTTATGATGAAAAAGATGGACACTTTAAAGGGTGAAGACACGCTTATTGAGTTTGCACGAAAGCTACTATCAAGTACTCACATTCCAACAACAACTAAATAGCGAGATGTCATACCATTATCTTCACTATCATTGCTAACCCAAAAGTATCATCAACAGCATGAAACGACTACTCACTCTCTTTCATCAATGGTTAAAAAGCTTGTCATTTCGGACAGGTGTTATCGTATTAGGCATGTGCATTCCTTTCTACATTCTTTCCTTTGCACAAATGTTATTGCCAATAAGCGCAACTGCCAAAGGTGTTTGGTGGACGATACTCTTTGGTTTAGCTAAAACCTGTCAGTATAGTGGGCTTACTATCATCGGAGTGGAAGGATGGAAGAGACTGAAGAAAAAGTTACAACTTGAGAAGAAGTCTCCTAAAAGAGGAGCTTCTGAAGAATAAAACGATATTTTTCGAGCAAACAAGATTATTTTATAAAATTATTGATTAACTTTGCAACCGCAATGTTTTTTGCGCCCGTGGCGAAATTGGTAGACGCGCTAGACTTAGGATCTAGTGTTTTGCGACGTGTAGGTTCGAGTCCTATCGGGCGCACCACAAAACTTCCGAAATGCTGTAGCGATGAATCTACAACACTTCAGAAGTTTTTTTAGATTGTATAGACGGGGGTGCTGAAGATGTTCGCAATCCTATTAAGAGTGGTCTTCAACTAATCGGATGCCATCTGGTTGAATGCTAATCAATCGACGTTTATACAAGTCTCCGACAGCCTTTTTATACGTCTTCTTGCTCACATGGAAGCGTTGTTTGATGAGTTCGGCATCGCTCTTATCCCCCAACTCACAATATCCACCATGCGAACGGAGATATTGCAACAACTCTTCTGCAAAGTTCTCTGTTTGTTTCTGTCCAAACGGTTGCAACGTTACATCAATCTTTCCGTCTTCACGCACCATAGAAATGTACGCTTTTAACCGGTCGCCAGTATGTACTGGTCGAAATATCTGATTGTTATAAATAAGTCCGCCATAACGATTGTCGACGATCACCTTAAAGCCCAAATCTGTTTTTTGCCACACCAAGATATCTACCTCATCTCCACTTTTATACGAAGGTTTGTCGGAAGAGAGAAAATGTTCCACCTTCGCAGAAGAAACGATTCGATAACTTTCCTCGTCGACATAGACATAAACAATGTATTGATGTCCCATCTCCATGCGTTTCTTCTGTTCACGAAAGGGACAAAACAAGTCTTTCATCAGGCCCCAATTCAAGAACGCTCCATACTCATTAACCCATGAACACGACAAGAATGCAAACTCGCCAACCTTAGCCAAAGGAGTTTCGGTGGTTGCTACCAACCGTTCATCTTGATCTAAATAGACAAAGACATCCAAGGCATCGCCAATCATATAATGTGCTGGCACATAACGTTTCGGCAACAATATTTCGCCTTCATCCCCACCATCAAGATATAAACCAAATTCCACCTCTCTTAATATCACTAAACGATTGTAATCGCCGAGGCGAACCCATGAGTGTTCGGGTGCATGGGCTTGTTCAAGCACTTCTTCTCCCGTATGGTCTTTATGCTGTTTTTGTTGATTGTATTTCATTATTCAATTGGATATTTAGATAGAAGATTCTTGTGAATGCTCCTAAGAATGACGTGTATCATCTTCAGAGCATTGAGCGGAAGGTTGACATTGCGCATCATTTTCTGCTTGGCATGGCGTAGTCTGGATAAGCCTACCGTCTTTCATGTGGATGGTGCGGTCGGTGATGGACGCCAAGCCCTCGTCATGTGTCACAATAACAAAGGTTTGCCCAAACTCTTTACGCAAATCAAAAAACAACTGATGCAGCTCTGTCTTGTTCTTAGAATCCAAACTACCACTGGGTTCATCTGCCAATATCACGGCTGGATGGTTCACCAATGCTCGTGCCACTGCCACACGCTGCTTCTCACCTCCTGACAATTCATTGGGTTTATGACGAGCACGATCCAACAGTCCCATATATTGGAGTAGCTCTTGGGCACGCTGCTTTGTTTCAACTTGGCTTTTACCTGCAATCAATGAAGGAATCATGACATTCTCGAGTGCAGTGAACTCGGGCAATAGTTGATGAAATTGAAATACAAAACCAATGTGCTGATTTCTAAAATCACTTAGTTTTTTGGAAGATAACTGGTCTACTCTAACCCCATCTACCATGATTTGTCCTTGGTCTGCTTGGTCTAATGTTCCGATTATCTGGAGCAAAGTCGTTTTGCCAGCACCACTCGGTCCCACAATACTCACAACTTCTCCTTTGTTGATGTGCAAATCAATGCCTTTTAATACTTGGAGATGACCAAACGACTTTGTAACGCCTTGTATATCTATCATATCTTTTTTGTTTTTTCAATTTTATTCTTTATCCATCCTCCAACAACGTCATACGCCGAACGTTCTTCCTGATGTTGGGATTGAGAGTAGGTCATATCGCCCTCTACAGCCCCATATTGGTCGGGGAAAACAATGAGAATCGTTTTCCCAGAAAAGTTCTGTCTTATTTCTTCTGCCAATTCTTCTAACGCATTTTTATAAGAAACGGTGCCTTTGCGCGCTGTAATGACCACAAACATGTGATCGTCGGCAATCGTAGAAGCCAACTGCGGAAACTGATTCCAGTGTTCCATGTCCTTAAATGCCGCTCTCACCACAGGATGCTTCTCTTGTATATACGCACTTATCAACGCTAATGTGTCTTGTCTGCCATGAAACTCTATTCGGCAATCTAAATGCGTCGCCATACGCAAAAGGCGTTCCAACCATCGGTAGAAGCCCGGTTCAAATTGAGCTCTCGAAGGTACTGCCACCACAATACGGCGGAGCGTGTTGAGGGGTTGCATCAGTCTTGCCATGATAATCTGACAATTCAATCCGTTAAACAAACTTTGATGAAATTGCCCCCAGAACTTCTTTGAAACCTCAGCGTGCGTGTGCATCCCAATAATTATCTCGTTTGCGTGAAATTCTTGGAAAGCATGCTTGATGCCATTGGCGATATTCACGGCTATTCTCACCTGCGATTGTACTTGCACATCCGACCCTGCCGCATAACGAGTAACTTGTTCTAATAAATGTTTGCCTTTTTCCTGATTCACTCGCATTTGCTCATCTTCATACACCACGTTAATAGCCGTGAGTGGTCTGTTGAGCTTTCGGCTTTTCATTAAGATTGCCAAACCAATGAGTTGTTCGGCATAATTGGGATATTTTATAGGAACAAGGATATGCTCATCATCGAGAGACGCCTCTTCATCCGATGCAATTTGCTGGTCACGTAATGTTATTTTCTGGGCAGAACGCTCTGTGATCAACGAGGAAATGATGCAGGTGAGTAGTATCATCAGCACCACACTATTGAGAATTTCATCATTCACAAGAAACTCTCCCGGCGACAGTTCTATCCTCATCCCTACCATCACCATGGCAATAGCTCCTGCGGCATGCGCCGAAGTCAATCCAAACATCATCGTTCCCGAAGAGAGTGGAAGCTGAAAACGATGGCTCGCAAGATAGGCAGCTAACATTTTTCCTACGGTTCCCACAAAGGTTATCACCAACAGGAAGAACACTACTTGCCCGCCTGCAAAGAGGATTCGCAAATTGATGAGCATTCCCACTCCTATCAAGAAGTAAGGGATAAACAGCGCATTGCCTATAAACTCTATCCTGTTCATCAGTGGAGAAACGGCTGGTATATAACGGTTCAGTATCAAACCTGCAAAAAAAGCTCCAAATATACCTTCAAAACCAACGGCTTCACTCAGGGCTGCGCTCATGAACATCATCGCCATTACAAACACATACTGCATCACCGCATCACTATAGCGACGCAGAAAGTAACGTGTAAATCGGGGAATCAAAAGAATCATGGCGGCACAATAGATGGCAAATTTCAGCGTGAGCATCAACCAAAATCCCACATCCGACCCACTTTCAGCAGAAGAGACAATGCCTGCCAACAGCACTAACGCTAACAACAGCGACAGCATAGTGGCACCGACACTCAGCATCACACTGGGTTTGCGCTGCAATCCATATCGGCTTACTATGGGATAAGCAATAAGGGTATTGGAGGACATGATGCACCCCAACAGCAACGAAGCCTGTGCGGAGAAATGTAAAATGTAAACACATGAAAAATAAACCAGCACAAGGGGTACTGCAAAGGTAAGAAGACCGAACGTCAACATACGATATTTGTTCTTCTTCACCCCTTCCATCTCCATTTCGAGCGATGCCAAGAACATGATGTAATACAGCCCTACTTTGCCAAACAATTCGAACGAGTTGTCACGAACCAAGATATTTAGTCCATACTTCCCTAACACAACGCCAGCCAGCACCATGCCAATGATATGGGGAATACGCAATTTTCCCATGATTATCGGTGCCAAGAGTATGACCGATAATACTACTAAAAACACCAAAGTGGGGTCCGTAATGGGGAAATATGCTGATATCATGCGGTTAGTTTTTTTACACATCAAAGGTAGTGCAAGCCGAAGACAGAGGAAATTTATTTTCTCTGTTGAGGCGCAGCCTACCTTATGCAAATGTAGATAAATTTTCCGAATTATCAGCGAGTGGGATAAAGAAAGAGTTTTTTCTTTGAGGGCGGAATCAACAAAAGCACTTTTCAAATAGCATTTTTGTCCTTTTATTTTACCAAAAAACGGTCATCCAAAATCTTCAAAATAGAAAAAATTAATAGGCAAACGACATGCAAAAATGAGCTGATTTTGCCAAAATTGATGCCTTTTCAAGTTGGAACATCGACTTAACGCTCTTGGAAACACTCTTTAGAGGTGTTATTCACATACTTCAACGACATTAAAGCATGCAAATAGCAACCTTATCTTAATGCTTCAGTCGCCAAAAAGTGGTGAAAATACGAAAGAAAGGAAATGATTTATACGCAATACTCTAAATAGCAATGGGTTATGAAAGTTGCTCATAATTCGCGTATTTGCGACCAACATTGCCGTTGGATGTTTTCATGCGAGTTTTGAGAGGGTGTTTGTAAAGAAAATTCAGCATTAATTCTTCTTCGTTCTAATGTACTTTCAATTTTACAGAAACTATATTTTTGATATTTTTCATGGTAAAAATATCATTCTTCAATGAAAGAGCCGGCATAACTTAAAGAAAAAAGCATTTTCTTTATTCCATAGGCTTATAAATCATAGTTTTTATGTAAATTTGTCGGGTACTATGTACATAAAAGAAGTTTGAGCTTTGCTCAGTTTTAATAAAAATAGATACGACAATGAAAGTAGCAATAGTAGGCGCAAGTGGCGCAGTAGGTCAGGAATTTTTACGCATTTTGGAAGAACGTAATTTCCCTATCGACGATTTAGTGTTGTTCGGCTCTGAACGCAGCGCAGGTAAGACATACAACTTTAAGGGTAAAGACTACACGGTGAAACGTCTTCAGCACAACGATGATTTCAAAGGTGTCGATTTTGCCTTTACCTCTGCTGGTGGTGGCATTTCTAAAGAGTTTGCCGAGACCATCACAAAACATGGAGCCATTATGATTGACAATTCTAGTGCATTCCGCATGGATAAGGACGTGCCGTTAGTAGTACCCGAGGTGAACGCTGAAGATGCACTCGTTCGTCCACGCAACATTATTGCCAATCCCAATTGCACGACCATTATGATGGTGGTGGTACTGAAACCCATTGAGCAACTAAGTCACATCAAACGGGTTCGCATTTCCTCCTACCAAAGTGCAAGCGGAGCTGGAGCGGCAGCCATGGCAGAAGTACAGCAACAGTATAAAGAGTTAGTGGAAACGGGCGAGGTGAAAACCATTCAGAAATTTCCACATCAGTTGGCATACAATGTCATTCCGCAAATAGATGTGTTCACAGAGAACGGTTACACCAAGGAAGAGATGAAAATGTTTAACGAGACGCAAAAAATCATGCATTCGGACATCAAGACGAGTGCCACTTGCGTACGCGTGTCTTCGCTTCGTTCGCACTCTGAATCAGTATGGATAGAAACCGAAAAGCCACTTGATGTTGAAGAGGTGCGCAAGGCAATAGCTGCTGCACCTGGTTGTAAGGTGAAGGATGACCCTAATGCAGGACTTTACCCCATGCCTTTGGAATCAGCTGGTCACGATGACATCTATGTTGGTCGCATCCGCAAAGACTTGGCAGACGACAACAGTATCACGCTATGGCTAACGGGCGATCAGATTCGCAAGGGTGCTGCACTGAATGCTGTGCAAATTGCAGAATATTTAATCAAAAAGGAGAGATAAAAGAACCAGCCTTTCTCCTTTTTTCGATACTTTCACTGAAAGCTCATTATTGTAACCACAAATCTAAAGCTCAGTGAAATATCTTACTATTGCAACGGAATTTCACGGAATGGCACAGATGTAGTACGCAAATCCGTGAAATTCCGTTGCAATTAACTTTTATGCTTTCACTGCGATGCACTCTACTTCTACCAAAGCTTCCTTAGGGAGTGTGCGTACAGCAACAGCAGAGCGAGCTGGATAAGGCTCTGCAAAGAACTCTGCATACACTTCGTTCATGGCACCAAAGTTGGCCATATCGGATAGATACACCGTTGTCTTGATTACTTTGGACAAGTCTAACCCAGCGGCTTTTAATACCGCTTGAGCATTAAGGATGGACTGACGTGTTTGCTCCTTGATACCACCCTCGGGAAACTTTCCTGTTGAAGGATCTATTGGTAATTGACCAGATGCAAAAACAAAGCTGTTGGCTTCGATAGCCTGACTGTAAGGTCCAACTGCAGCTGGAGCCTTTTCTGAATGTACTGATTTCATTATGTTATGTTTTATAGGATGATGATGCAAATTTAATCATAAAATCTGAATCATGCAAAAAAGAGAGCCCAACATGATGAGCTCTCTTTTTAATGCAACTTTATATCGTAAGTATTATTCTGCGATACAAATCGTAACGCGGTTTTTATTGTTTACAGCAAATGGTTGTACTCTTGAACCCTTTGAATCTGAAATAATGCGATCGGCAGGGATATTGTACTTCTCCTTTAAGGTCTTCACTACGATTTGAGCACGAAGACGAGCCAAGCGGTCGTTAATTCTATTGTTACCAGTACCAGCATCAGCATAACCTGTAACAGATACCTTTGCGTTAGGGTTGGCATTGAGGTAGTCTACCATTTCTTGTATCTTACCTGCTTCTGAGTTACGAATCTTAGCAGAGTTAATCAGGAAGAATACGTCACGACGGAAAGGTTCTACTTTCTTTTCAACCACTTCTTCTTTAACCTCAGGTGCTGGAGTTGGAGCAGGTGTAGGCTCTACATACTCTTGAACAGGAGCTGGCTCGGGTGCAGGAGCTTCAACCTTCTTATAGGTCTTTCCTAAGTTGATACGGAATCCAGCCAAAGCATTGAAGTACCAGTCAGGATTGTCAGCTTTCTTGGAGTTGTACTTGTCACTCAAGATGTTGGCGTTACCCTCTACCAAGAAGCTAACGGCATCGCTCAAGCGGAAAGCCAATTCAACACCACCACGGCCATAAGGCTGTACTTTAGTACCATCCCATAAATTCTGCAACTGATAGTTGTCCAAATTCTTCAAGGTCTTGGCAATGGCATTCACCTCATCATTTTTCCATGCGATGTTTGCACCACCGCCTAAGAAAGCTGTTACGTTGAATACTCGGTTAGGATTCCAGCCACAGAATAAATTTGATAAATTAAACATCAAATCCAAACCTGGAGCTACATAATTAAATTTATAGTCAGCAGTGTATGGATTACCAGTACGAGCCAACTCATAACCATTCCAGCCTCCCTTGCTCTGCCAGCCATTGGCTTGCAAACGCAATGCAAAGACAGGTGAGAACTGATAACCAAGACCCAACTGTACATTTGGAGACAACAATTTGTCAAACTTAGCTTCGCCAAGTGTGTACTGTGCACCACCCTGAAGATTCAGGAAAGCATGTTTCTTAAACTGATACTCGTTGTTGTTCGCATCAGTGTAAGTAGCTTGTGCAAAAGCGGTGGCAGCGCTCATAGACAACAGAGCAACAGCCATGAAAGTTTTCTTAAACTTTTTCATAATTACTGTATTTAGATAAAATTAATAATTCATCACAGGCCTGATCAAGGCACCATATTCCCTGGGCATACTGCTTGCATAGAAACCGCTACTGGCTAAAGACAGGGCATAGGCAGTGCTCTTGCTCGAGTCCTTATAAGTATAAATTCGGTCTGTCCAATACTTTCCAAACGATCCGTTGCCACCAACTGAAGTTCCATTGTTATAACCTGCAGCAGGCAGGAAGATATGGTTCTTGACATTTTTCTTATTCGTAATCAGATAACCGGGAACTCCATCTTGGAACGTCCATTCCAGTGTGCAATTGCTCTTCAGCTCACCCACCTCGTCATCGGTTGGCATTCGCCATGTTCCGCCCCACAATACACGGGCAGCATCAAACTTACTCCCAGCAATGTGGCTCACGGAAACGGAGTCGGTGAACGCTCCGGTCAAAGTATCATATCCGGCAGTGTAACTTTGCCTGGTGTACTCGGTCTTGTCACTGATTTCAGCCCAAGCGAAATACTTACCAGCATCTGAAGCCTTAACAGCACCGACGTTACGGTCGGACCACATGACAGACACGCCCAAATCAACTGCTTTTCCAGCTGTAGGAGATGGTGGCTCTGGGGTAGGACCTGGGTCGGGATTTGGATTTGGCGTAGGATCAGTACCTGGATTAGGTGTCGGATCGGGTGTGTAGTTTTCGCCAGGTTCAGCATAAACAGCACGAACAGGAGTCAAGATAGTCTTCAAACTCAACTCTATTTCTACATAATTCTTTCCTAAGAGCTGAGCATACTTGGCTGAGTTTGGACTGTTGTCGGCTAACTCTGACGACCAATAATAGGCGTCGTCACCAATGCCGTGCGATGTATTATCAGCCCGTCTCCAGCCTGCACGTGGGAAGAATATTTGTTTGCCATTGTTGGAAACAATCCAACCCTCGATGCCCTTATTGTTGTAATTTGGAGTATACGCCCAAGTGCATTTCTCTAATTCCTTTAACTCCTTGGTTGTAGGCAGTCGCCACTTACCACCCCACTGCGCACGTGCAATGTCATACTTGGTTCCACCAATGTCTTTTGTGGCTAACCCCTTGGCATATTCGGTGACATCATTCGAGAATAACTCGCCCGTTGGATCGCCCCAGCCAAAGTAACCTCCATACTCGGCTTCGGTTTTGGCTCCCATGTTCCACTTTGCCCATTTGACCGACAACCCCAAGTCTACAATCTCAGGCTCTGGGAATTTGGGCTGTGTGGTAAATTGTAACTTTTCTCCATAAACGTAATCACTCCCAACTAAAGCATAAGCTTGATAATAATAGGTGGTACGCTGAGATAAATCTGTGAGGACGAACGTTTTGGTATTTCCTTGAGGAATGGTTGTATCTGAAACCTTAGGCCCCTTAATAGGATCTAAGTCAACAGGATTCTTAGCATAGCAAACACCATACTCTTTTACCTGGTCAATACCTCCTGAAAGAGAAACGTTAACATTCGCAGTTTGATAGGTTACCTCTGTAGCTGGAGCGGTTACAGCATATACAGCTTGTACATATTTGCCATAGACGGGTCGGATGCTACAGCCAATGAAACGTTTCAAGGCAGTTTGCAGCTTGTCGGCATCTGTAAATTTCAAGGCAACAGCGTTGGTCTTATCGGTATCCAAGATACCCGACCAATAGTAACCAGCAACGCCTTCCTCGGCCATGATGGCTCCGGTACGCGAACCCGTGACAGGGATGAAAATGGAATTAGTATTTCCTGGCTTCTGACTGGCAACTTGGTAACCAGATACGCCATTCTTTGTGGTCCATGTCCATGTACAGTGGTCTATCAACTCTTGTATTTCGTCAGTTGATGGCAATCGCCATAGGTCGCCCCACTTCTGCTTGGCAATGTCATACTTGCTCATGATGATATTGCCCAGCGGATGCTCAACGGGGAAGTATTTCAGATTGACCGACCTGTTGGTACCTGTCACGTCACCCCATCCTACCAAAAGACCGGATTCGGTGTCGGTGGTTGCACCCAAATTGAAGTCGGCCCATTGCACCGAAAGGCCTAAGTCAACAGGCTTGGCTGTAGCGGGAACAACAAGAGGATCAGCCTCTTTAAATGTGATGCTATCCACCTCCCAGGTAAACCAATCAAAGGTTTTGTCAAGCGTGTGTACATAAACCTTCTGCTGGGCTTGCACCTGAAAGAATGAGGCGAAAAGCAATAATATAGTTAGTATTCTTTGTTTCATCGTTTGGTTACTTTGAATGAATGATTGTTACAACGAATAATGTATATGCCCTTTGGATAAGCCGCTAAATCAACCTTGATGGAGTTAACTTGTCTTTCAATATCAAGCGACATCATCTTACCTTCCAAAGTAAATACACGAATCTCAGTATTTCCTTTGAGTCCGTCAATCTGAACAGTATGTCCATCAAGATAGGTAAAAGTCATCTCATTTGCTTGAACATCTTGTGGCAAGGTCACATCAGTTGTATATTCTTCAAAATATATTTTTTGTACGTCTTTGTATTCTGCACTAAAGTCGGACGAAACAATTTTGATTCCGTCTGGCCAGAAAGTAACAACAGGACGCTCAGTCAAGTGAAATTTATACAAGTCACCTGATTTCATCTGAACCATCAGCACATCACCTTCGTTACTTGCCATGGAAGGTGAAGTCACCATACACAGCAACAACACAAGCATGGCAAAAATTCGTAATCGTCTCATGCTCTATTCATTTATCTATTACTCCTATTCATATAACATGTCCTTTAATGGTTATCTCCACGGGCTGTGGCTGCCCATTGGTATAAATAGCCACTTTTTTTAATATTGGGCCAGGAAAGAAAGGAGTTAAATCTACTGTAATTTTAATTTTATCGCCCGAACGGTGCTTATATGCCTCCTTCGGATACTGAACAGTTGTGCAGTCACAATCGGTCTTAATATTATTAATTATCAATTCCCCTCCACCTTTATTTGTAAAAGGAGCAAGGATAGTCTGCACTCGATGTTCGCTGTCCAAGTTGCCTAAATCGTATTGCTGCGTTTTGAGCTGAAGCTCAGGCTTACCTGTTGCACACGATAATGTAGTGCAACAAACTATAAGCAACAGCCATGCGAATAGATTACTGGTTTTCTTTATATTTATCATAAACGTTTTCTACGCCATCAGCGTATTCATCCAACAACGTAAGATACCATTTCCCATCCTTTAACACAGGATTCAAACAAAAGGTAGTAACACCTTTCTCTTCATCAATACTACCGTTAGGCATAATTTGTACTGACACCTGTACTTCGTTGTTTTTATCACTTCGTAAAATAATGCCCTTCACAGCACAATCGTAAATGGGCATACGCGAATAGGCATCAATATATTTCTGCTTCATTTCTTCAGACAATGGCAAGATACTATCATTTCGCAAAGTATACAGCATGCTGGCTGTAACTCGGAAGTTCTTATTCTTGAAATTCTCCACATAGTTATCTACTAATGTCTTTATCTCAGATGAGTCTTTACTAGAATAGTCCATAGAGGCTGGTCGTAGATACTCAGAACGAAGTGGATCTTTTTTCTTACCAGACTTACATCCAACAAATGTCAACGTCATGCAAAGCATGCATATTGTAAATATCTTTAATTTCATAAAGTCAATTTAAGAAAAAAAGGGAAGGAGTAAATTACCCCTCCCCTTCAAGTATGATAATCTAATCTAGGATTAGAACTTTTTAGCGTTATTAGCGGTCTTCTTCACTGTAATAGTTACATTCTCAGTGATATAACCCCAGAGGTACTTAACAGTTACAGGAATCTTAATCTGGAACTCCTGAACAGTAGCACTCAAATTCTTGTAGGTCAGTGTACCACCATCAGCTGCAGTATAAACGAAGTCAATGTTCTTAGTAACATCGCCTAATGGAACGAACTTAGAAGGATCGCTCTGACCCAAGTTGGTCATCACATTAGGATTGAGGCTAATAGACTGTCCGTCTGCAATGCCATCGATTGTTACACCCGTTACACCATAGTACTTCTCATATTCACCACCGATACCAGCAGCTTGTTTTTTGTTCCAAGCATCACGCCAGTCTGTGAACTTCAAAAGGTCTGTAGCCTTAATCTGCTGCATTTCAACATAACTTGCATCAACAATTTCCTTGTTGGCATTCTTAGCGTTGATTGGACGGAGGAAGCGAACGTCAAATGTATTGTTCGTCAGAGCCAGATTCTTTGCGCACTCATTCTGAGCCTTGATACCGATGATAGCTTTCACTACGTCGTTAGCCAATGAGTTGTGATCCTTGTAGTTCAGCAATGCATGAGCATAGTCATTGTGCTGGTAAGCAATCATGGTCTCGCTTGGATCTTCAGGACTGGTAAGAGTTGCAACAGGATTCTTAGCCTGATTACCCTTAATCTGGGCATTCAAAGTCTTACCATCTTCAGACACTGACATTACATAAGTCTTGCCGTCGATACCCTTGTATTCCTTGCCTGTGTTTGCAGCATCGAATACGAGACTGAGCTTCAGTTTAGCAGCTGCATACTCTTTACCTTCAGTAAGGTCTTTAACAACGTTTATCAGACTAGCACCAATCTTGTTGCCCTTGAATACGTCGCCAAATGTTGTCTCCATCTTATCGGCTGTTCCATTAGGATTATCCTCAGGAGTCAAAGTATTGCTGTGAATCTCAGCGGTTCCAGGTGTAGAAGTATTAGTAGCATACCAGTAGTTAGAAATGATGTTGTCAGCCAACTTCACTTCTCCAGCAGGTGTAGAGTCCTCACCAACGCGCTTGCCAGTCTTGAAAGTAACAAATACATCAGGATACTTAGACTTGTCCTTAGACTCGTACTTCACGGCAATTTCTACATTAGCCTTCTTCTCTGTAACGAACAGTTGCTTAGCTTGAACAGCAGTTAACTTCCAACCCAAGATACTTGTAAGAGTTCCATCTTCAGGAGAGGTTTCGTTCTTAGTATAAGCCTGTCCGATAGGCTCAGCCATCTTCTCAAATGTCTTGCCATTGGCACTCATCTTATACTGCTGCAAACCACCATTATTTGCATCCTTTACAGGAGAAACGCCATAATTAGCTTCGAATTCTTCACGAGTGATACCTAACATGTGGTACAAATCGTACTCTGTCTGGATCCACTTTGTCTCGTACTTCCACTCTTTTGCAGGATCTGTACATTCACCATTATATGAGTAGTTGTAATCAGGTCCTTGATAATCAACATGCTTATCTGGTTCAACTGTAGCAGGAGTCTTCTTCTCTGTAATCTTGATACGGATATAACCATAATCAAGCACTTTACCATCCTTGTCAAGCAAAGATACACGAACTAATGGTGTACGGCCAATGGTAGGACGAGCTTGCTCAGCTCCGTAAGCTTGTTGCTTACCTACATGATCCTTGTCATACTCAGGCATCTGTGGACGGAATGTATAACCGTCTTCAGGATTAATAGCAGCATGAGCAGATTCGGAAGTCTTGGTAGACCCTAAGTAAAGTGCTGTAATCTCGAACTTAAACTTCATGCCATTAGCTTCGAAATCCTCAGCGGTCATCAATCTGTTGACACCCTTTGCATTCTTATAATGTACTTCTACAAGCTTGCGGAGATCCAAAGTCTCATTGTAGTTAACAGAATCCTGAGGACCGTACTTACCACTTACACCTGCTTCAAATGCGTGCTGCATCAACAGCTGGTGGTGTTTGTGATCTTTGTCAGGTCCAGCCAGTACAGACTTATTAGGACTTTCAACACCTAAGAAAGGAACATCTTCACCAGCACGGTGAGCCAATTTCAAGTCAGAAATAGACTCTGCATATAAAGTTGCATAATCAGAAGTAATGGTCCTTTCAGCGATGTTTTGGTCCTTATTCAAGGTCATACCAGGAAGTGTTACCTGTGTAGCGAAAACGGTAACCATTTCGTTTTCTTTCACAGACTTAATCTTTTCAGGATTTGTTACGTCCAAGTTAACCTTTAACATGCCACCTTCAACTGTCCAGCTTGCAACAGACAAACCTGCATCAGCAGCAGCACGTGTGTACTCCTTGTCTCCAGAGAGGACATTAACCTTAGCAGTAGCAGGATCTATAACAGCTGTTGAAGGGTTCATGTGGTAGTTTGCTACAAAAGCAAGTACTCTCGAACCAGCCTTTGCTTCATAACGTTCAGCCTTATCATAACCCTTGGTTTCTATCACGTTCCAAGCAACAGGAGACAATGTGTATGCGTTGTACTTCAAGGTTTGAATTTTGGTAGCCTCGATACCCCAGTAATATGAATCTGGAGCGAAAACGATACTACGAAGCTCTGTAGGTAGCAATACGTTCAATACGTTAACGTTTGTACTTACCGCATCAATCTTATCAGACAATGACTTAGCATCAGCCTTGAGCTGAGCGATTTCTTCAGACAACTTCTTATCCAAAGCTTTCGTAGCCTCTTCAATCTTGTCATAAATCTTCTTGATATCAGCCTCTGACAAGCCTTTCTTCTCAAGAGCCTCTAAACGGGTTTTGTAGCCTTCAAGCGCATCCTTTTGCTCTTGAATATCTGACTTAATACCCTCTTGTGCTGTCTGCACATCTTCAAGACCAGCCTTCAGTTCCTTGATTTGTTTCAAATGCTCAACAAGGCTACTTTCTACAGCAGCTACCTTTCCAGCCAGTTCTTTCAGTTCTGCTTCGCTTGCCTTGCCTTTCAAAGCTTCGTTTACTTTTGCTAAAGCTTCTTCAGCAGTCTTTACACGTGCCTCTAAGCCAGAAACATCTGCAGCAAGCTTTGTAATCTGCTTTGTCTGATCTGCATCAGCTGTCTGCAGCTTTGTAATAGCCTCTTGCAGTTGTGCATCTTTGGCTTCCAACTGTTTTTGCAAGTTAGCGAGTTCGCTCTGCAATTCTGTTTTTACAGTCTTGAGTGGAGTCAATGCATCAATCTGTGTTGCAGATTGTTGATGTCATCATCGTAGTCCTTACAAGATGTAAACGTACTCATAGAAGCTGTTACTAAAGCTCCCATTAGCAGCGTACTTAAAAATTTCTTTCTCATACGATATAAAATTAAATAAAACAATAAAAATTAAATATATACTTATTATTCAAAGACGCTTTGATTTCTGTCAGAAAACTAAGCCGTCTGTTTTTTTCACGCCAATGATTGTTCGTTATGTACATAGTAACCCTATTACAGGCAAATTATCTTGGTGCAAATATAGAGATAAATATTAAAACAAACAAATAAAAATCTTCTTTTTTTAATATTTAGACAAGTTTTTTTATTTAATCTCTCATTTATACGCAAAACAACACGTTATTTTTTCACTATATGTGTCGTTCTCACTATATAATAAGGTATCGGCATGAAATATCATCAGATGAATTTGTTTAGAATTCTGCGCACTTGGGTGTGCGTGGGAAAGGTATCACATCTCGAATATTCTGCATTCCCGTAACAAAGAGAATGAGACGTTCGAAGCCCAATCCAAAGCCACCATGAGGACAAGAGCCAAATTTACGTGTATCAAGATACCACCACATATCTTTCATCGGAATGTGGCGACGTTCGATTTCACCCAGCAGCTTTTCATAACTTTCTTCACGAACCGATCCCCCAATGATTTCACCAATCTGTGGGAAGAGCACATCCGTCCCTTGAACCGTTTTGCCATCTTCGTTGATTTTCATATAGAAGGCTTTGATTTCCTTCGGATAATTGTACATGATGACAGGTTTCTTAAAGTGATGTTCCACCAAATAGCGTTCGTGTTCACTCGCCAAATCCATTCCCCATGATACAGGATATTCGAACTTCTGTCCACTCTTTACCGCTTCTTCCAAAATTTTGATTCCTTCGGAATAATCAAGTCGCACAAAGCTACCGCTTACAACGCTCTGCAATCGTGTCAACAAGGTTTTATCAATCATCTTGTTTAAGAACTCGAGATCATCCTTACAATTGTCCAAAGCCCATTGCACACAATACTTGATAAATTCTTCTTCAATGCCCATCAGATCATCCAAATCTGTAAAAGCAATTTCGGGTTCAATCATCCAAAACTCTGCCAAATGACGAGGGGTGTTGGAGTTTTCGGCGCGGAAAGTTGGTCCAAAGGTATAAATCTGTCCTAAAGCGGTGGCACCCAGTTCACCTTCCAACTGTCCTGAAACGGTGAGCGATGTCATTTTCCCAAAGAAATCATCATCATATTTCACCTTTCCTTGTTCATCTCGCTGTAGATTATTCAGATCTTGCGTAGTTACTTGAAACATCTCTCCTGCACCTTCTGCATCCGAGGCAGTAATAATAGGTGTATGGAAATAAAAGTAACCATGGTCATGAAAATACTTATGTATAGCGATTGCCATATTGTGGCGAATGCGCATCACCGCTCCAAAGGTGTTGGTGCGCAAACGCAGATGTGCATGCTGTCGCATATATTCAAACGACTGCCCTTTTTTCTGCATCGGATAATCGTTGCCACACAAGCCATAAATCTCAATTTCTTTTCCTTGAATTTCTACGGTTTGTCCTTGTCCTTGACTTTCAACCAAAGTGCCAGAGACACATAAGCATGCGCCTGTTGTGATGTTTTTAAGTGTTTCGGGGTCTATTGTTTCCGGGTCAACGACTATTTGTACGTTCTTAATCGTTGAACCATCATTCAGTGCTATAAAGTGTACGGCTTTACTACTGCGATGAGTACGCACCCAACCTTTTACCAGCACTTCTTGATTGAAGTCTGTACTCTGAAGGACATCAATAATTTTTGTACGTTTCATTATGTTAGTTTTTTAGTTTACGAGTTTACGAGTTCACAAGTTTACAAGGTGACAAGTTGACGAGTTGACAAGTTGACGAGTTTACAAGTTCACAAGTTAATGCCGATGGTTTGTTGTCGTTCGCAATTGGTTATAGGCGACATTATGGAACCATCAACTGGTCAACTGGTCTACTTGTCAACTTGTCAACTATATATCTCAACTATTCAAATGCACCCATTCTCAGCATATCTACTTCCTGAGCGGTGAGGAATCGCCAATCGCCTCGGCGCAGATTCTTTTTGGTTAAACCCGCAAACTGCACTCGATCCAATTTGATAACTCGGTAGCCCAAGCTCTCAAAGATGCGACGCACAATGCGATTTTTACCACTATGGATTTCTATTCCTACTTGATTTTTCTCTGGCTCATCTGTATACTCAATGGCATCTGCATGGATTTCACCATCTTCTAACTCAATTCCCTCGGCAATTTGTTGCATATCGTGTGCAGTTACATTTTTATCTAAGAACACATGATATACTTTCTTCTTTAGAAACTTGGGATGAGTTAATTTGCTTGCCAAATCTCCGTCGTTGGTAAACAAAAGTACCCCTGTGGTGTTTCTGTCTAACCGACCCACAGGATAGATACGCTCAGGACAAGCATTTTTCACTAAGTCCATGACCGTTTTTCTTTGTTGCGGGTCATCACTGGTGGTCACGTAATCCTTGGGCTTATTCAAAAGCACATATACTTTCTTCTCTAAAGAAACAGGCTGATCATGGAACACCACCTCATCTGAGCGTAGGACTTTCGTTCCCAATTCTGTTACAACTTCGCCATTTACCTTCACTACCCCAGCTTGGATAAACTCATCAGCCTCACGCCGGCTACATACACCAGCATTAGCCAAGTATTTATTTAATCGAACAGGAACTGTCGGATCGATATGCTCCTCATTATATTCAATTCGCTTCTTCAAACTATATTTTGCATTCGGGTTATAGTTTGGAGAATGTTGACGATAACCTCCTTGCTGGTAACCGCCTCTATTGTAGCCCCCCCGATTTTGATAATTGCCACGTGGTTGATACCCTCCTCGATTGTAACCTCCCTCACGAGAGTATCCACTCTGACTATCATTGTTGTTATAACGTGGGCGATAACCACCCTGACGAGACTGATATCCATTCTCGCCATCATTGTTGTATCGTGGGCGGTATCCACCGGACTGTCGGGATGAATAACCTTCGTCTACATCATTCTGGTATCGAGGGCGATAACCTTCTTGTCGACGTGACTGATAGCCACTTTGGTAGTCACGACGATAACGAGAGCGATATTCTCCTTGCTCATTATTCGAATAACGAGGTCGATAAGGACGCGAAGGAGTTCTTTCTACATTATTATTTTCTAAATTATTCCCAAAACCCTCTGGGCGAAAGCCACCCTCACTTGTTGGTCTACTCATCCGTTCACCATCATAAGGACGTTGAATGCGACGACGAGGTCTTCGCTCACCGTATCGAGCATCTCTTTCATTATTTCCCGAAGGCCTTTGGTAAGTCTCACGACTTTGATTGCCCTGCTCTAAGGATTGCTCCTGAAAATTCTTTTCTAATTCTGAATCCATCATTTTTAATCAACTTTTCTTTGTAAATAATTAGCCTCACGGCTGATTTTGATATATTTTTATTTTCTGATATTATTATCGTAATAAATAGGTCTGAAAAACCGAAACGTTTAACGTGCCGTCCGTCTTTCAAAGGCGTCACGCCTTCTCCCCTTTCGCACTTACACACCTGTGTAATTATGTGGTGTAATCGCCATCAGTTCTTTTTTTATTTCGTCACTTACATCCAAATTCTGAATGAACTCATAGATGGTCTGTTCGGTCATCTGGTGGTTGGTACGTGTCAATGCTTTCAACGCTTCGTATGGATGCGGATAAGCCTCGCGACGCAAAATGGTTTGGATAGCCTCTGCGACCACTGCCCAAGTCTTATCCAAATCTTGATATAGTTTGTCTTCATTCAAGATAAGCTTGCGTAATCCCTTCAATGTGCTCTGAAGGGCTATCATTGTGTGTCCTATTGGAACACCGACATTACGCAACACGGTAGAATCTGTTAAATCACGCTGCAACCTGCTCACTGGCAATTTCTGAGCCAAGAATTGTAAAATGGCATTGGACATACCTAAATTACCCTCGCTATTTTCAAAATCTATCGGGTTCACCTTATGAGGCATAGCACTCGACCCAACTTCTCCTGCTTTGATTTTTTGCTTAAAGTACTCCATGGAAATATACATCCAAAAGTCTCGATCCATATCTAACACGATGGTATTGATACGGCGCAAAGCATCGAAGAAAGCCCCCATGTGGTCATAATTACTAATTTGGGTGGTGTATTGCTCTCGCTGCAAACCCAACTTCTCCTGCACGAAGCAATTACCAAAATCCTTCCAGTCAATGGCAGGATAAGCCACATGATGTGCATTATAGTTTCCTGTAGCACCGCCAAACTTAGCACTCATCTTACAAGTCTCAAGAAGCGTTAACTGCTCACGAAGTCGATAAACATACACCATGAGTTCTTTGCCCAAACGAGTTGGTGAGGCAGGCTGCCCATGAGTTTTTGCCAACATTGGCACGTCCTTCCATTGGGCGGCATAGGCTTCCAACTGTTCTATCAATTCTTCAATACAGGGAATCAGCACTTCATGCAGCGCCTCCTTGATAGACAAGGGCACACTAGTGTTATTAATGTCTTGTGAGGTAAGTCCAAAGTGAATAAACTCTTTGAACGTTTCCAACCCACCTATCTTATCAAACTCTTCTTTGAGGAAATATTCAACCGCCTTGACATCGTGATTGGTCACCTGTTCTATATCCTTTACACGCTGTGCAGAAGTTTCATCAAACTTTTGATAAATATCCCGAAGACGCGGGAACAAAGAATGATTAAAGTTTTGGAGTTGAGGTAACGGAAGTTCGCAAAGGGCAATAAAGTACTCTATTTCCACGCGTATGCGATAGCGAATGAGCGCATATTCTGAAAAATAATCTGCCAGTGCAACTGTTTTGCTGCGATATCTCCCATCAATGGGCGAAATGGCGGTTAAAGCGTCAAGTGTCATTATCTTATTATGTATATTTCCTAAAGGGTAGCACCAGCTCAAAACAATTGAGCTGTCTTCATTTGCAAAGATGCATCCTATTTTCTGTAAAGATTGCACGAGCCGAAGACAGAGAAAGTTTACATTCTTTGTTAAGGCGCAGCCTATCTTCTGCAAAATTACACATTTTAATCGATAACATCATCAACTTTTTGATATTTTAATAGAAAGTTTATCAAACAATAATTTTCGTGGAAGCCTGGGCTCAG
>NZ_HG417090.1:518606-526061 GCF_000455445.1 Hoylesella timonensis 4401737 = DSM 22865 = JCM 15640 | reverse complement strand
TTATTCGCATCGTAGACAGTCAACCGATAGTTCCCACTCATTTTTAATTGACATTCTGCATTGGGAATTTGAAGACTGTAGTGCGTATATTGCACTTTTGTGTTCACTGACTTTTGAAAATTCTTGATAATATTATCCTCTGCAAATCCACGCAGAAAATCACTTTCAAAGAGTTGTGTGCTTGGCGTCCAATTAGCTTCACAGTGTTCGATAGAGTAGGTGTATCGATGATATTCATGTGTAAGGTCGTCAAAGGAGATGTTGATGGGCAAACCTCCAAGAGTAGTGACTGGAGGGGAGAGCCAATCATCACCTGCGACCACCTGTAAAGAAGCTATAGATTCTTTATAGATTTGAGCGTTTTGACCAAAGGTAGTTGCTGGGATTGCACAAGAAATGAAGAATATACTCAACCTAAGAATTGACGTATAGATGTTTTTTATCTGAAACATAAGCCCTAAATATTACTCTATTATTTAGAATTCAAACAAGATGCGACCATTGATAAGTCTTCCCGTGAGATAATTGGGAACAGCATATTGTTGATTGGTAACATCTGTAATCCAATAATAGGAATTGACATTATTGATGCCAAACAAATTGAGACCATCCACACCTAACCAAATGTTTTTAAAGATGGACTTTGTTCTTCTCTCCTCGTTATTGAACAGTCTATAGCTCATACCTATATCCACCCGTTTATAAGCAGGGGCACGAAAAGAATTTCTTTCTAACTCTTTATGCGGAGCAGCAAAGGGCAATCCGTCTGCATAGGCAAGTTTCAAAGACATTTTCCAACGATTCGTGCCAGGAAAGAAGTCCGTGAAGAACAGATTAACCGCATATTTCTGGTCGGTAGGCATGGGTATTGTTTTTCCATTCAGCTTCATGCGTGCATCCATCAACGAAAAACTAATCCATGAGTCTCTATCTGGCACAAACTCACCATATAATTTGAAGTCGATACCCATGGCATGTCCAGAACTTTTGTTGTCTCCATAGTACACCACTTTCACATTGTTGATACTATAGGGAATGAGG
Source organism: Hoylesella timonensis 4401737 = DSM 22865 = JCM 15640 (assembly GCF_000455445.1). Classification (GTDB taxonomy): domain Bacteria; phylum Bacteroidota; class Bacteroidia; order Bacteroidales; family Bacteroidaceae; genus Prevotella; species Prevotella timonensis. Next base: position 525,020 of record NZ_HG417090.1, on the reverse strand, counting down.
TTAGAGAGAGCTTTATAATATATTTCTGTGGTCAACTTAAAAGGTCTGTTGTTTACACGAAATCTGTAATCCATACCAGTAATAAAGTGGATAGAACGCTGACTCTTTGCTTTTTCGTTCAGTCGGGCGTAAGTGATGCCGTTGACGGTGGTAGTGTCTCTCACCTCTTTATAGAAAGGAGTTTGATAATATAGACCTGTGGCTATCCTAAAAGTCATGTTTTCATTGAACGCCGGAATAATTCCCAATGAGAGTCGTGGGCTGACCACCAGTTCCTTGTTAAAACTCCAATGGCTCATACGGATGCCGTAATTGAGTGTGTAGTGGGTATTTCCGCCTTTATTGGTGAATCGATAAGTATCTTGAAAGTAAGTCTCAATGCGATTGGACTTTAGTTGATTGTTGGCTCGTAAGGTATAAATCATGTATAAGTCTTTCCCAGTGTGCGGAATACTATATCCACTTGAGTCTCTCATTTCGTATTCCGCAGCATACTCATTGATGCGTTCAAACTTGTAGGTGATGCCAGCTTCAATACGATGTCGCTTGGTGGTATGGCGAGCCATCAATTTTACGTTTTCTACATATGCTTGAAGATAGTTGCGTGCGTGTTGGAAATAGGTACCAACTCCCAAGTTCTCACTTGTCTCTGTCTGTGTAAGCCAGTATTGTCCTTGTATGTCATACTTCTCGCGCTCATTGGTATAAAAGGCAGAAGCCAGAAGAGATATGGAAGTAGAGTCACCAAAGTTACGAGTGATATCCATGGCACCAAAGTAAGTAGTGAAACGATCCTTTTCATGTCCGTCGAAATACACTTTGAAGGATTTTACGTTTTTGAGTGTTCCAAAGGAGGTCTCTCTATTTTGTGGTGTAAACTGATAATGATTATCGGATATGTTTCCAATCATTGATACTTTCCAACGTTGGTTAGGGGTATAGACCCAAAAGGTTTGATAATCTAAAAATGCAGGTTTATATTCTCCTTTTGTTTGCAGACTTCCTAATAAATATTGGTTTGTTTTGTATCTAATACCATTGCTCCATGAAAACTTTTTTGTTCTGAACCCAACAAACGCACTGGCGCCTAACATGCTGGAAGACAGATTGGCTTCAAATGGTTTCGGTTGTCTGTAGGTGATATCCAATGCCGACGACATTTTGTCGCCATATTTTGCAGCAAATCCTCCTGTAGAAAAGCCAATCTTTTCTACCATATCGGGGTGGATAATAGACAGTCCTTCTTGTTGTCCCGACCGAACCAAGAAAGGTCGATAAACTTCTATGTTGTTGATATAAACGCTATTCTCATCGAAGGCTCCACCTCGCACATTATATTGAGAGGACAATTCGTTGTGAGAAGAGACGCCAGCTTGTGTCTTGATAAGGTCTTCTATGGCATTTCCTGTCGCAGAAGGAGTGTTTTTTGCCTGCTCTGCTTTTATGTTTTGCGTCTGTCCTGTCTGTATCTGCTCGCCTTTTACGTGTACTTCCTCTAATGTCGTTTCATCGGTAAAAAGGACAATCTGTAGTGTTTGTTTCCCTTTTGGAGAGCGTAGAACACGTTTCTTGGTGCGATAACCTATCATTGAGAATTTGACAACAACCGAATCAGCAGTGTGCAACCGCATGCTAAATTCGCCTTTTAAGGAGGTAACGGTCGCCTTCCCTTGTGCAAGGCACGAGACAGATGCCAATTCAATGGGATTGAGTTGCTCATCAACCACTTTGCCTTGTAGAATAAATGTTTGACTTTGTACGCAAAGGGCACAAAGTACGAATAATGGTAAGAGCAGTAATCTCAATTTAATCATTGTCTTTTTAACGTATTCTGGCACGAAATATTGTGCCAAAACTTGAAAAGGTAAGGAAAGCGTATGGTATTAGGCTTGAGCATCAAAAGTAGACGATGTTTGTTGTCTGTCTCAGTCTTGTCCTGTTTTTATTTCACTTTCATGGTAAGTCCTTGTTCATGCCGAATGACATAAAGGCGGTATTGACCTTCTTTATGTCATTCGGATTGTATCGGCAATCATCATGAAGAGTGAAACAGAGTGCCAACATCGTCATAGAAAAGGATTGTCTCCTGAACTATTGTATAATTCTGGTCATATTAAATTCTGTGATTTTATCGTCTGGATTCACCTTAGCTTTGACCCGATAGTGGTTACTTGTTTGAGTGTTATCCACCTTCTCAATGTCTTGGTTGACAGAGAAGTTGACAGAATACTCATACTCCTCGTCACCTATTTCTTTCTTTTCTATCTTGAAATCATTGAGCAGATGCCAATTCATACTTGCAACATCCTCACGATAGAGCTTATGTAGAAACAGCACCACATCATTTTTATTGGCATCTGGCTTACCTAAAAAGGAAGAAATTATCGGATTCATCAAGCTTGATAAACCTTCGGCATCATTTTGGTCAATGTATTGAAAATATTGCCTGAACAGATTACTAATCATTGCTCGTTCTTCAGGTTGTACTGTTGCAGCATTGATTCGTTTAATGCCATCTTTTGCCATATCCACATACGCACCATTGGGGTGGTCTTCCAAATAGACTTGATAGGCATCCAAGGTGTGAGCCATACTGACAGAAACCCAGTCAATAGAATCTATTTTTCGAAGAGCTTCGGCTTTATGTGGTGAATCAGGATGCTGATCTATATAATTTTGCAAGGCGGTTTTAGAGTTGCTTACCAATGCATCTGTCCATTCTCGATCCATTGACTGAAGGGCAGAAAGGTGGGAGAGAATGGAATCTCTATGAGCGGTGGGTGCATTCTTAAAGCGATCCAAATAGTCTTGCAAAACAATGGGGTCTGAACTTGCCAATGCAAAGGCATAGGCTTCTTTCTCTTGATTGTGTTGAGCCTGAGAATAGAAATAATAACCACCACAGCAAATAGCTATCGCTATGATGAATCCAATCCATAAGCTGGTCGTTTTTTTCTTTTTGTTGGGCTGTTTAGGTGAGGGTTGCTCACCATTCTCAGGTAAGGATGTTGGGTTGTCTGTGGGTGTTGTTTCTTCCTCCTCGCTTTGAGAAATACCGTTTTGATAATCCATGTTGAGATGTTGACAACGAGGACAGCGTCTCAAATCCTTAAAAAACACTTCACCACACTGCGGACAGGTGGTTATTTGATTTGCTATCTTTACCCCGCAAGAAGGGCAAATGGGTGCTCTGTCACTTATTTGATGACCGCACTCAGGACATTTTATAATCGCCATGTTATCAATGTATTACTATATTTTAGTTAATGTTTCCGTTTCAAGGTCTTTTACTTCCTGTGTCACGACGAAATCTAATTTCTCTCAAACCGTGTCGTCCCATCATTCTACTTTTATCCACGAATGTGTTAATGCCATTGATGCGCCCTTTACCAGTGTATTGCCACATGGTAATATCTCGTCCATCCTTTAGCACAGGTTCGCGACTTGTATATTGGGCAATCATGATTTTATAGTTATCAAGCTGTCCCACCAAATAATGATCATAGAAGTTTGCTCCCGTATAGATAAGTGGCTTTTGGTGATAAGCCTCTTCTACCATGCCTAAAAATTTGTGAAGAGAGTCACAAAAGGCTTCCGTAGACAGTCCACTTTTTGTTTCTATATCGATCATTGGAATCAAGTCCTGATCTTTAGGCCTACATTGTGTCATAAAATTTTGGAGCTGCAATATAAGATTCGTTTTGGGACGGAAGAAGTGATAAGAGCCGACTTTAAGACCGTACTTATTAGCGAGTTGGATATTTAGTTGATAGTTGGAGTCGATGTTGTCGCCTCCTTCAGTTGCCTTCAAATACACATACGCATTTTTCGTGTTTTCTCCAACAGCCTCCCAAAACACTTCGCCTTGATAATGGCTTAAATCAATCCCATGTACGTGTGTACACGTATCTTCACACTGAACATCGGCGTATTGAGCATTAGCAACGATGACCATAGAGATAAACAATAATAATGTGGCGATTCTTTTCATACTTGCAAAGTTAATAAAAAGAATTCAATGCGTTAGGTCATATCATGATTTTTGCATATATTTATGATTTAACACTCCAACATCTAACTCTATAGGAAATAATTTTTTAGAAGTTTTAGTGTCGTTATTATGCCAGCAAAAAGACTTATAATCTACCATTTTACACTGCAACACATGAAAAAGAGAGAAAAAAGAAACTTTTTAAAGAAAAAACCTCCGAAAAATTTGGTTACAATTATAAAACTTCATACATTTGCGAACATTAAAAGATTAGTATCGCCGTCATAATAATTTAGAATCTATTATTTATGGGAAGCAAAACAAAGGATAAGACAGATTATATATTGCAAGAAGCATTTAAACTCTTCTTGTCAAAAGAATATGTAAATGTAACAACTGGAGATTTAGAAGAAGCCACAGGAATAACTCGTGGCTCTATTTATTATCGAACTAAAAATAAAGAAGGATTATATAAGGCTGTTATCGATAAGTTTATATTTGATTTCATATCTGATACGTTGAATATGGATATTCCTGCTTCAGAGAAAACTCCATTCTGGACTTATATTGACTATGAATTGAATAAAACAGAGAAACGAATGAGAGTGATGAAAGAAAACAGAATTGATAAAAACATCTCTGCGCAATATGTGAATTTATTGGCATCTGCATCTTTTCATTATAATGGATTTGTGGAAAAATATAATGAAATAGAGATACTAATTCATAATCAATGGAGGCATTACTATGATTTAGGTGTCAAATGTGGGGAGTTGAGTGGTAATGTGGAGTCTGAGCTGGCAATATCATTGTTCCGTTCCTTGTATTACGGAGACTCCTTTTTACTTGCTATTACGGGTGATGGATTGAGTATCCAAGAATTAAGAAGGAAATACATATTAATCTATAATGCTGTAAAATAATGAGAGGAGTTTATATAACAAGAGTTTCTTCATTTTTGCCTAATAGGGTTGTAGAAAATAGAATTATCTAAATTTTCAAGTTCCATTACCGAAAATATTAGTTCTTTGAATAAAGGAGTACACATTGCCACGTTAGTAGTAAATGGTTCAGTATGCGACTCCAAACAGTTTATCATAGAATAATAACGACATTTTACAAACCAATTCGGTAACGAGATTACTTTCGTACCGAATAAAAACACATGAGTTACTATGCCAAATTTCTTGCAAAAAAACATTTACTTTTAATAAAATGCAAAAAAGACACAAAGATAGATTTCGTTACTTTCAAGAGTTGGCTTGTACAACCAAAGACTTCTATATAGAACTACTGCGTTCCTATATAAATATAGGAGTAGGAACAAAAGTCCTTGAAATAGGATGTGGGGAGGGAGGAAACCTGTTACCTTTTGCTCAAATAGGATGTTTGGTAACAGGTATAGACATATGCGGCTCACGCATAGAACAAGCTGTAGATTTTTTTAAGAGAGAAAATCAGAAAGGTACTTTTATATGTGAAAATTTTATGTTACTTAATAATTCAAAAGATGGAATAGGAAAATTTGATATTATAATACTTAGGGATGTGATAGAGCATATAGAACCTCCTTGTAAGAAAGAATTTTTGTCTCATATAAAAGAGTTCATGACAGAAAAAAGTTTAGTTTTTGTATGCTTTCCTGCATGGCAAAATCCTTTTGGTGGACATCAACAAATCAGTACTGGCTTTGTTTCTAAAATTCCATTCATACATCTTCTTCCTAATCCTCTTTATAAAGCTCTCCTCACACTCAATGGAACTAATAGTAATACTATTCAGGAACTGTTTAGTATAAAACGCTCACAAGTGTCTGTTGAAAGTTTTGAAAAACTTATAAAAACAATTGGTTTTCTGATAGTTAAACGGCAATTATGGCTTATCAATCCTCATTATAAGCAAAAATTTAATTTGACTCCACGACTTCTCTCGCCTGTTTTTTCGAAGATAAAATATTTACGAAACTTTTACACGACTTCTTGCACTTATGTGCTGAGAAAATAATTTTTTCCAATTCGCTTAATTAACCAGAATTACTCTTTTTGTAAAAATAATTAACCAAAAAACGTGTGATGAAAAGTTGTGAAATAGAAAAGAAAATCAGTAAATCGTAGATAGATTTTGCGGTTCTTTCATCAAAATAATACCGTTTTTGCGCTATAACATTGAGTTAAGGCAACAAAAGTATGTAGATTGTCGCACTACTAAGTTATAATAGAAGCACAAAGTCATTGTTTCAACACGCATTTTTTGCTGTTTTTGAGACAAAAATAGTGATAAAAAGCGCTTCCATATTCGGCATATTTTCATAACGCATTCACTGACATTGAGTTATAAAACTTGCTCAAAACTCGCGTATTTACAGCCGAAGACAAACCTGTTCAGAAATATTAAAGTTATGGAGGGGTGTTTGTTAAGATTTT
>NZ_HG417090.1:488319-517640 GCF_000455445.1 Hoylesella timonensis 4401737 = DSM 22865 = JCM 15640 | reverse complement strand
GATTTTTGACAGTTTTTTTATTCTCGATTCACGCACTTAACTGTTATTCTTCTATCTCCGACAAGCTACGTCCTAAATTTGCAAGAAAGCTACTGGTAGTTTCAATGGGAGCATAATTGATATAACGTATGCTGCGCTTGAGATTTCTTTTCAGCACCACATTATTATTCTGCACAAACCCTGCCTTTGATTGTCTAAAATGCCATTCTTTACTGGTATCTATTTCAGTATGGGTTAGCGTGCGCAAAGCCAATGCGTATGAATTTCGTTCCACCTCTTGAACAAATGGAATTTCGTCTTGCTCGAAATTAAATACCTCAATCAGAATACTTCCTTGCAATTGGGCAATGCGTTGAATATGAAGTGCATTAAGCCATGTCTCCAATTTAACGAAATCTACTTTGTCGCCTCTGGTACGTAGAAATTTTCCTAATTCCAAAATTCCTCTTAAAGAGATGCCGTAGTTCAGAATGTGATTGATATTAAACAAGATAATGTCTAACAATGCGAGTGTATCCGTAGAGGTGTCAATACTATGGTACTCGTCATGCCGAATCTTATTCAGCTTGCGATTCAGAAAGCGATTGGATAGGGTAGGTGGGGTGTCTTTTGTTAAGGCTTCCTCCTTGACGGTATTCGTTGCTAAGGCTTGAATCAGCTGTTCGGGTATGTGAATATTTGTGTCGTATTGGTGATTCTTAATACCTTTCAGAGCGATGGATTCGACTTTTTGTGATTCTAAAAGCTGAAAGAGGCGTCTCCATTTAAAGTTGGACATTGGTTCTAACGTAACGTATTCATTCAATGCGCCAGACCTTAAAAGTCGAAAGAAATTACGTTTGATAATATCCATAAAGAATGATTAAAATAGGAGTGTACTGATGATTTACAGCTGTGTTCGACGATAGAAATCCATGTTTTCTTTGGCTAACAGTTCGATGGGCATGTAATTAACGGGTTCAACTTTCTTTTTGAGTACGATAGCCCTGAAAAGTGTTTCAATACAGCTATAACCCTGTTGATAAGCATGTTGTGCTATCAAGAACGAGATACTTCCCTGTTGTAAACATTTTGCATTCTTTTCTACCATGTCATAGCCCATGATTTGAATGTCACGCCTATTCTTCCTTAACAAGTAATCACCGACAATGTGGGCTTTTGAACCAAATGTGATGCAATGGTGCACTTCAGGATGTAGCTCAAAAAAGTGTTCTATTATTTCATCATACTCCTTGCGTGTGGCGGCCATAGGTACTTCCATTTCGAGAATATTGATTTCGGGGAAATGATCATACATATAATGTCTAAAACCAACTTCACGATTGGCTTGCTGTTTAGTACTCACTTTGCCGCCTTTTATGCGTTTCATAATCGCTATCTCTTTCTCCTTATTGGCAATGAGCATCAAGACTCTAGCGGAAAAATATCCACTTCGGAAAGAATCTTGTCCAAAGAAAGATAACGGATTGAGGTCGGGCATATAGGAGTCTAACATCACAAACGGAATTTTTTGATCGTGTAATTGGTCTGTGAACTGTCGAGTGACCTCCAATGTTGACGGCACCACAATGACGCCATCGGGTTGTTGCTCAATACATTTGGCAGCTACTTGAAGAAAAGATTGCTCATCTGAACGTTCATAGTTGAATATCTTTAGTTCTAAATAAAAATCACGTCTAATTTCAATTGCCCTTTTTGCACCTTCTTCTATTTCTTCCCAATAGGCTTCAAATTCATGCTGAGGTATGAGGAGATAAAAAGTGTACGACTTGTTGTAAGCCAAAGCACTTGCGTACATGTTGGGTTGATAGTCCATTTCCTTCAACGCCTGCTCCACCTTTTCTCTTGCCACCTTGGACACATTCGGCCGATTGTGCAGCACTCTATCAACAGTGCCTACTGATACAGCTGCCCTTAATGCAATATCCTTAATTCTAATCTTTGCTGCCATAATACGCTTATATATGCTGCAAAAATACAAATAAAACTTATATTGTTAGAAAACACAGCGTGTTATTTTATTGAGAACAGACTTTTTTAATACCTATTTGTGTGTTTTCAAAATGAATTTAGTTATCTTTGTCTGACTGAATTTCTGTAACCTATCTATGATCATAAAAAAACTACCGACATATCCTGCCTTGATACTATTGTTCTTTTGGTGTTGTGTAACTGTAGTATCATGTTCGGCTCCTCACCCTACAGAGGTGGTGGCGCTGAATGAAAAGGCTTACGCCTTCAGGTATAGAAATCTCGATAGTACCACGTTTTATGCACAGAAAGCGTTGAAACTTTCAAAGACACGAAGTGGAGATTATGCAGAAGCGCTGAACAATTTAGCCTTTGTCAGTCTCGCAAAAATGGAATACCAGCAAGCCGATTCGCTCTTGTCGCTTATCTTTCAGAACACCAACAATCAAATAGAGCAATTGATTGCCGATGTACAAATGATGCGATTGTGTCAAAGATGTTCAGAAAATAAGAACTTTTACGTTTATCGGGAACGAGCAATAAGACGATTTAAGCGCATAAAAGAAGAGAGTGCAAATCTGTCAGACCATCAAGAGCTGAGAATGATTTACGCTGAAAGTGAATTTAATATTACCAATTCTACCTATTTCTATTACGTGGGATTGGAAAATGAATCTGTGGAAGCAATCAACGTCATTGATGTCAATGGGGATATCACACGAGATACGACCCAACTGTTGAACTATTTGTATAATGTTGGTGCAGGAGGTGTCATTCTGAATGGTACTCGTGAAGAAATTAACCAAGCCGAGTTCGATTATTTAATCAGATGCTATCAATTATCAAAACAATTTCACTATCCCTATTGGGAAGCCAATTCACTTCAAGCTATTAGTGAACGGTTGCAACGTAAAAAATACCGCGACAAGCTCATACATGATAATCTGCCGTCGTTCCAATATCTCAATCCCTATCACATGCCAGACTCTCTCTTGGCAGGACATCTTGCACAGCGTGCCTTAGATAAATTTCAGAAATACGGTGACGTTTATCAAACAGCGGGTGCCTATCGAACATTGGCACAATGCTATTGGGAATTGCACGACTATCCCTCTGCTCTTATCTGTTTGACAAATGCCTTGAATACAAATCAAGCCATTCTTCAAGCACCTGATTTGGTGGCTTCTATTCGCGAACAGCTATCATTGGTGTATTCGGCGATGAATGACAAACAGAAAAGTGACTATAACAGAAATCTATATCTTGACATACAAGAAGGAACCAGACAAGACCGACAGTTGGAAGCACGTGCCGAACAGTTGAACCAATCCTTGCGCATACTCAATCGAATGATTGTAGCCATTGTCCTGATGATTGTTTTCGTTAGCTTTCTCTTATGGATGTTTGACTGGATGCGAAAACGCAACGAGAAGCGCACGTCTGTTCTTGAGAAACTGTTGGAACCGTTAGAGGAGTGGAAGATTGAAAATGAAAAGTTTTTATCCACTTATCAAGAGCGGTATGAAGAGATGGAGGAAAGAAAAGAGATGACAGAGGTTCGTCTATCGCAAAATAAAAGACGCAACTTAGAACAACGCGCCAAATTGTCGTTGGTTCAAATTGTCCTTCCGTTAATAGATAGAATATTACATGAAGTGCATCGCTTGTGTGATAGACAAGAAAATTCCCAAATCCGAGCAGAGCGATATACCTATATTGCCGAGCTGACCGACCAAATCAATCAATATAATGCAGTTTTAACGAATTGGATTCAACTTAGGAAGGGTTATTTGAGTTTGAAAATAGAGAGTTTTCCACTTCAAGATTTGCTTGATATATTGAGCCGTAATCGCATGAGTTTCAGGTTGAAAGGAATAGAACTCAACATTCAAAACACCGATGCCGTGGTGAAAGCAGACAAGACGCTTACCTTGTTTATGTTGAACACCCTGTGTGACAATGCTCGTAAATTCACTCCGTCTGGAGGGAAGGTGAGAGTTTATGCCAACAATGAGCGCGATTTTGTGGAAATTGTGGTAGAAGACACGGGAATAGGCATGACTTCCGAACAACTTCAGCATTTATTCGATCACAAACCTATCGTTGATAGTGCAGCGCCTGATAGCGCATCTTTGCAGAAGCATAATAGTCGTATTAGCCATGGATTTGGGCTAATGAACTGTAAAGGAATTATAGATCGATATAAGAAAATTAGTAAAATCTTTGATGTTTGTACCATTCAGGCTGAAAGTGAATATCAAAAGGGGAGTAAATTTCTCTTTAGGTTGCCCAAAGGGGTAGTCAGACTCTTATTGACAGTGGTTCTTTTAGGTAGTCAACTGGCGATGCCATTGTTTGCAAAACAATTGGTGACTTCTGCACATTCGCCAAGTCATGGTAATGCCTCTATGAAGATAAACAAAGATGCCACAAGCATGGCAAGTGTTTTTGCAGACAGTGTTTATCAAAGTAATATTAACGGAACATTTCACAAAACACTGATTTATGCGGACAGTTGCATTTCTTATCTGAATAAGATGTATTTAGCACAATACCCTCAAAAAGCAGACACCATGGTACTCATCACTGGTAGTACGGCATTGCCAGCAGAGATACAATGGTTGCACCAGCATGTTTCAATGCCATACAATCTCATTCTGTCCATACGCAATGAGGTAGCAGTGGCAGCATTGGGCTTAAAATATTGGAATTTATACTCCTACAACAATCAAGTTTATATCCAATTGTTTCGCGAACGAAGTGCCGATAATACGTTAAGTACCTATGTCAAGATGATGCAAAAGTCGGAGAGTAACAAAAATATTGCCATAGCATTGCTTTCGTTCATATTTCTTCTTATTTTCCCAGCTTATTATTTCTTGTATTATCGACATCGAATATATTACCAATTCTGCGTTCATAAAATTGACAATATCAACCAAGTGCTGCTGGGTGAAGACAGTGCAAAGAATAAATTGGCAAAGATAAATGAGCTTTGGGCTTCTAACAAACAAATCTTCAATCCGCAGTTTTCACGTCTCAATGCCATTGTCGCCCAAATTCAGAGTGCACTCAAGCAGCGCATTCAAACAGAAGAGGTGCAAGTTCATGAAATGGAAATATTGGAAGACGACTTGCATCGCAACGATTACGAAAATTCACAGTTGTACATCAGTAACAGCGTGTTGGATAATTGTTTGTCAACCCTCAAGCATGAAACAATGTATTATCCTTCAAAAATAAAATTGTTAGTAGAAAAGAAGGATGAAAACTTGGCACCATTAAAAGAGATTTCTACCTATTATAGAGATTTGTTCAAAATACTAAGCGCACAAGCCATGCGCCAAGTTGACAACACTTCAAGGGTGGATGATGAGCTTCTGCAATATCTCTTTGATATGCTTCAACAACAGAATAAAGCAAAGCCCATCATGCAAATTCATCAACGAGATGAAACCTACACCTTCATTGATTTGACGATGCAAAATCTCCAGCTCTCCGATGAAGCCCTTTCAGCTTTGTTTACGCCAGACACTCATGATATGCAGTTTTGGTTGTGTCGACAAATTATCAGAGAGTTAGGAGAGGCAACCAATGCCCGTGCTTGTGGGATTGAAGCTCGGAGACTTGCAGATGGATACGTACACATATTAATAACTATAACGAACCAAACATGGAAAAATTTAAAATTATCATAGTAGAAGATGTACCCTTGGAACTAAAGGGCACAGAAGGTATTTTCAAGAATGAAATCCCAGAAGCCGAAATCATAGGCACAGCAGCTAACGAGCAGGCATATTGGCAACTCATCAAGAAGGAAATTCCAGAGTTGGTGCTGCTTGATCTCGGTTTGGCTGGTTCTACTACGGTTGGTGTAGAGATTTGCCGTCAAACGAAAGCCATGTATCCACAGGTGAAAGTGCTAATTTTTACGGGCGAGATTTTGAATGAAAAGTTATGGGTAGATGTGTTGGATGCAGGCTGTGACGGTATTATTCTAAAAAGCGGCGAACTGCTTACGCGCGGTGATGTGGCAAGTGTGATGAGCGGTAAACGCATGGTGTTCAATCAGCCAATATTAGAAAAAATAGTCGACAGATTTAAGCATACCGTAAATAACGAACTTATGAAACAAGAAGCTTTCATCAATTACGAGATTGATGAATATGATGAACGCTTCTTAAGACATTTGGCTTTGGGCTACACTAAAGAGCAAATCACTAATCTACGAGGTATGCCTTTTGGTGTTAAGAGTTTGGAAAAACGGCAAAGTGAATTAATACAAAAACTGTTCCCTGATGGAAATCAAGGGGTTGGCATCAATGCTACACGATTGGTAGTGAGAGCCATTGAACTAAGAATACTCGACATAGATAACTTGCAACCAGATGAAACATAAGATTTTTGCCAGCTCCATCTTTATCTTCATCGTATTACAAATATTAGTCATACTTGGCTCTTGGTTTGTCACGGTCATGTTTCCAACATTACCCGTACGTTCCATGTTAAGTAGCGAGGGGATAAGATGGTTTTTGGGTCAATATACTTCGAATTTAGCCTCTCCTCTCTTGGTATGGCTTGTACTGGCAGGAATGACTTTTGGAGCTTTGCGGTCAAGTGGATTGTCAAGGGCTATTATGTATTTCTCAAATATTTCTTATCGTCAGCTATTTGCTTTGAAGGTGGTAGTGGCAGAACTTATCTTCTTTGCTATCGTCTTGTTTTTGATGACTTTCTTGCCGCAAGCCATTTTGTTAAGCGTCACGGGCGAACTTTTCCCAAGCAGTTTTTCGAGGAGTCTTATTCCTATTGTCTGTTTTCTGTTGACGCTCTTTTCAATTACCTATGGATTAATCAATACATCTTTTACTTCGTTAACTGATATCTTCAACTCTTTGACTTCAGGCATCACCGCCATTTCACCGTGGTTAGTTATTTATGTCTTCGTGATACAACTTTATTATTCCATTTTGTTTGTAGTCGTTACTTGACAGCTTTTCATGGTGCAAGAGAGTTGGAAAAAGGGAGAGGGTCTTGAGTCATGAGTTTCTTACACTCATTTATTGTATGAGCAAATGATTACTGTAGCGCTGGAAAAATGTTAACGAAATCTAAATGCACATTTTTTTTATAAGTAATATTTTGTCGTTTTATATTTTATACTTACCTTTGCAATCGCAAAAAAGAAATGGTGCCATAGCTCAGTTGGTAGAGCAAAGGACTGAAAATCCTTGTGTCCCCGGTTCGATTCCTGGTGGTACCACTTAAAAGTAAAAAATAGAAATCCTGACAGTTGTTCAGGATTTTTTTTGTGCCAATAGGATAAGGGTGGGAGGCTCTTTCTTATTCTGCAGAGAAGTCTGCAACGGTCTTCCGATACATGGAATAAAGACGTGTGCGATCTACAAATCCCGTTAAATGGTCATTGACATCTACAATGGGGAGGTAGTTAGCGTTGGTTTTGTCAAATTTCTCCATGACTTCTTCCATAGAGTCATGAATACCTAAAGTAGCCTGAGGAGGAATTAAAATTTGACTCACCGTAAATCGATGATAAAGTTCAGTGCGGAACATCACATGTCTAATTTTGTTGATGTCGATAATACCCACCAAGACGCCTGCGGTATCTACCACTGGAATAAAACTTGTGTGGCTTTTACTAATCGCATTGACCAACTCGCCTAATGGCATTTCAGGTTCTACTGCGGTAAAGTTTTTATCAATGACACTATCCAAACTCATTAATGTAAGCACGGAACGGTCTGTGTGGTGAGTCACCAAGCGACCTTGTCTCGCCAGTCGCATGGCATATATGCTGTGCGGTTCAAAAATACTGATAGCCATCACCGAAACAATGCTGACCATAATCAAGGGTAAAAACAAGTCATAACCGCCTGTAAGTTCTGCAATTAAGAAGACACCCGTCAAGGGAGCGTGCATGACACCTGCCATGACACCTGCCATACCGAGCAAGGTAAAATTCTTTTCTGGAATATACACGCCAATTTGGTTCATATTCCAAACTCGTGCAAATAAGAATCCTCCGAAGCCTCCCACAAACAAGGAAGGTGCAAATGTTCCACCTACACCGCCTGCACCGTTGGTTGCCGACGTGGCAAAAATCTTGGTGAGCAATACCAAACTGATATAGAGTACCAATAACTCGGCATGCCCTGAAAACAGTGAATTGTTCATGACAGCATCCCAGTCGGCTTCCGTTCTTCCATTTAAAAGAGTATTCAGCGAATCGTAGCCTTCACCATAAAGAGAAGGAAATAAAAAGATAAGCGAGCTAAGTAAGACTCCACCTAACATCAGTTTGGCATAAGGGTGATGCTGAAGTCGCGCAAATACTCCTTCGCATTTTGTCATCATGCGAATAAAATATAAGCTTGCTATCCCGCAAAAGAGTCCCAACAAAATACTGGCTGGAATACGTTCAATATTCCAAGCACTATCTAAGGTGAAATCGAATAAAGCCCTGTTTCCCGTGAAGATATAGGTAAAGACAGTTGCGGTTACGCACGAGGTGAGGATGGGCAGCAAAGAAGCCATACTCAGGTCTACCATTAGCACTTCGAGCGTGAATACTAAACCTGCTATGGGAGCCTTAAAGATGCCTGCAATGGCAGCGGCAGCACCGCATCCCACTAACAGCATGAGGGTCTTGTTGTCCATCTTAAACAATCGCCCTAAGTTGCTGCCTATCGCAGAACCTGTCAGTACGATAGGAGCCTCAGCTCCTACCGAACCTCCAAACCCAATGGTGATAGCGGATGCAATAACTGATGACCAGCAGTTATGCACTTTCAAGCGTGATTTCTTTGTAGAAATGGCATAGAGCACTTGCGTGATACCGTGCGAAATGTTGTCTTTCACAATATAACGCACAAAGAGGGTAGTGATATAAATACCAATAGCGGGAAATACCAAATAAAGCCAGTTGAAGGTGTCTGTGTCAAATCGTGCAGTAAGAAGATACTGTATTTGGCGAATGATAAAGTGCAACACGTAAGCCGCAACAGAAGCGAAGATGCCGATAAAGAAAGATAGGACAACCGTTATCTGACGAGTGGTCAGATGCTCTTTGCGCCAATTGTTTATCTCATTAATGAGCATGTACGTTCTTTTAAGGATAATCAGAATAGGTGAGTGACCCTTCCTGTCTCTTTTTACAAATGTTTTATGCGATTAACTTTCGCTATCTATGTTTCTTTTGCTAATTGAAATAGTTTCTAAACATCAGGAGGAATAGTTCGTTTTCTATTTCCTGATAATCGTCACCTCACCGTCTTCTTTCAGTTTGATGATGCTACTGGGTGTATGAGGTTTGTGTTCCTGCCTGCGTGAAAAGCAGACATAGTCCACAGCATCAAGGAGTTCTTGGCTAATATCATTATAGTTAGCTGCAGGGGGTTCGCCACTTATGTTCGCACTGGTGCTTACCAATGGTTTTTGGAATCGGTAACATAGTTCATGAGAAAATGGTTCTTTGGTAATGCGTAGTGCGATGCTTCCATCTTCTGCTATTAAGTTCGGAGCTAAGTTTATAGCACCATCGAGGATAATCGTGGTAGGTTTAGTGGCAATGTCCAAGATGTCCCATGCTACATTGGGAACATTTCTCACATATCGTTGTAGTCGGGCATCCGAATCTACCAAACAGATGAGTGCCTTAGAGTCATCTCGTTTCTTGATTTTGTACACTTTTGCGACTGCTTCGGCATTCGTAGCGTCGCAACCAATTCCCCAAACGGTATCAGTAGGGTAGAGGATTACTCCCCCTTGCTTCATTACTTCAATTGCGTTTTTTATATCTTCTTGTTGATTCATCGTTTTCTTTTCTCCTAACTCTCTTATATTTTTATTAGAGTTGTTTCGCTGTGGAGCTTTTTATAGCGAATTGATTAGTATTGTATCTCTATGAATGATAATCATTTATGGCGTACGCAATGGCATATGATTTGTACACATTGCAAGCTTTGAGCAAGCCATTACGCCTTAATGAAAGATTCATTGTCTATCGTAGTTCGACATACAATAAAAATATCATGCAAAGATAATAAGTTTTTTTAATTCTACTTGAAGATAAAAAATATTTTTATATTTTCTAACCAACATATATATGGCGATAATTGATAGAGCAAAACTTGCTTCTCTTTATGAGTCCAACAATTCAAAGCTTGCCGATGTCTTTAACGCATCACAACTTTATCTCCAACCATTGAGGAAATCCTTAGCATTCATTCGCTTTTTGCCAGCCATCTGTAATTCTGTAATTTCAAGCCATTCGGTGGTGGTTGCTACATATATTCTTCTTTGGTCTGTATTGATTGAACCGGGCTTCTCTGTGGTAGCTTCACCTGTTAATCGTGTCTTGTAAATCTTGATCATCACCTGTTTGCTCGTTGGATCGTCTTTGCTGACATTCCAAGTAGTCCATGCTGCGGGATAAGGACTCAGACCACGCACAAAGTTATAAATGTCTTTAGCGGATTGATTCCAATTGATTTCGCATGTTTCTTTGAAAATTTTAGGAGCGGGACGCAAATGATGTTCCGACCGAACAAATTGCTCCTGTGGCGTTGCTGTAATATTTCCGTCATTAGCCAATAATTGGTCTATCGTGTCCACACATATTTCAGCTCCTAACACCATGAGTTTGTCATATACACATTCTACGTCAGCATCCTCAGGGATAGGAAGCTGTTTCTGCATGATAATGCGCCCTGTATCAATGTTGTGATCTAAGAAAAACGTGGTCACTCCAGTCTTTGTTTCACCATTGATAATCGCCCAGTTAATGGGTGCTGCGCCTCGATATTGAGGAAGAAGGGCGGCATGCACATTGAATGTCCCAAATCGTGGCATGCTCCAGACAACTTCTGGCAACATTCTGAAAGCTACCACCACCTGTAAATCTGCCTTGTAATCAGCAAGCTGTGCTAAGAACTCAGGGTCTTTGAGTTTCGCAGGTTGTAGTACGGGGAGGTTTTGGGATAGCGCATATTTCTTTACTTCTGAAGCTTGTAAGGTTTGTTGATGTCTACCAACAGGCTTATCAGGTTGAGTAACTACGGCTACTACATGATATCCGCCTTGCACAAGTGCCTGCAATGACGCAACAGCAAACTCCGGCGTACCCATAAATATAATTCGCAAGTCTTCTTTTTTCATCTCGCTTTTTTATAATTTTATCGTTCTTTTTTAGTTCTTTAGTTTGATGTCAAAAACCTTTTTTATTTATTATATTTATCATAATAACGATTATCTTGGTTATCTAAGCTCTTTTGTTTTGATGTTTTCATTTCATCATGAAGTGAAACTAAAAGTATTACTTCATTGTGAAGACACTCACATTCTAATATTTCTTAATGATGTGCAATTTTAGGATGTACTTCTCATTTTTTATTTTCACTATTCAACGAATCATGCATCTGATAAAGCTGTTAATAAACACGGATGCTGTCACCAACTTTAATGGAATGATCCGGATCAAAGTTATTGAGTTTATAAAGACTTGAAAGTCGCATGCCATAAATTTGTGCAATGATGTACAAGCTTTCTCCAGGCTTTACTATATGTGGATGATTCTTAAATACTTTTGGAGCTTTCTTGCGTTTCTTCTTTAAGAATATAATTTCACCTTCTTGTAAGGGGTCGTTTTTATGGCGTTCGTTATATTTTGCAATTTTTCGATATGATATGCCAACTTCTTTGCCTATGAGCTTGAAAGTATCTCCCTGACGAGCTCGTAGATAATAATTATCATTGAACATTGCTATTGGATGCAAAGGCTGGGAATTATTGACATTGGTTCGGATGCTGGCCTCATCTGCCATAAAATTATCATAACCCTTTGCTTGGTCATACACGTATAGCTTGTAAAGCTCTATCAGTTCAATTAATTTGTATGCATATTGAGGATTAGTGGCGTATCCACAGGCTTTCAAGCCATGCGCCCATCCTTTGTAATCTGTTTGTTTTAAGCTAAAGAGACTTCGGTAGCGAGGACTATTAGCCAAAAATTTGCTATGATCCTCAAAACTATGCAATGGGTTGTCGTATGCCCTGAAGCATTCGCCAAACTCATCATCATCTTCATTTATCGTGTTACCAAGCCAGTCGTGACATTTAATACCAAAATGATTATTTCCCAAGCGAGCCAAGCGACTTCTTCCAGCTCCACTTTCAAAGACAGCTTGTGCTAAAGTGATGCTGGCAGGAATTTTATACTTCAACATCTCTTTGATAGCCAAATCTTTATACTGATTGATATAGAGCTGGTAAGCTTGATTCCACTTCATTTGCGCCCATGAATGGACGGACGCAACAAATAGAAGTGTGAGCATTATAATTTTCTTCATGTCACTACTCATTGCCACAAAGTTACATAAAATCATAAAAAAGCACAATAAAAAGGAATGTGTTTAATAATTATTAGTATTTTTGCCAATATGAGTGACAAACAAAAATTGCTGATAGCTCTTGGCACAAACGTCAACCAGAAGCAGAACATGCTGAAAGCCATGAATTTATTACGTAAGACATGGCATGATATACTGTTTACCAAATCGAAATGGACAAAACCCATTGGTATGGATACTGATTTGTTCTACAATTGCTTAGCCTATGCGAAAGTAGATGAAGATTTACCACACGTACAACAAATATTAAAGAATATAGAAAAAGCTTGTGGAAATACGGAGACAGATCGTGCTCATCAAAAGATACAGATGGATATTGACATCCTAATGTTTTGTACACATAAGCTCCATGAGCAAGATTGGCAAAGAAATTACATTCAGGAATTGATTCAAGAAATTGATTATTAAAGACTTATTATGAGATATTGTCAGTGTTTTTATCTTTTTATTCTTTCTGTTATTGGAACAATAATACCCCGTAATGCTTGTGGACAAAACTTTGCGACTTACTTTTGTGACAGTACATTAAGAATCGACTACATTTTCTCTGGTAATGCGGTTCATCAACAAATCGCTGTCGACCAACTTCATTCTCTTCCCCATTGGTATGGCAAAAGACAGCGGCTATCGCAAGTTCCCATGGAAGGAAATGGGCAGATTATCGTTCGTGATCATCAATCGAAAATGGTCATCTATCGCAACTCTTTTTCAACTCTTTTTCAAGAATGGCTCACTTACGATGAAGCAAAATCTTCGATGAAATCGTTCGAAAATGTATTTTTAATACCTCTGCCCAAAGATACTGTTGATATTACAATACGACTGAACAACAATCGCCGTAACCCTTTTGTAGAGCTGACGCATACCGTCGCACCGTCAGACATCTTGATAAGGCACATTGGAGAGAAACATATCACACCGTATCAAACAATTCAAAAAGCCAAAGATACAACTCGATGTATTCATATCGCCTACCTTGCTGAGGGTTATAAGAGCGATGAAATGGACGTTTTTTTGCATGATGCACAAAAAGCAACGGATGCGTTTTTTTCACATGAACCTTATCGTTCGATGAAAGATAAATTTAACATCATTGCTGTTAAAGCACCCTCTGAAGAGAGTGGAACCAGTATTCCTTCACGTGGAATTTGGAAAAATACAGCACTCCAATCCCATTTTGACACGTTTTATAGTGCAAGATACCTCACTACCCTACGATTAAAAACGGTTCACGACTGGTTGGCAGGCACTCCTTATGAACACATTATTATATTAGTAAACACACCCGAATATGGTGGAGGGGGAATTTTGAACTCATATAATTTAGCGATGACGCACCATCCTTCTTTCAAACCCGTTGTTGTTCATGAGTTTGGGCATAGCTTTGCAGGACTTGCCGATGAATATGCTTACGATTTTGAAAGCATTGATATGTATCCTACGGATGTTGAACCTTGGGAGCCTAATATCACAACAAAAGTAAACTTTGATGAAAAATGGAAAGACCTCATAGGTAAAAATTCAGCAATAGGACTATTCGAAGGGGCAGGTTACGCTCTGAAAGGTGTCTATAGACCCGCATTACATTGTAGAATGCGCGATAATGAGACGCCAGATTTTTGCCCAGTATGTCAACGAGCCATTCAACGTGTCATTGATTTTTATACGCAATAAAAAGTGTAAATCGCCCATGAAGCAAAAGCTCTTCGTCCTCTTATGGCTCATAGCGTTTGGGGCTATTCCTCATCAAATGAGAGGAAGTGTTCCTTCTCTCAGTCCAACTGTTGACGACACGGAACGCTTGAAAATGGCATTGGCTTATTTTCAAAGCGAAAAATATCAGGAAGCGCTCAATCTCTTTCATCAACTTGATAAAGAATATCAACTGAATCCGAGGTACCGAGCATATATTGGTTTGTGCCATTATCAACTCTGGAACTATGCTGAAGCGTGCAACTATCTTGACTCCGTAAGCTCAGCACTCCACGTATTGGCTCCTGCTGAGCAGGCTGTTTATTACTATGCCAATGCTGAAAGCCATTTCCTGCTGAAAGAGTATCAAGAATCTATCACATATTTTGAGATGTTTCTCAATGTATGCCATGCCAACGAAAAAGCTGATGCGTATTATAGATTGGGTTTTTCTTATCTTTATCAGCATCAGTGGCTAACGGCATACGAATATTTCTCAAGTGCCCTCTCCTATTATCGACAATTTGGAGTGACGCAACAAAAAAGACAACGACTGGTACAACTACCCAAAATGCTAAGAGGATGTAGAAAGCATCTGGAAATTGTCACCGAAACAGTCCAACTAAGCGATAGCTCTCATATTAGCATTCAACGTATTTTATAAATTGGCACGAATTTTGTTCGATAATAATAATATAACAAGAAAAGAAAGGTAAAAGATATATGACAAGTCAGTTTTCACCAAAAGTATCTGAGGTGCTTGCTTTTAGCAGAGAGGAAGCCACACGACTTGCCAGTCGGTCTGTTGGTCCTGAACACCTGTTATTAGGAATGTTGAGAGAAAAAAACAGCCCTGTTCAAGACGTATTTGCACGGTTGAAAATTCATCTACCTACGGTTAAGGAAGAACTTGAAAACAGATTACGAGAGGAAGAAATGCACCAACCCCTCAATACATCAGAGTTGGTGCTCAATGAAAAAGCAAGCAACATTCTGAAGTTAGCTGTTTTAGAAGCAAGAATACAACACTCAGAAACTGTAGATGTGCACCATTTGCTATTGGCAATTCTGCATGACCAAGTAGATAATGGTGCCAAACAGGTTTTAGAATTAAACAATATGAATTACGAAGATACATTTACTTACCTTCAACGGATGGCAAAGCCCACCAAGAGTGGACTGGATTTGCCTGATGAAGAGGAAGATACATCATTTAGCAACCATGGAGATTCAACCAACATGGGTGCGAGTTCTGGGGCAAAAACGACGCTCCAAAATAAACGAGGAAACGGCAAGACGCCTATTCTTGATAATTTTTCTACAGACCTTACAGCCGCAGCACTATCTTCTAAGCTCGACCCTGTCATTGGTAGAGAGAAAGAGATTCTCCGTGTTGTCGAAATCTTAGGGCGGCGCAAGAAAAACAATCCGATACTTATCGGAGAACCTGGTGTTGGTAAGAGTGCGATTGTGGAAGGATTGGCACAACTCATTGCCATGCGTAAAACTTCTCCCGTGCTGTTCAACAAAAGATTGGTTAGCCTTGACATGACTGCGATTGTGGCAGGCACTAAATACAGAGGACAGTTCGAAGAAAGAGTGCGTGCATTATTAAAGGAGCTGGAACAAAACCCTGATATCATCATTTTTATAGATGAGATACATACGTTGATTGGTGCAGGCAGTACACCCGGTAGCATGGACGCTGCAAATATCATGAAACCAGCGTTGGCACGTGGTACAATCCAATGTATTGGAGCAACGACATTAGATGAATATAGAAACTCTATTGAGAAAGATGGAGCATTAGAGCGGCGCTTCCAAAAGGTATTGGTAGAGCCGACAGATCAGGAGGAAACATTGCAGATACTCCATAACATCAAAGATAGATATGAAGATCATCATCATGTTCAGTATTCCGATGATGCCCTCTTGGCTTGTGTCAAATTGACAGAAAGATATGTAACCGATCGATTCTTTCCTGACAAGGCTATTGATGCCATGGACGAAGTTGGTTCGAAAGTACACCTTCAACATGCAGAAGTTCCCGCCTATATCACGGAAAAGGAAAAGGAGCTAAGCACCGTAACGACTAAAAAGCAAGAGGCGGTAGGCAACCAAAACTTTGAATTGGCAGCCAGTTATAGAGATAAGCAAACGGAACTTGAGATAGAATTGGAAGACCTCAACAACAAATGGTTGAACGAGAAATCGGAAGAACGCACACGTATCACAGAAAAAGACGTTGCTGATGTTGTATCCATGATGACGGGTGTTCCTGTTCAAAAGATGGCTGAAGCAGAGGGCATTCGACTCAAAGGAATGGCAGATGAGTTGAAACATCAGGTAATAGCGCAAGATATGGCTATTGAAAAGATGGTGAAGGCGATACAACGAAACCGCATCGGACTCAAAGATCCGAACCACCCCATTGGAGCTTTTATGTTCTTGGGACCTACTGGAGTGGGTAAAACGTACTTGGCTAAAAAATTAGCAGAGTTCATGTTTGGCTCCACAGACGCCTTGATTAGAATTGACATGAGCGAATTTACCGAAAGTTTCAATGTTTCAAGGCTTGTTGGTGCACCTCCTGGTTACGTAGGATATGAGGAAGGAGGACAGTTGACTGAAAAAGTAAGGCGACATCCCTACTCTATTATCCTGTTAGATGAGATTGAAAAAGCACATGGAAACGTGTTCAACATGTTGCTGCAAGTCTTGGACGAGGGAAGACTGACAGATGGAAATGGCAGACTCGTAGACTTTAGAAATACTGTCATCATTATGACATCCAATGCTGGAACTCGACAGCTAAAAGACTTTGGACGTGGTGTCGGATTTAATGCTGGTGGAAGTTTGGGGTTAAGTCAGAATGAAAAAGACAAAGAGTATGCTCGTGCCATCATACAAAAAAGTCTAAGCAAGCAATTTGCACCCGAGTTTTTGAATCGTTTGGACGAGATTATCACCTTCGACCAACTTGATTTAGATGCTATCAAGAAGATTATCAATATAGAGTTGACTGGTCTTTTCAAGCGCATGGAGGATTTGGGTTATCGGATTAAAATTACCGAGAAAGCCAAAGAGTTTGTTGCTACAAAGGGTTACGATGTACAATATGGAGCACGACCTTTGAAGAGAGCTATTCAAACATATATAGAAGATAAAATAGCAGAACTGATATTGTCTGGAGAACTCCATTTGGGTGATACTATTTCAATCGAAAAGAGTACTGTTAAAGAGGAACTGGTGTTCAAGTAAAGGAACACTCAAGCGAGAACAGGTGGGCAGCTAACAGCTGCCACCAATCTCGGTTGTTACCTGCTTAAAGAAGTTCAGTTTCCCTAATATGTCATCTTGACAATAGACAATACATACACCGACATCACACAAGTTCTATTGCGGCTCTTTCATTAAAGAAAGAGCCGTTTCTTTTACACTTTATCATTCTTGGCAACAGTTTGGAGTGGCTTTTGTCCTGTTATTTTACCAAAAATCGACCATTGAAAATCTTCAAAATAGAAAAAATGAATAGGCAAGCGAACGACAAAAATACCTTGATTTTAACAAATGTGACACCTTTTCAAGTTAGAATATTGATTTAACACCCTTGGAAGCACTCTTTAGAGGTGTTATTCACATGCCTTAGCAGCATTAAAGCATGCAAATAACAGGCTTAACCCAATGCTTTAGTCGCCAAAAAGTGGTATAAATCGAACAGAAAAGAAAGGAAACAATCGTAACATATTCAATAGCAATAGATTATGAAACTTTCTCATTTTTAGCGTATTTGCGACCAACATTGCCGTTGATTGTTTTCACGCGAGTTTTGAGAGGCACTTTGTAAAGAAAATTCAGCATTTATTATCTTTCCATGAAACCGTAAGCTTCCGCCAATGATAGTTTCAAAATCCACAGGGTGAAAGATTTTTTTAGGGCACGATACCATGACTGTAAAACAGAAGTTTGATATATCTTCTGCATTTTTTTATTCTTTACTTTATAGTTCAAAGAAAATTTGTATCTTTGTGAAAACGAAAAATCAATGAAATATTTATTATTCTTAATCATATTATTCACAGGCTACCCTACCTACACAATAGCTGACAATAGCCATGTACGAGCAGGAGTTAGTCCTGTTCAAAAAGAAAAGGCTTTATCTCAAAAGCACCTCTTCGAGACAATGCTTTCTGGAACAGCGAAAGTGTTATTCGTAGATAGTATGGTGGTAGACAAAAACAACTTTTTCTCTAAAATACCTTTGAGTAGTGATGCAGGTACGCTCGAGTTCATTGATAAACGGTTTACTTATACAAACGAACTCAAAAACCACCGCATCTATGCCGATGGGGATTCTATTCACGGCTTCCATTTATTTTCTACAGACTATTTAGGCGACAGTTGGAGTCAACCTAAACAATTAAAAGAATTGGATGAAGAAGTAAAAGATGCGCAATTTCCTTTTTTGTTATCAGATGGAGTCACCCTCTTTTTTTCTGCAAAAGGCGACAAGAGTATTGGAGGTTACGACATCTTCATGACTCTCTTTAACGAGGAAAGTGGAACTTATTATAAACCAGAGAACTATGGACTTCCGTTTAATTCTACGGCAAACGATTATTTGTTAGCTATTGATGATGTACACAGCTTAGGTTGGTTGGTGTCGGATAGATTTCAACCCAAAGGGAAAGTTTGTATCTATACCTTCGTTCCTACCATGCCACGGCAGAATTTTACTGCTGATAATATTGCTGAGAAGCAACTTGAAGCTTATGCAAAGCTAACAAGTATTCAAGAAACATGGAAGTTTGGCAATCGTGAGGCAGCATTGCAGCGACTTAAATTGCTAACGAACGAAAGGCAACGAAGCACAGAAAAGCAAGAATTTTACTTCCCTATCAATGACCATACGGTGTATCAAAGCATCAATGATTTTAGAAGTGAAAAAACAAAAAAACTGTATCAACAGTTGTTAGAATTAAAGAAACAACTATCAGCAAATGAAGAAACTTTATCGCAGTTGCGTTCACAATATCAGTCATCTGACATGTCGGGGAAATTGCAGATGCGCCCAATTCTATTAAAAGCAGAAAAAGCGATACAGTCACAACGCATTGAAATAATGAATTTTGCCAAACAACTTCGAAATGAAGAAAACCGATTACTCACTCAATAAAAGCTTAAACAAGATGGAGAAAAAATATTTTGCAGAATCAGAGTTAATTATCAATAAAGATGGTAGTGTCTTCCATTTGCATATTAAACCAGAACAGTTGGCAGACAAAGTTATTTTAGTGGGCGACCCTGGGCGAGTTTCGCTCGTTGCATCGCACTTTGATGAAAAAGAGTGTGATATTCACAATCGCGAATTTCATACAATCACTGGTCACTATAAAAACAAACGTATTACCGTACTGAGCACTGGTATCGGTTGCGACAACATTGATATTGTTGTGAATGAACTTGATGCCTTGGCAAACATAGATTTTAAGACGAGGTATGAGAAATCACCTCTCAAATCGCTAACCTTGGTTCGTATCGGAACTTGTGGAGGACTTCAGGAATATACGCCAGAAGGAACCTATATTGCCAGCGAAAAGAGCATTGGGTTTGATGGGCTCTTGAACTACTACGCAGGAAGGAATGAGGTGTGTGACTTGGCTTTCGAGGAAGCATTTGTCAAGCACATGAGTTGGAGTCCACAAAAAGGAGCCCCTTATGTCATTGATTCTGATGAGGAAACATTGAACCGTATTGCTGGCAATGACATGGTTCGTGGCGTAACGATCTCATGCGGAGGCTTTTTCGGTCCGCAAGGTAGAGTGCTTCGTGTGCCTTTAGCAGACCCTCACCAAAATGAAAAAATCGAGAATTTTGAATATAATGGGCATCGAATTACAAACTTTGAAATGGAAAGCAGTGCCTTACATGGACTTTCAAAGTTAATGGGCCATAAGGCTGTAACTTGTTGTATGGTAATTGCTAACCGACGAGCATTAAAGGCAAATGTAGAGTATAAGAATTCGATTGATGGATTGATAGAAACAGTTCTTGATAGAATTTAGACTTAATTGTCAGCTTTATTCATTGCAGTTCGAAGTTTGTTCTTAGACACAAAGTGTATTATTTGAAAATAGTGTGTACAAAAAACAGCCTAACCATCAAAAAGCACTTTGTGCTAAAGAACGTTTTTAATTGATTTTAAGCCCCATTCAGCATTTTGAAGTACAAATGCTGGAATATAGATATTGAACGTAGACAAAAGAAATTGAACATTGAACATGGTAAAAGATTTGGATAACCAACAGCATTTACAGGCAGAAGACACCATTTGTGCCTTAGCAACCCCAGCAGGAGGAGCCATAGGAATCATTAGAATATCGGGCAAAGATGCCATTAAGATAGCTGATAAGGTTTTCGTAACATCAAAACATAAAAAACTTCATGACGCAAAATCGCACACAATCCTCTATGGGCGTATCGTTGATAGCCAGCAAGAAACAATAGACGACGTTTTGCTATCGGTTTTTCGTTCACCTCATTCTTACACGGGGGAAGATTCTGTTGAAATATCATGTCATGGCTCTCGTTACATCATCAAAACCATTTTAGAAACACTTATCAAAGAAGGCTGTCGACAGGCTGCACCCGGTGAATACACACAGCGTGCCTTCTTTAATGGAAAGTTAGATTTAAGTCAGGCAGAAGCTGTTGCCGACTTGATTGCTTCTACCAATCGTGCTACACATCATGCAGCTATGAGTCAACTGAAAGGGAACTTCTCCAACGAGTTGGCTACACTCAGAAACGAACTTCTCAAGATGACTTCTCTCATCGAATTGGAATTAGATTTCAGCGACCATGAGGACTTAGAGTTTGCAAATCGGGACGAATTACTTGCGTTGGCGCATAAAATTAAAAATCGAATTACCACTTTGGCACATTCTTTTGAAACAGGAAATGCCGTAAAACAAGGAGTTCCCGTAGCTATTATTGGAAAAACCAATGTAGGGAAAAGCACACTATTAAATCAATTATTAGAGGAAGACAAAGCTATTGTTAGCAATATTCATGGCACAACGCGTGACGTGATTGAAGACACAACCGAAATTAATGGCATTACTTTTAGATTTATTGACACAGCCGGTATTCGGAAAACAACAGATGAAATTGAAAACTTAGGCATTGAACGAACTTATCAAAAAATAGAAGAAGCAAAAATTGTTTTGTGGCTGATGGATGAAACACCAACGAAGCAAGAAGTAGATGCTTTGCTAAAGAGAATAAATGACAAGAGTTTGATTTGTATTCAAAACAAAATGGACATATCACCAACACCTACCTTATCCGTTTTTGAGAATATAATCAACCAAAAAAGTAATGAGAGAAATGCAAAAAAACGGTTTTCATTACAACTATCTGCAAAGCTCGGTACGAATATGGATTTATTAAGAAGTACTTTATGTCAAGTAGCGGAAGTACCTGAAGTAACCGAAAATGATGTCATTGTAACCAGCACACGCCATTACAACGCCTTGTTAAGGTCAGAAGAAAGCATTTCACGCGTGATTGAAGGACTTGATCTTGAGCTATCTGGAGACTTATTGAGCGAGGACCTTCGATTATGTCTTGAGCATTTAGCAGAAATTACTGGCGGCCTTATCACAACACACGAGGTACTGAATAATATCTTTCAACATTTCTGCATTGGAAAGTAAATTAGCTGAATTTACCTATGTATAAAATTATAGCAAGTTTATATCGTTATAATATGAGAGGATTTAATAAGAGTATTCCCTATTTTGCTACGTTAACTAATATCCTCATACTTCTTACGTTTATATTCTTTCTAATAATAGTTTTAATAGATGCCAAGGATATATTAAGTTTTTGGCATACAGGCTCAAAAGGAGGAGATTATTTAATAGGTGCAATGTTAGCAGTACCCCTATATTCTTTGGCGTGGTTTCTATTTCCTGAAAGAAAAATGAAGGAACACGAGGCGTTACTGACAAAGAAAGAATATCGATTGGGATTATTCTTTTATGTTTTCTTGGTAATATTCCTGATGGTTCTTTTATTTATTGTCACTTAACAAATGAATTTTAGTTAATCCCTTAAAGTATACTAACAAACTCTGTAGGTCACACATTTCCAAAAGATTGATTTCAAGGATTTTAAGAATAATCAAACTAAAGAATATCAATATATAATAAATGCTGTCCGGTAAAACTTTTATTAATTGCCAATTTGCTAATCACCGCCCTCTTAAGAAGCATCAAAAGAAACTTTGCATTCTCCCAGATTGTACCTATGGTGCGTCTTACACTGATGTACTACATTAATTTGTGAATGATTCAAAGCACAGCGCTACATGCGTATATACTCCGTCTGACTTTCATTGACAACTGGTAAGAATCTTCGTTATTTGCTCTTATTCTCCTGCATCAAACGTATCTTATTTATATAAGCATTGGCATAAAGTCTCATGCCGATGTCCGTTGCATGTACTCCATCTATTTGACTGTCATTGTCATTAATGATTCCTATTTCATTGGCTGTGAGATATTCTAAGTTCTTTATGCCCTGACATTTTAATTCCATATAAGCTTTATACAATAGACTGTTGGCTTTAAGGACTTGTTCCCGTAAGCCTTTCTGAGTCAAACTGTTGGTATATCCACAATGCTCTGTCAATAGTATGGGAGCCAAAGTCTTGGAGCGTAGATAGCGAACACCAGCTATTATGCGTGGATATATGCTATCCACACGCTCGGGAGAATCCATGTTCGGAATACAGTCAATAATAAAAAGACGAGCGTTTGTCAACTCTCCCATGATACGGAAGACTTCTGACTCCAATCTTCCATTTCCTGAAAAGCCAAGATTAAATACAGGAATATCGAGTTTACGTTGTAAAATGTTACTCCATGACATGCCAGGGCGAGATGCAGAAGCTCCCTGCGCAATCGAAGTTCCATAGACAACTATGGGCCTCGATGAGTTGATGGGCGTGAAAGTAAGATGCTTATTTGTTGGTATGCCGATTTGTAGAGACGACACCGTGTTATAAAGAGGTAAATAAAGTCTGAATGTGGCAGCACTGTCTTTTTCCCCAATTATGTTTTGATAATGATAAGAAATGGTGTCTGAGACGCTGCTACCAAAATTGAATGAGCCAAAACAAGAACAGAAATTCCACTCACCTTGCGCATTCCTTCGATAAAGGTCAATACCACTGGTAGCCATTGTACCCACGTTGTTTAGACTCTTTGGACATGTAACCGTATATTTCACAGCGATGTCAGTAGCATCTGTTGTAAAGTCAATATAAAGCCCACTACTATTTTCAGACAGGTTCCACAGTGCTTCACGTACCTCTTTCCTAAACCGAATGGGAAAACGATGATACGTTTTTCCGATTTCATTACCCCAGCCTCTTCCGCTAATCGGCATGTCCTTTTGTTCTTGTGGATGATACCACACGGTTTGTGCATATAGTGTTGGAAAGTAATATCCAATCAATAAAAAACAAATGAGTTTCTTCAACATGCTTAAAAATAATCTTTAGTGGTGAATAGATGTACAATTCAGCCATGAATCGTACTTCTACAAAAATACTATTTTATTACCAAAGATACGACCCCTACAACAAGAAACTTATGAAATGAAAGAAGATTGAGTAAAAAAGAACAGAGAACCTTTTATCTCACAAACAGTTACAGATATCGCTCTATTTGTTTTCGGATGATAAACAACATTGCAATAAGGTGGCATCGTGGTACACCTCACCATCATACAACCAATCTATGAGTTGGCAGGTTTCTTTGAATCCCATGCGAAGAAACAGTCCGATGGTGAGCTTCTGTGAAGAGTTGACCACGACATACAATTGGTGCAAATGGAGAACCTCTTTGGCATATCTCATCACCTTTTGTATGGCATCCTTTCCATACCCTTTCTGTCTAAAGGCTTCCTGTACCACAATCCCCATTTCTGCTCGTCTGTTTTGAGGATTAAAATTCATGATGTCCACCAACCCTATCGTCTGATGTTCTTCGTTTTCAATGATTAACCTTACTTGTTTATCGGTATAAATATCACCAGAAGACGTGGCAATATAATCGTGTAATACGTAACGAGAATATGGAACATTCGTCAATCCAATGTTCCAAAGTTTTGTATCATTTTCTATTTGATAGAGCAAGTCTAAATCTTCTGGCTCCATCGCCCTCAAAACAACATTTGCCATAAGTGCTAAGCAACGTTTTATTTTAATATTTCAGAAGGAGTAATCACGATTTCGTTCATGGGATTGAATGTACCTAAATGAACATGAGATTGTGGACCTTTTGAAAATATATGGAATATTTGACTAAATGTATAAGCCTCAATATCATAAACAACACATACCTCTGATGCTTGTGGTAACTCAAATGCAAGATGTCCTTCAGGGTATTCTGCTGCTGTGGCTACCATAAATTTGGCTTTCAATCCTTTTCTTTCAGCAATTTTCTGGCATTTCAACATCGACTCACTACTGCCAATAAAGACATAAAAAGGAGGCGTATATCGCTGTGGATGAAACAATCCCAAACTTTTCCTTGTCTTACCTATTTGCATTTGGATTAAAGCAATGGTTGCCTTAAAGTAGATAGCCAACTTTATTGGTAAACTAAGGAACAAGCTCATTCCCCCAAAATGCTTTTGGAAAAAGATGAGCATCGCTTCATAAAAGACATGAACATACTTAAAAGAAGACTTCTGTGTACTTTCTCCTTTGTAATGAAGTATTCTTAAAGGCAAATACCAATTGTGATAACCGCCCTTCAAAAGTCGGTATGACAAATCAATATCTTCGCCATACATAAAAAAGTCTTCATCTAACAAACCGATATCTTCTAAAGAAGTACGGGGAACGGCAAAGAAAGCACCACTCACGATTTCTATTTCGGCAGGTTTGTCCCAAGGCAAATGTCCTAAATAATAACGTGCAAATTGTTTGTGTTGAGGGTACTTTGCACACAGCCCACACATCTTGTAAAAGGCTGTTAAAGGCGTAGGAATGCCACGCCTTGATTCTTTTGCATCGCTACCTTGCGTAGAAATCATCCTCACCCCTACTGCACCGAGCTTCGATTGCTCGTCCATAAAGTCAACAAGTTGCCGGATAGTGTCTTCACCCACAATGGTATCAGGATTTAACAACAAGACATATTTCCCCCTACTTTGTCGAATAGCCAAGTTATTGGCACGTGCAAAACCTAAATTATGATTGTTGCTGATAAAGGTTACATGCGGAAATTTGTCACTCAAATACGCTACAGAACCATCTTGCGACGCATTGTCAACGACCAAGATTTCTGCTTCAACGCCTTGTAATGCCCGTTGCAATGAGACAAGACATTGCTCAACATAATATTTTACATTATAGTTGACGATGATGACAGATAGTTCTAAAGTATGCATTCGTATTTTTTAATCGTTTTGTTTTACATCTTTTGTTTCCTGCATACAACGCTCGATTGAGGGAAAGATAAAAAATAAACAAAGAAAGAGAATGATAGCCAAATATCCAAATGCCACTTTCATGAAAAGATAATACAAGATGGTATTGACGAGCATGGGGATTGTTAGCATTGCAAGTCGGCAACTTCCCCAAACGAGGAGTGCTTTTAGCGATGCCGCTGGGTGCTGCAAAGCTGCTTGTATCTTTTTGAACTTAAACAATCGTAAAGAAAGAGGAATGCAACAGATAGTCACTATTTCCATGACAGACAACCAAATAAATTCCGTCTGACTTTGCTCAGTACAAGCACCGGGTACCAATGTTTCTGTTTCAAACAAGACAATGAGTCCCAAAGCCAATATCAGCGGTACAAAAAACTGTGCCAGCAACTTTTTTTGTACACGATTTAATTTTTTCATATACCCTTTATTTGATGATTTTGTAAAAAGACCTAAGCGCGCGTTTTGAACGAAGTCTTACATCTATATTAACGCTCAAAAGGAATGCGATTGAGTATAGAACGCCCTAAAGTAACTTCATCGGTATATTCAAGTTCATCACCTATAGGAATACCTCGTGCTATCACTGTTAGCTTAACCTCTGAACTATTTAGTTTACGAGAGATGTAAAAGTTGGTGGTATCACCTTCCATGGTAGAATTGAGAGCTAAGATGACTTCTGAAATGCCGCCAGCTTCCACTCGCTCAACCAAGGATTGAATCTCCAACTGGTCGGGACCAATGCCATCCATGGGCGAAATTAGTCCTCCCAACACATGGTATAATCCTCTATATTGCATGGTATTTTCAATAGCCATTACGTCTTGGATGTTCTCCACAACGCAAATCGTGGATGCGTCTCGACGAGAATCAGCGCAAATCGGGCAAATATCTGTATCGCTGATGTTATGACATTGGCGACAGAACTTCACGTCATGGCGCATCGTTGAGATAGCCTGTACAAATTGCTCCACTTCTTCTACATCTCGCCGAAGCATGTTCAGCACTAATCTCAAGGCTGTCTTCCGCCCTATCCCAGGGAGCTTTGCAAATTCACTAACCGCTTTTTCGAGGAGTAACGAAGGATATTGCTGCTCCATTTACAAATAAACGCCTATCCCTAACTTAAATCCTATCGTGGAATAATTGCTATGATCTTTTAACGACTGGTCATAATAGATAGCAGGTTCTACTGTTACCGTGCGACTAAGAAAATACGCATAGCCCACCTCAATACCAGGCATAACATCATTGTAATTATGGTACGCATGCACAAATTTGCAGTTAGCACCCAGATAGATTCCGTTCTGAACAATGTAATAACGCCCTCCTACTCCTGCGGAAATATAATCAGGCACCGTTTCATTACCATTGTGTTGGTAGTTCACAGTTCCCAACAACATGAGATTGTCTTCTACTAAATAACCTGCATGCGCCTGTGCACCAAAGTTAAACTTATCCAAACCGCTGTAACTCAGATTAAATCCACTCAATGCGCCACCAATGTAGACTTTATCTTGTTCAAACTGTGCACTTGCTGTCAAGGTCAAGAGCAGTGCTGCAATCATTGTAATCAGCTTTTTCATCTTTACTCAATTACGTTATTATTGTTAATTTTTAATCGTCTGTCGTTTTACCTATCAAGTTGCCCGCCATGCTTTCTTCTGCCAAGTACCTCATCTGCTTGTCAAAGATGAAAACTTGAAGTACTCACGAATCATGTAAAGGCAAACCTTTTAGGTATATGTTGCAAAAGTACATAATATATTTGAAAACTAAAAAAATATAAGTATCTTTGTGAGCAATATTAAATTTCACGCAACAAACTGGATGAAACGATTTTTATGGATGCTGATGTGGAGCTTTTCCACATTATTTATATATGCCCAACCCAACAAGATTTCATTACAAAACTCTCTCTCTTCTTCTCCTAAATACGAGGTTAGAGCTGTTTGGCTCACGACGATTGGAGGATTGGACTGGCCACATACCTATGCTCGAACAACCTATACAGTAGAAAGGCAGAAACAAGAATTACGCACGTTGTTAGACCAATATCAACGTGCAGGCATCAACACCGTACTGCTACAGACTCGTGTTCGAGGAACAGTGATTTACCCTTCTGCTTATGAGCCTTGGGACGGGTGTCTCTCTGGCATACCGGGAAAATCTCCGGGGTATGATGCCTTGGCATTTATCATCGACGAATGTCATCAGCGTGGCATGGAACTGCATGCGTGGATTGTCACCATACCTGTTGGAAAATGGAGAGGTTTAGGCTGTAAATCTTTACAAAGGAAATATCCTAAAATGATTAAAAAGGATAAAGACGAGGGCTATATGAATCCTGAAAGTTCACAGACTGCCACTTACTTGGCAAATCTTTGTGAAGAAATCACCCGTAATTACGATATTGACGGCATCCATCTGGATTATATCAGATATCCCGAAACATGGCGAATCCAAATCAATAAAGCCACCGCTCGCCAGCATATCACGAATATCGTACAAGCCATTCACGACCAAGTTAAACGATTGAAGCCATGGGTAAAAATGAGTTGTTCGCCAATTGGTAAATACAATGACCTGCCCAGATATTGGAGTCATGGCTGGAATGCCTATTCTAAAGTGTGCCAAGATGCGCAAGCGTGGTTAAAAGAAGGACTGATGGACCAGCTCTATCCCATGATGTATTTTAAGGGCGACCAGTTTTATCCCTTTGCACTCAACTGGAAAGAAGAGAGTCACGGGCGGATGATTGTGCCAGGATTAGGAATTTATTTCATGTCTCCCACCGAACGCAACTGGCCCTTACAAGTCATTAGTCAAGAAATGCAAGTGATAAGGCAGTATGGCATGGGGCATGCTTACTTCCGAGGCAAGTTTTTAACCGATAACGTGAAAGGAATATACGATTTTGCATCCAACGATTTTTGTCGCTATCCTGCCCTCATTCCTGCAATGACATGGCAATATGCCACCCCTCCGCTACCTCCCACACAACTGAAGTGGGACGAAAAGACAGCTACCTTATCGTGGGCTGGTGCCAAAGATCGAAGCAATGCGCCTTATCTTGTCTATAACATTTATGCCAGCCGACAGGTTCCTGTGGATATTCACGATGCCCGTAACCTTATTGCTACTCGTGTTCAAAGCACTACCCTACAACTGCCCAAGGCGACAGCACTGGCTTATGCGGTCACCGCTATGGATAGATACGGCAACGAAAGTGATGCCATACAATCGCACAAAGGCAACGATGCAAGCGTAAGGGCTACCACGCGACTACTTTATTGTGATGGCAAACACGTGGAACTCCCAGCAAAAGGACAGACATTGGATGCCACTTTTGTACTCATAGAATCATTGCAAGGAACGATGATTACCACCCGTGTCTACCAAGGGAAATATGCGGATATCTCTACGCTCCCCGAAGGGATGTACACCCTACGCTCGTTGGATCGATACAACCACACTCATCGCTTGGGTATCTTTATGGTGAAAAGAAATTCTCTGAGGTAATTTTATAACAATCTGCCTACCATTTCTTGCTTGCTTTCTTATCATTCTTGGTAAGACAGTAGAGGCTTTTTGTCTTATCATTTTACCAAAAAACGACTATTGAAAATCTGCAAAATAGAAAAAATCAATAGACAAACGACAGACAAAAATGGGCTGATTTTACCCAAAAAGTCGTCTTTTCAAGTTAGAATATTGACTTAA
>NZ_HG417090.1:388204-486928 GCF_000455445.1 Hoylesella timonensis 4401737 = DSM 22865 = JCM 15640 | reverse complement strand
AACCCATGTAGATAACACCCTTAACTCATGTAGATAACACCCTTAACTCATGTAGATAACACTGTTAACCCATGTAGATAAGCGGGTTAAGTCAATGTTTCAATTCAGAAACATATTGCTCCAATAAATCTTGTTGTATCAAAACTGTCGTACGAAGGTTGCGCACACTCCTCCGATTCATCTATATTTCTCCCTCCCCTATCCAGTAAAATAGATGAATATAAAATGAATAATTGAATACCGTCAACGGCATTTAACGTTTCTTGCATTTAATCTTGACTTTGCAACCTCTCATCGATAGGCATTTTAAGGTAAATTCGTGGCATCAATCGAATAAAATATGTAACTTTGCAACAAGAAATATTTTTAACTTAAAAAAATAGACATGGAAACGAAACAGACAATTCTTGTTACGGGTGGAACGGGTTTTATAGGTTCACACACCACCGTGGAGTTACAACAAGCTGGATACAACGTTGTAATTGTCGATAATCTATCGAACTCCAAGATTGAAGTTCTTGATGGCATTGAGAAGATAACTGGAATACGTCCACACTTTGAACAAATTGACTTATGCAATTTTGAAGACACAGAAGCTGTGTTCAAGAAGTATAACGATATTGCAGGTATCATCCATTTCGCAGCATCAAAGGCAGTGGGCGAAAGCGTGGAGAAACCTTTGCTGTATTACAGAAACAACATCACCTCGTTACTTAATTTATTGGAGTTGATGCCCAAATATCATGTCAAAGGCATCATCTTCTCAAGTAGTTGTACCGTCTATGGACAACCAACGGCTGAAAATCTGCCTGTTACCGAAGAGGCTCCCATCCAAAAAGCATTGTCTCCGTATGGTAATACCAAGCAAATCAACGAAGAAATTATCCAAGATTACATACATAGTGGGGCGAAGTTGAAGAGTATTATCTTGAGATACTTCAACCCTATTGGTGCACATCCATCTGCCAACATCGGAGAACTCCCTAATGGAGTACCCAACAATTTGATACCTTACGTAACACAAACAGCCATGGGCATTCGCAAGGAACTCACTATCTTTGGGAACGATTATGACACCCCCGATGGAACTTGCATCCGAGATTATATTTATGTCGTAGACTTAGCAAAGGCACATGTAGCTGCTATGAAGCGTGTACTGGAGAAAGAGACAAGTCCTCTTGAGATTTTCAATATTGGTACGGGGCATGGTGAGTCTACATTAGAGATTGTCAAAGGGTTTGAGAAAGCCACTGGTGTAAAACTTAATTGGAAGTATGGACCACGCCGAGAGGGCGATATAGAGAAAGTTTGGGGGAACGTAGACAAGGCAAACAAAGTCTTGGAATGGAAGGCGGACACCCCTATCGAGGAAGTTTTAGCCTCTGCATGGAAATGGCAAGAACGCCTGCGTGACGAGGGTGTGATGTAAATATCCTGCCCTAAGTATAGAAATACAAGTCAAGAAACGTTAATGTAGGTTAATACTCAAAAGTTCTTAATCGTGCAATTTCGATGACTTAGCTTTTTATCGTACCTTTGCAAGCACTTCCACGAGATGGGAGTATTAATTCAAACCTATTTAAATAATACAAAAAATGGCAACAAAAATCAGATTGCAACGCGGAGGTCGTAAGGGTTATGCTTTTTATAGCATCATTATCGCTGACGCAAGAGCACCACGTGATGGTAAATTTACTGAAAAGATTGGAACGTATAATCCTAATACGAATCCAGCAGCTGTAGATTTGAATTTCGACAGAGCGCTCTATTGGTTAGAAGTTGGTGCACAACCAACCGACACTGTTCGTAACATCTTGAAACGTGAAGGTGTTTATTTAATGAAACACTTGCGTGGAGGTGTAAAGAAGGGAGCCTTTGATGAAGCTGCAATGCAAAGCAAATTCGATGCTTGGAAGCAAGACAAAGTGAAAGGCTTACAAGCTTGTGCTGCCAATGAGGCTCAAGCTAAAAAGGATGCAATTGCAAAAGAACTTGAAGAAGAGAAGAAGATTAATGCTGAAATAGCAAAGAAGGTAGCAGAGAAAAAGGCTGCTGCAAAGGCTGAAGAAGAAGCTGCAAAAGCTGAAGAAGAAGCTGCTAATGCTGCTGAAGAAGGAGCTCAAGAAACTTCTGAAGAAGCACCAGCTACAGAAACAGAAGAAACTCCTGCTGAAGCATAAGACAAAATTCTTTTATTCTGATACAAAAAAAGTCAATATGGAAGTTTTCATATTGACTTTTTTTGTGTCCTTTACGCTGAAAAGCAACTACCACACGAGGGTTGTTAGTGCAGGATAAGTTATCTATAACTGCTGTTCATGACTGAATTTCAGACCTCATTAAGTCAATACAAAGGATAAATGAGATGTTCTACTCAAAGACTTCGTCTATACCAAACTCATCCATATTTGCATCGTCTTGATGACATGGATTGTATCCTTCTGGTAGACCGAAGGACGCATCTGCCCGATAACCAAGCGACTTATCACGATAAATGCGTTTCATGTAATACGCCCAAATAGGCAATGCCATCGTGGCACCTTGTCCCATGCGCATAGAATCAAAGTGGATATCACGGTCTTCACCTCCTACCCAACAGCCACTCACTAACTGTGGCGTGAAGCCCATAAACCAAGCATCCGAATTTCGATTGGTAGTACCTGTCTTCGCTCCTATTTCACCATCAATGTGGTATTTGAATCGCAAACGTCCAGCCGTACCACCTTCAACAACAGCCTGCAGAAGAACAAGCATCTTATTGGCACTTTCCTCACTAATCACCTCATTCATACGTGGTTGAAAAGTAGCAATGACATTTCCTTCATTATCCTCAATCTTTGAAACAAACATGGGTGCAGTACGGATACCATGGTTTGCAAACGCTGAATAGGCACTCACCATCTCGGCAACAGAGACCTCACATGGTCCTAAACAAAGCGCCATAGATGGATGGATATCTGGGTTTTTGATTCCAAAATCGTTCAACATACAAACAAATTGCTGTGGATTTAATCTGCTCATCAGGTAGGCAGAAATCCAGTTATTTGAGTTAGCCAATCCCCATTTCAACGTAACCATCTGTCCATAACGTCGTCGACTGGCATTCCTTGGCGTCCAAGGTTTACCTGCTACAATGTATGTTCGTTGTACATTCGGCGCTTGGTCACAAGGAGAAAAACCGTTTTCCATGGCTAATGAATACAAGAAAGGCTTAATGGTAGAGCCTACTTGGCGTCGCCCACTCATCACCATGTCATACATAAAATGATTATAGTCAAGTCCACCGACATACGCTTTCACATGCCCCGTTTGCGGTTCCATACTCATGAATCCAGCTCGCAAGAACGATTTGTAGTATCGAATGGAATCCATAGGAGTCATCGTTGTATCTACATCCCCATGAAATGTAAAGATACTCATATCTACAGGCGTTCTAAATGCTTTTTGAATCTCTGCATCCGTAGCTCCTGAAGCCTTCATGACACGGTAACGCTCACTACCTCTCATCGATCTATTAAGTATCGCTCTTATCTCCTTCTGCGTCAGTGCACTTGTAAAAGGTGCATTTGCTTTTTTAGAATTTTCTTTTGTAAAGGCAGGTTGTAAGAACTTCACAACATGATTATACACAGCATCTTCAGCATAACGTTGCATTCTTGAGTCGATCGTTGTAAAGACTTTTAAGCCGTCTGTATAGACATTATAGGGCTTACCGTCTTTCTTAAAGTTCTTATTACACCATCCATACAGCGGGTCGGACACCCATGCAATAGAATCGAAGACATACTGATTTTGATTCCAAGAAGGATAATCGGAACGCTGAGGATGCGTTGCCATCATGTATTGACGCAGAAATTCTCGGAAATATGTGGCAGATCCGTCCTTATGATCGATGCGATGAAAGTCTAATACCAATTTTTCATCGGCATGTTGATGATATTCTGCCTTTGACAAATAACCCGCTTTTTGCATCTGACTCAACACGACATTCCGTCGCTCCGTACACCGTTGAGGATATCTCACAGGATTAAAGAGCGAAGGATTCTTGCATAAACCTATCAAAGTTGCCGCCTCATTGATGGTCAAATCTTTGGGCTCTTTATTAAAATAGGTGTTAGATGCAGTTTTGATACCTACGGCATTGTGTAAAAAATCAAAATAATTAAGATACAAGGCGATGATTTCTTCCTTCGTATAATTTCGCTCTAACTTCACAGCAATCACCCACTCGATGGGCTTTTGCAAGACTCTTTCCAGCGTACTGTGGGCGGTTTCAGAATATAATTGCTTTGCCAATTGCTGTGTAATGGTAGAGCCACCACCAGCATTTTCTTGTCGTAAAATACCTCTCTTAACGATGGCGCGCCCCAAAGCAATAAAGTCAATCCCAGAATGTTCATAGAAACGCTCATCTTCTGTGGCTACTAAAGCATGTACCAAGTGTGGAGATATTTTAGAATATGGTATGACGATTCGATTTTCCTTATTGAAATTCCATGTTCCAAGCACCTTTCCGTCTGCAGAATATACTTGTGTAGCAAACCTACTAATCGGATTTTGTAAATCTTCTACATCGGGCATATATCCTATCCATCCTTTCCAAATGGCAGTAAAAGCCAAAACTAACAGGATTGATACAACAATTAATATCCTCCAAAGCACATGAATGAAAACCTTTCTCATAACTTATCGTGAACGTATTCGTATTTTGCAAATAATATAAATGAGTTTTTCCGTGGTGTTCGTCTGTAAAGAGAGTGAACAAAGCACCTAAGGTTCATCATTATATTTACTTGTATAATGAAACATTCTTACTTCATTTTCGGTATGCTTCATTGCAACTTTGTCTTTTCGACTCTGCAAAAGTTTCTTTATTATTTGATGCAAAAATACAATTTTTCTTTGAATTAACTCGTAAAAATAAAAATTAATAACTACCTTAGCAGACAATTCTAATGAGAACATTAAGTAGGATAAAAAATGCAAAAACATCATTTTATAACAATAGCCAATCTTAGTAAAGACGATTTGATGTATCTTCTCTCTATGGCAGAGGAATTTGAGAAACATCCAAACCGTGAACTTCTTAAGGGCAAAGTCGTTGCAACACTGTTCTATGAGCCGTCTACTCGTACGCGTCTTAGCTTTGAAACGGCAGCCAATCGATTAGGTGCCAGAGTCATAGGTTTTTCAGATGCCAAAGCTTCCAGCGTGGCAAAAGGCGAAACTCTCAAAGACACCATCCTAATGGTATCGAATTATGCTGATGTTATTGCCATGCGTCATTACATAGAAGGTGCAGCACAATATGCCAGCGAGATAGCCCCTGTTCCCATTATCAATGCAGGCGATGGTGCTCATATGCACCCTTCTCAATGCTTACTTGACGTGTATTCCATTTATAAGACACAGGGAACGCTCGAAAACCTAAATATTTATTTGGTTGGAGATTTGAAATATGGGCGCACAGTACATTCACTTATCATGGCGATGCGTCACTTCAATCCTACGTTTCATTTCATTGCGCCCAAAGAATTGTCGATGCCAATGGAGTATAAGATATATTGCAAGGAATATGGAATTAAATTTCAAGAACACACTGTCTTCAATGAAAAAGTCTTAGCCGATGCAGATATCCTCTACATGACTCGTGTGCAGAAGGAACGTTTTTCAGACCTAATGGAATATGAGCGTGTAAAGAATGTTTATATTTTGCGCAATGACATGCTTTGCAACGTTAAAGAGAACATGCGAATCTTGCATCCATTACCTCGTGTCAATGAGATTGCGTATGACGTGGACGATAATCCGCACGCTTATTACATCCAACAAGCAAAAAATGGACTCTTTGCGCGTGAGGCTATCTTCTGTTATTGTTTAGGCATTACCCTTGAAGATATCAAAAAAGATAAAACCATTATCGAGTAATATCGGTGAATTTATAAATCGTGAGAAAATGAACAAAAAAGAACGTTTGGTAGCTGCCATCGAAAATGGAACGGTAATTGACCATATTCCAGCAGATAAAACATACCAAGTTATGAACTTGTTAGAGCTTCAATCTCTTAACACTCCCGTTACGATTGGCAACAATTTCGTATCTAAAAAAGTGGGTAAAAAAGGAATTATCAAGGTTTCCAATAAATTTTTCTCTGATGAAGAAATCAGCAGACTGTCGGTCGTTGCTCCCAAAATAGTGCTCAATATCATTAAAGATTACGAGGTAGTAGAAAAGAAAACGGTAGAAACACCCGATGAACTGCGTGGTATTGTAAAATGTAACAACCCCAAATGTATCACTAACAACGAGCCAATGGAAACGGTGTTCCATTTTGTAGACAAGGAAAACGGACTACTAAAATGCCATTACTGCGATAAAGAACAAGATATCAACAAAGTAGAACTGTGTTAGAAGATACACAATACCGCTCTTCATCACACCCTCTACAAAAGAGATAGACATACAATAAGATTCAAACTATCTAAATTCTAATTTTATTTAATATCAACCTTTAAAACTAAAAAACACATGGAAAAAGATGTGAAAATCTTTGATCTCATTGAGAAAGAACATCAGCGTCAGCTCAAAGGAATGGAGCTTATCGCTTCAGAGAATTTTGTAAGTGACGAAGTAATGCAAGCTATGGGGTCGTATCTGACCAACAAGTATGCTGAAGGATTACCTGCTAAGCGCTATTATGGAGGCTGTCAGGTAGTAGACGAAGTTGAAAACATTGCCATAGATCGGGTAAAGAAACTTTTTGGAGCAGAGTTTGCAAATGTACAACCTCACTCTGGAGCACAGGCAAATGCCGCTGTTTTCCTGGCTGTATTAAATCCCGGTGATACTTTCATGGGATTAAATTTGGATCACGGTGGGCACCTGTCACATGGAAGTAGTGTCAACACCTCTGGTATATTATATCACCCCATTGGTTACAATCTTTCTAAA
The DNA here is from genome assembly GCF_000455445.1 of Hoylesella timonensis 4401737 = DSM 22865 = JCM 15640. Taxonomy (GTDB): domain Bacteria; phylum Bacteroidota; class Bacteroidia; order Bacteroidales; family Bacteroidaceae; genus Prevotella; species Prevotella timonensis. The sequence goes on along the minus strand of NZ_HG417090.1, from coordinate 479,976 downwards.
GAAACTGGACGTGTAGACTATGATGAGATGGAGCAATTGGCACGTGAGCACAAACCCAAACTAATTGTCGGTGGAGGTTCTGCTTACAGTCGCGAATGGGACTACAAACGTATGCGCCAAATCGCTGACGAAGTAGGTGCCATCTTTATGGTCGATATGGCTCACCCAGCTGGTTTGATAGCTGCTGGTTTGTTGGATAATCCCGTAAAATATGCGCATATCGTCACCAGTACCACCCACAAGACTCTTCGTGGACCACGTGGAGGTATTATTTTAATGGGAAAAGACTTTGAAAATCCATGGGGCAAGACCACCAAAAAGGGTCAACTCAAGATGATGTCTCAATTGCTCAACAGTGCTGTGTTCCCAGGAATACAAGGCGGACCGCTTGAACATGTCATTGCAGCTAAGGCTGTTGGCTTCGGTGAGAACTTGAGACCAGAATGGAAAGAATACGCACAACAAGTTAAAAAGAATGCCAGTGTCTTGGCTTCTGCTTTGATAGAGCGTGGATTTACCATTGTCAGCGGTGGTACAGACAATCACTCTATGTTGGTTGACTTGCGCCAGAAATACCCAGACCTCACAGGAAAAGTGGCTGAAAATGCTCTCGTTTCTGCTGATATCACAGTGAATAAGAACATGGTACCATTTGACACACGCTCCGCATTCCAAACCAGCGGTATCCGTTTAGGAACTGCTGCAATGACCACACGTGGCGCTAAAGAGGACATCATGCTACTTGTTGCTGAACTTATTGAGGAAGTGTTGAATGCTCCTGAAGATCAAGCAGTGATTGAAAAAGTAAGAAATAAGGTTAATGAGACCATGAAGAGTTTCCCACTCTTTGCTTACTAACGGTCGTAGGTAGCACAATTCCACTACCCTATTCATAGAAATTCTTACCATAGCTGGTGTATGTATTCGCATCATCAGTATATGGTAAGAATTCTTCTTCAAGTAAAAACGCAAAATCATGGACGTTCTACAGTACATCGTCATATTCATCATCATACTTTTGGCATTGGGTTATGCCTGTCGTCGCATCTATTTAGCGCTGCGTAACAGCAAAGACAGATGCTATGGATGCAAGGGCTGTGAACTCCATGACCAGATTCTAAAGAAACAAGCTACCAAACATGAAAAACCTCAATGCTTTCAGAAAAAGTGACATAAATGTTTGGCAGTAACAATAAATTATCTTATCTTTGCACTCGCAAAAATCTAACAATGGTACCTTGGCCGATCGGTTAGGTAACGGTCTGCAAAACCGTGTAGGGCAGTTCGACTCTGCCAGGTACCTCTAAGATGACGAAATCACAGTCTTTTCTTTACAGATAGGATTGTGATTTTTGTTTTATATCCAAGCAGAATCGTTTTCCAAACAATTATTTCTTACCTACTTCTCACTTGACATCTTGAATACCAATGTCTTGAACCAGTCTTTCATGACACCACCAGCTTGGTTTTGAGAATCAGAAACAAATACTAAGACCTGTGAGCCGTCAGCTAATTGAGGACCTAAACACATACCTTCAAAATTGGCAATTTGATGATGAAACAACTTTAAGGTGGTACGCCAGCTGGCTACCAATTGCTTCTGTAAATAGGGACTATCTGCCGTTAGCGAGTCATTGTTATCAATGGCAAATGCTACTTGTGGCATTACTCGAAATAACTTATTATTGACGAATGCCCCCATTTTTTTAGTTGGTGTGTAAAACTCGCGTTCCATGACCAGCACGCTGCCATCATCAAGACCTGTTACCTCTACCACTCCCATTCCATAGAGATAGGCACGCTTGTCTGCCTCGGGTATCTCCATCTGATAAGCGTACTGATGCAAAGGCGTAAAATCGGCAGAGAAAGATTGTAAGCGCAGTCGGTTTTTTACTTGATTGGTAGCCGTAGCCTGCTCCCCATCCCCCTTCAGCGTACCTTCATTACAGGTCCAAAACATCTGTGTCGTGGGATTAAAGTTCAAAGATTCAAGCCCATAGTTCCCTCTGGCTCGTTGATAAATTGGCGGAACCAAAATTTTTCTATCGCTCAGTTTTCCGTCCAAGGTATATTCCCGAATGGTATTGTCGGTTTCTCTCGAAATATAAAGCTTTTTCGTTGTCGGTACATACGCAATCGCTTCTAAGTCTCCTGCTTGCTCCCTATCCCCGCGAAAGCCGAGATTTTCTACTCGCAACACCTCTCCTGTAATGGAATCAAGGCTAATCTTAAAAATGAAAAAGCCGTCATTTGGCGACTTGTCACTTACTACGGCATACAAGTCGTTGCCTAAATAGGTAATACCACTGTAATTCCCAGCTGGAATTTCATGTGGAAAACTGCGTTGAGCATTGACACGAACAACATGCAAAGAGTCTTGAGCTGCCAATGAGATGCAGCTAAGCGAAAAGAGTAAAAAGCACCAAAATTTATTCATAATCGCAAAAGTACTATATTTTTTTGAACCCTACATATTTGTGTGTTGCTTTCTTTCCAAAAAGGTGATGCAAAAAAATGAAATTTTGTACTTTTTGATGTTCGCAAATAATTGATTACAAACACGTTACAGCGGTAAGATTAACTCAATGACTTAAGGGCGTTAAGTCATGTAGATAAGGGCATTAAGTCATGGAGATAAGCCCCTTATTATAATGGGTTAATAAAACCACCTCATTGAAGCAAGAAGGAAGTCATCAAATGAAGCACAATAATCAGTATATTTTTGTATTTTTGTAGAGAAAATAAAACTCATTCATCGTGACGTAAGAAAACGCACGAAATATGTGCACAGAAAGCTGAATAGATTTACTTTTTAGAATATACATTATTTAATTTGCAACAAATATACTTCATTTTATGGATATCACTCAAGCAAAATTTGTCTTGTCTTCACCAAATCTCGGGAAATGTCCCACCGACCAACGAATAGAATACGCATTCATCGGTCGGTCAAACGTGGGTAAATCAAGTTTAATCAACATGTTATGCAATCATCAGGGACTTGCAAAGACTTCATCGACTCCGGGAAAGACGCTACTCATCAATCATTTTCTGATCAACAACGATTGGTATTTAGTAGATTTGCCTGGCTACGGTTATGCCAAACGCTCAAAGAAAGTGCAGGAAGAAATACAAAAGCTCATCACCACTTATCTTTTACATAGGGAACAATTGGTGAATGTTTTTGTACTCATAGATGTTAGACACGAGCAGCAAAAGATTGACCGTGAGTTCATTGACTGGCTTGGCTTAAATGAAATTCCATTTACGATTGTTTTCACTAAAGCAGATAAATTAGGCACCGTGAAAGCAAAAACGAATGTCGACAAATGGATGGGACAACTCAAAGATGTATGGGAAGAGCTGCCCAAGTACTTTATCACGAGTTCTGAAAAGAAGACAGGACGCCAAGAATTGCTCGATTATATCGATGAAATCAATCAATCATTAAGATAAGAATGGCGACACAAATACCCTATTTGGACGTGCAGAACCTGACCAAATCGTTTGGAGATTTGCTGCTGTTCCATCAAATATCTTTCTCGGTAGCCGAAGGGCAACGCATTGGTTTAATAGCAAAAAATGGCACAGGAAAGTCTACTTTGCTCTCCGTAATCACAGGCAAGGAAGGGAAAGACGAAGGAAGCATTATCTTCAAGAATGATTTGAAGATAGGATACCTTCAGCAAAAATCTGTTTTTGACCCCACAGAATCTGTCCTTGATGCCTGTTTCAATCATGAGGGAGTACCTGAGAAGGTGCTAAAAGCCAAACAAATTTTGACGCAACTCAGAATAGATGATTTGGAACAACCCATGGGACAGCTCAGCGGAGGTCAACAAAAACGTGTGGCATTGGCAAATGTTTTGATAACCGAACCAGACTTTTTCATCTTGGATGAGCCTACCAACCATTTAGATTTACAGATGGTAGAATGGTTAGAAGGCTATTTATCGCGTGGAAACAAAACGTTGCTCATGGTTACTCACGACCGATTCTTCTTGGATAGGGTATGTAATTGCATTTTGGAGTTAGACCAACAGCAGATGTTTACCTATCGAGGCAACTACAGTTATTATTTGGAGAAAAGGCAAGAGCGCATGGACCAGATGCGCAGTGAAGTGATGCGAGCCAACAATCTGTATCGCACAGAGTTAGAATGGATGCGCCGCATGCCACAAGCCAGAGGGCATAAAGCCAAATATAGGGAAGAGGCTTTCTATGAATTAGAACGGAAAGCCAAGCAAAAAGTGGAAGAAAGACAGCTAAGACTTAAAGCAAATAATGTCTATATCGGTTCTAAAATCTTTGAGTGTCAATATGTGTCGAAAGCCTACGACAGCAAGATTATCTTGAAAGACTTTTATTATAACTTCTCAAGATTCGAGAAACTCGGCATCATTGGCAACAATGGAACAGGCAAAACGACCTTCATCAAGATGCTTATGGGGCTTGTAGAACCCGACTCTGGTAAATTCGACATCGGAGAAACCGTCCGCTTTGGTTATTTTTCACAGGAGGGTTTGGCTTTTGACCAACAGCAAAAAGTAATTGATGTGGTGACAGATATTGCCGATCACATTCGTCTCGGAGGCGGAAAAACGATGAGTGCAACGCAATTTCTTCAATATTTCCTCTTCACTCCAGAGCAGCAACACAGCTATGTTTACAAACTGAGTGGAGGCGAATTGAGGAAATTGTACTTGTGTACGGTATTGATGCAAAACCCCAACTTCTTAATACTCGATGAGCCAACAAATGACTTGGACATACCAACTTTGCAAATTTTGGAAGAATATCTTCAGGACTTTCCAGGTTGTGTTATCATCATTAGCCACGACAGGTATTTCATGGACAAAGTGGTAGACCACATATTAGTATTCAAAGGCGAAGGAGAGATACAAGATTTTCCAGGAAATTACACCCAGTTTAGAGAGTGGGACAGCTTACAACCCGCTGACACAAGCAAGGAGGAGAAAAGAGAGAAGACACCTGTCAAGAGCTATCGGAGTGATGAGAAAAAGAAGATGTCTTACAAAGAGAAGCGTGAATTTGAAACTTTGGAAAGCGAAATTGCAAAATTAGAGACAGAAATAAGCAGCTTGGAAGCTGAATTATGCAGCGGTAACTTATCCATTGAAGAGCTTACAGACAAGAGTATTTTGCTGCCCAAGCTAAAGAAAGAACTCGATGATAAGAGTATGCGCTGGCTCGAATTGTCCGAATTGGGATAGGTGCTGTCTATGGATAGCTGTCTTGGCATTGATGCAGAAGCCCATTGACGTATAACAGGTTGCAAAAAATTACCACAGTATAAGTGGCTTGAGATGTATCAGAACATGTTGGTGTTCGTTTGGTTTCTTATGGAAGAACAAACTTCTTCGCAATGATAACGGTCATTAGAACCGCCTAAAAGCGTTGGGGTTCATGACTTTTTGATATTCCTCTTGGCGCTTGTCTATTATTCGTGGTGATAAGGTTCACCTTTTATAATAGTACAAGCCCTATAAAGTTGTTCCGTGAAAATAAGTCTTACCATTTGATGTGAGAATGTCAAACGGGACAATGACAATTGCTCATCAGCTCGCTCATATACCTCTGGCGCAAATCCATACGGTCCTCCGATGACAAAGACTATTTTACGAGTGGTGCTCTGCTTTTTCTCCAACCATGCTGCCAGTTCAACACTTCTCAATTCTTTCCCATGTTCATCAAGCAGGACAACGGTATCTGAAGGCATTATCTTTTTTAGAATCAGCTGTCCTTCAATCGTTTTTTGCTGGCTTTCGGTCATCTTTTTGTTATTTTTCAGTTCTGGAATTACCGTCACTGTCAATGGCAGGTAATGATTAATCCTGCTCACATAGTCTTCTATGCCAGCCACAAAATGTCGATTCACGGTTTTACCAATCAGCAACAATTCTACTTTCATACCCTCTCAAGATTATTTCTGCCAGTGCAATATCCAGCACCGAAAGCGCTTGTTTTAACTATTAAGAGATCTTGCAGTCGTTACTCTTTCGTCGATTGAATAGGTTGATATTCGTTTTTGCGCTTTGGGTTCATCGGAAACCACCCCTTCTCTACCCGCTTCTTTTGCTCAAAGAGTTCACCAATGGTCCACAACGAAGATGCTCCTAATACGCCCAACAATGACGACCACAACACTTCTTCTATAAAAAGCGAGGCTACAATGAAGGCAATACCTAACAATAAGAATATCAACCATGGGCGCGTTCCCCATCGATATTCTGTCTTGATGACGATTGGATGAAAAACACCTATAATTAAAAAGGTAGAGACCGCAATAATAATTCCTTTGTAAAACATGAGTTATATCTATTTAAGCAAATAAAGTTGAAAGAAACTTTCTAAATTGCCATAATGTTGCAAAAGTACAAAAAATATCCCTAAGGTTCTAAATTTCTCGTTTTTAATTATTATCTTTGCTCTTAAAAGTAACAATTAAAAAGAAAATAATATGGCAAACAACACAGAACTAATTGCTCAATGCGAGGCAAAAGCAAAACAATGGTTATCTCCTGCCTTTGACGAAGAAACTCAACGCGAAGTGAAAGCTCAACTGGAAGCCGAGGATAAAACAGAGTTGATAGAATCTTTCTATAAAGATTTAGAGTTTGGAACTGGTGGATTGCGTGGCATTATGGGCGCAGGCAGCAACCGTATGAATATCTACACAGTAGGTATGGCGACACAAGGATTTGCAAATTATCTTAAGAAAAACTTCAAAGACCGTGCAGACATCGCTGTAGTGGTATGTCATGATTGCCGCAATAACAGTAGGAAATTTGCAGAAACTGTTGCAGACATCTTTTCTGCCAACGGCATCAAGGCTTATCTGTTCGATGAAATGCGCCCTACCCCAGAGTGTTCTTTCGCCATTCGTCACTTAGGTTGCCAAGGCGGTGTTAATATCACAGCCAGCCACAACCCTAAAGAATACAACGGCTATAAAGCCTATTGGGAAGACGGTGCACAGGTATTGGCACCTCACGATATGGGAATTATCGAAGAAGTGAATAAGGTGAACGTTGAAGACGTTAAGTTTCAAGGAAATAAAGCACTTATCCAAATCATTGGCGAAGATATAGATCAAGCCTATTTGGATGCTGTAAAAACTGTAAGTATTGACCCTGAAGTCATCAAACGCCAACACGACTTAAAGATTGTCTACACTCCTTTGCACGGTACTGGTATGACTATGATTCCTCGTTCGCTGAAGTATTGGGGATTTGACAATGTACACTGCGTGAAAGAACAAATGGTAAAAGACGGCAATTTCCCTACAGTGGTATCGCCCAACCCCGAAAATGGAGAGGCTTTGACCTTGGCTTTGCGTGACGCAAAAGCGTTGGATGCAGACATTGTAATGGCAAGCGACCCCGATGCCGACCGTGTTGGAATGGCATGCAAGAACGACAAAGGCGAATGGATACTCATTAACGGTAATCAAACCTGCCTCATCTTCTTGTATTATATCATCACCAATCGCAAGAATATGGGTCTACTCAAACCAACTGACTTCATTGTTAAAACGATTGTCACCACAGAAGTGATAAAGAAAGTAGCAGAAAAAAATCATATAGAAATGTGTGATTGCTATACTGGGTTTAAGTGGATTGCTCGTGAAATTCGCATTGCAGAAGGAAAAAAGAAATATATTGGGGGTGGTGAAGAAAGCTATGGATTTATGGCTGCGGACTTTGTACGCGATAAAGATGCTGTAAGTGCAATGTGCTTATTGGCTGAAATCTGTGCTTATGCCAAAGACCACGGCAAGACACTTTATGACCTCTTGATGGATATCTATTTGGAATATGGCTTTTCTAAAGAAACAACTATCAACGTGGTGCGTCCCGGAAAGACGGGTGCAGATGAAATCAAAGCCATGATGGAGCAATTCAGAAGTAACCCACCTAAAGAATTGGGTGGCTCGAAAGTAGTTCTTTGGAAAGACTATCAGACTTTGGAAGCAAGAGATATCAATAATCACATTACTAAATTGGACATGCCAGATACCAGCAATGTGCTACAGTGGTTCTGCGATGATGATACCAAGGTAAGCGTTAGACCTTCAGGCACAGAGCCAAAGATTAAGTTCTATCTCGAAGTGAAAGGCACAATGAAGAGTGCCGCCGATTATAATCAATGTGACGCTGAAGCCGACCAAAAAGTGAAAGCCATCAAGAAAAGCCTTCACTTAGATGCATAAATCAATTAAAAATGCTCTCCTTGTGAGAGCATTTTTTTTGCAATTGTTCAAGCAACTACCACTTTTTGTAGATTTTCTACAGAGAGACAAGCCAAGAGGGAATGCCTGCAAGCGATACAATCTCATAAGTTAGCTGGGTTATAGACAAAAGCTTCGCTATCTTTTTTTGTTCCTCAATTTTTTGCTAACTTTGCAAGATAAATCAATAATCATGAAGAAAATCATTACGGGGTGCATCATCGCCCTCTGTATGAGTACGATGAGCATGGCAAATCATAAAACAATACACCTGCGTGTTATTCAAACCAGTGACGTGCATGGCTGTTTCTTTCCCTACGATTTCATCAATCGAAAACCGAAGAGTGGCAGTATGGCGCGTGTTATCTCATACGTCGATTCGTTAAGAACTCACTATGGAAAAAATCTACTTTTGCTCGACAACGGTGATATTCTCCAAGGACAGCCCACATGCTATTATTATAATTATGTGAAATCTGCTTTGCCAAATGTGGCTGCCTCGGTCATTAACTACATGAAATACGATGCACAAACAGTTGGAAACCATGATATTGAGACTGGTCACAATGTGTACGACAAATGGATAAGTGAAGTGAAATGTCCCATACTTGGAGCTAATGTCATTGATACACGTACGGGGAAGCCTTATCTGCATCCATACACCATTATAGAAAGAGAAGGAGTAAAGGTTGCTATTCTTGGCCTTCTCACGCCTGCAATACCCAACTGGTTGAATGAAAAATTATGGAGTAATCTGCGATTTGATTCAATGGTGGAGTCCGCTCGATATTGGATAGCAGAATTAAAGAAGAACGAAAAGCCCGATATTATCATTGGTTTGTTCCATTCGGGAAAAGAGGGAGGCATCATCACCGATACTTACGAAGAGAATGCGTCATTGCGCATTGCCAAAGAAGTAGCAGGGTTTGACCTCATTCTCTTTGGACATGACCACACGGCACATAGCAGCGTCATTGAAAATGTGGAAGGGAAAAAGGTCGTCTGTCTCAATCCTGCCAACAATGCGCGCATGGTTGCAGATGCAGAAATTGAGATAACGCTCGACAACTCCGCTCCCTCAGCCACGCATCACAAACGTGTACTGAACAAACAAGTATCAGGGAAACTCGTAGACATTCGTGAACAGCCCATTAACCAAGCTTATATAGAACACTTCCAAAGTGAGATAGACTCGGTAAAAGCCTTTGTTACTCGACAAATAGGGGCATTTAAACGCACCATTTATAGTCGAGACAGTTACTTTGGCAGTGCTCCATTCACCGATCTCATTCACAATTTGCAGCTCAGAGTGACAGGTGCCGACCTTTCATTCAACGCTCCCCTTGCCTTTGATGCACAGATAAAAGCGGGTCCTGTATATGTCAGTGATTTATTCAATCTGTACAAATACGAAAATCAAATCTATGTACTTAAAATGACAGGGCAAGAAATCAAGAATTATTTGGAGATGAGTTATGATTTGTGGGTCAATACGATGACGTCAGCCGAAGACCATATCATGCTCATAGATAATAGAGCCAAAGCCGATCAACAACGCTATGGGTTTAAGAACCTCGCATTTAATTTTGACAGTGCGGCTGGGATTGATTACGAAGTTGATGTAACAAAGCCCAATGGCGACAAAGTTAATATCTTAAAAATGAGCAATGGTGAGCCTTTCGTCCTTCATAAAACGTACAAAGTGGCGATGAACAGTTATCGTGGCAATGGAGGTGGAGAGCTCCTAACACGTGGAGCAGGAATTCCACTTGCCGAAATTCCAAAACGTATTCTTGTTGAAACCCAACACGACCAGCGTTACTATCTCATGAAATGGATAGAGGAAAGTGGCGAAATGGACCCACAAGCCAACAATAACTGGAAGTTTGTTCCTGAAAAATGGACACAACCTGCCATTCAACGCGACAAGACTCTCATCTTTGGACAGTCAAAGAGAGACGATGACAATGAAAAATGAACGCTTATTACTTTATATTTTGTAAAACCGATGTACTGCTTGAGAAACTACCAAACGGACAGTACACCATTCCATTGGAAGAGACTTGCCCTGTGACTTGTAAGCCATGGACGCACATCATGGATATTACAACCTTAACAGATGGCACGCCTGTCAAGGCGCTACGTATAGATTCCCCCATCGCCAACAACCCAAAATACGAGATGTGTGGGCTTCGGGCTTCTTTTTATAAACTTCCCCATGACCTTTATTTAATGGCAGGTAAATGTCAAGAACTGTTGTATTGGGACTACAACACCAAATATTGTGGAGTATGTGGAGCCCCCATGCAGATGCACACTCACATTTCCAAGCGTTGTACACAGTGTGGAAAAGAGGTTTGGCCACAACTGGCAACTGCCGTGATTGTATTGATTAAGAAAGGTGATGAGGTGCTTTTGGTGCATGCCAAGAACTTCAAAACCGACTTCTACGGACTGGTAGCAGGATTTGTAGAAACAGGCGAAACGTTAGAGGAAGCTGTTCATCGTGAAGTCTTAGAAGAGACAGGGCTAACCATTCATCACCTCAAGTACTTCAGCTCGCAGCCCTGGCCTTTTCCATCAGGCTTGATGGTTGGTTTTACAGCTGACTATGAAAGTGGAGAGTTAAGTCTGCAAGCCACAGAACTAAGCAAAGGCGGCTGGTTCACAAGAGAGAATCTTCCGCAAATACCCGAGAAATTATCCATTGCACGTAAGCTGATAGATCATTGGCTCAACGAATCAATCAATGAAAAATAATTATTTTATAACCTATTATCATTATGAAGTTGATTACTAATTTTTTGGGATTCGATCCAAAGACCATGAAGATGAGAACCGAACTCATAGCAGGAGCCACCACTTTCTTGACCATGAGTTATATCTTAGCTGTCAATCCAAGCATCCTCTCAAGTACGGGCATGGACAAAGGAGCATTGTTCACTGCCACCGCATTGGCTGCAGCCATCTCTACGTTGCTATTGGCTTTCATGGCAAAGTTGCCATTTGCGCAAGCTCCCAGTATGGGTCTCAACGCTTTTTTCGCCTACACCCTTTGTCAAGCCATGGGGTACACCTGGCAACAGTCATTGGCTATTATGCTAATAGAAGGTGTTGTCTTCATCCTCATTACCTTCTTCAACGTTCGCGAGCTCATCTTAGACAGCATTCCGAAGAATCTTCGTTACGCCATTTCAGCGGGTATCGGCATGTTCATCGCCTTTATAGGACTGAAAAATGCAGGTATCATCGTGGCAAAGGAAGGCACTTTTGTGGGTTTAGGAGCGTTTACACACGAATCCATCTTAGGTATCATCGCCATTCTGTTAAGCGGAATCCTAATGGCACGCAATGTGAAAGGTTCACTCTTTTATGGCATTATCGCAACCACGCTTATCGGCATCCCCTTAGGTGTCACCATACTGCCCGAAGGTTGGTTGCCAGTTTCGGCTCCACAAGACATCCGCCCCACCCTTTGTCAATTCGATTTTACCGACCTACTCAACATCAAGACACTGTTGGTTGTCTTCTCTTTGCTCATCGTCAACATATTTGATACGATAGGAACGCTTGTTGGACTTTCAGAAAAAACGGGCATTGTGCAGGATGACGGAACTATTCCTCGAGTGAAGGAGGCAATGATGAGCGATGCCATTGGCACAACATGTGGCGCTATGTTGGGTTCTTCCACCATTACGACATATATAGAGAGTGCTTCAGGCATTGCTGAAGGAGGTCGAAGTGGAGTTACATCGGCATTTGTTGGACTTCTCTTTCTGCTATCATTGTTTCTCTCTCCTATCTTTCTTCTCATACCCGGCGCTGCCACCAGTGGAGCGTTGGTACTCGTAGGTGTGCTAATGTTAGACTCGGTAAAGAAGTTAGACCTCAATGATGTGAGCGAAGCGTTCCCTGCTTTTATTACCATGATTACCATGGTGTTATGCTATTCTATAGCCGATGGAATATGTTTGGGTATGCTCAGTTATGTTATTCTAAAGATGTGCGTTGGTCGCTGGCGTGATTTGAACGTCACGTTAGTGGTTTTAGGTATTTTATTTGTCATCAATTTTATCGTCAGCTAACTTATGATACATATCAGTTGGGGATTTATAGGATGTGGAGAAGTCACCGAACTCAAGTCGGGACCGGCATTTAATGCTGTGGAAGGGTCGCACGTGGAAGCGGTTTACAGTCGTAATGCGGATAAGGCAAGGGATTATGCCGAACGTCATCATATCAAAAAATGGTATACAGATGCACTTCAACTCATCAACGACCCGAAGATCAATGCCATCTATATTGCGACTCCCCCTTCCAGTCACGCCACTTATGCTATTATGGCAATGAAAGCAGGCAAGCCCGTTTACGTAGAGAAGCCATTGGCTGCCAGCTACGAAGACTGCGCACGCATCAACCGAGTGAGCGAACAGACGGGCATTCCTTGTTTCGTTGCTTATTATCGTCGATACCTACCTTACTTTCAAAAAGTAAAGGATATTATAAAGAATGGTACCATTGGTACGATTACCAACGTGCAAGTTCGATTCTCGGTTCCGCCTCGTGACTTGGACCACTACGACGGACAGCATCGCCCTTGGCGTTTGCATCCAGACATTGCTGGTGGAGGATACTTCTATGATTTGGCACCTCATCAGCTCGATCTGCTACAAGAATATTTTGGTGTGATTACTCGTGCGCATGGATATGTCGCCAATCGTGCCCACTTATATGATGCAGAAGACACGATTAGTGCCTGTTTTTGCTTTGAAAACGGACTCCCTGGCAGTGGCTCTTGGTGCTTTGTGGGACATCAAAGTGCCAAAGAAGATAGAATAGATGTGATAGGAGTAAAGGGTTCGTTGTCCTTTTCAGTGTATAATTACGACCCTATCCAACTGATTACCTCCGAAGGCATTACCAATATCACGGTTCCAAATCCATCGTATGTCCAACTGCCTATCATTAAATCTGTTATCGAAGATTTACAAGGCATTGGCGCCTGTACCTGCACCTGTGTGAGTGCAACGCCTGTCAACTGGGTGATGGATCGCATCTTAGGCAAATTATAAGTATAGAAATCCGTTAAAGAATGAAGGTTTTCAAAGTCTCGTTTATAGTACTATTGATAATGCAATCGGTATCGCTGAATGCAGATACCATTCCTGAACGCAAAGGTTTTTGGCAGCAGATAAAACAACAAGCGGGTAAAATCATAGAGAGTTTTACCGCTGTGGATACGAATTATGTGGAACCACAACACTATAAATTCACGATGATGTTGCAAAACACCAATACTTATGAAAAATACCGACTGGAGAACAGCGAAGGACAAACCATTACTTTGGCGCCATCGCCCAGTGTAAAGGTGGGACCCTTTGTGGGCTATCAGTGGATATTCTTGGGCTATACCATTGATTTGAAAAACTTTAACGAGAATAAAGACCGCACCGAAATTGACTTGAGCCTGTACTCCTCGCGAATAGGTATCGACTTGTTTTATCGGAAAATGGGAAACCATTACTACATACGAAACCTATTCATCAATCATCACACCGACACAAAAGCTTTAGAAGATTTGCCTCTCAACGGATTTCAATCGAGCATTAAAGGCTTCAACCTATATTACATCTTTAACAATAAGCGGTTCTCCTACCCTGCTGCATTCAGTCAATCTACGGTGCAGCGCAAAAGTGCGGGGTCGTTTTTGGCTGGCATTGGCTACACCCGACACCAAACAAGCATTGACATTGGCGAACTCAACCGAATGGTTAAAGAAAAGATACAGTTTCCTTCGAACCATCTTGCAACGAATGAACCACACGTTGTCTTTGGCGACTATCGTTATACCGACTTCTCTGTCTCGGCTGGATATGGCTACAATTGGGTGTTTGCTCATAATTGGCTACTCGCCTCGTCACTCTCGGCAGCTTTAGGATACAAACAGAGCGATGGTGATATTCAACAAGACAATAAATGGTCAGCTGCTTACCATGTGAGTAAATTAAATGTTGATGCATTAGGAAGATTCGGATTGGTGTGGAACAATACGAAATGGTATGCAGGCACGAGTGCTATTATTCACTATTATCGCTTCAATAGGCAGCAGCTAACCAGCAACACACTGTTTGGCAATCTCAATATTTATGTAGGATTTAACTTTGGACGATATAAAAAACAATAATATGAAACGACAATTTATTTATATTTTACTTCTCAGTTTTAGTATAACCGTTAAGGCGCAAGATATTCAGTATCAGCCTAATGACAGTATAAAAATTGAGCAATGGTTGAAACAAGGTTCCCAACAAAAAGAGAACCAAAACATGATGTTATATTTTGCCCGACTACTGAAAGGCATTCCCTATGTAGCAAAAACTTTGGAGGTAAATAGCACCGAAAAACTGATTATCAATACCCGAGAACTGGATTGTACCACTTACGTTGAAAACGTATTAGCACTGTACTTGTGCCACAAAAACAAGCAAACACGTTTTGCCAATTTTTGTACCTATCTGCGACTGATTCGTTATCACAACGGCGAAGTGTCTTATGGCAAACGCCTACACTACTTTACAGAATGGATAGTAGACAACGTTCGTATGGGTTATGTACGTCCGGTAGCTGTCAACCAACCGCCATTTACTGCCAAACAGTTTGTCAATCTGCATTTCATGACATCAAATACGCATTTATATCCCATGATGCACCACCGACCAGAGGTAAAGAAAGCCATTCGAGAGATGGAAAAACAAGTATCTGGAAAATCTTATTTTTACATACCCAAAGACAGTATTCTCAACACACCGCTCCTTCGCTCTGCGATTCACGATGGCGACATCATAGCCATGCTCACCCGTAAAAAAGGTTTAGACACCAGTCATGTGGGCATTGCTGTGTGGCATAACGATGGTTTGCATCTGCTCAACGCTTCGTCCATTCGTGGAAAAGTGGTAGAAGAACCTAAAACGCTGTACCAATACATGCAAGGTCAACGTACACAAATTGGCATTCGTGCAGTAAGATGCAATGGCATGTAATTGAAGAGTTTGTAGAATAAATGATACGCTGCATTGGAGGATAATTAATGCTGAATTTTCTTTACAAAGTGCCTCTCATAACTCGCGTGTAAATCACCAACTTCAAAGTTGGTCGCAAATACGCCAAAAATGAGCAAGATTCATAATCCGTTGTTATTGAACACATTACGTTTACAACGTCTCTTTACTTGCCTGTTTTTACCCTTTCTTGGCGACTGAAGCATTGAGATAAGCCTCCAATTTGCATGCTTTAAGGCTGTTGAAGCATGTGAATAACACCCTTAAAGCGTGTTTCCAAGAGCGTTAAATCAATATTCTAACTTGAGAAGACGTCGATTTTGTGAAAATCAGTGCATTTTTGTTGTGCGTTTGCCTATTAAAATTTTCTATTTTGAAGATTTTAGATGGTCGTTTTTTGGTAAAATAATAGGACAAACACAACTTCTGCCTTACCCAAGTAGCAGCAAGGAAGTTTCATAGCATTAGCATTGTTGTGGACGCAAAAGAAAAAAGAGAGGCTTTCGCCACAAATCCCTCTTCTTAAATAAGAAAGCAGTTGCCAGAAGAATAATTCTACAGAAAAACTTAGAAATAATGTCAGCATTCACATCATTTTTTTGTAACTTTGTCATCAAGACAGATAAATAATTACTCATAAAAAGAATATTAAAAAATGACAATTGATCAATTTAATTTCGCTGGCAAGAAAGCCATTGTACGCGTAGACTTTAATGTTCCTTTGAATGACAAAGGAGAAGTAACCGATGATACTCGTATTCGCGGTGCGCTGCCAACCCTTAAAAAGATATTGAAGGATGGTGGTGCTGTGATTATGATGAGCCACATGGGCAAACCTAAAGGAAAAGTAAAGCCAGAACTGTCGCTCGAACAAATTGTGAAGAATGTGTCAAAAGCATTAGGTGTTGATGTGAAGTTTGCCAAAGACTGTGCAAATGCTGAAAAAGAAGCAGCCAGTTTGCAAATGGGAGAAGCACTACTTTTAGAGAATCTGCGCTTCTATGCTGAAGAAGAAGGCAAGCCTGTAGGTGTTGAAAAAGGCACACCAGCATATGATGTTGCGAAAAGTGAGATGAAGACTCGTCAGGCTGACTTTGCTAAAAAATTGGCTTCGTATGCCGATGTATATGTAAATGATGCCTTTGGAACAGCCCATCGCAAACACGCCTCTACTGCTGTGATAGCCGATTATTTTGATAATGACAGCAAGATGTTAGGCTACTTGATGGAGAAGGAAGTGTCAGCAATTGACAGTGTATTGAAAAATGCACAACATCCTTTCACCGCTATTATTGGTGGTAGCAAGGTAAGTTCTAAGTTAGGTGTGATAAAGAATTTGCTCGACAAGGTAGACAACTTGATTATCGGTGGAGGAATGGGCTACACGTTCATCAAGGCACAAGGTGGAAAGATTGGTAAATCACTACACGAAGACGACCTGATGCCAGAGGCATTGAATGTAATGAAAGCTGCCAAAGAGAAGGGTGTTAATCTTTCTTTGTCGGTTGCAACAGTGTGCGGAAAAGATTTTTCTAATGATACTGAGCGAAAAGTGTTCCCTATCAATGAGATTCCAGACGAATGGGAAGGTATGGACGCATCGGAAGAAAGCTTGAAGATATGGAAAGATATCATCTTGAAATCAAAGACAATCCTTTGGAATGGTCCTGTAGGTGTATTTGAATTAGAAAACTTTGCACATGGTACAGGAGAAATAGCTAAGTATGTAGCACAAGCAACCCAAGACAATGGGGCTTTCTCATTAGTAGGTGGTGGCGACTCAGTTGCTGCTGTGAATAAGTTTGGATTAGCCGATAAGGTTTCTTATGTATCTACTGGTGGTGGAGCTATGCTTGAGGCAATTGAAGGGAAAACACTTCCTGGTGTAGCTGCCATCAAGGGCTAAGTAGTTTGAAGTGTATTTTACACTTTGAACATCGTTACACAAATATTTGCGCATTCATCTTTTAGTTGAATGCGCTTTTATTTTTAGGGCGGTTCTATCCATTAGCTTTGTCAGATTGCGAGACCATTTTTGCGGACAAAGACTTACGCTTCGCAAATCATTGTTGCGCACCTATAAGAACAAAAAAGAGAATATGTGTTTGCAAAACATATTCTCTTTTACCTTTCTTACCTCTACTGTTCAGAACTTTTTTCAATGAACAAAAGAAGTTAATTATCGGATTCGATCAGCTGATCGGATAAGTTTTTCGTCTTGTATAACGCCTCTGCGTGCCAAAACTAAAGCAATGATAGCTACTAAAGGCAAGCAAGCAGCGAACTGGAGATGAAACGTGTATGCTTTTCCAAAACCATTGAGGATGCTAAAAGCAAAGTAAGCATACCAAGCCAAAGAAAACACAATGCTCCACGAGCACAGCTTTGCCTGTATCATTCTACGGTGATAGGTAAAGATGGCAGTTATCTCTAAAACAACAGAAACAGCCAAAAAGGCAAATAATGGCCAATTACTGAATTGCATACCACTGCCCGGAACAACGGTACCGAGATTCCATATAACGGTAGGTGTGCCCATTCCTATGGGCTCTAATATTCCTATCGGCATGCACAGGCATGTAATAGAGAGAATTATCGCTAAAACTAAGAATAACGTCTGTTTACGCTGAATCATAATTATTCTTCGTTTTTATCTTGCGATGGGTCACGATAATAAGTATTATCCTCTATGAATTCTTGTGTTGCTAACAAAGTAGGCTTTGGCAACTTCTCGTAATAACGAGAAATTTCTATTTGCTCACGATTTTCAAATACTTCTTCCAAAGAATCATTGTATGATGCAAATTCTGCTAATTTCTTATTCAAATCTTGCTTAATCTGCGCGGCAATTTGATTGGAACGCTTGCCAATGATAACCACACTTTCATAAATATTACCCGTATTATCACAGAGATCCATAATGTTTCTCGTTGTGGTGTTCGTAGGGGCTTTTGACTTTTTGTAATCCATATCTTTAATCTTTTATCGTTGAGTATTCATCCTGAAATTAGACGAACTACTCTTCACCTTATTTTATTATAATTTATTTCTCAAAACAAGTTATCAATTGAGCTGTTACCTCTCCACAGATATGATGTCTCTTGATGAGTAACAGGCTCAGCAGAGCGAGTAAACTGTTTACATCTTCGAATATATTTCTCTGCTGTAGAGCGTTCTTTGGAGTCAGGATATTCGTTGATAAAACCGTAACATTCGTCTTCTGCATCCTGATAACGCTCCAATCGTTTCGATTCAACACTTTGCTCTGCCAATTCAAACTTACTCTTCATAATGAGTACAGCGAAATTTTCGCGCATCGAAGAGTAGGGATAGTCTTTCAAAGCGTTCTCTGCGGTAATGATACAAGCTTCATAGTTATTCCCTCCACTGGTACAGTTACCGAAATAAGAACCCAAATCGTAGTAGAGTTGTGCTGAATATAGTTCCTTTTTCACTAATTTATCTTGCAACTCGAACAATCTCTTTTGTGCTTGATTCTTTAGATGCGCTTCTGGAAACAAATCTAAAAATTCCTGAAACGCAGCAATGGCAGAAACGGTTTGCGATTGATCCAAACGAGGTTCTGGTGTACTCATGTAAAGACTTTCACCAATATAATAGCTCGCAAGCTCTGCATATTGTCCTTTTGGATAACTTTGCATGTAGCGCTTGAAAGCCTGGGAAGCACTCTCATAATCACCAGTCTTGTATTGAGCCATTGCTAACATGTAAAGACTTTCTTGTGCATGGTCCGTCCCTTTCTGAACAACAATGAGGTCGTTCAACAGTGTGATAGCCCTGGTATATTTGCCATTGACGAAACACTCTTTGGCATATTCATACCGATAATTGGTGTCTGACGATTTGTAGACAGCATTAAATTCGTTTGCACAATTCGTAAAGAACAGAACAATGCTTATAGTGATGAAAAATACTTTCTTCATTAATCAATTCTTTGAAGTGCAAAAGTACATATTATTCAACGATTAACAAAGCAAACAGGGTAATTTTTCTCAATAAATTAGTGTTTATTACAGAATTTCTATGTTTTATTTTGTACTTTTGCACTGAAGTCACCTTATCGTTATGGTTATCGCCACAAATTCATCAACGGCTCTCTTTTCAATGATTCGGGAGCTATCAACCGTATTTCAAAGGACGACTCTACCGATTTATAAATAACTATCTTTTCAGGATGAACTTTAAGCTCACATCAAAATATCAACCCACAGGTGACCAGCCACAAGCTATTCAACAGCTCACAGACGGTGTAAGGCGAGGCGACCCAGCCCAAGTCTTATTAGGTGTGACTGGCTCTGGAAAGACTTTTACGGTTGCTAATGTCATTCAAAATATTCAAAAACCAACGCTTATTTTGAGTCATAACAAAACGTTGGCAGCCCAACTTTATGAAGAAATGAAAGGTTTCTTCCCCGAGAATGCGGTTGAATATTATGTTTCCTATTATGATTATTATCAACCAGAGGCCTATCTTCCGTCATCCGATCTTTATATAGAAAAAGATTTATCTATCAATGACGAAATTGACAGACTGCGATTAAGTGCTGTGAGCGCATTGCTATCTGGACGGAGTGATGTTGTTGTTGTGTCTTCTGTTTCATGTATTTATGGAATGGGTGGACCTGCTGCCATGACTAATAGTATTATCAGTATTCAAAAAGGACAACACATTGACAGAAATGATTTTCTTAGAAAGTTAGTTGAAGCATTGTATGTAAGAAATGATATTGACTTACAACGTGGAAACTTTCGTGTCAAGGGTGACACTGTTGATATCGCCATGGCCTACTCTAACAATGTGCTTCGTATCACATGGTGGGATGATGAGATAGAAACCATTGAGGAAGTTGACAGTACTACTTTTCATCAATTAGAATCTTTCGAAGAGTATCACATCTACCCTGCCAACCTTTTTGTCACATCCAAAGAACAAACAGAACGAGCAATCCATGAAATTCAAAACGATTTAGTCAAACAGATTGATTATTTTGAAGAGATAGGCGACCAACTCAAAGCCCAAAGAATTAAGGAGCGTGTGGAATACGATATGGAAATGATTAAGGAACTTGGCTATTGTAGCGGCATAGAAAACTATTCACGTTACTTTGATGGTCGCCAAGCAGGTGAACGCCCTTACTGTTTGTTGGACTTTTTCCCAAAAGATTACTTGATGGTTATTGACGAGAGTCATGTCAGCGTTCCACAAATTAGTGCCATGTATGGCGGAGACCGAGCTCGCAAGCGCAATTTGGTAGAATATGGCTTTCGCCTTCCTGCCGCTTTTGACAATCGTCCTCTGCGATTTGAAGAGTTTCAAGACATGTTGCACCAAGTCATCTATGTATCCGCAACGCCAGCAGATTATGAATTACAGGAAGCAGAAGGTGTTGTTGTGGAGCAACTGATACGTCCTACAGGACTTCTTGATCCAGAGATTGATGTCCGACCCAGTGAAAATCAAATTGATGATTTGTTAGATGAGATTCTACAAAGAACAGAGCGAGGTGAACGAGTATTGGTAACAACCCTCACTAAACGTATGGCAGAAGAGTTAACGGAATATCTTCTAAATCATGATGTCAGAGCAAATTACATTCACAGTGATATTGGTACGTTAGAACGTGTCAAGATTATGAATGATTTAAGAGCAGGGATGTTCGATGTTCTTGTAGGTGTGAATCTACTGCGCGAAGGTTTAGATTTGCCAGAAGTCTCATTAGTTGCTATTCTTGATGCCGACAAGGAGGGCTTTTTAAGAAGCCACCGAAGTCTGACACAAACAGCAGGAAGGGCTGCACGTAACATCCATGGAAAAGTAATTATGTACGCTGATACCATTACAGACAGTATGCGTAAGACGATAGATGAAACCGCTCGCAGACGTTCCATCCAATTAAAATACAACGAGGAGCATCACATTACGCCTACACAAATTGTTAAGGACATCAAAAATGCGTTACCAACCACCAAAGAGAAGATGAAAGAAAAGCGTTACTCCACTGTTGCTGCCCAACAAGCGTATATGGAGCCTCTCGGAGGAGCATTTGCCGCTGACCCCATTGTACAGCAAATGACACATGAACAATTAGAAAAGAGTATTGCTGATACCACTGCAATGATGAAGCAGGCTGCCAAAGACCTTGACTTTTTGCAAGCAGCACAATACAGAGATGAAATTATCAGACTTCAAACCTTGCTGGAACAAAAGTAATTATAACGTTCAGAGACTTGCGTATCTTTCACGGTGGACTTTGTAAAATGCCTGCATATTCAACGGTCTTATTTCGTTAATCTTCCAAAATTGCGTGGGCGTTTCACAGATTTTGTCTAAATTTGTAAACTCATTCAACAATCTTGATGATGAAAAAAAACATACTCGTTCTCCTGTTATGGATACCTCTATTCGTTCAGGCTCAAGCTGTGCTAACACCCGAACAAAGGTTAGAAAAGGCAAAGCAAGAAGCTAAAGCGGCTAAACAGGCTGTGAAGGAAGCTAAGAAAGCAGCACGAAAAGCTGTCAAATTAGCCAAGAAACAGCAGACGAAACATGATTTACAACCAGCAGAACAAAAGACAATTGGGGCTGATACAATCTCTTTAACTAATTCATCTGAATGGGTTGTTCCACAAAGTGTTACCTCCAAGCAACCTTCTCACAAGAATCAAGACACTAAAACCGTTAAGAATCCATCTAAAGAAGCTGATTATCTTGCAGGAGCAGTACCTCAGAATCCTCAAGGAAAAGTGGTTTTTACCCTTCAATTAGACGTTCCACAAAAGTCTGCGAATGATCTTTACAACACCGTCTACCATTATATGAATGAGCTCACCAAAGAGAAGAATCAGATCAATAGTCGTGTAGTCTTAGTCAATCCCAAACAACACGTCATTGTAGCACGGTTTTGTGAATGGTTAGAGTTTAGCAATTCCTTCCTTTCTTTAGACCGTACCGAATTTTATTATATGCTCACAGCGAAATGTACTGAGCAACATCTTGAGCTAACTCTTAGTCATATTCATTATGATTACGAGAAAAATCGCCCTACTCATCTCAAAATAAGTGCAGAAGAATGGATTACAGATGAAATTGCTCTCAACAAACAAAAGAACAGACTACTACGACTTTCTGGAAAGTTCCGTAAGCACACCATTGATAGAAAGAATGAAATTTTCAGTCAACTGACAGAATTACTCCAATGAATGTTACCATTCCCTTTCACTGTTCAACCATAGTTAACGCCCAAAGAACGATAGATTTGAGTTTTATACGATAAAATATTACAACTTATATGAGTGCAAAATATCTAAGACGATTTAGAGGAAATGGCGATAAGCCTCGCGATCTTTTCTTCTGGATTCGAAACATCCTCAACATCATCTTTATGGTTGGTGCTGTAGTTGGTGTTATTTTCTATTTCTTTACCGAGCAAGAAACGCTTGGTACTATCATTATTCTTACTGCTATGTTCTTCAAAATGGCAGAATGTAGTCTACGCATATTTCATTCATGACACGTTTTTTATTCTCAATCGCCCTTCTGATAACGTCCCTACACGTCACTGCTCAAATTGACAGTTACAACCAAATGGATGCCGATGGCAACATTACGCAGGTGAATGACCAGCGACGTAACAACGCTAAAGACTCAACAAGTCAAGACAAAGAAATACCAAAAGGGCTTAAAGTATGGACGGTAGACAACCGTTTTGGAGACATCCGTCAGGCAATACCCGATACGCTGATGCACATGTACCCTAACAGTATCTTTACTTCTGGCTTGCGAGGAGAATATAACACAACGGGAAATTTAGGTGCACCCCGTATCAGTAGATTGTTTGTCGATCGATTAGGAGACGATGAACAGTTTATTTTCACACAGCCCTACGATTATTTTATCGTAGCTCCTGACGATTACCACTTCACCAACACCCTCTCTCCTATTACCAGTTTGACTTACAATACTGCTGGAGATCGAACCAATGGGGAAGATCACTTGACCGCAAAATTTGCCATTAATGCTGGAAAGAAGATTGGTGTAGGGTTCAAGTTCGATTATCTCTATGGTCGAGGATTCTTTGCAAATCAAGCTTCTTCTCATTTCAATTATTCTCTTCATGGCTCTTATTTGGGTGAGCGATATCAAGCACACCTGTTATTTTCAACGAATCACCAAAAGAATACGGAAAACGGAGGTATCACAGATGACAAATACATCACAAATCCTGAGAGCTTTGATGATAATTATCAAACATCAGAAATACACACTGTGTTACAACAAAACTGGAATAGAAATGACCATCACCATGTTTTTTTATCGCATAGATATAATGTAGGATTCAATCGGAAAGTGCCGATGACGCCAGACGAGATTAAAGCAAAGAAGTTTGCACTAAAGGCTAAGAAAGAGAATGATGCCACCAAGAAAACAAAAGAAGCACTTCGCAAAGCCAAGAAAGAAGGTAGAAAATTGGACCCTAAGGCATTGGAAGATGAAAAGGCAACAGCAGGAAGACCTGATGATGCTGTCATTGCGGGGATAGAACCCTCTACAACGCATGCGACAGACAGCTCTCGTATTCAAGTTAATGGGCAGCATGCAGCCGACAGTTTGTTGGCAAAAACGAAACAAGCAAAGGAAGATACTTCATGGTTCAAGAACGAATATGTCCCAGTGACCAGCTTTATTCATACACTGAAGTTTGATGATTACAAGAGAATTTACCAAGCTTATCAAACTCCAGACAATTTCTACGCCAACAATTATCGACTCATAGGACCTTTCACTGGCGATTCTATCTACGATGATACCAAGCATTATCGTGTACAAAACACTTTCGCCATTTCTTTACTCGAAGGGTTCAACAAGTGGGCAAAATCGGGTTTGAAGGCTTTTGTCAGTCATGAACTTCGATATTTCTCCTTACCTGATAGTGCTGGAACGAGTACATACAACGAAAATTCCGTATATGTAGGAGGACAATTGAGCAAACGACAAGGCAAAACGCTGCATTATTCTGTCACTGGTGAAGTTGGAGTAGCAGGAAAAGACGCAGGGAAAATAGACTTAGAAGCGCAAACCGATTTGAATTTCAAACTCTTTGGAGACACCTTGCGCTTAGCTGCTCAAGGCTTTTTCAGACGTTATGAGCCTACCTTCTATTATCGGCATTATCATGGACGGCACTTTAGATGGGACAATGAAGATTTAGGTTCCATTACTCACACAAGGATAGAAGGCTTGCTCAAATACGAAAAAACAAATACCACGCTACGTGTGGCGGTTGATGAACTCACCAATTACACTTATTTAGCACAAGCCTATCAAGTAAACGAGAAATACCAAAGAACAGGTACACAGGTAGGTGTTCGCCAAAGTAGTACACCTATCAATGTCCTAACACTTTCGTTGGGGCAAGACGTTGCATGGGGACCGCTCCACTGGGAGTCTGTTGTGACGTTTCAAAATGCTTCCGTACAGAGCGCCATACCGCTACCTAAGTTAAATGTGTACTCCAATCTTTACTTCAAATTCAAGATTGCCAAGGTGTTAAGTTGTAATACAGGTGCCGATGTTCGTTATTTCACGAAATATGAAGCACCCGACTACAGCCCTGCATTAGGACAGTTTGTGGTACAAGAGAATACGGAACGAACGATATTGGGAAACTACCCTATTGTTAATGTGTATGCGAATTTCCATTTAAAGCAAACCCGATTCTTCGTCATGTACAGTCATGTAAACCAAGATAGCGGCACTCGCAACAGTTTTTTAGTGCCTCACTACCCCATCAATGGCCGCATTCTTAGATTCGGAGTGAGCTGGAACTTCTTTAATTAAGGAGAACAGTACACCTCCTAAAACATGATTACGAAATCATTAAACCAACGGTTAACAATATTCCATAGATAAAAATATTTCTTGCTGTTTCGCCTAAAATGAGGTTAAGCGCTTTTCCTTGTCGTATTCTACACATCCTGCGATAGGTCAACGTATGCAGGAGCGCATAGAATAATGGTAGGACAAAAGCCCACACATGACCGTGAAACAAAAAGACCAGTCCTATCATACAGGCTACCCACCCAAGCATGAGATAAGTCGTTCTTGACAAAGAGGCACCCATCATCACCACCATTGTCATTTTATGGACACGCCGATCATTCTCTATGTCACGATAATTATTAACAATGAGTAATGTGTCAATGACCAATCCACATGCTATCGAACTCAAAAATACCTGCCACGTGATGTGTGCTGCATAGGAAGGAACGGCTAAATAATAAGTCACACAAACGGGAATGATACCAAAAAATATCAATACCAATATATCTCCCATCCCCAAATAAGATAAATGGGTGGTATATAGAAAACAGAAAACCACGCATACGGCTCCTACCAAGAGCATTTCCATACCTCCATAATAGATAAGAGGCAAGCCGACAAGACAAGCCAAAAGCGTTGTCAATCCAATACCAACACGCATGGTAGCGGGTAAAATCCAACCTTGTGCACAGGCACGTCGCGGTCCTAACCGAGTCTCGTCATCGTTTCCACGCACGAAGTCCAAATAATCATTGATAAAGTTGGCATCTATTTGCATGACAAACGCAAAGAGGAAACATAAAACAACGGGTGTTATACGGATTATTCCTTGCATATCCAAGATTGCCCACGCAGTGCCTATCATCACAGGAACTGCCGCCCCAGTTAATGTTTTGGGGCGTGCTGCCAAGAACCAAGCCTTCGCAGAATTGCATCGTACAGTAGAAGTTTGCATCGTCAAGTTTTTATTTTATAGCAACGGAGACACTCAGATATATGCGAATGTACATTTAGCAGCAGCCACACACAATTGTACAACGACCTTGCAGCATGTGTCCTCGGCTTACTTACCCATACAGAGATACACGGAGACAACCGAATAATGAACATTTCTTTGTCATTCCGTGCCTTTCCGTTGTTTTGCTATTGCAAAAATAAACATTTTTTCTTACATTTGCAACAAATAACACCCCACATGATAGATAGCAACGTAAGTCTCGATTTGATGACCTTCATCGAGCAAAATATCCTTCCAAAATACAATGAATTCGGTGCTTCGCATGGGCTTGCCCATGTCCAGCAAGTCATCAAAAACAGTATGGAATTGGCTCGTAAGATAGGAGCCGATGTCAACATGGCGTACACCGTGGCAGCTTATCATGACATTGGTATGTCGGGTCCTCGTGCTATACATCATCTCACAGGAGGAAAAATCTTAGCTTCGGATGCACGGTTGAAACGCTGGTTCTCGCCCGAACAGATACGAATCATGCGCGAAGCGGTGGAAGACCATCGTGCCAGTGCCTCCCATTCACCACGAAGTATGTACGGAAAGATTGTCGCCGAAGCAGATAGAGACTTACAACCCGAGCATGTGTTTCAACGTACAGTTCAGTTTGGATTGGAACAAAATCCTGAAAAAAGCCGACAAGAACACTGGCAACGTTTTCAACAACATATAGAAGCCAAATACGGTAATACAGGATATATCAAGTTGTGGATTGCCAATTCACCCAATCATCAATACCTAAAGAATATCCGTCTCATCTTAGAAGACAAGGAAGAACTCCGAAAACAATTTGATTTCTTTTTTGATAAGGAAAAGAATGGGAAATAAATTCCATTGACCTTGATGCACTGAAGCAAAGAAATAAAAGGCTTGAAACGTAGGCACACAGAACTTAAAGCAAAGAGATAACTATCTTATCTCAATAACTTGTCTTACAAATGCTTATGATTACTCGGTATTTCGATAAAGCGGAGCAGTCATGAGGACATCACTCTCGGTTTCTCCGCCATGTTTATTCCTTTGTCAACTCACCCTTTTGGCTTTGTGCTTCATCGTGTTTGGATTTAGATTTTGTGACTAACCACACCCCACTAAACACCATGACGATAGCCAATGCGTGTGTCCACTTAAAAATACCGATACCCGTAGCCACCGTAACGATGACAGCAACGATAGGTTGCACATAATTGTAGGTGCTGACAACCGTTGGACGAAGTACTTTTTGTGCAGATATAATGAGGATGTATCCCACAAAAGTGCCAAAGAATACCACATAAGCCGTCTCCATCCATGTTGTTACTGTGATGCTTTGCCATGGTAGTTCTGCCACTTGACGAAAAGAAAATGGCCAAATGAGACAGGTTGCCCACAGGAACATCCATTTGTTCACCGTAAACACAGAGTATCTCTTCACCAACTTATTGAACACGGACAGATAGAAGGCATAAGACAGTTGAGCGCCTAACACCAATAAATCGCCACGGATATCCCCCACCTTTGCGTTAGCTGCCGACATACTCGTGAGTATGAGAATGAGTGCTCCACAACAACCCACAAACACGCCCATTGCCTTTTTACTTGTTATCGGCTCTTTCAAGATGAGTGCCGCCAATAACATGGCAAATATAGGCATCGAAGTTGTAACGATGCTTGCATTGATAGGAGACGTGAGACTTAAACCGATGGTGAAACAACATTGGTTACAAACCAAACCAAAAACGGCTGCTCCTATGAACCAGAAAATATCATGGAGAGGAACCTTTTCTTTTTTGACAAAGAAAGACGTCATCCAAAACAGGATGGCTCCTCCCAACACACGGAATGACACCATATCCACACCTGTGATACCATTGGACATGGCATCTTTACCAATGGGTGCCATTAGTCCCCATATAGCACAGGCGGTGAACATACTAAGGTGCGCCAAAAGAGGAACTTTATTGGAGCTATGGGTGTACTTTTTATCTCTATGTTGAAGATTCGGAAACTTATTCATCTACAGTCGATTAAGATAATGAACCCCTATACGATAAAGCGAAGGGTTCTATACATATAAAAAAGTAAGTTTTAGGGAATAACCTTAAAGCGTATTCTGTACGTTTTTTGATGTTCATCCCAATTGGTTCCCAACAACTCAAATTTGCCAATTTGACGGGTGGAACGAACATGTTTGCCTATGCAGGGACAAATATCATAATCTCCGATTCGGCAAATCCTAATCAAATCGGGCGCATTGGCAGGCAAACGGTCTAAACTGACATCTTCAGGAAGATGTTGTCTGTCCACCTCTTCAAAGGTGATGGGCAAGTCTTGCTGTATCAACTCATTCATACGAGTTTCTATCTCCTTTTCGGCATGTCTGTCAGGTTTGCTCTCCAACCGAAAAGTCATCTTGCTTTTCTTTCGCTCAATATGGGCATTGTCTGAACGTTTACATCCAAACTTGCGCGTCATGAGTTGGTTGAGTAGATGCTCAGCCGTATGAGCAGGTGGAAAAGATACTTCTCTTTCTAACAAAATAATCGTGATTTAATGTTGTAGACAAAGTTACACATAATATCTAACTTGGCAAAATATAAAGGCTGGTTCTATAAATTAGCTTTGTTAGATTTTGAGCTTATTTTTGAGGTCAAAATGCAAGAGAGTGAAGGAGTGTAGCGAGCTACACGACTGAACTAACTTACATTTTGAACTAAAAAGAAGCCAAAAGATAACAAAACGTATTTCATAAACATTTGATGACTATGTGCGGCGGTAATTTATAGAACCAGCCTATAAACAATCGTTCTACAAAAAAAGTTCCAATTCTTTCATTGAAGAATGCTATTTTTACGATAAGAAAACACAAAATAATGACTTATGTAATAAGGTTGGTGCGTTGTAGTAGTGGATAATAATTACTGAATTTTCTTTACAAAGTGCCTCTCATAACTCGCGTATTTACAACCAACGTCATTGTTGGTCGCAAATACGCTGAAAATGAGCAATGTTTATAACGTGTTGATATTAAGGATATTACGATAAAACACCCTCTTTTCTTTCCATTTTTTACCCTTTCTTGGCGGTTAAAGCATTGAGATAAGCTCGCAATTTGCATGCTTTAATGCCGCTGAAGCATGCGAATAACACCTCTAATACATGTTTCCAAGCGTGATAATTCAATGTTCTAACGCCAAATGACGTTTTATTTGTTAAAATCAGCCCATTTTTGTTGGGCGTTTGCCTATCGTTTTTTTCTATTTTGGAAATTTTCAATGGTCGTTTTTTGGTAAAAGTTCAGGACAAAAAACATGTTTGGAAAGTGCTTTCGTTTTATTCAAGTTGTACTTCATTCCAAACTAAGTTGGGGAGTCGTTGTCATGCTTTAGTTGGGATGCCCGACTCGTTCGTCCGTTCAAAAAACTATAAGATGAATAGAAGAGAAAAATCTTCTCACTGGTTATTACGCAAAAAAGAAGCTTATCAAACTGTGTGATAAACTTCTCTTTCTGGGTTCGTAACTATTGATGCGACAACTATTCTAAAAGCGATAACCTAAGGTGAGCAGCAGCTGGTGACGCTTGTTGCTGACCTTTACAGGATTTGCATAGTTGTCAATTTTATCCATTTGCAACGATTTCGTTGCCGTATTTATATAATAATAGTCTCCATAAGTATCCATGAAAGGATGGAAGTCCCCATTTTGCTCACTATACTGGTATGCCAAATCAATATTAAAATTCTTCATTTGATAGCCAACACCCAACGTAAAACGGTTGGTCGAATCCCAGTTCACGTAATCTGTAGCTGTGCTATAATTAGAACCATAGGAATCAATAGTGCCATCCTTGTAAGCATTTGTTTGATACATGGGTGATATATAATTATATCCTGCGCGCAAGGCCAGATTAGTGACAGGTCTAAATTCAGCACCTAATTTTATTGTAGAGACACCCTTTAACGTCTGCTTCGTATGCTCATTCATGTTAGTATCGTCACTACTGTTTTCATAATAGGAATCCGTGTACCAGTCGTACCCACCGCCTTCGTTAACACGTGTATTCATACTTCCATAATCGGCATAATTATAACTTGCCCCCAAAGCCAAATAATTACCAACTGTATGACCAAGACTGATACCGAAGTTCCATGGTGTATCAATCTTAAAGCTATAAGATTCGTTCGTTGTTCCACCGGAATAACCATGCTGCATAGATTGTGAAGCTCTAAGATTGTGCCTTATATAAGCTCTCGTGTTGATAGTCAACCTATACAATGTAGGAGAAGCCACAGACAAACCAATACGGAAAGGACTATTCTCAATAGGCAAGAAGATAGCACCTAATTTGAAATCTCCCCCCAAACCTGTAATGGTTTTTTCGTCATGAACCATCAAGGCAGTCAGTGGTTTGTTGGATATATCCACCAAATCCTCGACATACTCGCCAGTTCCTGTATAATGTACATCATGAAAACCAATGGTTCCACCCAAATAGAAACGGGGACTAATGGCTCCACTCACACTTACATCGTAAGTACCGATGTAGCCTGTATGCGCTCGTTGCATATCATAGCCTGTGGCTGTACTATAAGATACAGCGTTGTTATGATCCACCATTAGGTTGTTATAGTACAGATTGTCCAATTGCGAGGTGAAAGGATGAGTACCGCGAATCATCCCATTCTTCGTTGTTTCCAAATAAAAGTTAGATGTACCGTCTTCTGCTCTGCGTCCATAAATAGCTTTTAAGAACGACAGCGTGTTTTGTGAAGCATTCTTTAAGTCACCAACAGCAGATAAAATGTAATCAAAATTTCGGCTTTTGTGATAGTTCACTGCAAAATTTAGTCCGCTATTATCGCCTCTTGGATTACGCATCACATAAACAAATCCCACCTGATCAAAGCTTGCATTCGTAGGATTACCTTGTTGAAAAGCAGAGACACCCGGTTGCGACACGAAGCCAAACGACACCTCTGCACGTGATTTAGTCATCAATCCCAAACCTGCGGGATTAGAACCTATCACCGAAATGTCGGCTCCCAAAGCATCTAACGCCCCGCCCATACCTACATAACGTGCAGTACCATTAAGGTCGTTGTCTATCAATTTTGTATTCTCATAAGTCTCTTGCGCACCTATTGTCGCTGTTCCCAACAACAATAGCGCAGACAGTATATATTTATTTTTCATCTCTATCCTATTATAAATACGCATATCATCTATTTTATCTCTCTTACATTATCGACGTCCGCCGCCAAAGCTACCACCTCCATGGAATCCACCAGAAGAGCCACGAGGGGGAGTACTGCCTCCAAACGAGCCACTACCAAACGAACCGCTTGGCGTTCTTGTTGGACCTTGGAAGGTAGGCGTTGTGTTTCGTCTGCCTGAATTGGTAGGAGAGTCATATCTTGGACTTGGTCTACGAGAGCCAAAGGTTACCGTGTTGCCTGAAGAATTATACCGATTGTCATATCTTCGTACATCTCTACCATAGCGACGGTTGCGATTTGGCGAGTCATAAACACGTCCATAATACGGGCGAAAGTTGGAGCGATCATAGTAAGTCAACGTACCCGTGTGACCTGTTCTATAAACATACCGCACAGGATAGCCTGCCCAACCGTAGTATCTGCTATAATAGTACGGACTTCCCCAGCCATATCCATAGTAGCCATACGCATAAGGATAGCCGTAACCAGCATACCATGGGTCATACCATGGGTCGTAATAGCCTGCATAACCATAGTACCAAGGGTCATACCAGCCCCACCCTGCACGCCAATATGGATAACTGCGCCAGCGTCGGCTCGTATAGAACCAAGGGTCATAATATCCATCCCAGCGGCTCATACGTTGGGTATAGCGATAATCGTCATCATCAATCATGGTGTCGTAATACTGACCTACAAAGGTGGTATCGATATAGGTAGAATCGGGATAGATGCCTCTACCCTTTTGAAATTCTATAATATCATTGCCACGATCATCAGAACCAATCTTTTGATAATGACTCCAAAACTTACCATGACGATTATACTCATCGACATCTCGATCACTACCGCTATATGTTACCTTGCTGTCCTTGGCAACAACAGAGGAGTTAGCGACCTTTTTAGATTTAGACGGTATTAGATACATATCGTCTTGTGCCTGCATACCTAATGGCATCGTTCCTATGAGCAGGGCTAACAAAGCTATCTTTTTCATCTTTCACTCCCTTTCTTATACATTATTTCTATGGCAAATGTAAACAATTAATTATTGCAAATATAAGGAATTTCCCTAACTATAGGGAGGTTTTCCCTATTTTTTATACCTTTGTGAAATATTTTAACTTAACAAGATGAATTATAAGATAGCCAACTGTACCATTTCAGGTCAGCCTGCACTGGTACAAACAGCAAAGGACCTTTTAGCTGATGCCTTGGGCGAAGTAGGATTTGAATCGTTTGAAGAAACACAACAGGGCTTGAAGGCGTACATTCCTTCCGAGAACTTCGATGAACAGTGCTTAAAAGAGGTGCTCAAAAACATACCTATACAAGAGATTGATCTTACCTATCACCTTGAAGATATGGAAGACAAAAATTGGAATGAGGTTTGGGAGAATGCAGGTTTCGCACCCATTGACATTGACGAACAGCTCATTATTTATGATGCCAAATCAGCATTTGTGCCAGCAACGGACCACAAAATTTATATCGGAATAGAAGCCCGACAAGCCTTTGGCACAGGTAATCACCAGACTACGCGCATGATGATTTCCATGTTACTCAAGCTAAGATTGTCGGAAAAACGTGTCTTGGACTGTGGATGTGGTACGGGGATATTGAGCATTGCTGCCAGTAAATTAGGGGCAAGCAAAGTGATAGGGTACGACATCGACGAGTGGAGCGTGAACAACACCCTGCACAACGCTACCATGAACAACGTTACCAACCTTGAAGTGTTTCATGGCAATGCTCAAGTTTTATCGCATGTGTCTGGCTTGTTTGATGTTGTGTTAGCGAATATTAACCGAAACATCTTGCTTCAAGACATGACTTCGTTTGTTGAATTAATGTCTCCAGGGGCAATACTTCTACTCAGTGGCTTTTATGAATCGGACACAAATCTGCTCATAGAGAAAGCTACACAGTTGAGATTGGTAGAACGTAGTAGGAAAAATGAAGACGATTGGTGCTGCCTAATGTTTACTAAAGAGAAGTAACCTTAATAAGCTGACTGTCAGTTGTCTATCGTTTATAAAAACATTGATTATTCAATACGGAGATGAAGTCATTGCGTGAATGCGATTACCCCATTGCGTGAAGCGCATTGACTCATACCTCTCCTCATGCGCAAGGTTCACTTCGGGTATTCCAAAGCAAAAATATGACTGGAATGTGGGGTGCAATTTCTCTTGTCATGAGCTGCAGATTGCCTTACCACATATCCTTTTGCTGACCAATCGTCATCTTTTTCAAGTCGTAATAAGACCCATTGTAAATATTGAAATCAATATAACCCTTGATGCCAGGCAACCGTCCTGCATCCGTGTGTTGCCAAAACTTCCATGCCCCTTTATACTCTACTTTCTCCACGTAATAATGGGCTATCCAATAAGGATAATCATCAAAGACGGGCGCACTTAAATACGCATCCTTAAATTTATAATAGGTGTAAATGATAGGCTTCACATGATACTTGTCTTCCACAATGTGAAGCCAAGTCAAAACGTCACGCTGAAATTCTTCAACGGACTTGTCCTTAGGCTTGTGTTCGACATCTAACACTGGTGGTAAGTCGCCATCCTCAAGATGAACTTGTTTCAGAAAATAATAAGCTTGTTCACGTGCAGACGATTTGTTGCTCCAAAAATGATACACTCCTCGTAAAAGTCCATGCTTACGAGCATTGTAGAAATTGTCGTTAAAATTGTCATCAAGGCGATTAGCGCCTTCTGTTGCCTTGATCATCACAAAGCGTAATGGACACCCTTTAATCATGGCATGCTTCAAAAGATGCCAATCAATTTCTCCCTGATAATGGGAAATATCTATGCCATGTATCTCATAACCTTCCGGATAATCGGGATCACCGAAGAGAGCGCGCCATCTGAAACCTGTAGGACTGACAAAAAACTCATAAAAAAACCACATATAGAAGAAGGCAAAGAACATACCTCCCACCCATATAACCCACCTCGGATATCGACGAAACAGTCGATTCTTAGATGTACGGCGACGCTTTCTTGTTTTATTAGGAGTCATTAAATTTAGTAATTCAAAAAAAGAATCTGCTTTGCAATGCCTTATTGTACTACAAAAGCAGATTCTATTTGTGGGTATCTATTCTAAAC
Organism: Hoylesella timonensis 4401737 = DSM 22865 = JCM 15640; assembly: GCF_000455445.1. Classification (GTDB taxonomy): domain Bacteria; phylum Bacteroidota; class Bacteroidia; order Bacteroidales; family Bacteroidaceae; genus Prevotella; species Prevotella timonensis. The sequence continues at coordinate 445,490 of NZ_HG417090.1, read as the reverse complement.
GAATAATAGGTACGCTCACTGTTTCAATGAAAATTGCATCACTACATGAACCGTTCGCCACGCCTGCAAGGAAACATGAACTGTCAATGTTGCATTTACTCCCAACAAACAGATGTACAAGAAACCGATTGAGGGAAAGCGTTGTATGCAATTTACGGCAAACTTCGATCGAAGTAACACAACGATCTATGGTTGCCAACCTGAAACAGGTGCACAGCAATTATTCTCGTTCTAAGCTCAAAGTCTTTGTTGTCTGGTCGCAAACCTTGCTGGGTCCCCAGTACTGAATAGGACCAGGATAAATATAACAAGTTTTCTTAGCCCACTCTTCACGATGTTCTACAAGCGTTTTGAAAGGTTTACCGTTCAAATCAACCAATGCTTTACGTATCACAGGTTTCATTTCACCATTGCGACGCTCCATATTCATCATCATAGTGATAGGCACACCTCCAGCTTTCCATTCATCTGTGCAACTGGTAGTGTTCTTCACAATTGCCATATAGCCTGTCTTTCCGTTGGCAATCAACTGGACAGCACTTGTTCCCAACGCATAGCAATAGTCAGCATCGAAGTTAGATGGCGCTGCACAACGACCTTCATAACCAAAGAAATGATGCAATGGGGAGAACTTTCCGTCGTACTTTTTCTCTTTTTTCCACTGCTCCAACTTTGCAGCAACCATGCTCGACAACAATTTCTCTGTTTCAATGAGTGACACTTGGACATTTCCATGTGGGTCACGGTCGAGACTCAACTGACGTGCAACATCTTCAGGCAGCGTTTCAAAGGTAGAACGGTTAGCCTCTGACAGATGTTCTAAGATGTATTTGCGCTGAGCATCCTTATCCAAATCCTTGTAATCAGCACCATGTGCAGCTAACAAATCGTTGAGTTCTCCTATCAATCGTCCAATGGCAGGGATAAACTCGATAAGTCCTTCAGGAATTACAACCACTCCGAAATTATTTCCTTCGTGTGCACGATGAGCCACAACAGAAGCTATATTTTCCACAATCTCATTAAGAGTTTGATCCTTCTCTTGGATTTCTTCAGAAATCAAGCAAATGTTGGGTTGTGTCTGCAAGGCACATTCCAAAGCAATATGCGATGCTGAACGTCCCATCACCTTGATGAAATGCCAATATTTGCGTGCCGAATTGCAATCGCGCTCAATGTTACCGATGAGCTCAGCATACGTCTTTGTTGCGGTATCAAAACCAAATGAGGTCTCAATTTGTTCATTCTTCAAGTCACCATCAATGGTCTTTGGGCAGCCAATTACCTGAATGCCGTATTCTTTAGCAGCATAATATTCTGCAAGTACGCAGGCATTGGTATTAGAATCGTCACCACCAATAATCACTAAAGCTTTGATGTCTAACTCCTTTAGAATTTCCAAACCTTTTTCAAATTGCTCCTCTTTTTCCAACTTGGTACGTCCCGAACCAATCATGTCGAATCCACCAGTGTTACGATAAGGGTCTAAGAAATCTTTTGTGATTTCTACATAGTGATGTTCAACCAAGCCACCAGGACCCATTAAGAAACCATATAACTGGTTTTCTGGATTGAGTTTCTTCACTGCATCAAACAGACCACTAATGACATTGTGACCACCGGGAGCTTGTCCCCCACTCAATATCACACCTACATTGAGTCGCTTGCTTTCAGTATGTTCACCGGGAACGAACTCAACGAGAGGCATTCCGTATGTATGTGGAAACAGTTTCTGAATTTCCTCTTGATCATCAACACTTTGAGTTGGTGCGCCTTCCTGAACCTTTACAGCTCCTTGGAGAGCCTTTGGCAACTTAGGCTGATAAGCAGCTCTTTCAACTTGTAATGCACTTGTTTTCATTTTACCTTTTTGTTATGTATGAATAATACGTATTGTAAATCTTTTTACTGAATGCAAATTTACTCTTTTTCTTTGAGATATAGAAAAAATTAAATGATAAAACATGTTATTTTAAGATCAAGTCGTTGGAGTTACGGATTATTTTTTTATCTTTGAACTTTGAAAACATCAGCAACAAACTATAAAGTTATCAAGATATGGCTAACAAACGAGATTTAAAGCGAACGATTAATTATACTTGTAGTGATTTGTTCGCAGAGTGTATTGCGGCATCCCTATATAGTGGCAAACCTGCCAAAGACGATGTGGATGCACTATTGAAGTCCATTTTGATGGTACACAATCAGTTCATACGACGTGTATCTCATCCAGAACCAGGCATGGAGCAAAAGAAATATTATCAAAACTTGGCGAAAGAATTTGACAAATCTGTTGCAGAAATTGTCGATCAGATTGCTAACATTTATTAATTGAACATTATTTCTATGCTGAACAAACTATGTGGCTGGTTGTTGTATCATGTCATGGGCTGGAAGAAAGTAGTTACTGTAGAGCATCCGAAAAAATATATTATTTGCTTAGCCCCACACACAAGCAACTGGGACTTTGTGATAGGACAGCTCTATATGCATGCAGAAGGGATGAAATCAAACTTTTTGATGAAGAAAGAATTGTTTGTAGGACCCCTCAAAATCATCTTCAAAAAGATGGGGGGAATACCTGTGTGGCGATCCAAACATACCAGTTTGACAGACCAATTAGCTGCAATAGCCAACAAACGTGATACGTTCCAACTGTGTATCACACCAGAAGGAACGCGGTCATTAAACACCGAATGGAAATTAGGCTTTTACTATATTGCCCTCAAGGCGAACATCCCTATCCTCTTATATGGTGTAGACTTTGAACAAAAGAAAATACAATGCACAAAGATGTTGATGCCTACAGGTGATATAGAACGTGAAATGAAAGAAATCAAACAATATTTCGTCGGTCTTAAGGGTAAGCATCCAGAGAAATTTTCAACGGGAGATCTCTCAGCATGACATTACGATTCATTCATTTAATACTTTGCATGAGTGCCTCGATAACACTTGCTGCGCAATCTAACAGTGCACATACACGAGCTTGGGGTGACATCGAACACCATGGAAGGGCATGGGTAACGAACCTTTCGAAGGATAACAAGATTAGCAAAGGACTACAAGACAGACATATTTCCCTATGGGCAAGTCATGGCTATTATTATGACCAACAGAAACAAAAGTGGAAATGGCAACGTCCAAATTTATTTGGAACAACCGAAGACTTGTTTACACAAACAATTGTAGTGCCTTACCTGATTCCTATGTTAGAAAATGCTGGTGCCAACGTATTTACCCCACGGGAGAGAGATTGGCAAAAAAATGAAGTGATTGTGGATAACGATGACGAACGACCTGGCACATCTTATCTGGAAATCAACGTTAATGGAAATTGGGAGAAAGCACCACAAAAGGGCTTTGCAAATCGCAAATCAATCTACAGCGATGGTGAAAATCCGTTTCAACAAGGAACGTGTAGGATGGCAGCATCAACCAAACGAAAGAACCCAAGTCTTGTTTCATATCAGCCAAATCTACCTCAAGCTTGGAAATATGCCGTGTATGTGAGTTATCAAACAGTAGAGAAAAGTGTCGATGATGCACAATATATTGTGTATCATAAGGGACAAGAAACCTCTTTCTCGGTAAATCAACAAATGGGAGGAGGCACATGGGTCTACTTAGGAACATTCGATTTCGATGCTGGTGACAATCCTTATAACCGTGTAGTCATCACCAATCAGTCACGAAAGAAACATCGTGTGGTTACTACGGATGCAGTTCGCTTTGGTGGAGGTATGGGAAATATTCAACGAGGTGGAACAGTTAGTGGTATGCCTCGGGCATTAGAAGGAGCACGATATTATGCTCAATGGGCAGGTATGCCATATAGTATCTATAGTGGTAATGGGGGCGAAAACGATTATGGCGATGATGTCAACGTGCGATCTAAAATGACCAACTGGCTAGCAGGTGGCAGTTGTTACGTTCCTACCCTATCAGGACTTAACGTTCCCATAGAACTTGCGTTAGCTGTTCATAGTGATGCGGGCTATTCGTTTGATGGTAAATCGTTAATAGGCTCATTAGCCATCTGTACAACAAACTATAACGGTGGACGCTTAAACGCTGGTATTTCAAGAATGACCAGCAAAGATTTCGCAGAAGACCTTCTTAATAATGCTATCAACGACCTCAGTACGAGTCGACAAAGTTGGACGAAAAGATATCTATGGGATCGGAATTATTCGGAAACACGATTGCCAGAAATGCCTTCAGCCATTTTGGAAACCATGTCACACCAAAACTTTCCTGACATGAAGTTGGGACAGGATCCGAATTTCAAGTTTGCTTTTGCTCGTTCTATCTACAAGACCATCTTAAGATATATCAACAACCAGCACGGGAAGAGTTATGTTGTTCAGCCACTTCCTCCACAAAATTTCAACATTCGATTTACCGGTAAGAATCGGGTAAAGCTATCATGGGAGCCTCAATCAGACCTCAAGGAACCAACTGCCTTTCCTAAATCATACAACGTATATGTGTCAACAGGCACCAGTGGGTTTGATAATGGTAAAAATATCAAGACCACTTCCTACGCTATCGAACTGGAACCAAACGTTCCCTATCATTTCAAAATCACCGCTTGTAACAAAGGTGGAGAAAGTTTTGCCACAGAAATTCTATCGGCATACTACTCTCCTACGGCGAAACATACTATCTTGGTGGTGAATGGATTTAATCGTTTGTCTGCTCCCAAGGTGATAGATGATGCATTCTCTCAAGGCTTTGATCTCAACCAAGACATCGGTGTCTCTTATGGAAAGACTGCTGGATGGGCGGGATGTCAAACTGTTTTCACCAAATCGACCATGGGTTCGCTCACCGAGAGCGGTTTAGGATTTGGCGGAAATGAATTGGCTGGTAACTTTATCATGGGCAACACCTTTGACTATGTTCGTGACCATACCGAAGCAATCGCTGATACCAAGCAATACAATGTTGTGAGTTGTTCCATGGATGCGGTTCTGGCAAATAAGGTAAAATTAGGGAAATATCCGTGTATTGATTTCATTTTAGGTTTGCAGAAGTATGACCCTCATGCGTTGAAGTTTTATAAAACGTTTACGCCTCGATTGCAGCAAATGCTACAAACTTATGCCGAACATGGAGGAGCACTGTTAGTCAGCGGTTCATATATTGGCTCTGATATGTTCTTAGACACTGAGAAAGCCTTTCTAAGTAAGGTTTTGAAAGTTTCATATACCCCAACTTTAGAGAGGCAACAAAATAATGTTGTGCAAGGTTTAGGACTTCAAATGAATTTTTATCATACGCCAAATGAAGACCATTATGCAGCCCAAGATCCAGAAGTTCTATCGCCCGAACCGGGTGCCGACTGCGTAATGCAGTACGGTAACGGCACCAGTGCTGCCGTAGCTTATAAAGATCAACACTATAGATGTTTCACTATGGGATTTCCTTTTGAGTGTATTATAGACCAAAATAGCAAAAAACAAGTCATGAATGGTATTCTCAAATACCTTCTTGATTGATATTTCGAGCATCAGTCTGTGTGCACATTCAAAATAATATATACCTTTTAATACAATATCGTTTATGGGAAATTTAAATTTTATGGATCACAACATCATGTACAAAATCCAAACGAATCCATCGGGTACACGATCAATGGAGATTACAGATGAGCAATTAGCCACCATTATGAAATATTCTCTGTTTCGTAATCTTGTAGACAGTACTGGTTTTATTGACGAAGAGGTACTTGACAAGCTGAAACTAAATGTGCGCTCTCTTTTAGAATCGGAAGCCAACTTGGATAAAAGTCTGCTCGATTTGTGTTTAGACGTGATTTATCATCCAAACATGAAAGCCTTTGGACTTCACCAATTGGTTTTGTTATATATTGACTGGACCAATCAACAAGAGCAGAACGACGCTGTGAATGAAGAGAAGAAAGAAAACCGTTTAACATTGATGAGAGGTGAGAGCCAGTGAAATATAGAAGAGACAATCACAAATGAACGGTACAGAACCTAAGCCCTACTGTTCTTGGGAGTACCATTCATATTCGCTTCTGAACTTTCTTTTTTCACTGATTACACGTGAATAAGGTCAACTCTACACTTGTAAAGGAGTTCTTCATCGTTAGAGATGCCATTCGTTTCACTGTGTTCGACAAAAATAATTAAAAGCAATATTCGTTGAAGAATTATCAACTTACAGACTTCCTCCCTACCACTAAAAAGGAATGTCAATTAAGAGGATGGGATCAATTAGATGTCATTCTCTTTTCGGGTGACGCATACGTCGATCATCCCTCGTTTGGGGTAGCAGTCATTGGGCGCATGTTAGAAGCTGCAGGTTATCGTGTTGCCATTGTTCCGCAACCCGACTGGCACGGAGACTATCGTGACTTTAAGAAGTTAGGAAAGCCAAAATTATTCTTTGGCATCTCTCCGGGATGCATGGATTCCATGGTGAATAAGTACACAGCTAATAAAAGACTTCGCCATGAAGACGCTTATAGCCCTGACGGTCGTCATGATTGCCGACCAGAATATCCCACCATTGTTTACACCAAAATATTAAAGCAGCTATACCCTGACATACCCGTTGTGTTGGGAGGAATAGAAGCCTCCATGCGTAGACTCACCCACTATGACTATTGGCAAGACAAACTTCAGAAGTGCATCCTGTGCGACGCAGGTGCTGACATGATTTTATACGGCATGGGAGCCAAGTCTGTTCTTACATTATGTGAGCGACTTTCGGCTGGCGAGCAGATACAGCACATCCACGACATACCGCAAACAGTTTATTTAGCCCAAAAGGATGACATAGAAGGAGGTATTGGGGAAGACGACATTCTCCTGAATAGTCACGAAGAATGCGTACAAAACAAAAGGGCTCAAGCAGAAAACTTTAAGCATATTGAAGAAGAGTCGAATAAGATACATGCACAAAGACTCATTCAAAAGGTAGGTCACCAATATGCTGTAGTCAATCCTCCTTATCCAACGCTCACCACGAACGAGATTGATGCTTATTACGATTTGCCGTACACACGTGTACCCCATCTTAAGTATAAAGGTAAAAGAATCCCAGCTTATGAAATGATTAAGTTCTCTGTGAACATTCACCAAGGCTGTTTTGGAGGTTGTGCTTTCTGTACTATTTCTGCTCATCAAGGAAAATTTGTGGCATGTCGTTCGAAAGAAAGTATTCTATCAGAGGTCAAAAAGGTGATTGATATGCCCGACTTTAAGGGTTATCTTTCGGATTTGGGCGGTCCTTCAGCCAACATGTATGGCATGAGAGGGAAAAATCATAAAGCTTGTGAACACTGTAAACGTCCCTCCTGCATTCACCCACAGATATGCCCGAATTTGAATACAGACCATAGCAAACTTCTTGAAATCTATCATGCTGTAGACGCATTACCAGGCATTAAAAAGAGTTTTGTCAGCAGTGGCGTTCGTTACGATCTTCTCTTACACACGAGTAAGGATGCAAAAACGAACGAAGCTGCACAGCGATACACAAGAGAACTGATAAGAAACCACGTCAGTGGACGATTGAAAGTGGCACCGGAACATACGTCCGACCATGTTCTGCAATTGATGCGCAAGCCTTCATTCAAACAATTTGAGCAATTCAAACAGCTTTTTGACAAAATCAATCAAGAAGAAAATCTAAACCAACAGTTGATTCCTTATTTCATTAGTAGTCACCCCGGTTGTCATGCAGCAGACATGGCAGACCTTGCTGTGAAGACAAAGAAGCTCAACTTTCAACTGGAGCAAGTACAAGACTTCACACCTACGCCCATGACGGTGAGTACAGAAACGTGGTACACGGGATATGATCCCTATACCTTAGAACCTGTTTTCAGTGCAAAATCGCCAAAAGATAAACTTGCTCAACGGCAATTCTTCTTTTGGTATAAACCCGAAGAAAGGCAGAATATTGAGCGTGAGCTGCGAAAAATGGGCAAACAAGAACTCATCCAAGGGTTATTGGGTGATACACCTAAATTCCATGATCGAAAAGGGAAAGAGAAACAGCAGCACTCATCGAATCGTAAAAAGAAGGGGAAAGCTTCATATAACCCAAATTTTACTGAAGAACAAAACAAAAAGTACCGCACTAAAAGCAACCAAAAGCGTCGCCCTAACCCGAAGAAAGGGCATCCATAAAGTATAGGAGGATAGCACTAACAGCATAAAGATAAAAACGCCAACGACACTACTAAGGATTCTTGCCCTCGATACCAATGAATAACAAGCCATTTAAGGGCGGTTCAGAATAAGTTCACCGACTCTTTTATGCCCCAATCCTCACGGCTCTTTCATTGAAATTGCGCATGACATGAGCTGATACCGAAGCAAATGCAGCACATGTTTTGATAACCAAAAAAACAGGAGATATATCTTTGCATATACCTCCTGTTATTCTTTGATGAAAAAGATTGAACTTACTTCACCATCTTTTCCATTTCTTTTGTTCGGCTATCGTCAGCTCCGTAAAGCGTGTAGTAGCACTGATATAACGGATAACTCCAGTTGGCACGTTCTTTATTTGGGTCTAAGTCACGTGCTTTCTCTAAATATCCCATTGATTCTGTGTACAAACTCTTTTGCTCTTGTGACGTGTTAAGTGCCTGCGCTTTTGAGTTGATACAGAAACCTAAATAGGTGAGTACGAGCGCATCCTTCTCATTGATAGCAATTGCCTTTTTATAACCAGCAATCGCCTCATCCCATTGACCTGCATTCATGGCTGACTGTGCTTTCATTGCCAATGCCATAAAGTTATTAGGATCTTTCTGAAGCTTCTCAGAGATGAGCTGATTCAGTTCATCTTTCTTGTTCATATTACTGTACATGGCACTCAAAGAACCGAAAACTTGGTCACTACCATTTTCTTGTACATAGAGCTGTTTCAGACTTTCAATTGCCTTCAGCGAGTCGGCATTAGAAGTCAAACCTTGCGTAATCAAGTACGATTTCAGGTTCAAAGCCTCTTTATGCGTGTCCTGCGCCGTATCCTTGAGAGCTACATCCACATATTGATGTGCCAAATCTACTTTTTTATTCTGATAAGCATAAACGGCAGCCACACGAGCTACTTCTCCTAAATATTGGTCGTAAGCAGGTTTGTTGGCTACATCCTTAAATAAATCGGCTTCAGACGAACTTACATACAAACCAAAGTTTTTCATTGCACTCTGATTATCATTCTTCTTACTTGCCTCTTGTCCCCCATTGATCAATTGTGGACGGAGGTTAAATAAACGCGTCTGATTGTTTCTATGAAACTTAGGTTTCACTTTTCCTTTCGCATTTGGCATCATGTCGTACTTATCCGCTTCGACACCAGCTGTAATGGCAGCGTGCACTGCATCATAGTAACCAACTGTATCATAAGGTTGTGACTCCCCTTTCTTCAGTTGTTCTGCGAGCATGTTCTTCTCAATGATTTCTTGCTCTTTGTTTACTTTTTCCATTGCAAGGTCTACCAACTTGTTGTAAGCCTTTGCTTTCTCTTCATTACTTGTCAATTGAGATAAATTTGATTTAATCAAACTTTCTGCCTCAACAAATGTTTTTGCGGACAGGATGGCTTTCAATGCGTCACTATCTGCGGCAAATGCCGTTGAAACTCCTAAAGCCATGGCTGCTAAGAACATTAATTTTTTCATATTCTTACATTTTTAAAATTTATTTTTAATTTAACTATCACTATCATTTTCGTCTTCGATATCATCAAAATCCACTAAAGGCGCATGGTCTTCCTGGTCTTCAGCAAGCTCTGACGGTCTCGATTCATTTTCTTCATCTTGTGTTTTATCCCACTCTGAACGGTTATCTTCTTCAAAAGAAGCCTCTAATTCCGAACTCATCGTGCGACACACACTTGCAATGATGTCATTTTTCTTAGAGAGATTGATTAAGCGAACCCCCTGTGTTGCTCTACCCATCACTCTACATTCTGCAACAGACAAGCGAATGGTGATACCACTTTTGTTGATAATCATCAAATCGTTGTCATCGGTTACATTCTTTATAGCTACCAAACGTCCAGTCTTGTCAGTGATGCTCAAGGTCTTCACACCCTTACCACCACGATTGGTCTTGCGATAATCTTCTACTAAAGTACGTTTACCGTATCCATTTTCGCTGACCACCATCACAGTCTCGTTAATAGGATCATCTACAACAATCATGCCAATCACTGCATCGTCGCCATCGTCAAGACGCATACCGCGTACACCGGTGGCTGTTCTTCCCATGACACGAATGGTTCGCTCATCAAATCTTACAGCCCTACCATTACGATTTGCCATAATCAGTTCGTTCTCACCGTTGGTCAACCGAACATCTACCACTTCATCGCCCTCGGCAATATTGATAGCAATCACACCGTTGGTACGTGGACGTGAGTAAGCTTCCAAGCAAGTTTTCTTCACAGTTCCATTCTTTGTGGCGAACACTACGTAGTGCGAATTGATGAACTCTTCGTCATCCAACCCACGTAATCGCAAGATGGCATTGATAGCATCGTCGCTTTCTATATTCAATAAATTTTGAATAGCACGACCCTTCGAGTCCTTTGTTCCTTCAGGGATGTTATAACACTTCAACCAGTAGCAACGTCCTTTCTTAGTGAAGAACAACATGGTTTGATGCATCGTGGCTGGGTAGATAAACTCTGTAAAGTCGGCATTGCGATGAGTAGCGCCCTTTGACCCTACACCACCACGAGCCTGCTCACGGAAGTCGGACAGTGGTGTTCGCTTGATATACCCCAAGTGGCTCACCGTTATCACAACAGGGTCATTGGGATAGAAGTCTTCGGCATTGAACTCATGCTCATCGGGAATGATTTTTGTACGACGATCATCACCATACTTTTCTTTCACCTCATTGAGTTCGTCCTTCATTACCTTTTTACATAGTTCAGGATCGGATAAGATGTTTTCCAAGTAAGCAATGAGTTTCTCCAACTCCTCGAACTCTGCATGCAACTGTTCCAAACGTAATCCTGTTAACTGCGACAAGCGCATATCAACAATAGCCTTGCTCTGCAACTCATCCAAGTCAAAGCGTTTCTCCAAATTGGTTTGTGCCTCGGCTGGAGTCTTACTGCCACGAATGATGTGTACTACTTCGTCAATGTTGTCGCAAGCAATAATCAGACCTTTGAGGATGTGTGCTCTGTCTTGTGCTTTCTTCAGTTCGAATTTGGTTCGACGAATGGTTACATCATGACGATGCTCCACAAAATACTTCACACACTCTTTCAGACTTAGCAAGCGCGGACGTCCATTCACCAAAGCGATGTTATTCACCGAGAACGAACTTTGCAAGGCTGTCATCTTGAAGAGCTTGTTCAAAATCACGTTGGCATTGGCATCACGCTTGACATCAACCACGATACGCATACCTTGGCGTCCCGATTCGTCATTTGCATTGGCGATGCCATCAAGCTTGCCTTCTTTTACCAAGTTAGCGATGTACTCAATCAGCTGTTGCTTATTGACGCCATAAGGTATTTCGGTAATGACAATTTTGTCATGACTCTCATCACTTTCTATCTCTGCTTTGGCACGAAGTATGATGCGCCCACGTCCTGTTTCGTACGCATCCTTTACACCCTGTAATCCATAGATATAACCTCCTGTAGGAAAGTCGGGTGCTTGGATATATTGCATCAACTCCTCCAATTCGATGTCAGGGTTGTCGATATAAGCGCAACAACCATCTATTACCTCACGCAGGTTATGCGTTGGCATGTTCGTAGCCATACCCACAGCAATACCGTTACCACCGTTTACCAGCAGGTTAGGTATCTTTGTAGGCATTACAGTTGGTTCCACCAACGTATCATCAAAGTTGTTAGCCATATCCACGGTGTCTTTGTCCAAGTCATCCATGATATGCTCGCCCATCTTTGCCAATCGACATTCTGTATAACGCATGGCAGCTGCGGAGTCTCCGTCAACACTACCAAAGTTTCCTTGACCGTCTACAAGTGTGTAACGCATGTTCCAATCTTGCGCCAAACGCACTAAAGCACCGTACACCGAACTGTCTCCGTGGGGGTGATACTTACCCAGTACCTCACCCACTACGCGCGCACATTTCTTATAGGGCTTGTCACTGGTGTTGCCGATGCCTAACATTCCGTATAATATACGGCGATGTACGGGCTTAAATCCGTCCCGAACATCTGGCAAGGCACGTGCTACAATGACAGACATCGAATAATCTATGTAGGAAGATTTCATCTCTTCCTCTATGTTAATCTTAATAATCCTGTCGTGATCGACTGTTTGATTTTCGTCCATTCTCTAATACTAAAGTTTTATTATATCCATAATGTAGAAGCTAACTATTGTGACAATCGCAGCACTTCTATCGTGTACTTTCTTATTTTCTAACGTTATTTTTTACCACGAAATTGCCTACAAGGGCATTTTTATTCGCTTAGCGGCGTTTTGTGGCGTTGTAATCATGTGCTAAAGTACGATTTTTTTTTGAATAAAATCGCTTAGAAGCAAAAAAAATCACTAATTTAAGCATTATTACGACATCAGGATGTGGAAGCCACCATCTAACAACAATTCTCAAAAACCGTCATTTCGTCTATACACCTATTATAATATATAAGGATAACGGTGTTTGAAGGTCAGAATGAAGTTCCATTGATGAAAGCTATCCAAAACCAAAAAACGGACAGTTCAAAAAAGTGTGAACTGCCATGACTTCAGACTTCACTTCTCTTGATACATGACAAGAAAATAAAGATTTTTGGAAAAAATAACCGATAATTCTCGCTGTGTGGGTACACAATTTTATATTGTAAAAAAAACATGGAAAAACATTTGGAGGAATTAAAAAAAACGCTAACTTTGCAACTGTTATCCTGAAAACAATCTTTTTACCTTAAAGGACTAATACCTATTGAAGATTAGAGGCGATCGTCTGTGAAGACCGTTGCCTTTTTTTATTTTCCTAACTTTTATGATTTTCTGTTTCCATTGTCAACAACTCCATTCACACAATTTCTAAAACAAAAACGAGGGCGTTTGAATGACGAACAAACAGGGATAGAAAAATGGGCGGAAATGTAAAATAAAAGTACTGTTTTTTAACACTTCAGCAGTTGCAAAATAGAAAAATATCAAAGCCAAAAATCCGCTTTCTAAACGCATTATTTGCTTAAGTCATGACAACAACAAGCTTATCATAATGGAATTGTACCACTAACCCATGTGAATAGCACCACTATTATCATGAGATAACAGCCTAAAATGGCTGGATGAAGAGCCAAAATAGACGAAAAAGGGCCACTTTTCAAGGCTATATCAATGCTTCAAACCCCTACTTGATGCGCTTTTTCACCTCTAACTAAAAACAAGTCACTATTAGTCAGAGACTTATAGAACATGCTTCAAAACTTGAATATTTCTGACCAAATAGTCATTCGCTTACAAATATGGAAGTTTTGGAAGTGCCTTTGTTAAAAAAATTCATAACTTTGCACCCATAAAAATTCGCCAAAAGCTCTTTGAATTTTATGCTTTTGGTACTGCGAGGTAACACACTCGCCTCTACCCTCTCTTGCCTTTGTTGCGCTTATTCTTCTGAGAATTGTTTGATTCGCTGCTCTTCACTTAACTTGCAAATCAGCAAGACGCCATCTTTTTCAACAACGATGTAATCGTTAAGTCCTTGGATGACCACCTTTTTAGATTGTGTAGCGTGCACGATGCAACGGTTGGTTTCGTATAAGAAAATATTTTGACCAATGATACCATTGCCATACAAATCCTTATTGGTATGAGCCAACAGCGAGCTCCATGTACCTAAGTCGCTCCAACCAAAGTTCGCAGGACAGACGAATATCTCTTCTGCCTTCTCCATAATGGCGTAGTCGATAGAGATATTCTCACATTCGCCATAACGAGCGTCTATCACTTCTTGCTCCTTCGCAGTACCGTACACGTTCATCATGCTTTCAAAGATATTGGCAATGGCTGGAACATAAACTCGAAAGGCATTGATAATGGTCTTCACATTCCAGATAAAAATTCCCGCATTCCAAAAATAATTGTTCTGCTGAATATACGTTTGGGCGGTTTGCAAATCGGGTTTTTCACGAAACTTATCCACCCTGAAAATCTCCTTGTTCCGCAAGGAACTCGTTGACAAGTCGGCTTGAATATATCCGTAGCCTGTCTCAGGATAGTGAGGTTTCATCCCTAAGGTAATGATCGCATCCGTTTCGCTGGCAAACTTTAACGTAGACTTAATAATACGTTGAAACTCAAAAATATCCGTTACAATATGATCACTCGGCGCAACCACGATATTAGCACTTGGATCAATGGCTTTGATTCGCCAACTCACATAGGCAATACAAGGCGCAGTGTTGCGACGCATCGGTTCTTGCAAGATATTTTGAGCTGGAACCATGGGAAGTTGTTCTTGAACGGTATGCACATATTTCTTGTTAGTGACAATCCAGACGTGATCCAATGGGCAAATATCCTTGAAACGCTCTAAGGTAAGTTGCAAGAGCGACTTGCCAACGCCTAACACATCAATGAACTGCTTGGGCTTTTCCGCTGTACTCATCGGCCAAAAGCGACTCCCTACACCGCCTGCCATAATTACTAAATGGTTGTGTGATTGATTCATATTGTCATTCATCAAAGTTATTTCATTGCAAATATAAGCAATATAAATCATAAAAAGGAACATCGCTTAAAAATTATTTTAATGTCAATCCTTTGAGATGTAGATGATGCACCACTCTTATCAAGGTGCGAGGAACGAATATAAGATAGGTGGTAGAAACATTCCATACCGAAAATTATGGATAAAAACGCATCGCATTCGTTGCCTATGTCAGCACAAAATGCTATCTTTGCAAAAAGAACGGTAAGCATCATTCGTATCCTTGCCGTTCCTTCACATAACCACTAAGTACTATTTACAAGAACATCAACATCATAACATCAATCATATGAACGACATTCAGTTAATGACACGTGCGGCTGACAATATACGAACGCTTGCTGTGTCTATGGTAGAAAAGGCAAACTCTGGTCATCCCGGTGGTGCCATGGGCGGTGCCGACTTTATCAATGTTTTGTTTTCGGAGTATTTAATATACGACCCAGATGATGCCACGTGGGCAGGGCGCGATCGTTTCTATTTAGATCCTGGACACATGTCTCCCATGCTTTATGCGACTTTGGCACTCCAAGGCAAGTTTTCTATTGATGATCTCAAGAATTTCAGACAGTGGGGTTCGCCTACAACTGGTCATCCGGAGCGGGATGTGACAAGAGGGATAGAGAACACTTCGGGTCCACTTGGACAGGGACACACATTTGCTGCAGGTGCTGCCGTTGCTGAAAAGTTCTTAGAAACAAAGTTAGGCTCGGTCATGATGCAGCATAAAATTTATGCTTACATATCCGATGGGGGTATTCAAGAAGAAATATCACAAGGCACAGGACGCTTAGCAGGAGCTTTAGGTCTTAACAATCTGATAATGTTCTATGACTCTAATGACATCCAGCTGTCCACAGAATGCAATGCCGTAACTGCAGAAAACACAGCGATGAAATATGAGTCATGGGGCTGGAACGTCATCACTATCGACGGCAACGATGTAGCTGAAATTCGTCAGGCATTGGATAAGGCGCTTCAAGAGAAAGAACGTCCTACGCTCATCATCGGTAATACCATTATGGGAAAAGGGGCATTACAAGCCGACGGTAGTAGTTATGAGCGCAATGTCAAGACACATGGCGCACCTTTAGGCGGAGATGCTTACAAAAACACGATTGAAAACTTAGGTGGTGACATCCATCACCCCTTTGCCATTGCCGGAGATGTGCAAGCATTGTATGACAATCGTGCAGAAGAACTGCGTAAAATTGTTGCGCAACGCCATGCTGCAGAAGACCAATGGAAGGCTCAACACCCAGAAAAAGCCACCCAAATGAAGGAGTGGTTCTCGGGAAATGCACCGAAAGTAGACTGGAGTAACCTTACTCAGAAAGCTGGTGCAGCCACCCGCAACGCCTCATCTGCATGCCTAAGCCTTTTGGCTGAACAAGTGCCGAACATGGTTTGTTCGTCCGCTGACCTGTCAAATTCGGATAAAACCGACGGTTTTTTGAAGAAAACACAAAGCATGGTGAAAGGTGACTTCAGTGGTGCATTCTTCCAAGCAGGTGTCAGTGAGCTGACCATGGCTTGTATGTGCATCGGTATGTATCTACATGGAGGAGTAATTCCTGCGTGTGGTACGTTCTTCGTCTTTTCTGACTATATGAAGCCTGCCATTCGTATGGCGGCGTTGATGGAAGTTCCTATCAAATTTATTTGGAGTCATGATGCGTTCCGTGTGGGCGAAGACGGTCCTACACATGAACCCGTTGAACAAGAAGCCCAAATAAGGTTAATGGAAAAACTCAAAAACCACAGTGGGAAAGATGCTGTCCGTGTGTTCCGACCTGCTGATGTTGAAGAGACTACAGTATGTTGGCAAATGGCTATGGAGAACATGGAAACCCCAACAGCACTTATCTTCTCACGTCAAAACATCGAAAACTTACCCGAAGGAACACCCTACCAAGAGGCAAGGAAGGGCGCATATATCGTGGCAGGTAGCGATGAAAAGTTCGATGTTATCTTGTTAGCCAGTGGCTCAGAGGTATCTACTTTGGTGGCTGGAGCACAACTCTTGAGAAAAGAGGGTGTGAAGGTTCGAATTGTAAGTGTGCCTTCTGAGGGGCTTTTCCGTCGACAAAGCTGCGAATATCAAAATGAAATTTTGCCCAAGAATGCCAAGATATTTGGCTTGACAGCAGGACTTCCCGTTACTTTGGAAGGTCTGGTAGGAGCCAACGGTAAGGTCTTTGGACTGGAAAGCTTTGGCTACTCTGCACCTTATAAGGTATTGGATGAGAAGTTAGGCTTTACGGCAGAAAACGTTTACAAACAAGTGAAGGATTTTTTAGCAAAGTAAGTTGTCATGAATATTAAGAAAGTTGGACTCGCCAGTGACCATGCGGGCTTCGGATTAAAGGAGGTCATTAAAGAATACCTTGATGAGAAAGGCATTGCCTACCAAGACTTCGGCACCCATTCTGAAGCTTCTTGCGACTACCCCGAATACGCTCATGCGTTGGCGTTAGCGGTAGAGAAAGGCGATGTCTACCCAGGGATAGGCGTTTGTGGATCGGGTGAAGGCATGAGCATGACCCTCAACAAACATCAGGGAATACGTGCTGCATTGGTATGGCAACCCGAGATTGCCCACATGACCAGAATGCACAACGACGCCAATGTATTGGTGTTGCCGGGTCGGTACATGGACAAAGAAACGGCATGGCAAGTCTTAGATGAATTTTTCAACACAGAATTTGAAGGTGGGCGCCATGTTCGTCGCATTGAGAAGATACCTGTTGAATAACCAACGACATCTACAAATTCCGTATGTGAGTTTGTAGATGTTTCTTTTTTTATCGTATATGAACCAGCAAGATTATCAATTTGAAGTTTGTGCCAATGGTGTTGACAGTTGTTTGGCAGCACAGCAAGGCGGAGCACATCGTGTAGAACTCTGCGCAAGCATTCCTGAAGGTGGCACTACCCCATCTTATGGAGAGATAAAGGTGGCTCGAAAAATTCTGAAGTCAACCCGTCTTCATGTGATTATCCGCCCTCGTGGGGGTGATTTCCTCTATTCGCCCATCGAGGTTGAACGCATGATAGAAGACCTACATATTTGTAAGGAGTTAGGCGTTGACGGTGTTGTATTTGGTTGTCTCACCGAAGAAGGATTGGTTGACGAGGCATTGTGTCGCAAACTCCTTACGCATTGCAAGGGGATGTCTACAACGTTTCATCGAGCCTTTGATCGCTGTAAGGACCCTTTTCAAGCTTTGGAACAAATCATCAACTTAGGTTTTGAACGCATACTCACTTCGGGTTTGCAGCCTACTGCGGAAGAGGGAATGGAATTGTTGCGCAAACTCCAGCTCAAGGCACAGGGAAGAATCCGACTGATGGCAGGTAGCGGAGTGAACGAAGAGAATATTTACCAGATAGCAAACGAAACAAATATCAAAGAATTTCATTTTTCTGCTCGCAAGAGAGTCAATAGCTTGATGACCTTTACCAACCCAAATCTCCACATGGGAAGCACCAACAACGATGATAGTTATATCGAAATTACTTCTGAAGACCGAGTAAGAAATACGATACTCGCACTCTTGGAACCCACCACCTAAATCTTTTTTGACATGAAAAAATACCTACTTGTCGTACTGACAGTCCTTTGCTGTCAATTTGCGAATGCCACTTTGCAGCAAGAAAACAATCAGGCACAAAACCAGACAACATTGGTTTTCAAAGACAGAATGCAAATCATCGGAAACCAATTCTTTGATATTAAAGGACTGAATGTGAATGACACAGAGCTACAAGCACTCCAGTTTTTATACGCTTACATGCCTGTGGCAGACGTCACCGATTACCCGACAGCCTTTTATTTGGACAATATCCGAACCACTTTTCAGATAAAAAAAGAGATGCCATGGGGAGCTACTGTTCCCGACTTATTGTTTCGTCACTTTGTATTGCCGCTGAGAGTGAACAATGAGAATTTGGACAATTCGAGAAAAATATTCTATCAAGCCTTGAAAGACAGAATAAAAGGGATGAGCATGCAAGAGGCTATACTCGAAGTGAACCACTGGTGCCATGAACATGTAACCTATACGCCATCTGATGGGCGCACTCTTTCGCCACTCGCTTGCATGAAAAATGCGCAAGGACGCTGTGGAGAAGAGAGTACGTTTACCGTTGCTGCCTTGCGTGCCGTAGGTATTCCTGCCCGTCAGGTGTACACCCCACGCTGGGCGCACACAGATGATAACCATGCTTGGGTAGAAGCTTGGGCAGACGGAAAATGGTACTTTTTGGGTGCATGCGAACCAGAACCCGTCCTCAACCTTGGTTGGTTCAACGCTCCTGCATCGCGGGCAATGCTGATGCACACCCGAGTTTTTGGCGATTATCACGGTCCTGAAGAGGTGGTGTTGCGTACCTCAAACTTCACAGAAATCAACCTTATCGACAATTATGCAAAGACAGCACGTGTCGATTTTACCATTGTCGATGAGCAACAACGCCCTGTAAATCATGCCAAAGTGGAGTTCAAAATTTACAATTATGCCGAATTTTATACCGCAGTCACCAAATATTCGGATGAAAAAGGGCAAACTTTTCTTACCGCAGGCAAAGGAGACTTATTGATATGGGCATCCAAAAACGGACATTATGGTTTCGCCAAGGCTTCGTTTGGCAAAGACAGACATGTCACGATAGTACTGAAACGCCATGCTTCAACCGATGGTCAACAAATGACTTTCGCACTCGACTCGCTCGATATCGTACCTCCAATAGAACAAGCCGTGCTGCCTACCCTCACAGAAGAGATGATTGCTCATAACAAAAAGCGGCTTGCAACAGAAGATAGTATACGGAAGTCGTACGAAGCAACATTCTATCAATCGACCAATGATGATGAGATTTCTAAATTCTTGGTAACAGCTCGTGGCAATTGGAAAACAATTGAGGCGTTTTACAAAAAACATATTCTACAAAAAGAGAGGGCATTGGCATTGCTTCGCACATTGAGTGACAAGGATTTGCGCGACATGCCTATGGAGATACTCGAAGACCATTTCAACGCAAAGAGCGACCAACTCTGTCCAAGAGTGGAGAATGAAATGATAATACGACCTTTCAAACAGCAACTGCAACAAGCCTTCGATGCCGCTACCATCGAAAGATTTCAACAAAATCCCGCATTGCTGGTAGAATGGGTGCAGAAGAATATCCGCATCAATTCCGACAAAACGGCTCTGCGCATTGCACAAACGCCTATGGGTGTATGGCAATCGAGATTGACTGACACCCGCTCACGCGACATCTTTTTTGTCGACTTGGCACGCAGTCTCAATATTCAAGCTCGCAAAGATGTGGTTACTTCCAAGGTTCAATATCGCACCCATGAGGCTTGGGTAGATGTTGATTTTGAAGCGAAACAACAGGTTACTGCTCCGCAGGGGGTACTAAAACTCAATTATCAGCCTTCCACATATTTGGAAAATCCTAAATATTACACGCATTTCACCATTAGTAAAATAGAGAATGGCGTTCCAACGCTGCTCAATTTTGAGGAAGGACAGGTTGATATGGGAGGTGGAACCACTTGGAAAAGCACCTTTGAAAACGGTGCGAAGTTAGATGAAGGAACTTATATCCTTGTGAGTGGCACCCGTATGGCAAGCGGAAATGTAAAAGCCACTTATCAGATTTTTAATATTAAAAAGAACCAAACGACTACGCTTGATTTGCATTTGCGCACCTCAACCACTGAAATCAATGTGATAGGGAACTTTGACAGCGAATCAAAATTCACACTCAACCATGAGGAAGTGAGCCTCCTTTCACAGACAGGGAGAGGATATTATGTACTTGGTATCATTGGCGTAGGACAAGAACCTACTAATCATGCCCTAAGAGATATTGCTAAATTAAAGGCAGAATTTGATCGTTGGAATCGTCCTTTCGTGCTTCTTTTTGAGTCGGAAGAAGATGCCAAGAAGTTTAAGGCTAACGAATTTGGACAATTACCCAAGAGAACTATCTTCGGAATTGACGCTTCTGGCAGTATCAAGAAGCAAATTATCAACCAAATGAAACTGAAAGATGCACGTCAACTCCCAATCTTTTTGATTGCTGACACGTTTAACCGCGTGGTGTTTACTTCGCAAGGATACACCATTGGCTTAGGAGATCAACTGCAATACACGATTCATCATCTGTAAGTCGTCATACACTTATTTGCAAAACACCACATCATTTATAATTATAAGTGATGTGGTGTTTCTAAATAAGCGAGGGAGTAAGGAAGAGCTTTCAAGACGTTTATTCCTCATAGTCATAATTGTGAGCTACTTCACCAGTCTGAAGTGTCGCCAAATACAACGTGGCAGGCAACGCCATAGACTTACCAAAATGCGCCATTTCCAATCGATGATGCAAACATGCCGTTTGCGATAGATAGCCTTCAACATGTGGCGAGCCACCAATTGTGGGTTCATCATCATAGGATAGTCACCACCTTTTAGCAATGCGGTGTCCACAAATCCCGGACGAAGATCGGTAAAATGTATCCTTAGACTTTTATTATTTGCCAGTTGTTCCAAAGCCTGAACATAAGTATTTTGTAAGGCTTTGGTTGCACTATACGCTGGAGCAGCACCCAAACCCTTCACACCAGCAATAGAAGAAATGACAGCTATTTGTCCTCCTCCATTGACTGCCATGTACCGATAGATAGTACCAATCATCCGAGTGAATCCTACACCATTGGTTTCTACAGTGTTTAGTTCTATATCTTCTTGCAATTCAGGATTTTGTCTACCTATCCCTGAAGCATGAATATAAAGATCAATTCCACCCATACGATGTATCAAATCGAGCAATGTTTGCGGAGCTTCTGGCGCACAAACATCAATTTGGGCAGTGAAGATTCTTTCATTATCCTGTCCATCCATGGCAGTAGTTGATGGATTTAACTGTTGTTGTTCCAACTTCCATTGCTCCATTTCTTCGATACGGCGTGCTGCAATGCCCACTATCCAACCATCTTTGTACAACAAGGTGGCTAACGCTTACCCCATACCTGACGAGGCACCCATGACAATAACCTTTTTCATCACCACAAATGTACGATAGATTGCGCAAAAAAAAGTAGTTTTACATGACATACTGAATAAAATTAACTATATTTGCATCAGTAACTATAATTTTCAACTTATGAAAGAATTTTTCAAGTATGTAGGAGCCACTATTGTGGGAATATTTGCAGTTGGTCTTATCCTCGCCATTTTAGGTGTGATGAGCATTATCGGAATGATAACATCCACACAGGCCACACAAAATGTTAGTAAGAACAGTGTTTTGGTTCTCAACCTTTCAGGCTCCCTGCAAGAGCAAAGTGACGACAATGTATTTGGGCTTTTTGCACAAGATTCTTTCGGAAGTTTAGGCTTAGACGAGATACTCTCCGCTATCAAGAAAGCCAAGGAAACGGACAAAATCAAAGGAATTTATATCGAATCTGGTATGTTCGTTGCTGATTATGCCAGTAGGCAGGAGATTCGGAACGCCCTACTCGATTTCAAGAAGAGCGGAAAGAAGATTGTTGCCTATGCAGACAGTTACTCACAAGGCAACTATTACATTGCCTCGGTTGCAGACAAAATCTTTCTTAATCCGCAAGGTATGATAGACTGGCATGGCATCGGAGCAGAGCCAATGTTCATAAAGGACTTGCTCGCTAAGTTTGGCATCCGTTTTCAAGTTATCAAAGTGGGCAAATACAAGAGCGCTACTGAAAGCGTCACGGCAGACAAGATGAGCGAGCCTAACCGCGAACAAACACAAGCATATATCAACGGTCTGTGGGCAAACGTATGTCAAGCGGTGAGCCAGAGCCGCAAGATTAGTGTCGACAAACTAAATGAATACGCCGATAGTCTCATCACTTTTAACAATCCTAAGGATTATGTTTCTGCAAAACTGGTGGACGGTCTTCTCTATACCGATGAAGTAAAGAAGGAAGTGAAGAAGACTTTTGATTTGGATATGGACGACCCTATTAACCAAGTGAGTATTGCCGAGATGAAAAATGTCAAGGAAAAGAGCGATGGCGATGAGATAGCTGTCTACTATGCGTATGGTAACATCGTTGATAACCCTATTACTGGTGGCATCTTTGGTGGTCAGCACGCCATTGTGGGACCTGCTGTTTGCAAAGACTTGGAAGCACTTGCAGACGATGATGACGTCAAGGCAGTGGTACTGAGAATCAATTCGGGCGGTGGAAGTGCGTACGCATCAGAACAGATGTGGCATCAAATTGCGGAACTGAAAAAGAAGAAACCAGTCGTAGTGTCCATGGGTGGAATGGCTGCCTCGGGTGGTTATTACATGAGTTGCAACGCCAACTGGATTGTAGCACAACCCACTACGCTGACTGGCAGTATAGGCATCTTTGGCATGATACCCGACAGAAGTCAACTGTTGACGCAAAAATTAGGCATTAAGTTTGATGAGGTAAAGACCAACCGCAACGCTTTGATGGGTTCAAATGCACGCCCCATGAACGAAGAAGAAATTGGATACTTGACACGTTACATTGACAGGGGATACAATTTGTTTCGTAAAAGAGTGGCAGATGGTAGAAAGATGAGCATTCATCAAGTTGAAGAGATTGCACAAGGACACGTATTTTTAGGACAAGATGCGTTGAAAATTAAACTCGTAGACGAGTTGGGAGGACTTGATAAGGCTATCGTTAAGGCTGCCAAGCTGGCGAAGATAGACAAATATCATACATCCAATTATCCTGAAGGGGACGATTGGATGGAACAATTGTTTAAGATGACTGGCGGTGGAAACTACTTGGACGAACAAATGCGCACTGCATTGGGCGACTATTACGAACCGTTTGCACTACTGAAAACCATGAACCAGCAAAGCATGGTGCAAGCCAGAATTCCTTTTTATCTAAACATCAGATAAAGTAATTCGTCAGGGTATTCACATTGATACCGCTTGTGAGGCAGACAACTGTCATAGACAATTTTACAAGAAAGCATCCTAATCAATTTTGAATGAGAACCGAAGGAGATTACATAAAGATTAACGAATGGCTCTATCCGCTAAGCTGGCTCTATGGTTTAGGGGTAAGAGTGCGTAATCAAATGTTTGAAATGGGCATTCTCAAACAGCAGGCATACGATATTCCTATCATCTCCGTGGGCAATATCACTGTTGGTGGAACGGGCAAGACGCCTCATGTGGAATATTTAGTGCGCCTCTTGGGCGACTTGGTGAAAGTTGCTGTGCTGTCTCGTGGATACAAACGTCAAAGCAAGGGCTATGTGCTTGCCCATGAAGATACTCCCATGCAGGAAATTGGTGACGAGCCGTTTCAAATGAAACGTAAGTTCCCACATATCTATATTGCTGTTGATAAGAACAGAAGACATGGGATAGCACACCTAACAACAGATGAAGAAACACGAGATGTTGATGTGATTTTGCTGGACGATGCTTATCAGCACCGATATGTTAAGCCTGGTATCAATATCCTGTTGGTAGACTATCATCGTTTCATTATGAATGATGAACTCTTACCGGCGGGCAGACTTCGTGAGCCACTATCTGCCAAAGACCGTGCCGATGTTGTCATTGTTACCAAGTGTCCAAAAGATTTGAAACCTATGGAGTTTAGGGTTCTCACAAAGAATCTTAACCTCTACCCTTTCCAATCGTTGTTTTTTACTGCCTTAGAATACGGAAAGTTAAAATCTTTTGACACGGAAAAAGAATGTTCCTTACGGTCGCTCAAACAACAAAATGTACTGTTGCTCACTGGTATCGCTTCTCCACAGCACATGAAGGAAGACCTCAAAAAGTACTGTAAGCACATTCAGCCAATGGCTTTTGCCGACCATCACCGCTTCACCTCCAACGACATCATGCACTTGAATGACACATTTGCACAAATGGAGGCACCCAAAATCATCATTACCACAGAAAAAGATGCCAGTCGTTTGACAGGCATCGAAGGTATGACGGATGAGGTAAAGGCAGCCTTACACATCCTACCGATTCAGATTAGATTCCTCTTGGACAGTGAGGAAGCATTCAACCATAAAATTATTAGCTATGTACAAAAAAAATCAAGAAACAGCATCCTGGTTAAAAGAAAGGATGACGACAAGTCCAAAGACAGCAATCATTCTGGGAACAGGCCTGGGACAATTAGCTTCCGAGATAACAGATAGTTACGAATTTCCTTATCAAGATATCCCTAATTTCCCCGTATCAACCGTTGAAGGTCATTCGGGTAAATTGATTTTTGGTAAATTAGGTGGCAAGGATATCATGGCGATGCAAGGAAGATTTCATTACTACGAAGGATATGACATGAAAGAAGTAACCTTCCCCGAACGAGTAATGTACGAATTGGGCATTGAAACATTATTTGTTTCTAATGCGGCAGGAGGCATGAATCCTTCGTTCAAAATTGGCGACTTGATGATTATTAACGACCATATCAACTTCTTCCCTGAACATCCTTTGCATGGAAAGAACTTCCCCACAGGTCCACGTTTCCCCGACATGCACGAGGCTTACGATAAAAGTCTACGCCAATTAGCTGACGACATCGCAAAAGAAAAGAACATTCGTGTAGTTCATGGCGTCTATGTGGGTGTACAAGGACCTACGTTTGAAACCCCTGCCGAATATGCTATGTACCACCGCTTGGGCGGCGATGCTGTTGGGATGAGTACCGTACCCGAAGTGATTGTAGCACGCCAT
Source organism: Hoylesella timonensis 4401737 = DSM 22865 = JCM 15640 (assembly GCF_000455445.1). GTDB lineage: Bacteria > Bacteroidota > Bacteroidia > Bacteroidales > Bacteroidaceae > Prevotella > Prevotella timonensis. Next base: position 420,018 of record NZ_HG417090.1, on the reverse strand, counting down.
TGCGGCATCAAGGTCTTCGGTATGAGCATCATCACTGACTTGGGCATTGAGGGAAAGCCTGTAGAAGTGTCTCACGAAGAGGTGCAAGAGGCTGCAAACAAGGCACAACCGCTGATGACCGAAATCATGAGAGAAATTATCAAGCGCAGCTAAGCACTGCCGCCACAGTTGAAACTATCGGGGAACGAAGGCACGCCATCTGTTAAAAATGAAGACTATCATACGCCACGTTTCTCGATGTTTTAGCGCATCTCCTTTTTATATTTCATATCACCAATAGATAATTTTGTTCATTCAGAACAACCACTTATTTACACACAAATCATTCTTACATGACTGCAATTTCTAAATTAGGCGAATTTGGACTTATAGAACAACTCACAAAAGACATTCAACTACAAAACAGTTCAACCCTGACAGGTGTGGGTGACGATTGTGCTGTCATGCACTATCCCCACAGTGAAGTGCTTACCACCACAGATATGCTAATGGAAGGAGTGCATTTCGACCTCACTTACATTGACTTACAACATCTGGGGTACAAAGCAGCAATGGTAAATATCAGTGATGTATTTGCCATGAATGGCACACCAAGGCAAATGTTGGTTAGCTTAGCCATTGACAAGCGGTTCAGTGTAGAAGATATCGAAGCCTTTTATAATGGTTTGCGCATGGCTTGCAACAAGTGGAAAGTAGACATTGTCGGAGGAGATACGACCTCTTCTCGAACGGGAGTAGCCATCTCCATCACTTGTATCGGTGAAGCAAAACCAGAGGAGATTGTTTATCGAAATGGTGCGAAAGACACTGATTTGATTTGTGTGAGCGGAGATTTAGGGGCTGCCTATATGGGATTGATGTTGCTGGAGCGTGAAAAGTCGGTGTACTACAAACAGGTAGACGAAATCCGTACCAAAATAATGAAAGCCAAAGAGCAGAAGAATCAAGCTCTTGTCACTAAACTTAACCATGATTTGAACAGTCTCGGAAACTTTCAACCCGACTTCGCAGGAAAAGAATATTTGCTGCAACGCCAACTACAAACCGAAGCCAGAGGTGATATTATTGAAACCTTAAGGGCTGCACACATCCACCCAACAGCGATGATTGATATCTCTGATGGCTTGAGCAGCGAGTTGTTGCACATCTGCAAAGAAAGCAATTGCGGCTGCAGAATCTATGAAAAGAATCTACCCATTGACTACCAAACAGCGGTGATGGCAGAAGAACTCAACCTAAACGTCACAACCTGCGCTCTCAATGGTGGGGAGGATTACGAGTTATTGTTTACCGTACCCATTGGTGACCATGAAAAAATACAAGCCTTGGAAGGCATCAAACTCATTGGACATATTACCCATGCCAACCTTGGAGCACAGCTGGTCACTCGAGACAATCAAGAATTTGCCTTGAAAGCACAAGGTTGGAATCCGTTGAAATCTTCAACTGCTGCTGAGTAAACTCCATTGGTTCATGACTCCTAAGAGATGACAGAAAGACAGACAGGGGTAGTTGTTTTACCTGTCTGTCAAGATATATCCTGCTATCTATCATGATGTTACAAACAGAAATGATAGCATAGCAGTTTTTCTTTGAACAAAACTTCTTATCGCATCCAGAGCTATCAACAGAAACTATCCTCACGAACAGCCGCAACAACAATTAAAGTTGGTACAACAAGCTGGGGGATTTTCGCTTCAAGACGTCTAATTGGACATCCGTTCCTGCCACAATGCCATACGAGCGCAGAATTTGTTCCACCGTTTTACGAGCCAATTCGGGATGATTATTCTCTTCGCTCAAGTGGCACAGCCAAACGTGTCGCAACTCCTCCGTCATGTTTTCTGCCAAAGCTCTTCCACATTCACTATTTGGTAAATGACCTGTTTGACTGGCTATTCTGGCTTTCAAGTGTGCAGGATAAGGTCCTTGTTCCAACATATCTTCATCGTGATTGGCTTCAATGACTAAGTAATTGGCTTCTGCAATGAATTCTTTCATCTCGTCAGCAATATGACCTACATCGGTCATCAGAACAAAGATAATTCCCTGGCAACTAATTCGATAGCCCACACTGTCACAACTGTCGTGTGGCACATGGAAAGGTGTTACCATGAAGTCGCCCACCTGAAGTGGTACTTGCTTGGTGAAACATCGTTTCAAGTTGGGGGCTACCTTGTTTCGTACACAAAAGTTTCGCTCAATACCATCGTGTACCTTGGCTGTCGCATAGACGGGCAGCGAAAATTCGCGACTCAACGAACCCACCGATTTGATATGGTCGGCGTGATCGTGAGTGATAATAATATGATGAATATGGGAAAGAGATAGCCCGTTTTCCTTAAACGATCGCTTCAATGTTCGGACGCCTAAGCCAGCATCAATCATCAATCCATCGTTCTCTGTAAATAAACAATAACAGTTGCCGCTGCTACCGCTTCCCATGCATATAAATTGCAACATGAATATAAATTTGAAGTTACAAAAGTATTAAAATCAAACGATATGCGCAAATTTTTAGCTATCTTTGCCATGATTTAGGAAAGCGAAAGGAATGAAAGTAAAGTTAATCATTTTCAGTATGTGCGTATGGGTCAGTGGCTTGCTCATTGCAGCCTGTTCATCGCATAAAGATGAACCCCAACTCAAAGAGGCTGCCAATGGTTTTGCAGCAACTTTCTTTAATTGGCAACTGAACGAGGCTTTGCCCTATTGCACTCCCGAATCAAAGAAATGGATTGAGTATGCAGGTTCGCAAATCACGCAAGAAGACATTGATTTGCTTAAAGCTCAAGACGAAGGAGCTTCACATCAACTCGAAAATATTAACTATCAATCGGGAGACACGACAGCCACAGTAGTTGTAAAAGTGAAAAACGTAATGTTGCTTGATTCGATTGGGAAATCGGGAAAGATGATGGATAAGGCTTCTTTCCAAATACACTTATGTTATCGGAATAAGCAATGGAAAGTCCTCCTCATGTCTCTACCCAGCCCCATGCGCAACAGCAAAATTTAATTAGGCCTTATGTTGATGAGTGATACTAAGAAACAACTCAAATGTTAGTCTGTATCACCACTCATTCAATAAAAAAAAACTCAGTATTTTGGTAAAATGATGGAGCGTCTTTGTCCTGTTATTTTACCAAAAAACGACCATTAAAAATCTTCAAAATAGAAAAAAAGAATAGGCAAACGACCGACAAAATTGTGCTGATTTTAGCAAAATAACCCACTCGAAAAGTTAGAACATTGAGTTAATGCGCTTGGAAACATGTATTAGAGGTGTTATTCGCATGCTTCAGCGGCATTAAAGCATGCAAATAGTTAGCTTAGAACAATGCTTTAGCAGACAAAAAGGGATGAAAAAAGGATAGTAACGAGAAGATTTAAGCGTAATTTATTTAATATCAACGAATTATGAAAGTTGCTCATTTTTAGCGTATTTGCGACCAACTTTGCCGTTGGTTGATTTTACGCGAGTTTTGAGAGGCACTTTGTAAAGAAAATTCAGCAATTATTCACCTTCCATACAGCATACTAACAACGCTGCAAATACAGTTGGGTTGGTATAGTTCGTAGTAAAAATATCGTTCCTCAAAAGAAAGAACCGTGTGCTTGTATCTTGCTTCAATTCGTATCGTTTGGAATAAAAAAGGCTATATTTTGAACATTTCGTTTGTGCTATCCAAAATTATCCTTTAACTTTGCAACGAAATAATAAAGTGTTATATCAATGAAATTTTATCGCAATTTATGCTTGGTTGCAGTGTGCAGCCTGTTGGTATCGTGCTTCAAAGAAGAACCTCTGAATGCCGAATGCGACATTTTAGCAGTGAGAGTTGCTGACAATCAATTGCAAGAGATGTTTTTTAATGAAACTGAGCGACAAATTGATGTGTTGTCAGGAGATAGTATCATTAATTTTAAGGTAAGACGTAAAGCAGATTTGAAAGCGATTGCTCCCCTATTCAAGATAACAGAAGGGGCAACCATACAGCCTGCAAACGGAAGCACACACGACTTTAGCAAAGGCTCCGTTACATATACAGTAACTTCGGAAGATAAACAATGGAGCAGACGATACAAGGTTAGTTTTATCCCAACATCGCAAACAGTGAAGGATACCATTCACTTTGATTTTGAACATTTCAGAATAGAACCTACCGACAAAAAGTTCTATTTGTGGTATGACTTTGACGAAAATGGAAAGGAGACTGATTATTGGGCAACGGGTAACATTGCCTTCAGTATTGCTGCGGGCGACAAACCGGCAGATGAATATCCCAGTGTACCAGTTTCAGAAGGTGGACACCACGGCGCTTATGTTCGACTGACAACTCGCAGTACAGGACCTTTGGGTGCCATGTTTGGTAAACCTACCGCTGCAGGCAATATGTTTTTTGGTAAATTCGATGCTGGACAATCGTTGGTAGATCCTAACAAAGCAACCCAGTTTGGTATTCCATTCGACAAAAAGCCTATCAAGTTTACAGGCTGGTACAAATATCAACCCGGCAAAAACTTTCAGAATCAGCAACAAAAGATTTTGAAAGATCGCACCGACCAAGCAGCAATATACGCCGTACTCTATCGTAATACCGTAGTTGAGGGCGATGGCGAGGGCAAATCTAAAAAAATATTTCTCGACGGTAACAATATCCTAACCAGTGAACACATTGTAGCTATTGCCCAAATGGAGAATATAAAAACGACCTCTGAATGGACACCTTTTGACATATCTTTCCAATATCATCAATCCATTGATGAGAATATTGTAGAGAATAGAGGATATAGTTTGGCGATTGTTTTCTCATCAAGCCGTGATGGTGCCATGTTTGAAGGTGCTATTGGAAGCGAACTATGTATTGACGATATTCGTATCATTTGTACTACAGAGGAGTAATAAAAGATGAAGAAGAAACAAATTATTTTAGCCACTGTTTTGAGTGTATTTACTTCCCTGTCCTGTTTGGCAGAATCTTGGTGGCATCAATTAGAAGTAACCGCACGAATAGGATATAATTTAGGTGGTACTGCACCCTTTGGTCTACCTGCTTCCATTCGTTCATTAGAAGGCTATAAGATGCCCAACAACTCGGTATTTGAATTAGATGGTACGCAAGCCATCAACGAAAGTTGGTCATGGAGTTCAGGTCTTCGATTTGAAAACAAGGATATGTTGGTGGATGCCAGGGTTAAAAATTATCACATGGCAATGGTACAAGGTCAAAGTGCCATGGAAGGCATGTTTACTGGATATGTACACACCGAGGTACGGCAATGGATGGTGACACTTCCCGTGCAAGTAAGTTATCACGTTCATCCCCGTATCAATTTACGTGCTGGAGTGTATGGCTCGTATCTGCTTACCAAATCGTTTACGGGCAACGCTTACAATGGTTATTTGCGTGTTGGTTCTCCTACTGGTGCAAAAATAGAATTAGGCAATGATCTGGGAACGCGTGGCGACTACGACTTTTCTTCGGACATGCGCAACTTTCAGTTCGGTATTGTGACGGGTGTTGACTTCCACGTCTACCGCCGCATCGGACTGTACGCTGATGTGAATTGGGGTCTGACTGGCATCCATAAAAGTTCATTCAAAACAATAGAGCAAACGCTTTACCCCGTGTACGGCACCATTGGACTTTCTTACAAAATAAAATAAAGTAAGCGGGGCATTGCTCACACCTATAAAAACAAAATAGCCAGTTGAAAAGCATTTTCTTCTCAACTGGCTATTTTCTTGAAGTAGGCATTCTATGGATGCCTGGTTGCAAATCGAATTACTTCTCTTCTACTTTAGTAGTGGCTGGCTTGTCATTGGTTGTTTTCTCTTTATCTTCCAACTTGGCACGCAACTTACCACTCTCTTTCTCAATCTTCTCTATCTTGTTTTGCAACCGCAATATTTCTTTCTCTTTCATCACAATCTCCTCGCCTTGATTTTTTATCGTAGTGAGTAGAGAGTTCAACTCTTCATTATCAATATCTTCAGGATATAAAGTATTTACGCGATTGATAAAATCTCCTAAGATATTCATATAATTGGTAAAGGCATCAAAAGCACTGCTATAAATACCACGATTGAAACCTACAGCAGATGATTTTGTGGTCATAAACCTAAAGTTGTTGCTCGCCTGTAGATAATCCCAGTCTTGGTTAATACGTGGATCGTTGGCAATGCGAACCCTATCGGCAACACTATAGAGCTTGTTAAAAGCTTCACGCTGCATGGGATTTCCCAACCAAGTACTTACATCACGTTCTTCATCATACCAACTCAACGTATCAGGCACGTCTAATGCGTCAACAGTATTCATATTAGCGCATATCTCGCTCGGTGTAGAAAAAGTGATTTTCTTTTCCTTGGCGCAGGCTGGCAACGCTTTGAAGAACTCTAAGATATTGGAGTTCAGAGGTTGTGCAATTCCAATAGCCGACAAGTTCATAAAGATATTGACCACTTGCTCACGTTCAGGTAAATCCGCAATGCGATCTATAAAATAATCGGCAAACAAAGGATAGCCCGGCCAGTCTCTGTTGTTGAAGCGTAGCGAAATATCATCACTCATTCCAACATCTCTTAACAGCAACTTGAGTTGGGGTGCCAAGGCACAATGATAAAGGTAATGAGGAGACTTCCAGCCCAATACGTGCTTCGCTCCCTCTGTCAGCATGCCCTCAAAGCCCATATTTGCTACTTGCAATCCAATATCGTCACTATAAATAAGCGATGAGTTACGCAGGACTTTAGGATATTGTCCAAAGTATTCGTGCATCTTCTGACATTGCCGTTTCACTTCTTCTGCAAAACTTTCTTCATTGGCTAAAGATGCCAATCCATGCGAATAGGGTTCTGCCAAGAATTCCACACAGCCTGTTTCATTCAGCTCTTGCAACTTTTCTAATACCTGTGGGGCGTGGATTTCCATTTGTTCCATTGCCACCCCCGACACAGAGAATGCTACCTTGAAGTACTTATCGCTTGAATGAATCATGTCTAACAAGGTGTTCAAAGCTGGCATATAAGACTTTTCTGCAATCTCGGTCATCATACGCTCATTCTCGTAGTCGTCATAATAGTAATGATCGGTACCAATATCAAAAAAGCGATAACGTTTCAGTTGTATGTTTTGGTGTATCTCGAAATAAAGACAAATTGTTTTCATGATCTAATGAGTTTTTCATTTATACTGATGAATATCTTTTCTATTGGATAGAACTTATCGCCATCCCATTGTGCGTTCGTAAAGTTCTCGAATCCACAATCCTACTTTTTCCCAAGTAATCTCGTCAACTTCTCGCTTGCCTTCTTCTTGAAGATATTTGAACAAGCTTTCATTGTGACAAATAGAATACATGGCATCTGCCAAAGCATTGATGTCCCAGTAGTCTACCTTGATACAATTGTGCAATATTTCTGCACATCCACTTTGCTTGGAAATGATGGAGGGCGTGCCACATTGCATCGCCTCGAGTGGCGAGATACCAAATGGTTCGCTAACAGATGGCATCACATATACATCAGAGGCTTTCAGGCATTCGTAAACTTGTTTGCCACGCATGAAGCCGGGAAAGTGAAAACGGTCGGCAATACCACGCTTTGCAGCTAAGTAAATCATCTGGTCCATCATGTCGCCCGACCCAGCCATACAAAACCTGATGTTATGCGTACGATGCAACACCATGTTAGCAGCTTCCACAAAATACTCGGGACCTTTCTGCATCGTCAAGCGTCCTAAGAATGTCACCACCTTCTCTTTTCCTTCATGATTAGGTCGTGGAATATCTTCCAACTCTTGTCGAAGTGGATAGACAGCGTTGTGCACCGTAAAACATTTGCGTGGGTCTTGATGATATTGATGAATAACGGTTTGTCGAGTCAGTTCACTCACGCACATAATACAGTCCGCATAGTCCATCCCATTTTTCTCAATGCCATACACAGTGGGATTGACTTTTCCTCTACTACGGTCAAAGTCTGTAGCATGCACATGGATGCAGAGCGGTTTTCCACTCACCTGCTTAGCATGGATTCCTGCTGGATAAGTAAGCCAATCGTGTGCGTGGATAATATCGAAATCCCTTGAACGTGCCACCACACCTGCCACAATAGAATAGTTATTGATTTCTTCATGCAAATTATCAGGATATCTTCCAGAGAACTCTATACATCCCAAATCATTCACTTGCATGTAACTGAAATCAGCATAGATATGGTCACGTAGCTGATAATACTCCTCGGGACTGGTAATCGCTCCTATTCTTCCTTTGACGTAGTCATAATCTACATCATGCCATACCACAGGCACATTGTTCATTGCCAGAATATGGGCATTCGATTGGTCTTCATCGCCCCAAGGTTTGGGTAAGCAGAAGGTGATGTCCATGTCGCCTTGTGCATGCAGACCTTCCGTAATACCAAAGCTTGCTGTGCCTAAACCACCTAAGATATGAGGAGGATACTCCCATCCAAACATTAATACTTTCATCTGTTCGTCCTCCTTTTTTAATATTTATACTTTTCCAATAACTCAAGTGTCCGCAGAATCTCAGCCACATTGATGGCATACGAGATGGCACCACGACCGCTAAAGGGCGGATTTCCATCAAACAACTCTGGGATTGTACCCAAGCAATGGCGTATCATTTCATCTTCATATCCTACCATCTGACGCTCAATAAAGCTCAAACGAGTTCGTTTGTAGAGCTTCAAATTTGCTTCCATATAGAAACCACCTAACCATGGCCACGCTGTTCCTTGGTGATAGGCATAGTCACGTTGTGTTTGTGGACCGAAATACATTGGATTATATCCCACACTCTTCGGCGAAAGGGAACGCAGTCCCTTCGGCGTTAGCAACTCTCGGGTACAAATATCCAATACACTTTTCTTCTGTTGTTGCGTCAAAGGTGAATAGTCAAAAGCTACAGCGAAAACCATATTTGGCCTAACACTCTTGTCTTGATAGCCTTCATCCACATAATCGAAGAGATAGCCACAATCATTATAAAAGGTCTGAACAAATGCTTCTCCACATTTCTCTGCCATCGACTCATAGTGGTTAGCTGCTTCCTGATCATGGGCTGCAAGGCACAGCGCCGATACATATTTCAAGGCATTGTACCACAAAGCATTAAATTCAACAATATATCCTGTCCGTGGAATCACGGGGCGTCCATTCACAGTAGAGTTCATCCAAGTCACAGGTCTATCTTTACCATTCGTTTTCAACAATCCATTGGATTGCAAACTGAGATTTGGATGGCGACCGTTGATAATATATTCAATGATTTGATGTACTGTCTCTCCATACAGTGATAAGCATTTCTCTAATCCTTCCGACTTTCCATATTGCTGAATCGCCCATATCGCCCACAGCAATACATCGGGTTGGTCTATCTCATAGATTTTAACAGAGAGGGGCTCTCCTTGCATAAATTCTTGTAAACCTTGAAGGGCGGTCTTCATTACTTTCTCAAAATAGTCGGTTTCCTCGATAGACAGCGTCAATCCTGGCAAAGCTATAAAGGTGTCACGAGCACGACATTTGAACCAAGGATAGCCAGCAATGAGGTAGCGTTCATCTTCTGAGGCTCGAATATGAAACTGATGAGCCGCATTCACCAAACAATGAAAGAAGTTATTGCGAGGACTACGAGATTCTACTTCTTGTGTAAAAACAGATAACATCTTTGTGGTGTCACTTGAAGAAGTAGACGCTGCAAAGACTACACTCTCCCCTTTTGTAATTCCCATCTCGAAATATCCGGGTACGTATAAATCCTCATTCGACGCATAACCGCGTTCCTGTTCTTTAGGATATTCTACTCCACGATACCAATCGGGTTGAAATACAAATTCATTCTTCTTAGAGAACTGCATGTACAAATCGGGGTAACCTGCATACATACAAGTTTTTATGCCATTAGGTACTTCATCGTAGGCACGACTTGCCGTTGCATTTTCATGTGTAAACTGTCGCACACTTCGAAAAGCTAAGAAGGGTTTGAACCTGAGTGTCGTTGATGAATGTGCATCCAACAATGTGTAACAAATCAGAATCCTATCTTCATAGTGCTGAAACACCACCTCTTTTTTCAGTAAGACACCTCCCACTCGATATATCGTCGTAGGAACTTTATCGCAATTAAACTGTCGAATATATTTGTGACCCTTTGGGCTGAAATGATTTCCCTGATATTTATGAAGACCTAAATTAAATTCTGCACCGTGCTGTATAACGGTTACATCCAACGAAGATAACAAGACATGGTTGTCTTCATCGATATCAGGAATTGGAACGGTCAGCAGTCCATGATACTTTCTGGTATTACAATCTACAATCGTTGAACACGCATAAGCTCCCGATCGATTGGTACGCAGTATTTCTCTTTGGAGCGAATAGTCCAAATTCGTCATCAGGGCCTTTTCAAACTTAATGTAACTCATAGGCCTATATTAGTGTGTAATTTATGTTTTTATAGATTTAACGTTTCATGCGGCACCTCTTATTTTTAATTAGAGATTCCTATCATGCGCTTTCAAAGTTACTCATTTTTTTAGTAAATATGAAACAATTCCTATATTTTTTGTTTTTTCTTTCCTTTTTTTGTTCTAATCAGGCAGCAAGAAGTTGATGACATCTGGGGCAATCGAGATAGTAAACTTATTGACTGGCGTTTTCATGAGTCGTCCATCAATGCCCACCATAGCACGCTTGGCTGCAAACACTTCTACTTTCTTCGTGCGATAAGGATGCACACTGCGGTGATTCAGAAACTTTCCACGTAAAAACAGATAAATGCCTTCAAAGAGTTGCGTCATCTCTGGATGATAGACAATTGACACATCCAACAGTCCATTGTAAGGCACGGCATTAGGTGTTTGCCCATACCCCAAAGCATTGCCCACACAAACGGTCATCACTTTGCGTTTGATGACATCGGTATTGATTTTTAAGTGCATCTTATAATCTAAACGCTGGAAAAGTAACAAGCCAAACGAAAACAAGAAAGACAAGGCACGCGAACCAAAGATATGGTTCATTTTTCGCCGCAAATTCATGATAGAAGCCACATATCCAATGTTTATGCAGTTCAGGAAATAGCGTCGACACGCATCTCCCTCCGTATTGGTGTAACGGATGCAGCCCATGTCTATCTTCTTCACTCTACGGCGTTTGAACGCTTTAACAAGCTTTTCTTCATCATCTTCCTCTATTCCCCAAAAGTGTGCAAAGTCGTTCATTAGTCCATTGGGTATCAATCCCAACACAATTTGGTTGCGTGTCTCTACATCTACCTGCATCAAACAGTTCACCGTATCATTCAAGGCAGAGTCTCCCCCCACCACAATAATGGTTTTGTAGCCACTGTTGATGAACATTTTGATGAGTCGCTGCACACTACTTGCACTTTCGCTTTGCACATAATCATAAGCCATCTGCTGTTCCTTCAGATATTTCTCTATCTTTTCCCAGCGTTTTTGTGGTCTGAAAGCGTTTGTCTTTGGACAATATAAGATGCCCCATCGATTGTTGTCAATTGCCATATATCTGTTGTACTTGTTTTATTTTCTCTGGAGTAGGTAACAAAGCGTCTATCCAATGAATCTTGAATCCTCTGCGTTCCATGCCTCGAAACCATGTCATCTGCCGTTTAGCAAACTGATGTATCGCTATTTCGAGACGCTGAAACATCTCATCGTATGACAGCTCACCTATTATATATTCGGTTACATATTTGTATTCCAACCCATAGTATATCAAATCGTTAGCAGGTATTCCTCTTGCCAACAATCCTTGTATCTCTTCTACCATTCCTTCTTTGAGCCGTTGCTTGAGTCGGTTGGTAATCTTTGCTCTTCTGCTTTCGCGATCAATATCTAACCCTATGATACAAGTCTCTATAGGAGGAAGGCTTCGATTCTCAAGAGGATGCTCTTTATTGTACGTTTCAATCTCAATGGCACGAATGGCACGCTGTGCTGTATCCACGTCTGAACGGTTGTGCATCGTCGAGTTGTTCTGCGCTTTCAACCGAATGAGTTGCTCGGTGAGTTCTTCCAACGAGCATCCTTCCAAGCTGTTACGCAATTCAGGGTTTTGAGGAACTGGCGAAAGTGCATACCCTTTCAGCACCGCTTCAATATATAGTCCTGTTCCTCCACACAAGATAGGCTGTCGTCCTCTGTTCACGATGTCCTGATAAGCAGCATGAAAATCCTGTTGATATTGAAAGAGGTTATATTTTTCGCCAGCATTGACAATGTCTATCAAATGATAAGGAACGGTGTACCCATGTACTTCGTAATCTGCCAGGTCTTTCCCCGTGCCAATATCCATGCCACGGTACACTTGCCGACTGTCCGCACTGATGATTTCGCCTCCCATCTTAACAGCAAGCTGGGCAGCAAAGGCAGTCTTTCCACTGGCCGTAGGACCTAAGATTGTTAACAACTTCACGCTACAAATATAATAAAAAAAAGCCGTTCGACAGAAATCGAACGGCATATTTATCGTTAAACGACTATTTTTAATTAGCCATTCACCTTAGCCATGTGCTTGATTAGTTCAACAACCTTGTGAGAGTAACCAATCTCGTTGTCATACCAAGAAACAACCTTAACGAAGGTGTCGGTCAAAGCAATACCTGCTTTTGCGTCGAAGATAGAGGTACGAGCATCGCCCAAGAAGTCAGATGAAACAACAGCCTCGTCGGTGTAGCCAAGGATACCCTTCAACTCGCCTTCAGAAGCGTCCTTCATTGCCTTGCAGATTTCTTCATACTTCGCTGGCTTAGCCAAGTTCACAGTCAAGTCTACTACAGAAACATCCAAAGTAGGAACACGCATTGACATACCAGTCAACTTACCGTTCAACTCAGGAATAACCTTACCTACAGCCTTTGCAGCACCTGTTGAAGAAGGAATGATGTTGCCAGAAGCAGCACGACCACCACGCCAATCTTTCATTGAAGGACCGTCAACAGTCTTTTGTGTAGCTGTTGTAGAGTGTACAGTAGTCATCAAACCGTCGGTGATACCAAACTTGTCGTTCAATACCTTTGCGATAGGAGCCAAGCAATTGGTGGTGCAAGATGCGTTAGATACAAACTGTGTACCCTTTACGTATTTATCGTGGTTAACACCGCAAACAAACATAGGAGTGTCGTCCTTAGAAGGAGCAGACATTACTACATATTTTGCACCTGCGTCGATGTGTGCCTGTGATTTCTCTTTGGTCAAGAACAAACCAGTAGACTCAACTACGTATTCAGCACCAATCTCGTTCCATTTCAAGTCAGCTGGGTTACGTTCTGCTGTTACACGGATAACATTTCCGTTTACTATCAATTGAGATTTTTCTACGTCAGCTTCGATAGTGCCATCGAATTGACCGTGCATGGTGTCATATTTCAGCATATAAGCCAAGTAATCTACTGGGCAAAGGTCGTTAATACCTACTACTACTACGTCTTTAGCATTTGCTTCTTCCAAAGAAGCGCGGAATACGAAACGACCAATACGGCCAAATCCGTTAATACCAATCTTAATCATTTTACTTTCTTTTTATTAAAGGGTTAAAAAATAAATATTTTAATTGTTATCGAACAAAATCTTATTTTACCTCACTACTTATATTATATAGATCGAAAAAGACGTCGTTCCTGAAACATTTTCTTCTTTTCAACTGCAAAGTTACATTTTTTTTCTATATTTGCAGTGGCTATTAGTCTTAAATTTCTTAAAAAAGAAAGGTTTACAAGTCATTCTGTCACATGTACATGGCATAATGACTACTTAATGCAGAAGAATGAGATTTTTTAATGTGATATGATTCAAAATATAATTGACTATGAGTAAATTTTTAAATGAATTCAAGGAATTTGCCATGCGTGGCAATGTGATGGACATGGCAGTCGGTGTTATCGTTGGCGGTGCCTTCGGTAAAATCGTCACCTCATTGGTGAATGACATCATCATGCCCCCCTTAGGTTTTGCCTTGGGACGGGTTGATTTCACCGATTTAAGCATTAAATTGGGTGAGAAATTAGCTGAGGATGGAAAAACCATGGAAGCGGTTACGCTGAACTATGGTAATTTTATTCAAGAGGTTGTCAACTTCCTGATTATTGCTTTCTGTATCTTCTTGGCTATCAAGGGCATCAATTCGCTCTCTAAGAAAAAAGAGGAAGTGAAAGAAGAGCCTGCTGCTCCAGCACCAACCAAAGAGGAGACGTTGCTCGAAGAGATTCGCGATTTGCTAAAAAACAAATAATCTGTACGTATGAAAACGATTGGAAACGTCCTTTGGCTTGTCTTTGGAGGTGTAGAAGCTGCCCTTCAATATTTCCTTGGAGGATGCCTTCTCATGCTGACCATTGTCGGTATTCCCTTTGGAAGACAGGCTTGGAAAATTGGCTTTTTCATCCTTTGGCCCTTTGGCTCTAAGGTGGTAAGCACATCGGAAGGCAACGGTTGTCTCAACGCAGCCATGAATTTGATATGGATTGTGTTTGCTGGAATTTGGATTAGTATAACACATGTCTTTTTTGGCGTCTGTCTATACCTCACCATTATCGGCATCCCCTTTGGCAATCAGCATTTCAAAATGGCAAGACTGGCTCTCAATCCGTTTGGCAAAGACGTTCAGGTACAGTAAACGCTGGTCGACACCATACCGATAAAGTCATCGTCGTGTAACGATTCATGAAGCTGACAAATGAAAAAGAGGTGCAGAAAGCAATCACACTTTCTGCACCTTTTTCTTTTATTTAGTACTGCTAAACACGCATACCTGCGCCCCACAGCGCATTGCATGCAAACACGATGCTTAATCTTTCAGCGAATAAGTGATAGTGGTCACCACCCTAACCTTCTTAATATAAGGTGTATTGGAATCGCGGTCTTCAATAGAGAACTGTCCTTGGTCGGCACTTACAATCTTGCTCAACTTGCTATGACTGTTCTCCGCAAACTGTTGTGCGGTCTTCTCCGCATTCTCAATGGCTTCTTGCATCATCTTAGGTTTCATCGAACTGAAAGCAACGTATTCGTACTTCACAGGATTTTCATATCCTCCTTCAACAATGGCAACACCCAATTTCAACAAATTGCCTTGCTTAGCAATAATCTGTCTCACCAACTTCACCTTTTTCGAGGTCACCGTGATTGATGAGGTGATGTTATAGCGATAACGTGACTCATTGTTTGAATACTGATTGGCATTCATATCAATGACCGATGGCGCATTGACACTAATTTCACTTTCGCTGATTCCATTGTCCAACAAGAATTTCTTAATAATGGCTTGCGTGTGTCCAATCTTCTCATAGAGTTCTGGTAAGTCGTTGCCCAACTCCTTCGACAGGATAGGCCAGGTCACTTTGTCCGCCTCTACTTCACGCTCGGAAAGTCCTTTCACCGTCACTTTGTGGTCTTTATTCACAAAGTTATCGATACCACCTTTGAGTGCAAAACCCAATATTACAATGCTGACAGCCAATATGGTTGCCGAAATAATTCGTTCTTTTTGCATAATTTGTATCGTTTTATAAGTTTCACTTCCCCACTGTTCTCTCAGTGTGTTGATGCAAATATAACAAAAAAGGATAAGAACTGCGAGTTTTAAGTGATAAAATTTTGGAGATAAAACTGTCATAAAGTAGGAACTAAGAGCTGACAACCTTTATCGTTTTCAACCTTCTGTATCATCTCATCTTAAAATTCGGCAACAGCGATTTGGTTCTACAACAGCTACATCGTCTATCATGATAGTTCCTGTTTTCACCGCCTGATTTACTCATCTTCTGTAAAATACAGATAATCACAACGTTGATTACGAAAAGGAGCAACCACAGTTCTTTGTTTGTTGGATGATATTGGTACGACCAAAATCACCAACAAAAATGCCCACAAAACCTCATTTGCAGAATTGGTGATACACTTCATAAATGAATAATAAATTCTGAATTTTCTTTACAAAGTGCCTCTCATAACTCGCGTAAAAACAACCAACATCAAAGTTGGTCACAAATACGCGAAAAATGAGCGAGGTTCATAATTCTTTGATGTTAAGGATGTTATGCTTGCAGCTCCTCTTTTCAATCCTATTTTTACCGTTTTTGGGCGACTAAAGCATTGAGATAAGCTCACAATTTGCATGCTTTAAGGCTGCTGAAGCATGTGAATAACACCCTTAAAGAGTGTTTCCAAGAGCGTTAGAGTAATATTCTAACTTGAAAAGACATCTATTTTGGTAAAATCAGGGCAATTTTGTTGATCATTTGCCTATTGATTTTTTCTATTTTGAAGATTTTAGATGGTTGATTTTTGGTAAAATAATAGGACAAAAGAAAAGGCTGTATTTCACAACAAGTCGGCATTATGAACCGCAGTTTAGTGATCAGCACACTTCGCTGTTACAGTTGTTTGTACCACTTTTTCAATGCGGGGCGTGGCACACCTAATTCTACCAGCCTGTCCAAATCAGCTTTTGCCCGTTGCTTTCTGCCCAATTTTAGCCACAGCTCTACCCTATTGAGCAAGTAATCTGAGTTGTCCGCATCACGTTTCAAGGCTTCGGTATAGTCATATACCGCCAATTCTATCATGCCTTGCTCCTGCTCCATGCCAGCTCGTGCGGCATAAGCGACGGCACTATCGGGGAACTGATTCACCAAACGGTTGATTTGATTCATCGCCTCGGTATGATGTTTATCTTTTTGATTGAGCAGCGCCAAGCCCAATTGTGCCGAAAAATGTCCGGGTACCACTTTCAAAAGATTTTCATAATCTAACCGTGCAAAATTATATCTTCCCAACTGTTGGTTGGCATAAGCACGATAATACAGCCCTGCGATGTTATCAGGATGACTTCGCAACACTTGGTCGTACTCATCTTTGGCATATTGCCATTGCTCCAACTGAAGGTTGAGAGCTGCCTTTTTCAACCGCAAATCGACACTGTCAGGATAGCAAGCCAACCTTTCTGTCGCCTCCTTGAGCTGACTGCGGAGCGTTTGATGGTCTTGTGCGTACATAGATAAAGAATAAAGATGAACACACACGCACAAGCATGTTATTATCAATAAATTATGAATTTCAGCAAAACGATTCATTTGAAGCATTGAGTTAATAAAGAAGGGAAAATAAGTGGAAAATAGAAGTGCGATAGAATTGCAAATTCATTCCTTTTGGTCACTGCTTTTATGATGTTGCATGACATCCTTCCCTCTCTGTGTTACGCTCTTAAAATGGAGGATTTTCCCCCGACGTCATTCCATTAAAAGGGGTTGAATCGTCTGGAGGTGGTGGCGGAAAACCGTCGTTCATGCGCGATTCCACAAACTCGCCTCCCTCGCGAACAGGCATTGAATACCGATCGTCCACGTTTTCAAAACGAGTAAACTCGCCACGGAAGTTGAGCAGCACGTCGCCCGTAGCACCTTTACGGTGTTTGGCGATAATGATTTGTGCCTTGCCACGCAGGTCTACTCCGTTGGCATCTTCATACAAGCGGTAGTATTCTGGGCGATGCACAAAAAGCACCATATCGGCATCTTGCTCAATAGCACCCGACTCACGGAGGTCGCTCAACTGTGGACGTTTGCCTTCCAATCCCTCTCGGTTCTCTACATTACGGCTCAACTGTGACAGCGCCAACACGGGAATGTCCAACTCTTTCGCCAATCCTTTGAGCGAGCGAGAGATGGTAGACACCTCTTCTTGGCGGTTACCAAAGCGAATACCGTTGGCATTCATCAATTGTAGATAGTCGATCATGATGAGCTTCACCCCCTTTTCGCGCACTAATCTACGAGCTTTGGTGCGCAGTTCAAAGATACTAAGCCCTGGGGTGTCGTCTATATAAATAGGTGTACCTGTAAGATTGCGCACTTTGACGTCAAATCGTTTCCACTCCTCATCCGACAACTGACCACTCAAAATTTTGCTACCCGATATCTCGCAAGTATTTGAAATCAAACGGTTCACCAACTGTACGTTGTTCATTTCCAAAGAGAAGAAAGCAATGGGTTTGTTATGATCAACTGCAATATTCTTTGCAATAGATAGGGCAAAAGACGTTTTACCCATAGCTGGACGTCCTGCGATAATCACCAAATCCGATTTCTGCCACCCGCTGGTAATCTCATCTAATTTGGTAAAGCCCGACGGAAGGCCCGTAAGGTCGCCCGTATTGGCAGAGGCTTTTTGCAAAATATCTGTGGCCTGCGCGATGATGGGGTCAATCTGGGTGTAATCCTTCTTCATGTTGGTTTGCGAAAGCGTGAAGAGATTACCTTCGGCTTCTTGCATCAACTCGGCAATATCTTGCGTTTCATCAAAGGCTTTGGTCTCTATCATGCTGGCATACGAAATAAGTTGGCGCGCCAACGATTTCTGCGCAATAATCTTGGCATGATATTCAATGTTGGCAGACGAAGCCACTTGCGAACTCAACTCTAATACATAGGGTGCTCCACCAATCTCGTCAAGGGTGCCCTCTCGCTTGAGTTGGTCTATAACAGTCATGATATCCACAGGATTTTCATCCATGTTAAGGGTTTGGATAGCATGGTAAATCTTCTGATGTTTGGGGTCGTAAAAGGTCTCTGGACGTATAAGTTCGGAAACAACCGAAAAGGCATCTTTGTCAATCATCAATGCACCTAACACTACACGTTCAACATCGGTTGCTTGAGGTTGAACATGCGCATAGGTAGTATCTATCGGAGTCGTTTTTTTGGTCTTGGGTGTTGCCATATCATGTACTGTTTTTATCAAGAAGAACGATTGAGTCGGGAGTGCAAATGTATAAAAAAAACTTCAACTACTCGCATGCCTTTGTACAAATTAACAAGTTATGAAAGATGGTGTGACTTTTTTCTTGTTTTTTTGTTTTTCCCAGTAAGATGAAGTATCTTTGCAGGCATGGTGAACATCTCCAAGCGTAGTAAGACGCTCTGTCTATTATTTATGATGTGTACCTGTTTGGCAGCTCAGACTCCTATTGCCAATCGGGTGCGGGTGGCAGCACGACATTTGCCACAAGGAGCTACCGTGTTGGCGAAGTACACCGACAACCAGCGCCATTGCTTGTATTACATTCAGAGCGAAAAAATATTTTGTTTGGATGTGGTGTTGAATATCAACGAAGAATTAGACTTTAATCAACACACTTATAAGAAGGTAGTGTCTACGTCTATTAGTAATGGTGGCGACTACATGTTTGTGGTCTTAGACAGGGGAGAAAAGACAGGATGGGCGTTAGAACAGCGATTTGAACTGTGGCGTATCGATTCTAAAAATCGACATTTTACACAACTTGGTCGTGGTTTCAAGATAGAGAAGACAAAAGAAGGTTATGTTTTAAGCCAGACCGTGAAATGTCTCAACCCTCGTACCCCACGCTCCCAACAACGCTGGATGGTGAGAGAGCAAGGCTATGATGAAAAAGGAAAGCCGCTACCTCCACAAAAGCCTTACGAAATGAAATAAAAGGTAATGGGAAATGTGATGAGCCGATGAACAATATTCCTATTCACACGTCCACAAATTACTTCACCGTAATATGAAAACACCCTTGATGAACTTCATATTTCACATGGCAGCGATTTTGCTGGCGTAAATCATTAAGCACCTCACTAAGCACCCATTTCAGACTGTCATTGCGTACCTTTCGCCGTGACGGACCGTTAGGTTCTTGCACGGTCACATAACGATTGTAGGCGACATCAAAGGTTGTTCCGTAGAGATGACAGCTGTTGGATTTGGCATTCGTATTCCGTCCTTGGAGTTTCTCCACGTCCGCCTTGCTGCGCATGACGCTCGTCACGATAATCTTGTGAAGTGGAATGCCTTTTATTTGTAAGCTATCAAAGAAGTTACTCCCAATGTCTTGCAGCAAAACGGCTGCATGTGGCACCAAATAAGGAATGCTGCTCTTCAGCCGATCGACATAATAAAATGGATTGGCACCCACATACACCAACTCTGCCTTGCGACTTTCTGCCTCCTCGCGATTGGTCACAGGCTCAACTCCCCAATGGGTAGCCGAAGCCAACTGCACATCATTTTGGTCGGGAAAGGCTTTGGAAAAGTTGGAAACACTATAGATACGATTTTTCACCTCACTCCCATCGGCATGAAAGAAGCGAGAAGCCGTAGCTCGTTGCGTTGGCATGTTGGCAGGACTCGATGGGTTGGGTCGACTGGCTTGCTGACTGGTTTGGACAGAGTCGGACAGGTGAGTACTTGAAAGTTGCGCCGTGCCTTGACTTCGGTCGGTTGCAACCTGTGGAAAGATACATCGCACCATGCCTAACAAGACGACAACAAAGGCAAAGCCCTGAAGATATTTTTGTTTTGAAATTTTCATTGAATTGGATATCTGAAGCACAAAGTTACGAAAAACATTAGGAGATTTAGGATTTGTTTCTGTTTTTTATATTTTTTAATGCTTTATGGTAATAATTATATAAAAATGGAGCAACCGAACAAAAAGCTTCATCTGGAAGTGAAAATCATAGACAAGAACTTGCCATGAACACCCTCTCTCTGAAGAAAAAGGGCAATAAGAGAAAGAGACAACGAACCAAATCGACAAAATTCATGGACTTTTTATATCTGTAAGTAAAAAAACTCAAGTGGTAAAATGGTAGTCTGTAATCTTTTTCGTACATTTGCATCATCATATTAAAAGGCAACAAACACCTCCATAAAAGTATCACTTAAAAGTACCTTACAACATTGATAGAGAAGCATATTGTTCTTGAAGACATCGACCCCGTAGCATTTTATGGCGTCAACAACGGTCATTTGCAAATGATAAAGTCGCTTTTTCCAAAACTACGCATAGTAGCTCGCGACAACGTAATTCGTATTTTGGGAGACGAAGAAGAAATGGCAAAGGTCGAAGAGGATATCGAACTGATGCGAAAGCATATTGTGAAGTACAATGCCATTACGGAGGAAGATATCTTAGATATTGTACACGACCATAAGACCAAAGCCGATGCGGTGAAAGGTGTGGTGGTGTACAGCATTGCAGGCAGACCAATCAAGAGCCGAAGTGAAAAGCAACAGCAACTGATTGATGCCTATCATCAGTCAGACATGATATTTGCCATCGGTCCTGCTGGTACAGGTAAGACCTATCTCAGTATCGCCTTGGCGGTAAGAGCCTTGAAAGAAAAGCAAGCGAAAAAGATTATCCTTTCACGTCCTGCCGTAGAAGCGGGCGAAAAACTCGGTTTCCTACCAGGCGATATGAAAGATAAAATCGACCCCTACCTACAGCCGCTCTATGATTCGCTGCAAGACATGATACCCGCAGTGAAACTACAAGACATGCTGGAGAAAAACATCATCCAGATTGCCCCACTCGCTTTTATGCGCGGACGCACGCTCAACGATGCGGTAGTGATATTGGATGAAGCACAGAATACAACGCCTGCCCAAATCAGAATGTTCCTTACTCGCATGGGATGGAATACGAAAATGATTGTAACTGGCGACCTTACCCAAATAGACCTGCCGAAACATCAGAAGAGCGGACTGAAAGAAGCGGTAGAAATCCTACACAACGTAGAAGGTATTTCTGTGGTAGAATTAGGACAGAAAGATATTGTGCGCCACAAATTGGTAACGCGCATCGTTCATGCCTACGAGGCATACGACCAGCGAAGAGAAGAGAATGAAGACAATCAACCGATTAAAGATAAAATTTACAACAATGAAAGCATTAACAAAGACTGATTTCCATTTTGATGGACAAAAAAGTGTTTATCACGGAAAAGTACGTGATGTGTATGACATCAACGATGACAAGATTGTCATGGTGGCTACGGATAGGATTTCCGCATTCGATGTTGTTTTGCCGAAAGGTATTCCTTTCAAGGGACAGGTATTGAACCAAATAGCTGCCAAGTTCTTAGATTTGACACAAGATATTTGCCCCAACTGGAAACTTGCTACTCCTGACCCCATGGTTACGGTAGGTATCAAGTGTGAGGGCTTTCGTGTTGAAATGATTATCCGTAGCATCCTCACAGGTAGTGCATGGCGCGAATACAAGGCAGGAGCCAGAGAACTGTGCGGTGTAAAATTACCCGAGGGGATGAAAGAGAACGAACGATTCCCCGAACCTATTGTAACACCCACCACAAAAGCTGATGAGGGTCATGATATGAATATCTCGAAAGAAGAGATTATCAAGCAAGGATTGGTTTCAGCAGAAGATTATGCGGTCATCGAAGACTACACTCGGAAACTTTTTGCACGTGGTCAAGAGATTGCAGCCAAACAAGGACTTATCTTGGTAGATACCAAATACGAGTTTGGAAAACGTGATGGAAAGATTTACCTCATTGACGAAATTCATACACCCGATTCAAGTCGATACTTCTATGCCGACGGCTATGAAGAGAAGTTGGCGAAAGGTGAACCACAGAAACAATTGTCTAAAGAGTTTGTTCGTCAGTGGCTCATCGAACATAACTTCATGAACGAACCGGGACAAACGATGCCTGAGATTACTGATGAATATGCCGAGAGCGTAAGCGAACGATATATCGAACTGTACGAACACATCACAGGCGAAAAGTTTGTTAAGGCAGATGAACACGATGACTTGGCTGCTCGTATTGAACATAATGTGAAAGAATATCTTAAAGCATAGATACCTTTAATCGTAAATAAGCTGACCCGTTGATTTGCGCAAAGACTTGGGGTGATTCTTCTCCTTATCTATGAGCTTGTCAATCGGTCAGCTTATCCACCACAACCCAACCTACTCATCCTCATCAACGCATGTACGAACAGGAACACATAAAGCCTTATCACGCCGAAGGCGAAAAGAAACAGCAAGTGGCACAGATGTTTGACCACATTGCGCCTACCTACGATGCGTTAAATCATCGTCTTTCTTGGAATATCGATAAGGGTTGGCGCAAAAAAGCCATTCAACAACTTTGCCCCTTTACACCACAAACCGTGTTAGATATAGCCACAGGTACAGGCGACTTTGCCATAATGGCTGCACAGATGTTACAGCCTCGAAAACTGATAGGCGCAGATATTTCAACGGGGATGATGAAGATTGGCGAGCAAAAGGTTGCCAAAGCGGGCTTATCGCATGTCATTTCTTTTCAACAAGAAGACTGCTTAGCACTCTCTTTTCAAGAAAATTCGTTTGATGCTGTCACAGCTGCCTTTGGCATTCGCAACTTTCAAGACCTCGATCAAGGATTAAGAGAGATACATAGAGTATTGAAACCTGGCGGTCATGTGAGCATTGTGGAACTCACCCAACCAGTGGCATTTCCCATGCGACAGTTATTTAAGATGTATTCGCACACGTTTTTGCCCTTTTATGGCAAACTACTCTCTAAGGACAAGCGTGCTTACGAATATCTCACCACAACGATAGAAGCTTTTCCGCAAGGCGAGACGATGCTACAAATCTTTGCAAAAGCGGGATTTGCAAAGGCACAGTTTACACGCCTCACCTTTGGCATTTGTACAATGTACTTGGCACAAAAGGCAAAATAGGCTACCCTATTGCCCTCAAATTGACGAACGATAACACATAGAATATGGACAAATACGGACTGATAGGCTATCCACTCGGACATTCGTTCTCTATTGATTACTTCAATGAGAAATTTGAAAACGAAGGAATAGATGCCCAATATGTAAATTTTGAAATACCAAAAATAGAAAATCTCGAAGAGGTGTTGGCTTCCAACCCCGAGCTTAAGGGATTAAACGTCACCATACCTTATAAAGAGAAAGTGATTTCTTATTTAGACGAAATCAGTCCAGAAGCGAAAGAAATTGGCGCCGTCAACGTCATTAAAGTAACACACAAAGGCAAGAAGACACTTCTAAAAGGCTTCAATAGTGACGTGATTGGATTTACCAGAAGTATCGAACCCATGTTAGAAACCTTTCATCAGAAAGCCCTCATCCTCGGTACGGGCGGTGCTGCAAAAGCCATTGACGTAGGCTTGCGCTCGTTGGGCATTACGACAAAGTTCGTCTCAAGAACCGCTCGCCAAGGTGTTTTGACCTACCAAGACATCACACCTGCCGTTATGAACGATTATTGCATCGTTGTCAACTGTACACCCGTGGGCATGTATCCACATGCAGACACTTGTCCTCCTCTGCCTTATGAAGCCATGGACATGCACCATCTCCTCTACGACTTGATTTACAATCCTGATGAAACATTGTTTCTAAAGAAAGGAGCCGAACACGGAGCAACTATAAAGAATGGATTGGAAATGCTCTTATTGCAAGCTTTTGTCTCATGGGAGTTTTGGCACGAATACTAATCAATCAACATATCAACTCATCAACTCGTCAACAATAAAAAACTTACAACCACATGGACAGATATATGTTGCGCGGTGTGTCTGCCGCCAAAGAAGATGTACACAACGCTATTAAGAACATTGACAAAGGCATTTACCCACAAGCTTTCTGCAAAATCATTCCTGACATACTGGGAGGAGACCCCGACTACTGCAACATCATGCATGCCGATGGTGCTGGCACCAAATCGTCTTTAGCATATATGTACTGGAAAGAGACGGGCGACCTTGGTGTATGGAAAGGCATTGCACAAGATGCCATTGTGATGAACACCGACGACTTGCTGTGTGTGGGGGCAGTAGATAACATCTTAGTATCAAGTACTATTGGGCGTAACAAGCTCTTGATACCCGGTGAAGTCATTTCTGCGATTATCAACGGCACCGACGAATTGTTGCAAGAGATGCGAGACATGGGCATTGGCATTTACCCCACAGGAGGCGAAACGGCTGATGTAGGCGACTTGGTGCGCACCATCATCGTCGATTCTACGGTGACCTGCCGCATGAAGCGCAGCGAGGTCATCGACAATGCCAACATCCGTCCTGGCGATGTCATCGTAGGATTGAGCAGCACAGGACAGGCTACCTATGAGAAAACATACAACGGTGGTATGGGAAGCAACGGTCTCACCAGTGCCCGCCACGACGTCTTTGCCAAATACTTGGCAGAAAAGTTCCCTGAAAGTTACGATAATGCCGTACCTGATGATTTGGTGTATAGCGGTGAATATCAACTCACCGATAGCATAGAGGGCGTGGAGATTGATGCTGGTCATTTGGTGCTCTCGCCTACTCGCACCTATGCACCTATTATAAAGAAGGTGTTAGATGCACATCGAAGTCACATTCATGGCATGGTTCACTGCACAGGAGGCGCCCAAACAAAGGTGCTACACTTTGTCAGCGACAATTGCAAAGTGGTAAAAGACAACTTATTCCCCGTTCCTCCCCTATTCAAAACCATCCAACGTTGCAGTGGTACTGATTGGAAAGAGATGTACAAAGTCTTCAACATGGGGCATCGCATGGAAATATATGTGGCTCCCGAGTACGCACAAGAAATCATTTCAATCAGCAAAAGTTTCAATGTTGACGCCCAAATCATCGGGCATATCGAGGAGGGAAAACGCTCTCTCACCATTCAATCAGAATTAGGAACATTCGAATATTAAATATATGATAGAAAACAACAGCATACTGAATAAGCTCGAAGGATTAGAGGCAAGGTTTGAAGAAGTATCTACCTTGATTACCGACCCAGATGTCATAGCCGATCAGCCACGCTATGTAAAGCTAACCAAGGAATACAAAGACCTTGGCGACATCATGGACATTCGCAAGCGATACATTGCATGCCTCAATGCCATACGTGAGTCGAAAGATATTCTTGCCAATGAAACGGATGCTGACATGAAAGAGATGGCTCGTGAGGAATTGCAAGCCAACGAAGATATGCAGCCACAATTGGAAGAAGAGATAAAATTAGCATTAGTGCCAAAAGACCCAGAAGATGCCAAGAACGTACAAATGGAAATACGTGCTGGCACGGGAGGAGATGAGGCAGCCCTGTTTGCAGGCGACTTATTTAATATGTATAAGCATTACTGCGACTCGAAAGGTTGGACGTTAAGTGTCACATCCGTCAACGAAGGCTCGGTGGGTGGCTACAAAGAAATCGATTTTGCGGTGAGTGGCGACAATGTCTACGGTACGTTGAAGTACGAAAGTGGTGTACATCGTGTGCAACGTGTACCTGCCACGGAGACACAGGGACGCATGCACACATCGGCTGCTACGGTGGCAGTGTTGCCAGAGGCAGACCAGTTTGAGGTGAACATCAACGAGGGTGACATTAAATGGGACACGTTCAGAAGCTCGGGAGCTGGTGGACAAAACGTCAACAAGGTTGAATCGGGTGTTCGTCTTCGCTATCCATGGAAGAACCCCAACACTGGCGAAGTGGAGGAAATTCTCATTGAATGTACCGAGACACGCGACCAACCTAAGAACAAGGAACGTGCGTTGTCACGCTTACGTACCTTTATTTACGACCGTGAGCATCAAAAATACATTGACGATATTGCCAACCGACGCAAGTCATTGGTATCTACTGGCGACCGCAGCGCGAAGATTCGTACCTACAACTATCCACAAGGACGTGTCACTGACCACCGCATCGGCTACACCACTCACGACCTGCAAGGCTTTATTGGTGGCGACATTCAAGGTGTCATCGATGCCCTTACCGTTGCAGAGAATGCCGAGAAATTGAAAGATAGTGAATTGTAAGATGAGTTTTTAAGTTTTTAAGTTTTTAAGTTCATGAGTTTAGTTTGTGAGTTTTTGAGTTTGTGAGTTTTTGAGTTGATGAGGTAAGGAGATAAAAAGTTTATTAGTTAATAAAAACTTTATAAACTTCTCTATAAAAAACTTCTCAACACAAAAAACTCCTCAACTTAAAAACTAAACAACTCACAAACTAAAAAACTAATCTCATCAACTCAAAAACTAAAAAACTCAACTCATCAACTCAAAAACTAAAAAACTAAAAAACTCACTCCATGACCAAACAACAGCTCGTCAAACAAATCTTTGACAAACAAACTTTTCTATGCGTAGGCTTAGATCCAGACCTACAGAAGATACCAGCACACCTCTTGGAAGACGAAGACCCTATCTTTGCCTTTAATCGTGCGATCATCGATGCCACTGCCCCCTACTGCGTAGCCTATAAGCCCAACTTGGCTTTCTACGAATCTACTGGCATCAAGGGAATGCTGTCGTTCGAGAAAACAGTGAAATATCTGCAAGACAACTATCCCACACACTTCCTCATTGCCGATGCCAAGCGTGGAGATATAGGCAACACCTCTGCCATGTACGCCAAGACTTTCTTCGAAACGTACCAAGTAGACGCCCTCACCATTGCCCCCTACATGGGCGAGGACAGCGTAAAACCTTTTCTTGCATACCAAGACAAATGGGCTATCGTGCTGGCACTCACCAGTAATAAAGGCTCACACGACTTCCAACTAACACAAGATACCACAGGTATGCGCCTTTTTGAGAAGGTAATAGCTACCTCGAGCCAATGGGGAACGGATGAGAATATGATGTATGTGGTTGGTGCCACACAAGGAAAGATGTTCGAAGACATCCGAAAAGTAGCCCCTCATCATTTCTTGCTCGTACCGGGCATTGGTGCTCAAGGTGGTAGTTTGCAGGAAGTGTGTCGCTATGGCATGACAAAAGACTGTGGTTTACTTGTCAACAGCTCACGCGGCATCCTCTATGCCAGCAACGATATACACTTTGCTGAAGCAGCGAAAGAAGCAGCAAAGGAACTGCAAGCTCAGATGAAAGAGGAACTGCAAGCGCATTGCTGAAATACCAATCGGCAACTCACAAAAGCACATTGATTCGTTCTTGTTATGGAAGAAGTACCAATCATACCTACAACACTTCGCTTTGCGGACATCTTTCCCATTTTGCTCATTGTCATTGTGGGATTAGGTGTCATTGCATTTTGGCTGTATCGGAAAGGTTACTTTCGGGAAAAACATGTTGTAGCAGCAACTAATAATGACACTGATTCTAAAAATGAGCAAGAGAATCAATTGCCCATAGACGTCATGATGTTCGAGGAGGATCATCTCACGATTTATCCTAACTACCTCTATATCAATAATACGAAAGTGAGTTTCAACCAAATCGAAGATATAACGTTCCACAATAGTAGCAGTCCGTACGAAGCACAGTCGTACCATCTTGTGATTACCACTACGCTCAATCATCATCCTGTTTTTCGTTTACCAGTAGGCTCCAGTGTCTTATTTGCTCGTGATGCGTCCGAACGCCTCATTCGTTATTGGCAACAATACAAATAATTCCTATGATTTGAAGGGTCACTGTTGTAAAAATAATGCCCCTAAGGCTCTTTGATTTAACGGCATGTTGAACAACAAATAAAAGCAATGAAACAAATCTACTAAACAAGACAATGAACGCAAGCGTTCTGCGAGTGCAACAAATCTATCGACATCAACATGTTGTGTTTGCTTGCTAAATTCGCTATATTCGGTGAACGCCTGCGTTCATTGATTCCAACCGTCATATTCGTGTCATTTGTTCGATTTGTTGTTGAAACAAAAAATCATGATTGTTTTTGTCCTATTATTTTACCAAAAAACGCCCATTTAAAATCTTCAAAATAGAAAAATTTAATAGGCAATTGATATACAAAAATGTGCTGATTTTAACGAAATAAACGTCTCTTGAAACTAAAACATTGACTTAACAGGCTTGGAAACACGCTTTTGAAGTGTTATTCACATGCTTCAGCTACCTTAAAACATGCAAATAGCGAGCTTATCTCAATGCTTTAGCCGTTGAGAAAGGGTAAAAATGGGAACAAATGAAAGTGATTTAATCGTAATAACTTATGTAACAGTAGGTTATGAAAGTTGCTCATAACTTGCGTATTTGCGACCAACTTTGCTGTTGATGGATTTTACGAGAGTTTTGAGAGGCACTTTGTAAAGAAAATTCAGCATTAAATATTCTTCAACGCAACATACCAACCATTACACAAATGCAATTTTAGAGATGCGCTTCGTAGTAAAAAATTTATTCTAAAATAAAAGAGTTATGCATCATTGCTCCATGTTCAAGCGTCCACGTAACCAACCTATTTAGCAAAAAAATGCGAGCCGAAAAAGCTCGCATTCATTATATCAAGATAATGATATTTGAAAACTGTCGTCTCAAACACCGTTGTTATTTCTTCTCGTCCTTTTTCTTTACATCCACAGGTTTGTAAGCCTTGTTCAGTCCTGCCACAACATCCTTGGTGATGTCATACGCCTTGTCGGCATATAGCAAGTTATCCCCTGCCTTTGACAAAATCAAACTGTATTTTTTGTCTTTGTTATAACTTGCCAAAAAGTGCTGAATAGAGTCACGCAATGCCTTATTATATTTGTCCGTTTCGGTTTGGAACTCATTGGTCAAACGTTGGTTCAGGGCTTGTAAATCAGCTCCTTGCTTTTGCAACCCAGCCTGAATCGACTCGGCTTGCTCACGAGTGTACGCATTTTGCTGTAGTTTTTGTTGGAAATTACCAGCTGCCTGCTCCAATTGTTTTTGTTTGCCAGCCAAGGTGTTCTGTATATTTTGACCCTTTTTCTGAAGAATCATACTATAATCTTTGCAAAACTTGTACTGGGTCATGATGCTATCCACCTCCACATAAGCAATCTTAAATTCAGTAGGCACCTTTGGGGCTGCCTCTTCATTTTTGTTGTCTACCTGCGATTTGGATTTGTCGCAAGCCACCAATGTGAATGCTGCCAAAGCGGCAACAGCAACCGAACGAATCATTGTTTTCTTCATTGTTTTATTTAATATTAATGTTTTATTTTCTTATCATATCAACTCTAACTGCCTTATTGCATTGGGTTAAACTCGTAGAAGACAGGGGTTAGTCGCCTTATCTCTACAGATTAACAAGCCTTGTTGCTACGTCGAGCCTCACGGTCTTGGTCTACCACACAATGAATGCCCCGCTCCTGCATCGCCTTACTGTCATGAATGTGCTGAGAAGTAAACGAGCCATTTTTACGAAAAAGCAACTTTACAGCCAGCAATGCAAAGCAGATTGCAATAATTAACACGCTAAGAAGTAATGTTTTCAACATTTTTAGTTATATTTGCAGGGTCACTTTGTTAAATAAACGTGGCAAAGATAGTGGAAATAACGCAATTTACAAAATAAAAAAACAAAAAATAACATGGAAAAGAAAGACTTAAAGCCGGCTGGCGTGTTTGAGCAATTTGCAAGAATTAATGAGATTCCACGCCCTTCCAAGCGTGAGGAAAAGATGATAGAATACCTGAAAGAATTTGGGAAAAAGCATCAGTTGGAAACCAAGGTTGACGAGACTGGCAACGTGATTATCCGTAAGCCTGCCACCAAAGGCTATGAAAATCTGGCTACTGTGATTTTGCAAAGTCACATGGATATGGTGTGCGACAAGTTGGTAGATGTAGAGTTCGACTTTGACAAGGATGCCATTCAGACCTATATCGATGGTGAATGGCTCACCGCCAAAGGCACCACACTGGGTGCTGACGATGGTATTGGCATGGCTATCGAACTGGCTATCCTTAGTGCCGACGACATAGAGCACGGTCCTATCGAGTGCGTATTTACCAGAGACGAGGAGACACAGCTCACTGGAGCTATGGGTATGAAGGCAGGTTTCATGACAGGCGACTATCTCATCAACCTTGACTCGGAAGACGAAGGACAGATTTTTGTGAGTTGTGCAGGCGGACGTAGCACCAATGCCACCTTTGACTTTCAAGCAGAAGAGGCTCCTAAAGACTATTTCTTCCTGCAAATTGCATTGAAGGGATTGGTAGGTGGCCACTCTGGCGATGATATCAATAAGAAACGTGCCAACGCCATTAAGATACTCAATAGATTCCTCTATAATGAAAAAGAAAAGTTCGACTTGCGTTTGTGTTCTTTTAACAGCGGTAAGTTACACAATGCCATTCCTCGCGATGGAAAGGTGATATTTGCCATCCCTAACGATGTTAAAGAGCAAGTGCGTGCCGACTGGAACGTATTCCAAACAGAAGTGATGCAGGAGTACCACGTTACCGATAAGGAGATGGTATTTAGCATGGAGAGCGCAGAAGCATGTCGGGTACTGCCTAAGAGCGTAGGTTGCCTGATTATCAATGCCCTGCAGGCTGTCGACAACGGTGTTTTTGCCATGTGTCAAGATGAAATTTTGGCAAAGATGGTAGAAACTTCCAGCAACGTTGCAGCCGTTAAAACCTTAGAAGACAAGGTAGAAATCCTGTCTTCACAGCGCAGTAATGTGATGAGCAATTTGGACAATATGTGCAACACCGTTAAGGCTGCCTATGAATTGGCTGGTGCCAAGGTGGAGCAAACAGACGGATACCCAGCATGGAACATGAATCCTGACAGCAAACTGGTTAAGATTACCGTTGACGCCTATAAGAAACTCTTCAACAAAGAACCGAAAGTACTTGGTATTCATGCTGGTTTGGAATGCGGTTTGTTCTCTGAGCGTTATCCTCATATCGATATGGTGAGCTTCGGTCCTACGCTCCGTTTCGTCCATACGCCCGATGAGCGTCTGCATATCCCGACTGTTCAAATGGTATGGGATCATCTGCTTGAAATCCTTAAGCACATTCCTGAAAATAAATAATTCATACAAGTTCATGCCACATCAAGCATGAGCAACCTGCCAACAGGAGGTTTCTATTTGTATTTTTTCGCCTGAAGAGCGTACAGACTGAAACGCATCTATAAAGAAAGACCATTCCAAAACTCATTTTAGAGCAAGGAGATGGTCTTTTTTTTGTTTGCAAAAAAATCA
>NZ_HG417090.1:354097-386640 GCF_000455445.1 Hoylesella timonensis 4401737 = DSM 22865 = JCM 15640 | reverse complement strand
CAAAAATCAACGAATAGAATAGGCAGGAGCATAGGTTCGTATCTTCATTTTGGTTTGTTCCCCGTATCACTCCAATGCAACGAGATGTTTAGCAACGGATAAACACGGACTCACACGGATAATTTGCTAAATGTAGCTACGGAAGAATACGGAAAAACACGGATGTAATAAAACTATTATCTTGTACAAATCTAAGAATTTTTCCGTGTAAATCCGTGACACTCCGATGCTGTATTATATAAACTCTCATGTAAATCCGTGAAATTCCGATGCAACAAATCAAGAAAGAAATTCCTTGCCATAAAGAGGTTATGCCAACACCTCAAAGAAATGGAGCAAGGGTTTCATGAATGGCGTGAGACAACGAGGCTGCAACTGGTTGTGATAGTCCACCCTATTGCGTGACCACGACACATACAACCGCTGCTTGGCACGGGTCATGGCAACATAAAACTTGCGTTTATCCTCGGCAACTAACCGCACATTGTCACGATTGAAGTAGTTGGGGTATCGACCATCTACCGCATCAAACAAGACAACTTCATCGAACTCCAGTCCTTTGGCTTTGTGAACCGTTGTCACAAAGATGCGTTCATCTAAAGTTGTTCCATGACACAGGTCAGCCTCTTTAAGCGTGTTGATTTCGTTGATATACACCGAAAGCTGTTCGATGAGCGACGGATAGGCATCCTTGTCTATCATGTCAGCTGACAAATACTTGATGACATGAGGCAATTTGTCAATGGGTTGCAGCAATCCTTGTTCACAGAGGGTGTGATAGAGATACGCTATTTCGCTCGCCAAGACGGGCAAATCCTCCGAATGCTGACGCTGATACATCAGCTGGTGCGCACGAGTATAGATTTCGAGATAATGCCTCCTGAACACTGCTGCCCTCTCTTGGAATCGAGGATGCTGTATCCATTCCCTTTGAGAGTCGATGTGCTGTTTCGCTTTCTCATAACAATGGCGCACCACACTGCAGGTGGCATGCACATCAGCATCGGCAAGGTGCGAGTTTTGTCCTTCGAGATGCAGCACCGACAGTAAATATTTCAGCTTGTATTCTTTTAAGTTTGGTTCGAGTAAACGGATGAGTTTCAGTGAATCAAAATATATGTTACAGTGTTTTTCTAACTGTATATCAGGAAGATAACGCTGCAAGTTAAAGTTTAAGATATGATAGTCATAGTCGGCATTATGCCCCAACAGTCTACTCTTTCCCACATACTCCATAAACATTCTCAAGCCCTCGCTTGGGCTGTACAGTTGATGATGCTGTATTTCCTCTATCAGCGGATTGTCAATATTGCCCAACTTGCGTGGTATCTCACGATTGGTGCGCATAAACACCACAAATTCTGACCCGGGAACCACACATCCTTGTCGCATACGTACGGCGGCTATCTGCACAATATCGTCCTCAAAAACATTCAAACCCGTAGTCTCTGTATCGAACACCACCATGTCCTGTTGCTCGTAACACTCCACAAAGGCTTGCACATAGCTGCTACCAGGGTACATCAACAAATCGGATGGCAGCATGGCATTATCGAACAATCCTCGTACAAACCTACGAGCGGCTGCATTACTCTCAAACACCTGCAAGCCTTTGAGCAATCTCGACCAGCCCATGAACTGATGTTCATTACACAAAATGTTGAGATGTGCCAAGAGTAACTTCACCTCTGAAGAGGCAAACACATCCTCTCCCGACACCTTGAAATGAGGTAAATTCTTCTGTTTCATGGCTTCACTCATCAATTCGGCATCGGCATTTGAACTGACAATCACAGCCGTTGTCTCATGAGGATACTGCTCTTGCAAGCGTTGCACCTTGTCAGCGATATCAGCATATTCCGATTCTACCTGTTCGCTCGACATCAATTGCAGTTCATCACCTTGACGAGGAGGGTCAAAATCGGTGGTAGGCAACAAGGCCGGATCGATGTCTAACATCTTTTCGGCAAATGTATTGAATACTTGAAGTAAATATCGAGGTGAGCGATGATTGACGAACAACCGATGGAGGTGCCCCTCACAACGCTGCTTCAGTGCATCGAGGGTACTCATCTTAGCACCCATGAAAGAAAAAATTGCTTGTTGTTCATCACCAAGATACATCACCGTGTGGAAGTCTTTGCTTGTAAAACCATCGACGAGTGCCAACTGTAGTGGGTTGAGATCTTGCACTTCGTCTACTTGTATCCAGCGATAGCGTTTCAATTCGATCTGGTCATCTGCGTTCAGTGCATCGTAGGTGAGCATAAGCAAGTCCTCAAAGTCGAGCAACTTGTTTTCTTTTTTGTACTGGATATAATACTGTGCTTGCTGCATCTTGCGCAACAATGCTTCTATATCATGCTGACTCCCTATGTCATAGGCATCCGAATGGATAAGACTTTCATATGTATCTGCATTTTTGAAAACCTCCTGCAAGGTATCAGCCGTGAGTTCCATCCGCTGTACACGACACAAAGTGCGCAAGGCAGCCACGTCCAAAGAGGTGACACATTCAGGATGCAAGCGCAAATGCTTGGGGTGATGATGAGTAAGTTGATGTATGAATCCTGCAAAATGAAGCACTTCGATGTACTCTTTCTTCAACCGAAAATTGTGCTGCACTGCATATTCATCATCATCCCGATAACGAGCCAAGATGCTGAACGCATCATCATCGTCAATCACCGAACTCTCTGCAGGCACCAAACTATTGTTGAACAAGAACTTAGAACAAAACCTATGCACGTTTCCCACGTACAATTCAGCTATTTCTTCATCATTGATATGAGTCAAAATACGCTCTCTCATGCCTCGTGCAGCACGATTGGTAAAGGTAAGGCACAGCATCTCGTCAAAGGAAATGCCTTGCTCGTGCGCCCTCCGAATACGCTCGGTGAGGATTTGGGTCTTGCCACAGCCCGGTGCAGCCAACACTAAATGATAACCACCGCTGGCTTGTATCACTTCAGTTTGATATTGGTCGGGAGTCAATGAATTTGGGATATTGTCGTTTTGCATGGTTTTCAATGGGCTTGATTCGTTGTACAAATATATTATTTTATTTCTGTTCCCAAGCCCCATTATTGGAAAAATCTGTATCTTTGCAACGATTTTCTACCATTGAAAATCGCCAAGCCGCAGTTGATGGCTTGTTCACATGGCATCAGAAAGAAAGATATACCACGCTGATGTCCTCACACAACCAAAAGAAAATTAAACTATAACGAACCCGTCATGAAGAAGAAACAACAGAAAATACAAGCACACACCGCAATCATCTTAGCCAACGTTATCTTTGGTTTGGGCGTACCAGTCACCAAACTACTACTTGATCAATGGGTAACGCCTATGGGCTACATGTTCATGCGGTGCTTGGGAGCGGCTGCAATCTTTTGGGCAATCAGTCTGTTCCTGCCTAAGGAGACCGTTCAACGCAAAGACTTGCTCATCATCATGTTGGGAGGTTTATTAGGTTTTGTGATTTCACAAACGCTCACAGCATGGGCTTTGGTGTACACCACGCCCGTTTATTTCTCGCTCATTGCTACACTCACCCCCGTTGCCACCATGCTCATGGCTGCGTTGTTCTTGAAAGAGAGGATGAACGGTACAAAGATATTCGGAGTATTGATAGGTATTGTGGGTGCACTACTCATGGTATTGATGAGTTGGAAAAGTGGCTCTGGGAAGAATGACTTATTAGGTATCACGCTCACTATTTTAAGTTTGATGACCTGGGTAGTGTATTTACTGATTACGCGCAACGTGTCTCAGAAATACACAGCCGTGACTCAAATGAAATGGATATTTCTTATTTCCACCCTTGCCGTATTGCCCTTTGCTGCTCCAGAGTTTAACCAACAAAGGTGGTGGTCGTCACAATGGGCTTGGAGTGGTGTGATCGAGATGACTTTCATTGTGGTGTTTGCCACGGTGATAGGCTATTTTGCTATTCCGTATGCCATGCGTTACCTGCAAGCTACAACCGTTAGTATCTACACCAACCTGCAACCAGTGGTGGCTTCGTTCGTAGCTATTTACATTGGACAGGACATATTGACGTGGGACAAGCCCGTGGCAGGTATCTTGGTGCTGCTGAGTGCCTATATCATTACCATTCGCAAATCGGACGGAAACTAATGGGACTGCCTTCTCATACAGCCCCATTACTTCCTAAATGACCTCTAATGACAGTTTAATACGATAGAAGAAGAACGAATCATGCTTATTATTCACAACCGACTGATACCTTTTAAGAAATACGATGCCATCAATCTTTTTGGCTTGTTGTTTTGCCGAAAAGGGACAACGATTACTGCCGACTTGATACAGCATGAGCGTATTCACACCCGACAGATGATAGAAATGGGGTTTATCTTCTTCTATTTGTTCTACGTCATCGAATGGTTGATTCGCATTCCGATGAAAGGACGTGCCTATCTAAACATCTCTTTTGAGCGTGAAGCTTATCGACACATGGACGACCCCAATTATCTGACTCGTCGAAAGCCCTATGCTTGGGTGAAATACTTGCGCCGAAAGCCTCAAAACGACATCAACTAATCGATGTATTTTGGTGAAGCTCCATACTTATTTGTCTCTGGTTTTGAATCGTAACAAAACCAAACGATGAGCAAAATACCACCAACAATAGGTATCAACACCCATAAATAGTTCCAGCCACTCTTGTTAATATCGTGCAAACGACGTACAGCGACAGCCAAACCAGGAATAAGCAAACCTAATGCAACGAGGATATAAAGAGGTCCATAACCAATGTCTGTGAACGTTAAGCCAAGTGCAAAGTCTAAAATATAGGCAACCATGCCTGCCAATGTACCAAACAATGCAAAATACCAATATTCAGATCGACGTGCACGCCCCGTAAAGGTAGCATACTTGTTGAACACTTGTTTGATTGCTTCACCAAAGGATAAGGTTGGCGTAGCCTGTGGAGTTGTGTTTGTTTCCATAATCTATTGAGTTTTAATGATGCTGTAAAAGTAACAATTTATAATGATATTTGCAATTTTTAATGTTCTTTTTTTTTACTCTAATCCACAAAAAACACGCTCCATCTTTCTACAAAAGAAGAGATAGAGCGTGTTGAACTTTACGTTAAATAGTAAGAGACTGTTCGGAAGTCCTTATTAAGAAGTCTTTCGTTTCTCACACCTTATATTCTACAAAGGCTTCCATCGCCTCGTAGCAAGCCAAACCTAAACTGTCGTAAAGTGCTGCCGTGGCATGGTTGCGGTCTTCAGAACGCTGCCAGAACAATCGCTCATCGTTGCCCAAGAACGGTGCACTTTCCATTTGACTCTGGTGTTTGAGGATGCTATTGCGTTTAGCACGCAACTCTTCAGGACTCATAGGAACACACATCTCTATGTTTTCGATTTCCCATTCTGCCCAAGCTCCACGATACATCCACACACGACAGTCTTTGAGCCACTCTGCACCAGCTTCTTTTTCCAAATCGAGTGCAGCCAATACAGCATCTGTACACTTTCTATGAGTACCGTGAGGATCTGCCAAATCGCCAGCGACATAAATCTGATGTGGCTTCACTTGCGTAATCAAATCACGTACAATCTGCACATCCTTCTCTGTCATAGGCAACTTTTCTATCTTACCTGATTCGTAGAATGGCAAGTCCAAGAAGTGAACATGATCCAAAGGAACCCCATTATACGTGTTGGCAGTGCGC
Source organism: Hoylesella timonensis 4401737 = DSM 22865 = JCM 15640 (assembly GCF_000455445.1). GTDB lineage: Bacteria > Bacteroidota > Bacteroidia > Bacteroidales > Bacteroidaceae > Prevotella > Prevotella timonensis. The sequence goes on along the minus strand of NZ_HG417090.1, from coordinate 380,927 downwards.
GCTTCTCCACGACGAATCAATCCCTTGATGGTTCGTACGTCTAACGTATCAATATCGCCTTCCTTCTTTTGTGACAAGAACTCCTTGATTTCCTTGTACTTATTCTTGATGACTTCATCTTTTTCAGAGCCAAACAACTGATTGAATCCATTGATGAAGTGCATGAAACGTGTCACCTCTTCGTCGCCCACAGCAATGTTACCACTCGTCTCATAAGCTACATGTACATCGTGTCCCTGCTGAACTAAACGTCGCAACGTGCCTCCCATGGAGATGACATCATCGTCAGGGTGCGGTGAAAAGACAATTACGCGCTTGGGGAACGGCTTCGCACGTTCGGGACGATAAGTGTCGTCAGCATTCGGTTTGCCGCCTGGCCAACCTGTAATGGTATGTTGCAAATCGTTAAAAATCTTGATATTGGCATTGTATGCCGAACCATAGAGCGCCAACAATTCGCTCAATCCGTGGTCATTGTAATCCTTATTGGTGAGCTTCAGGATAGGTTTCTTCGTTAATTGACACAACCATACCAAGGCTGAACGCACCAACTTATCCGTCCAATGACACGACTTTACCAGCCATGGATGCACAATGCGTGTGAGTCTGCTGGCAGCAGACAGGTCGATAACCACATGAACATTATTATGTGTTTGTAGGAACGAAGCGGGAATGGTATCCGTAATCTTTTCCTCAACCGCCTTTTGAATCATCTCTGCCTTCTCTTCTCCCCATGCTACCAAGAATATCTTTTTGGCTTTCAATATTGTAGCGATACCCATGGTGATAGAACAAGGTGGAACTGACTCGTTATTACCAAAGCTCAATGCCATTTCTTGACGTGACACCTCGTCTACCAAGATGATGCGTGAGGTAGATGTCAACGTAGAACCTGGCTCGTTCGTAGCGATATTGCCCGAACGTCCAATGCCCAAGAGCATGATGTCGATGCCTCCAAAGGTTTGTATGCGCTCTTCGAAAAGGCGACAATGGCTCTGTACATCCTCCTGCGAAATGCTCCCATCGAGACTAAAGACATTCTTTGGGTCGATGTCAACATGGTTTAAGAAGCGATCGCGCAACTGCTTCATACAACTGTTCTGCGTATCTGCAGTGATAGGGAAATATTCATACGCATTGAACACTATCACATTATGAAAACTTACCTTATCGGTTTGATGGCGATGAATAAGCTCATTATAGATAGGTGTGAGCGACAATCCCGTTCCCAAGCCAAGCACACAAAACTTGCCTTCAGCTTGTTTTTCCTTCACAGTCTTTACAATCGCATCGGCAATGTGACTGGCTCCTTCCTCTATTTTTGGAAAGATATCGGTATCAATCTTCTCATAACGTGTCAACTCAGAACGGTCAATGGCAGTTGCTGGTCGATACAATTCAACGGGTACTTTGTTGAGAACAATCTCAGAACTTAAATTTAATTTCATAAATCTATCCTTAAAAAACGAGGCTTGTCACGAAACAAAAATCGTACAAGCCCCCCTATTGTTTAAATATTATTCTTTTCTATATCCTTAAAGTAGCGGTACGTTCCCACACGCAATTCGTCGGTAGCAGGCTCGTCACACACAATAATGCCGTGAGGATGTTGCTGCAACACACTAATCGTCCAGTAATGGGTAACAGGACCTTCAACTACAGCCTGCAAAGCGCGAGCCTTATGGTGACCATTGCAGAGTATCATGACTTCTTTCGCATCCATCACGGTCCCCACACCTACTGTCAGTGCATGTTTAGGCACCTTGTTGATGTCGTTATCAAAGAACCTACTGTTGGCAATGATAGTGTCACTGGTGAGGGTCTTGATACGAGTACGCGATGTAAGTGAAGAACATGGCTCATTGAATGCAATGTGGCCATCTGGACCAATTCCTCCAATAAACAAATCAATGCCACCCGCTGCAGCAATCTTTTCTTCGTAGGCTTTGCATTCAGCTTCCAAGTCTTTTGCGTTTCCGTTGAGAATATGGATATTCTCTTTCGGGCAATCGATATGATCAAACAGATTGCGTGCCATAAACGAGTGATAACTTTCTGGATGCGATTCGGGCAAACCAACATACTCGTCCATATTAAAGGTGATGACGTGTTTGAACGACACTCTTCCCTCCTTGTTGGCTTTAACCAACCGTGCATACATTCCCTCTGGCGAAGAGCCTGTGGGGAGTCCTAATACAAAAGGACGCTCAGCGGTAGGATTGAACTCACGAATGCGCTCAATAACATGCTCTGCTGCCCAGTCTGACAGCGCTTCATAATTTTTTTCAATAATAAGTCTCATGTTCTTAATATTTCGTTGAATGATTATTTTTTATTCCAAAGATGCTTGGCATAGTCATAGTTATACAAGTCGTAGAACTTCGTCAAGCGAGTTAAACGGTTCTTAAACTCAGGGAAGTCCTTCTTATGTTCCGACCATTGTATTTCTGCAATGGCTGCCATGCGTGGCAACAGCTGATATTCTGCCAAATTTGGATAAGGAATATACTCCGTCCAAAGATTACATTGTACACCAATGATATGCTCACGTGCCTCTGCCGACAAACTATCTGGTAAGGGTTCGAAGCTGTAAGTCTTCTCAATAGGTAGGTTTCCACCAATGAGTAATGGCTCGTTAAAGGTCTTATCGGTCTGGTAATAATCGAAATAAGCATAGGTAGTAGGCGACATCACCACATCGTGACCTGTCATGGCTGCCTTCATACCGGGCTCTACCCCGCGCCAACTCATCACAGTAGCACTTTGATTGATGTCTCCATCTAAGATTTCATCCCAGCCTATGAGGCGACGACCTTTGCTATTGATGAATTTTTCAATGCGATTGGTGAAATAGCCTTGCAACTTCTTGGCTGTCAAACCTTGTGCTTGCATTACACGTTGGCACTTTGGACATTTTTCCCAACGCACATGAGGAGCTTCGTCACCACCTATATTGATATATTTCGAGGGGAATATATCCATCAACTCGGCTAAGACATCTTCACAGAACTGGTAAGTTTTCTCGTTGCCCAAACACAAAACATCTTCAAATATGCCCCATGTTTTTGCCACTTCGTAAGGACCACCCGTGCATCCCAACTCAGGATAAGCTGCCATGGCAGCAAGCATGTGGCCAGGCATATCTATCTCGGGAATCACAGTAATGTATCGGTCGGCAGCATATTTCACGATTTCGCGCGCCTGCTCCTGTGTGTAATAACCGCCATAAGGCACACCGTCGCACACACCTGAATTGCGTCCCACTACTGTCTCTTTGCGTATAGAGCCTATCTTGGTAAGTTCGGGATATTTCTTGATTTCAATGCGCCAACCCTGATCTTCGGTTAAATGCCAATGAAACACGTTCATGTTGTGCAAAGCCAACAGGTCAATATATTTTTTAACGAAGTCGATGGAGAAGAAATGGCGACCGCAGTCCAACATTCCACCACGATAGCCAAAACGAGGAGCATCCTTGATAACGACCGCTGGCAACATCACTTCCGTTAGGTTGTTCGCAACGGGGAGCGACTTGCGCAAGGTTTGCAGTCCATAGAACACGCCACGTGCCGTTTTTCCAGCCACCGTCACTCCTTGAGGTGTAACGGACAGCACATATCCTTCATCGTTTTTAATTTTTGAATCTATGGCTAAAGAAATCGCTTGTTTGGTTTTCTTCGTCACACAATTGAGTTGCAAGCCCGTCGTCTCACGAATATACTCCGACAAGTACTGGGCATTGCGCTGCAAATCCATGTCTCCTGCAGGACTGTAAATACAGGTTGAAGCCGATAACACAAAGGGCTTCTTCGTAGTGAGTGACAACTCTTTGGGCATGGGAACAATCTGATAATCTGCCACATTCTGAGCAGAGGCGGAAAAGAAAGACATCATACCACACACCAATAGTAAGGTGATCATTTTTGTTTTCATGTTTATATCGTATTAAATGAATGACAAAGATACGACTTTATTCTGATAAAACACCTTTGTTGAGGTGCTCAATTTCGACAATCATTTCGCTTTTTTAGTTTTTTTAGTATTCATCTGCAAAAATGGTGTTCAACTGCACAGGATGATAATAGATGCTGAATTTTCTTTACAAAGTGCCTCTCATAACTCGCGTCGCAACAACAAACGTCAAAGTTGGTCGCAAATACGCAAGTTATGAGCGATGTTCATAATTGATTATTATTCATGATGTTACGTTTAAGTATAGCTTTTTCATTCCTTTTTTAACCACTTATTGGCGACTGAAGCATTGAGATAAGCCTGCTATTTGCATGCTTTAATGCTTTTAAGTCATGCAAATAACACCTCTAAAGCGTGTTTACAAGACCGCTAAATCGATGTTTTAGCTTCAAAAGACGTTTATTTTTTGAAAATCAGCCCATTTTTGTATATGGCTTGCCTATTAATTTTTTCTATTTTGAAGATTTTCAAGAGCCGTTTTTTGGTAAAATAATAGTACAAAAGCAACAGATGCCTTGACCAAGATGGAATGGCAATCAATCTTGAAAAGAAAAAAGAGTGTTTTATTTTGTGCTTTTGGGGCTTTATTGTACCTTTGCATGAAATCACATTATATATAAATGAAAGAATTTGTTATTTCCGAAGCCAAATCAGAAACAGCGGTATTGGTAGGTATCGTCACGCAAGAACAAAACGAGGCTAAAACCAACGAGTACCTCGACGAATTGGAGTTCTTAGCAGATACCGCAGGGGCAGAAACCGTGAAGCGCTTTACTCAAAAGGCTGGCGGACCTAATGCCGTGACCTATGTAGGCAAAGGAAAATTGGAAGAAATAAAACAATATATAGACGAAGAAGCAGAAAACGAGCGTCCTGTGGGCATGGTTATTTTTGATGATGAACTATCCGCCAAGCAGATAAGGAACATCGAAAAAGCGTTGGATGTAAAAATCTTAGACCGCACATCGCTCATCCTCGACATCTTTGCCATGCGCGCCCAGACAGCCAATGCCAAGACACAAGTAGAGTTGGCGCAATATCGCTACATGCTCCCTCGCTTGCAACGGCTGTGGACTCACTTGGAACGACAAGGCGGAGGTTCAGGTTCTGGCGGTGGAAAGGGTTCTGTAGGACTTCGTGGACCCGGTGAGACGCAGTTAGAAATGGACCGACGAATTATCCTACAACGTATCACGCTCTTAAAACAACGATTAGAACAGATTGACAAACAAAAGACGACGCAGCGCAAAAACCGTGGGCGCATGATACGAGTTGCATTGGTGGGCTATACCAACGTAGGAAAATCAACGCTCATGAATCTGCTTTCCAAAAGCGAAGTGTTTGCAGAAAACAAGCTATTTGCAACACTCGACACCACTGTTCGTAAAGTAGTGGTTGAAAATCTGCCCTTCCTGTTGGCTGATACCGTTGGATTTATACGGAAATTACCCACCGATTTGGTCGATTCTTTCAAGTCTACCTTGGACGAAGTGCGAGAAGCCGATTTGCTACTGCATGTGGTTGACATCTCTCATCCCGATTTTGAAGAGCAAATTCATGTCGTTGAAAACACACTGAAAGAGTTAGGATGTGCAGAAAAGCCCTCTATGATTATCTTTAACAAAATAGATAATTACACTTGGGTACCTAAAGATGCGGACGACTTGACACCTTCCACCGCAGAGAATATCACCCTCGATGAACTTAAACAAACATGGATGGCACGGCTCAACGACCAGTGTCTCTTCATTTCTGCCAAGAAAAAGTTGAACATAGACGAATTCAAAGAGGTGCTGTATCAACAAGTTCGCCAGCTTCATGTACAAAAATATCCCTACAATGATTTTTTATATCCCATAGAAGAATAACGTTCAACTCTCTATGCAGCGGCTCAATGCTCCACCTTTTTATAATAAGATGAGATATAATATCAAATCAGGTAGCCACAATCAAGCAACTTAAATCGAAAATAAATAATGTATGAAAGAATACCGTAAACTGACAGAAGAGGAGATTCGCATCCTCGAGGAAAGAAGTTGTTGGGCAGAGGAATGGGCGAACATTCACGTAGCCGAAGGGTTCAAGCCCAATTACATGCATCGCGTGATGCTGTATGGAGAAGTTTACATTGGTGCTTTCGACGACACCATTGAAGTAAGTAGAGACTTTTTCAAACATTCGGGCATCAACAACGCTACACTGCGAAACGTGACCATTGGTGACAACAGTCTGGTAGAAAACATTGGCAACTACATCAACAACTATACCATTGGTGACCGATGCTACATCTCGAACGTCTGTACTCTCGAAACCTCAGAGGGGGCTACCTATGGAGAAGGCAACTTAGTGTCTGTGTTGAACGAGGTGGGCGACGGCAATGTGGTACTGTTTAGAGACCTCAACAGTCAGCTCGCTGCATTCATGGTGAAGCATTTTCACGACAAACCCCTCAAAGAGGCGATAAGAAGACTCATCAAAGAGGAAATAAATCTACACGCTCCCGAACAGGGATGGATTGGTAACAACGTGAAGATTGTCAATACGAAAGAGGTGTCGAATACCGTTATCTTTGACGAATGTGAAATCAATGGAGCCTCCAGACTGAGCGATTGTACCATTCTAAGCTCGGACAATGCCAGTGTTTATATCGGCACGGGAGTGATTTGTGAAAACTCTATCATCTCTTATGGCTCATCCATCATCAACAGTGTGAAGATGCAAGACTGCTTTGTAGGCGAAGCCTGTCAGATAAGTAATGGGTTTACTGCATCAGCGAGTGTGTTTTTCGCCAACAGTTATATGTCCAACGGTGAAGCCTGCGCTGCCTTCTGTGGCCCGTTCACAGCCAGTCACCATAAGAGTAGTCTGCTCATTGGTGGCATGTTTTCGTTTTACAATGCAGGCTCTGCCACGAACTTCAGCAATCATGCCTACAAAATGGGACCAATGCACTATGGCACTCTACAACGAGGATGCAAGACAGCCAGTGGTGCTTACCTGCTAATGCCAGCCAACATTGGCACGTTCTCGGTATGTTTTGGCAAACTGATGTACCACCCCGATACCAGTTGTCTACCTTTCTCTTATCTCAAAGCTTATAGTGACATCATGTATCTCTCACCTGGACGGAATATCACCACGGTGGGTTTGTATCGTGATATCAGGAAATGGCCCAAACGAGACCTAAGACCACAAGGTACACTGAAAAGTATTGTCAACTTTGACTGGCTTTCTCCCTACTCTGTAGGTGAGATAATAGAAGGAAAGAAAATATTGGAAAAGCTGCAAGATGCCTCTGGCAATGAAGTGGCACTGTACAACTACTATAACTATGTCATCAAATCCAATTCGCTACAAAAGGGTATTGAGAATTACGACATGGCACTTCGCATCTACATGGGTGCTGTCTTGAAGCGCGTGCGAAAGCGAGATGCCAACCTAACTCCACCCTCCAGCACTGTGGGAACAGGACAATGGACGGACTTATCGGGATTGCTTCTGCCCGTTTCTGAAGAAGAACGCCTGATTGAGGATATCAAAAACGGCAACTTAGAGTCTATTCAAGACGTGCTACAACGCTTTGAGGATATCAACGAACATTTTCGAGATTACCAATGGGCATGGACTTATCAACTCATTTTGGACTATTATCATTTGAACACCATTACCCCGCAAGACGCCGATCGCATTCGAGAAGACTACATCCAAGCACGTCGTACTTGGATTGCTGCCATTCGGAAAGATGCTGAAAAAGAGTTTGCCATGGGCGATGTTGAGCAAAATGTCTTGGATGATTTCTTAGACAAGCTCGATCACGAAGTAGATTATGAAGAATAAGTATAACTAACTACTTAAAAACTCAATCACTCACAAACTTAAAAACTCAAAAACTCATCAACTTCAACTCAAAAACTTAAGAACTTCAACTCAAAACTCAAGAACTTAAAAACTCAATAACTCACCCAATGAAAATAGCAAAATTCACGCTCAGTTTGGCTTTGTTGCTCATCACAAGCATTGCATCAGCCAAGTCGTACAACTACAAAACGGTGGCTGGCGACCCCATGAAAACCCGCATTTACACCCTCGACAATGGACTGAAAGTTTACCTGAGTGTCAACAAAGAGAAACCACGCATTCAAACTTACATTGCGGTAAAGACAGGAAGTAAAAACGATCCTGCCGAAACCACAGGATTAGCGCACTACTTAGAGCATCTCATGTTCAAGGGAACAAAGCAGTTTGGCACTACCAATGCCGAGAAAGAAGCCCCCTATCTCCAAGAGATTACCGAGCGATACGAGCAATATCGCTTGCTCACCGACCCCACCGAGCGTAAGAAAGTTTATCATGAAATAGACAGTGTATCGCAATTAGCTGCTGCTTATAACATTCCTAACGAGTACGACAAGCTCATGGCATCAATCGGTTCTGAGGGTTCTAATGCTTTTACGAGCAACGACATCACCTGCTATGTAGAGAACATTCCTGCCAACGAAGTAGAGAATTGGGCAAGAATACAAGCCGACCGCTTTCAAAATATGGTGGTTAGAGGGTTCCATACTGAACTGGAAGCGGTGTACGAGGAGTATAATATCGGCTTAGCTAACGATGGTGAAAAGGAATGGAATGCTATCAATGCCAAGCTGTTTCCAACACATCCCTATGGCACACAGACCACGATTGGCACACAAGGACATCTAAAAAATCCCTCGATTGTAAACATTCAAAACTATTTCAAACGCTACTATGTGCCAAATAACATTGCCATCTGTATGGCAGGTGACCTGAATCCTGACGAGGTAATGACCGTTTTGGAGCGCTATTTCGGCACATGGAAGAAGAGCGAGACACTGTCTTATCCCACTTTTGCACCCCAACCGTCTTTACAAGCCAGCGTAGATACAACGGTTGTAGGCTTAGAAGCCGAGAATGTACTCATGGCATGGAAGTTCGATGGTGCTGCATCACTGCAAAATGACACCCTCACTTTGGTGGATAAAATATTGAGCAATGGACACGCAGGACTGTTAGACCTGAACCTCAATCAAAGCATGCAAGTGCTTGAGAGTGGTACTTTTATCAATCCTCTCGCTGACTATAGCTCCTTTTGCATCATAGGAATGCCGAAAGAAGGGCAAACCTTGGACGAAGTGAAGCACTTGTTGTTGTCTGAGGTTGATAAGTTAAAGAAGGGAGCGTTTGCCGATGACCTGCTGCTCTCTATCCTCAACAACTACAAACGCGAATATTATCAATCGTTACAATCCAACCGTTCGCGCGTTTCGATGTTCACCGATGCCTTTATCAATGGACAAAAATGGGAAGATGTAGTGAACAAACTCAACCGATTGACAAAGATTTCTAAGCAAGATATTATTGCTTTTGCTAACCGACACTTCAAAGATAACTTTGTATGTGTGTACAAAAAGCAAGGCGAAGACACCACACAGAAGAAAATAGACAAGCCCCAAATCACGCCTATTCCAAGCAATCGCAACGAGAGTAGTGCCTTCTTAAATAACATACGAAATACACATACCACCCCCATTCAACCGCAGTTCCTCGACTTCAAACGTGACCTCACCTTCACAAAGACGAAGAAGAAGTTACCTATTGTTTACAAACACAACAGTGAGGACGGTCTGTTCAACCTTGCATTGACATGGGATTTCGGCACAACAGCAAACAAAGAGTACGACGTGGCGTGCAACTATATCGACTATTTAGGTACATCGAAGAAGTCGGCAAAAGACTTCAAGCGCGAATTATACAAGTTGGCATGTAGTCTCCACATTTCAGCAAAGCCACGTAACATAACCATTAACCTGTCTGGATTGGATGAAAATATGCCGAAAGCGCTCCAACTTCTCAACGAACTGATGACCGATGCCCAACCCGACACAGCGGCATACAAACAGTATGTTGCGTTAGTATTGAAAGCAAGACAAGACAACAAACAAGATCAAAAGAAAAACTTCAATGCCTTAATCAACTACGTGAAATTCGGACCTTATAACGATGTCCGCAATATCGTTAGCGAAAAGGAACTGAAAGCATTGCAACCACAACATTTGGTCGATTTGTTTCAATCGCTTCGGAAGTACGAACACACCGCCCTTTATTACGGTCCAACAAGCGTGCAGCAGCTATCCAACGACCTCGACAAGTTGTATCATCATTTCAAAAAGAAGTGGCCAATTCCACAAAATAAAGAGTATCAAGAGCGTACTACCCCACAGAACCAAGTATTTATAGCCCCATACAAGGCTAAAAACATCTATATGCTGATGTATCATAACGAAAACAAGCCCTTCGATGAGAAACAGTTAGCAGTGGGAGCACTATTTAACGAATACTTTGGAGGAGGCATGAACACCGTTGTCTTCCAAGAGTTACGCGAGGCAAGAGGCTTGGCTTATAGCGCATCGGCATATTACAACAACAGTCCACTGAAAGGACATCCCGAATATGCCCAAACCTATATCATCTCTCAAAACGACAAAATGATGGATTGCATCAAGGTGTTCAACAACATCTTAGACACCATTCCACAAAGTCAGGCAGCCTTTGAAATTGCAAAACAAGGACTCACAAAGCAATTGGCAAGCCGCAGAATCACACGGAGCGGTGTACTCGAAGCTTATTATAGTGCCAAGGAAAAAGGCATTGATTATGATGTGGCAGAAAAGATTTACCACGCTTTGCCTGCCATCACCTTGCAAGACATTGTTGATTTCGAAGTAAAACACATGGCACACAAGCCATACCATTACATTATTTTGGGTGATGAGAAGAATTTGAATATCAACGCATTGCAAAAGATAGGCAACATCAAGCATCTTACTACAGAGGAAATCTTTGGTTACTAAACAAACATCACAGAATAAGCAATAACAAATAACTCTATAAAACATAACAAAAAAACATTATGGCAAAAACACCTGATTTCAAGTATGCGCCCATGTTTCAGATGGGCAAGGATGACACAGAGTACTATTTACTGACTAACGATGGCGTATCGGTGGGCGAATTTGAGGGCAAACCCATTCTAAAGGTTACCCCAGAAGCTTTAACCATGCTCACCCAACAAGCCTTTCACAATGTGAGTTTCATGTTGCGTCGCACTCACAACGAACAAGTAGCGAAGATTTTAACCGACCCAGAAGCGTCGGACAATGACAAGTATGTGGCACTCTCCTTCTTGCGCAATGCAGAAGTAGCATCAAAAGGCAAACTGCCACTTTGCCAAGACACGGGTACGGCTATTGTTCACGGTGAAAAGGGACAACAGGTATGGACGGGCTTTTGCGATGAAAAAGCCATCTCTCTTGGCGTTTACAACACCTACACACAAGACAACCTGCGTTACTCACAGAATGCACCCCTCAATATGTACGACGAGGTGAACACCAGATGCAACCTTCCTGCACAGATTGACTTAGAGGCAACCGAGGGAATGGAATACAAATTCTTGTTTGTTACTAAGGGAGGTGGCTCTGCCAACAAGACCTATCTGTACCAAATGACCAAAGCCATTATCCAAAACCCTGGCACCTTGGTTCCTTTCTTGGTAGAGAAAATGAAATCATTGGGTACAGCTGCTTGTCCTCCTTACCACATTGCATTCGTCATCGGAGGCACCTCGGCAGAAAAAAACCTGCTCACCGTGAAGTTGGCGTCTACTCATTATTATGACAACCTGCCCACCTCGGGAGATGAGACAGGACGTGCTTTCCGCGATGTAGCACTGGAGAAGGAACTTTTAGAAGAAGCACACAAGATTGGACTGGGTGCTCAGTTTGGTGGTAAATACATGGCTCACGACATTCGGGTGGTACGCTTGCCACGCCATGGAGCATCATGTCCCATCGGAATGGGCGTCAGTTGTTCGGCAGACCGCAACATCAAAGCCAAGATTAACAAAGAGGGTTTGTGGATTGAGAAGTTGGACGAAAATCCCGGTTCACTCATTCCAGAGGAATTACGTCAAGCTGGTGAAGGCGATGTGGTGAAAATCAACCTCAACCAACCCATGGCAGACATCTGCAAAGAGCTGTCACAATATCCCGTATCTACACGTGTGAGTCTCAACGGTACTATCATCGTGGCACGCGACATCGCACATGCCAAGCTCAAAGCACGTCTCGATGCAGGCGAAGAGTTGCCCGAATACTTCAAGAACCACCCTATTCTCTATGCTGGTCCGGCGAAGACTCCGGAGGGAATGCCTTGTGGCAGTATGGGTCCTACTACCGCAAACCGTATGGACCCTTATGTAGACGAGTTCCAAGATCATGGCGGTTCGATGGTAATGATTGCCAAAGGCAACCGCACACAAGTGGTGACCGATGCTTGTCAAAAGCACGGAGGTTTCTATTTGGGTAGCATTGGCGGTCCTGCTGCTGTGCTGTCGATGAACTCTATTAAGAGCATTGAGTGCGTGGAATATCCAGAACTCGGCATGGAAGCCATTTGGAAAATTGACGTAGTCGACTTCCCTGCTTTCATCTTAGTAGACGACAAGGGAAATGATTTCTTCAAACAACTGAAACCTTGGACGCCCTGCTGCAACAAATAGCACATATTGAGCAACACAAGAAGTAAGTCTATTGCCACGGTTAGGATTCATTTAGCATCTATACTTGGCAGTCAATCATCGCCAGTTTCTACAAGAGACTGGCGATTTCTTTCCTTATTTGCCGTTTCTTCCACTTACAGTTCGTTCCTTGAAGAATCATATTTTTACATCGAAAAATATCCTCAGCACAGGTCGGTAATACGTGGCAAGAAAGAAAAATAAATGCTGAATTTTCTTTACAAAGAGCCTCTCAAAACTCTCGTAAAATCCATCAACAGTAAAGTTGGTCGCAAATACGCTAATTTTGAGAAAGTTTCATAATCTGTTGTTACATAATATGTTACGATTAAATCACTTTCGTTTGTTCCCATTTTTATCATTTCACAGCTGTTAAAGTATTGAGATAGGCTGACTATTTGCATGCTTTAAGGCTCGTAGGTCATGTGAATAACAGCTCTAAAGCGTGTTTCTAAGCTCATTAAATCATTGTTTTAATTTCAAGAGACGTTTATTTTTCGAAAATCAGCCCTTTTTTGTTGGGCATTTGCCTATTGATTTTTTCTATTTTGCTGATTTTAGATGACCGTTTTTTGGTAAAATGATAGGACAAAAGCAAGAGCACATGTTTACCAAAAATAGCAAAAAAGTAACGCTTTGATGGTATGATAATTGGGCTGGCAAAAACAGGAACGGCTCAGAGATAAAATGTCATTAGATAGCGGGTTGAAACCAAAGAACAAAGACGGTTTCTCTCTATCAGCAGCCGCTCTTCAATAAAGGAGGCGTGTCTCAAATTCCACATTTCTTCCACATTCGCATAGAAACCTGCCCAATTGTTTGGTAATTTACTGAATTTGCTGTAATTTTACCTGCTCAAAAAAGCAAGATGTCAAGAAAAAAGAAACCATTACCCATCCTCGAAGGAGTAACCATCACAGATGTGGCTGCTGAGGGCAAATCACTGGCACGTGTCAATGACATGGTGGTCTTTGTTCCCTTTGCCGTTCCGGGCGATGTTGTCGACCTGCAAGTACGTAAGAAAAAGCATCACTATTGTGAAGCAGAGGTGGTGCGATTTATAAAATATAGTGAGCGTAGAGCAGAACCCGTGTGCCAACACTTTGGCATTTGTGGCGGGTGCAAATGGCAAAATTTGCCGTATGAGGACCAGCTTAAGGCGAAACAGAAGCAGGTACACGACCAGCTGACACGCATTGGAAAGGTGGAATTGCCCGACTTTCGCCCTATCTTGGGGTCTGAAAAAATCTACGAATACCGCAACAAGTTAGAGTTTAGCTGTTCCAACAAGCGGTGGCTCACCAAGGAAGAAGTGAACAGTGGTGTACAACTTGACCACAAAAACGCCATTGGTTTTCACATCACAGGCGCCTTCGACAAGATTTATCCTATCGAGAAATGCTGGCTCATGGATGACCTTTGCAACCAAATCAGAAATGAGATTCGCGACTATGCCTTGAACAATGGCATCAGTTTTTTTGATGTAAGGGAACAGACTGGTCTCTTGCGAGATATAATGATTCGCAATTCCAGCACAGGAGAGTGGATGGTGCTCGTGCAATTCAAGTTCCAAGAGCAAGGAGATGAGCAACGAGCACATGACTTGTTGCAGCACATCGGCGACCGCTTCCCACAAATTACGTCGCTACTCTATGTGAACAACCAAAAATGCAACGACACCTTCAGCGACCAAACGGTAGAAGTGTTCAAAGGCAAAGACCACATCACGGAGATGATGGACAAGCTACAGTTCAAGGTAGCAGCCAAAAGTTTCTACCAAACCAATACCCAGCAGGCTTTTCACCTCTATGAAGTGGCACGCCAACTGGCGCAACTCACAGGAAAAGAGTTGGTGTACGACTTGTATACCGGCACTGGTACGATAGCCAACTTCGTGGCACGCCATGCCCAACAGGTAATTGGCATTGAATATGTGGAGGATGCTATTGCCGACGCCAAGGCGAACTCGAAGTGCAATGGCATTGAGAATACCTTGTTTTATGCTGGAGACATGAAGGACATCCTGACCGATGAATTCGTGAAGCAGCATGGAAAACCCGACGTCATCATCACCGATCCACCACGAGCAGGAATGCACCCTGACGTGATACAAACCATTTTGAGAGCTGCCCCCAAGCGTATTGTCTATGTAAGCTGTAACCCTGCCACGCAAGCGCGCGACTTGGAAGTGCTGAACGAACAGTATCGAGTTGAGGCGGTGCAGCCAGTAGATATGTTTCCACACACGCCACACGTGGAAAATGTGGTACTGTTAGAGCAACGATAACACACACCTAATATAAATCTAAGAATATGAGAACAAACAAAGTATTGCTCATTTACACCGGTGGTACTATTGGCATGGGCAAGAACGCACAGACAGGCGCATTGGAACCCCTCGACTTTCGTCACCTCGTGGAGAACGTGCCAGAGTTTGATTTGTTACAAACCGATGTAGGAATTTATCAGTTTGACCCACCCATCGACTCCAGTGACATGGATCCAACCATGTGGGCAAAGTTAGTCAACATTATCAGCGAAAATTACAACAAGTATGACGGCTTTGTGATTCTGCATGGTACAGACACTATGTCGTACACGGCGTCGGCGCTTTCGTTCATGCTTGAAAACCTGACCAAGCCTGTCATTCTTACAGGAAGTCAGCTACCCATCGGTGAACTAAGAACGGATGGTAAAGAAAATCTGCTATCGAGCCTTGAATTGGCATCAGCACATCATGAAGACGGAACCGCTATGGTGCCAGAGGTATGCATATACTTTAGCGGCAGACTACTACGGGGTAATCGAAGTACCAAACAGAATGCCGATGGTTTGGATGCTTTTGAGTCCTTCAACTTTCCTCACTTGTGCAATGCAGGAGTGAACTTCAATTTTCAAGAACATCACATCTTAAAGCCCGACTACTCAAAACCAATGGTGCCGCATACACAACTCGATTCACATGTAATGGTGTTCTCGTTGTTCCCAGGCTTGGAAGAAGAAATCTTCAAACCTATCCTGCAAGTCCCCACCTTGCGAGGCATCATCATGCGAAGCTACGGAAGTGGGAACGCCCCTCAACGAAACGGACTCACACAACTGTTGCGCGAAGCGTCCAACCGTGGCATTATCGTGGTGAACATCAGTCAGTGTATCTCGGGTTATGTAGAGATGACGCGCTACGATACAGGCTATCAACTGAAAAATGCTGGTGTCATTAGCGGATACGACAGTACGGTAGAGGCTGCGATTACCAAACTGATGTTCCTGCAAGGGAAGTACGATGACCCACAAATCATTAGCCAAGAAATGAACCGCTCGATAGCTGGTGAGATTACACGGTAAAAACAAAGAAAGGACAAGTGCAAAAGGTTGGTGTGCGAGGAACATACTTTTTATGACTAAAATTTGTTCAGTTACACAAAAACCATTACATTTGCAACAACCATCAAATTGGTTCAGGCTAAAATGAGACAACTGAAAATCACAAAATCCATTACCAACCGAGAGAGTGCTGCCTTGGACAAGTATCTCCAAGAGATTGGACGTGAGGACTTGCTCTCGACCGAAGAAGAAATAGAGTTGGCACAGCGCATCAAAAAAGGCGATAGAAAAGCCCTTGACAAACTGACAAAAGCCAACTTGAGGTTTGTGGTGTCGGTTGCCAAACAATATCAGAACCAAGGTCTTAGCTTGCCCGACCTTATCAACGAAGGCAACTTAGGGCTCATCAAAGCGGCAGAGAAGTTCGACGAGACTCGAGGTTTCAAATTCATCTCTTACGCTGTTTGGTGGATTCGACAAAGCATTTTGCAAGCAATTGCCGAGCAAAGTCGCATCGTTCGACTGCCTCTAAATCAGGTTGGCTCGGTGAACAAAATCAATCAGCTACAAAATAAATTTGAACAAGAGTTTGAGCGACGTCCCAATTCGAGTGAAATTGCCGAAAGAATTGATATCCCAGAGGACAAAGTCATCGACGCAATGAAAGCCAATGGGAAGCACGTCTCGGTAGACGCTCCATTCTCGGATGGCGACGACAATAGTCTGATAGACGTTCTGCCAGACAGCGATATCCCCATGGCGGACAATGAGTTGGTGATGGAATCGCTTAGAAAAGAAATTGCGGACGCACTGCATACCCTGAACGAACGCGAACGTAACGTGATTGAATGCTTCTATGGCATCAACCAACCCGAGATGACTCTCGAGGAAATTGGCGACCGCTACGGACTTACACGTGAACGAGTAAGGCAAATAAGGGAAAAGGCATTGCGAAAACTTCGTAAGAATACAAAAAACAAACAACTCAAATCGTATTTAGGAAGATAAGGATTGTCAGTGCTATCCTGCAACAAATGGATAATCAAGTAACGGAGCCTGCGAGAAAACTTTATCATAACAACAACCCTTTAGAGGCAGACAGGCACGCTCGAGCGATGCAACAAACTGCTAAAAGGGAAATGATAGAAGGCACGCTCCCATTCAACGTAACAACAATAATGAACATTAGAAAACTCCTACCCCTATTCATTGCCGCCCTTTTCGCAATGAATAGTCATGCAGACAACCGCCCTATGGGGGCGCACATCTTTGGATTTGCCACTTCGTTTAATGATTCTACAGTGTATCTCACAGAGATACAATATGTTGACTCTGCCTATATTGGCAAATCTAATTTTCTCTTTAGTCGTGAAAACTACTCCTATCAACTTCAGAACTATTTGAAGTCCAAAGGAATTGCTACCCCCACTTGCGTCACGACCTTTGCCAAAAAGCAAAAGAATATCGAGAAGAAATATCTAAAGATGCGTAAGCGTTACGAGAAAAAAGGCACGTATCAAATCAAATTTATACCGCTACAAGACTTTCTATACAAAGGCATCGCGCCACAAGAAAGCGATTTGAATCGGGAAAAAATAGCTAAACAAAAGGCGAAAGCCGAAAAGAAAGAAGCAAAAAAGGCAAAGAAAGAAGCCAAGCGCAAGCGCAAAGAAGCAGCACGACAAGCTGCAACTCAAACCACGAAGTAGGGAGACTCTACAAGTTTTCCAAGACCTTTGATGATGACACGAAACGATAGTGGCATCATTGAGTCTTTCTTTCACACTGAACCACTCATTTGACGGATGAAATATCAAAGCTATTATTATTGCATTGCCAACCACTATTTGAGCATCAACTTTGAATGTTCACAGAAGAATAGTCCCCAGCTGATTCCCTCTTATTTACCTTTTCAATGTCCCAAGCCTTCTGCAGATCAACCGTTACTCCTTGAGCTTTATGTCAATGACGAATTGAAACCTGCCAAGAAAGAGCAAAAAGAACTGATTAGAAACTTTGAGACTGGCAACGGTGACACCATTGTTGAAAAGCTGAAGCGAGGTGGCTATCAATTCATCATCAAGAACACGAATAAACGTGACTGTTGTCTATTACAGACAGATAAGCATTTCTACCGTTTCGATTGCGCCCTCAATGGTCACTACAACATGCGTAGATATGGCATCAACAATGCCATCATGATGGCTTTCGCCTATGCAGCCAGCAAATACAACACCTTACTGATTCATGCGTCATTGGTGAGACAAAACGGCTATGGCTATGCCTTCACTGCCAAAAGTGGCACAGGCAAGAGCACACAGGTAAGCATGTGGCTGCGCTATCTCAAAGGTTGTGACCTGATGAACGATGACAATCCTGCCATACGCATCATTGATGATGAAGTTTTCATCTATGGAACTCCTTGGAGTGGTAAGACACCATGCTATCGAAACATCAAAGCCAAGCTGGGAGCAATCACCCAAATCGACAGGGCTTTGACCAATAGTGTCGAACGCCTCTCGCCCATCAATGCGTTTGCAATATTGCTCCCTTCCTGCTCTGGCATGCGGTGGGACAAAGATGTCAATAATAATGTATGTAACACAGTTACACGTATCATCGAATTGACACCGATATATACACTGCACTGTCTTCCAAATAGGGAAGCAGCAGAGATATGCAACCATGCCATTGCTCGAAAATAAGAGCGTGAACCATTTTGACAAACTCCGCTATTCGTCCCAATTTCATGCAACCATCCGTACATCCAAAGACATCACCCATAAAGCTCTTCCTTGCTAACTGTGCCTTTATTCCAGAAATCATCAAACTCATTGAAGATGGACATACCGTGACTATCGACCTAAGAGGCTACAGTATGCGGCCTTTTTTGGAAAACGAACGCGACAAGGGATTGATAGGAAAGCCACCACGTCCATGGAAAGTGGGCGATGTTGTCTTGGCAGAAGTACAAAAATGGACTTATGTCATCCACCGTATCATAAAAATGAATGGCGCACAAGTAACCTTGCGAGGGGATGGAAACATAGGTGTAGAACACTGCACTGTTGACCAACTCAAGGGTTTCCTTTTGGGTTTCTATCGCAAAGGTCGCACTCAACTCGATGCCACCAATGGACTGAAGTTCAGAATTTATTCAAAAATATGGATGGCACTCTACCCTATTCGTCGCTATCTCTTAGCGGCTTACAGAATATGGGTTCGCTATTTTGGACCATTATAAATCATTAAATAAGCAACAAGCAAAACTAAAATATGAGAACAAAACCAGGTTTCCAACTCCGTAACATATGTGGAGAGCAAATCCTCACAGCAGAGGGTAAAGAAAATATTGATTTCACACACATCGTAGGCATGAATGATTCGGCTGCCTATCTATGGGAGAAGATTCAAAACCGTGAATTTACGATGGACGATTTAGTCAACCTTCTCATGGACGAATATGATGTGGACGCTTCTACTGCACGCAAAGATGTTGAAGTGTTAATACAGCGATGGATAGAAGCGGGCATTTGCGAGTAGCCTTTGGACGCATTCAAATACGCTAAAGAAGGTGCAACTGGCTATGTGAGAAATACGCAAAGCCCTTCGTTTTTTGGAGTCTATTCCTCCAAAGCATACGTCAGCACATAATCGGATGTGACCACATAGTTCACTGCGAGCACGGTTCCAGCTTTCAAGTTGTCTACCTCAACCCTCCCATGGGCTGTTGCGGTAAAAGGATGTAGTCGCATTTCGCTATACTGCAAGTGCTGTGAAGAATAAAATTTGAATGCTGTTTCTTTCGCGCTCCAGTGTATCAACTGTTCTTCCACCTTGTTTGCGCTTTCGTCAGACCGTAAGAAGCGCGAGACAATCCTACTCACACGGTCGCTCATATACTCGATGTCTACTGCCACAATGCGAGACTTGCTGAGGATAATGGCAGCGAAACCGTGCGTATCACTGATGCTAATTTGATAGTTTTCCAACAAAGGCTTGCCGTTCATGTCGTGTGAAATCCATACGTCTTGCTTGCCTGTCATGGCGTAAAGAAGCGCATAGACCGCAAGTTTTTGTCGCTTTCTTTCTATTGAGTGATAGGATTCAACCGTTTTCTCCAAATGTGGAAAACGCTGTAACAACGTCGTTACAGACTCTTCTATCTTCCAAATACCCAACTGAACATCTGCAGCAAGCGGTATGATTGACAACACTGCCATGCTTTAGTTTTCTTCTGTAGTTTGAACAGGTTCACGATGAATCACCACTTTTATCTTACTGATGCGTCGCTCTTCTATCTCAAGAATCTCGAAAGTATAATTCTTATAGTCTACTTGTTCATGTAAATGCAAGAAATCTCCTTTGATTTCCAATAGTAAACCTGCCAATGAGTCGGCATCACCTTGCACATCCTCAAACTCATCGTCATTGAGAGACAGCAATTTGCAGAAGTCAGAAAGCAAGGTCTTCCCTTCAAAAACATACGTGTTCTCATTGAGTTTGGTGAAAGGTTTCTCGTCTTCATCGTACTCATCATTTATTTCTCCGACAATTTCCTCTAAGATATCCTCCATCGTTACCAACCCACTGGTACCTCCAAACTCATCCACCACAATGGCAATGTGAATTTTGTTTTCCTGAAATTCACGCAACAAGTCATCAATCTTTTTCGTTCCTGGTACGTAATAAGGCAATCTCATAAGGCTTTGCCAGCGAAACGTTGTTGGCTTACCAAGATGTGGCAACAGGTCTTTAATGTACAACACGCCTCGGATGTTGTCGTTGTTTTCCTGATAAACAGGGATTCTGCTATAATTATTCTCTTTAATACATTGTAACACCTCCGCAAACTTGGTCTTAATATCGAGCGTGAGCATGTCCTGACGTGGTGTCATAATCTCTTTCGCTGTCTCATCTCCAAAGCGTATAATGCCTTTCAGCATGCTCTGTTCTTCTTTGATATCTTCCTTATCTGTGAGTTCCAACGCTTGTTCTAAGTCGTTTACGCTCAAAATATGATTTTGTTTTTGCAGCATACGCTCCGCAATTACCCCACTTCTGAGCAAGACATTCTCAATTGGCCAAAAGAGTTTGCGAAAAATCAAAATACCATCAACACTTCTACGACAAAACTTGAGCGGATTTTGCCGACTATACACTTTCGGCATAATTTCGCCAAAAAGCAACAAAAGGAATGTCAACAGCACCGTAATCATGAGGAATTGCAACCAATAAGCCGATGGTCCAAAATGCACCAGTGACCCAAATACATAGTTGCAAAGCATGATAATGGTTACATTGACAAAGTTGTTAGCTATCAATATAGTTGCCAAAGTGCGCTGACTGTCTTCACGCAACCGCTCTATTTTACGATCGCGCACATTTTTCTCACTGTCCAAGGCAGCGATGTCCGTGGGTGTAAGACTAAAAAAAGCAATTTCCGAACCACTGGCAAAGCCCGATAACAGTAGTAAGAGTGCGGCAAGAATAGCTGCAAAAATAACTCCTACCGATGGAGTTTGCAGGTAAACGTCTGAAAAAGATTGTGTGATAAAGGAGAAATCCAAGACTATATCAAATTAGAAAGGAACCTTTGAAAGATCGTCAGCAGCTGTAGAAGTCGTCTCCGTTGTCTGCGTTTCCGACGGTTTTAGCTGTGAAGAAGCTACATTTTTAGGGGTTAGCATCTCCATATTATCCGCCAATATCTCGGTAACATAGCGCTTGATGCCTCGTTGATCATCGTACGAACGATAGCGTATGCGACCCTCTACATAGAGTTTATCGCCTTTGTGAACGTATTTCTCCACGACTTTTGCCAGTCCACGGTAAAAAACAATCGTGTGCCAATCTGTATGATCAGGCACTTGAGTACCATTCTGAAGAGTATATCCACGCTCCGTAGTGGCAAGTGTGATTTGTGCAACAGCCTGATCTGCTTCAAAATATCTCACATCGGGGTCTTTACCGACATTACCAATCAACATAACTTTATTCATAGCTTGACAATTTTTTTAGCACGACGGATTATTTCCACATGCCTAAGTACTTAAAACGAAAGCTTTTACCTTTTGAAGAGGGGAACTGTGAACGTGCGTCAACCCTTTCCTTCAAATAATCAACAACCCGATTATAACAGTCCTGTCCGGAGTTTGCCTTGCAACGTGCCACAAAGCGTGTGTCTCTGTATTCGTGCTTCCCCGTTGCAGGAATCATGACCACTCGTTTAAAATCCAACACTCCCTCGTACCAACCTTCTTGAGTTTTGGTGAGTCGTGTCATCACGTTGGTGGTCAAATCGCGCTTATCTATCACGTTTTGTGGCGCATTATTGGGATGTAACGCCTTTTTCTGCTTGAAGTCAATCATGGTTTCTGCGGTCGTCTTGATAATAATAAAGTAGACGCGCGGGCGAACCTTATAACGTTTCGGATAGAACACATCACTCGACACATAGTCTCGAATGTCGCTCTCTAACGCAGCATCAACATCAATTTCAGAAATGGAACGTAAAAAATCTAAAGCTTCTTCAACATTATATACTAATGCTTCTTTATCAAAATATCGGATGTATAAATTCATTGATAAGTATGTTTCTCTAAAAAAAAGAGCGGCAAACGAGACTCGAACTCGCGACCCCAACCTTGGCAAGGTTGTGCTCTACCAACTGAGCTATTGCCGCATCGTACCGTAAGAACAACAAAAAGTGAAGAGGAGGAGACTCGAACTCCCACGAAACAATTTTCACTACCCCCTCAAAGTAGCGCGTCTACCAATTCCGCCACCTCTCCATTCTTGTTTTTTCTGAATAAAACAGTGCCCAGAACAGGACTCGAACCTGCACGTCGTGAAACACACGCACCTGAAACGTGCGCGTCTACCAATTCCGCCACCTGGGCAAGTTAGAGATAAAAAGCGTATCTCCGTTTTGGTTTATTCAGAAAAGAGCGGCAAACGAGACTCGAACTCGCGACCCCAACCTTGGCAAGGTTGTGCTCTACCAACTGAGCTATTGCCGCATCATCCCTCTAAAGGGGCATTTCCCTAAATGCTGTGCAAAGGTAATATTTTTTTCTGATAGCGCAAACAATTCATCATTTTTTTTCAAAAATGCCACAAATTTTGTCTTAATCCATCCGCAAACGATAATCGTCATACGTATATTCCCGCAGCATCTGCAACGTTCCATCGGTCTTTAACAGGGCAATAGCTGGATGGGCAATCCCATTAAACATGTTGGTTTTCACCGTAGTATAATGCAGCATGTCTTCAAAAATGAGGTTCTCCCCCACCTTCAATTCATGGTCAAATTGCCAATCGCCCATGAAATCGCCACTCAAACACGAGTTGCCACCTATTCTATATACATGTTTTTTCTCCGTATGGTTTTGCGACTTTGGCGCCAAAGTAGTGGCATTTCGAATCGTAGGTTGATAGGGCATCTCCAAACAGTCGGGCATGTGACACGTAAAACTCACGTTGACAATGGCGGTACGAATGCCATGATTCTCCACCACATCAACCACCTGTGCCACCAACACACCCGTCTGCCACGCAAAAGCACTGCCCGGTTCCAAGATAACTTGTAAATGCGGATGCCGCTGTTTGAAGTCTTTGAGCAGGGCAATCAACAAGTCTACGTCATAGTCTTGACGAGTCATCAAGTGTCCTCCACCAAAGTTAATCCACGACAGTTCGTCAAACCAGCGGCTAAACTTCTCCTCAATGTGTGCCAACGTGCGTTGAAACACGTCTGCCCCACTTTCGCAATGGCAGTGACAATGAAACCCTGTAAGGTCGTGGGGCAAAGACGGCGACAATTGATCAGCAGTAACACCAAATCGGGTACCGGGCGCACAGGGATTATAGAGGTCTGTACCCACTTCGGAATATTCGGGATTGATGCGCAAACCCAATTGAACCTTTGGCTGAACCTGTCGAGCCAAGACATGATAACGCTCATACTGGGAAAGAGAGTTGAACGTGACATGACTTGAGCAACGCACAATTTCCTCCATTTCATCGTCGGTATAGGCAGGCGAATACGTATGTGTAGGCTCACCAAAGGCATGAAACCCCAACAAAGCCTCGTTGAGTGAGCTGGCTGTCGTGGCGTGAATATACTCACGAAAGATAGGAAACGTTTTCCAAAGGGCATAAGCCTTGAAAGCCAAGATAATCTCCACATCGGCTGTTGTTGCCACATGTCTAATCAGTTGGAGGTTGCGTCTTAACTTCTCTTCTTCTAATATATAGATAGGTCGATGTATCTCTTCGTATGTTACAGAATTAATTTTCATGTTCATTTTGTGTCTAAATAGGGTTTTACCTCCATGCCACAGCCGAAGGCAAGGGCGACATACAGGGAGCTGTCGCACATATTCATCACAAAGATAGCTTTTTATTTCGGATAAAATTGCGCATGTGACATAAATTTCATACTTTTGCAACATCAAACAAACTTGGTGATGAAGCTCGTAATCATGACGAAATCCACATTTTTTGTGGAAGAAGATAAAATATTGACAGCCCTCTTCGAGGAGGGTATGGACAGCCTACACTTGCACAAACCCGATTCCTCACCGCTCTATTCGGAACGTTTGTTATCGCTTCTACCCGAAAGATATCACAAAAAGATTATTGTTCACGAACATTATTATCTTAAAAACGAATACAATTTATCAGGCATCCATCTTCAGCAACTCACCGATCCTGTCCCCGAAGGGGTTAGAGGTCGCATCACACGCAGTTGCTCTGACATACAGTTGTTGAGAGAAACAAAGCGCAAAGCCGACTATGTTTTCTTGGAAAAGATTTTCGATAGCATTGAAGATCCTACACAGAAAGCCTCTTTCAACCTGCTGCAAATAGAAGAAGCCGCCAAGAAAGGACTCATCGACCGCCATGTTTTTGCGGTGGGAGGCATGCACTTGGACAACATCAAGTTGGCAAAAGAATACGGATTTGGCGGAGTGGTGATTCGAGGTGATTTGTGGAATCACTTCAATATCCACAATGAAATAGATTTCAAGGCGCTCATTGCGCATTTTCAAAAACTGAAAAAGGCAGTTGGATAGCCCTGAAGAGCAGTATCTACTAAAATACACATAACACTATTAAATATTAAACGCAATACTGAAATGAGTGACAATGACTCTTTTTTAATTTTCTCGGGTACCAAAACAAGGTATCTTGCAGAAAAGATTTGTGCAAGTTTGGGATGCCCATTGGGAAATATGGTGATGACCAAGTTCTCGGATGGTGAGTTTGCCGTATCCTACGAAGAATCGATTCGTGGCAAGAATGTGTTCTTGGTGCAAAGTACTTTCCCCAATTCAGACAACTTAATGGAACTCCTTTTGATGATTGATGCTGCCAAGCGTGCCTCGGCTCGTCACATCATTGCAGTAATTCCATACTTTGGTTGGGCACGACAAGACCGCAAAGACAAACCGAGAGTAAGCATCGGGGCTAAGTTGGTGGCAGATCTCTTAAGCTGTGCAGGCATCGACAGGCTCATCACCATGGACTTGCATGCTGACCAGATTCAAGGATTCTTCAACGTTCCCGTCGATCACCTCTACGCTTCGGGCGTTATCCTCCCCTATTTACAGAGTCTCAAACTCGACAATTTGGTCATTGCCTCGCCCGATGTAGGCGGCTCAAAACGTGCCAACACCTACGCCAAATATTTAGGTTGCCCACTCGTATTGTGCAATAAGACACGTGCAAGAGCCAACGAAGTAGAGAGCATGCAGATTATTGGTGACGTAAATGGTAAGAATGTGGTGCTCATCGACGACATGGTAGACACAGCGGGTACTATCACCAAGGCTGCCGACGTAATGAAGGCTGCGGGTGCACTCAGCGTTCGTGCCATGGCATCACACTGTGTGATGAGTGGACCAGCCAATGAACGTGTGCAACAGTCGTCTATCGAAGAGATTGTCTTCACCGACTCCATTCCCTACACCCAACGTTGCGCAAAGATTAAGCAACTCTCTGTAGCAGACATGTTTGCCGAGACCATACGTCGTGTTATTCACAACGAGAGCATCTCTTCACAATACCTTATTTAATAAAATGAAGCTGATGAAACCCATCACAGGAATAATCATGGTGCTGGCAGGCTTTCTCATGATGAGCAGCTGTCAGCAGAAAAAGCAACAACCAGCGGCTCCAGCAGCTCCACAGGAGCAAAAGCAGGACACGGAGAACACCATTCCTACCTTTACGATGAACGATATCAACGGCAAACCTGTTGCTATCCAAGACGAAATGGCGAAAAACAAACTCACCATTCTCGACTTCTGGGCAAGCTGGTGTGGGCCATGTATGCACGAAGCACCCAATGTTGTTGCCGTGTACAATGATTATCAATCCAAAGGATTGGGTATTGTCGGCATCTCGTTAGATAATGATGAAGCGGCGTGGAAGGAAGCAGTGGAGCAGTTGCACATGAACTGGACGCAGCTCTCCGACCTGAAGGGCTGGGACAACGAAGCGGCACGCCTGTTCCGTGTCAACTCTATTCCTCACACCGTGATTATCAACTCCAAAGGAGAGGTATTGGCAGAGGATTTGCGAGGCGATGAATTACGAAAGTTTGTCGCAGCACAATTAGACTAAAGGCTGGTTCTATAAATTACCACCGCATAAAGTCATTAAATTTTTATGAAACACGTTTTGTTATCTTTTGGCTTCTTTTTGGTTCAAAATGTAAGCTCGTTCAGTCGTGTAGCACGCTACACTCCTTCACTCTCTTGCATTTTGACCTCAAAAATAAGTTCAAAATCTAACAAAGCTAATTTATAGAACCAGCCTAAACTCTACAAGAACATTCTTTTTAGAACCATACATACATCGTGGCAACACTTCCGTTTGAGGTGTTGCCACGATGACGTTTTAGGGTAAATTTATTTTGAATTTTTC
>NZ_HG417090.1:323259-353122 GCF_000455445.1 Hoylesella timonensis 4401737 = DSM 22865 = JCM 15640 | reverse complement strand
TTTTTCTTACAGTAGGTGCTTAAATACTCGATTATTTTCGAGCAAAGTATGGACAGGTCTCAAATATGGGCTGAATTTTGCATATTGGTAATTCGCTGACTGTCAGGCGCTTCGCTCACAACCGTGCATTCTAATCTCCTTAAAAGATACTTATCTCATTACTTTAAGCCCTGTTTTGGACTAAAAAGAGACGTTCCAACCCTGTTCTTCACATGGGTTAGACGGCTTACCTTAATGGGTTAAGAGGCTTATCTCTTTATACTTCCTCATCTATTGTATGGAGTTAGCCTCAAAATGGTGCAAACACGAGCAGAAAATTGCCTTTTCCAATTCTATTTGCCGAATAATAAAAGTGCCAAAAATTGTCATTTTTCTTTACGAAACACAAATGTGAAGACGTGGAAAATAGACGAAAATTAAAGGCGTGAAGTTTGGCGAAAGCATCTAAAAAACGCCTCGTAAAAAATTTCGAGGCATTGATTAGATGCTTAATTCAAACTTTCCAGTAAACGAAATCAACACTTTGATAACATAACTGGTCGTAGAATCTGGTATGGGTAAATAAGCACGATAGGTCACCCCATCGGCAGTAATTTTGTCAAAAAGAAAATCGGACAAGATGCACTGATTATAATAATCGCTCGGAATCAACGTCTTAAAATCCTGTTTCCTAAAGTCACGTGAAAAAATTCGGTTGGCGCCATTGAACACACTCACGTGGATAATGTTGTCGTAGTAGATGTTCCCCACTTCTACCCCTTCATCGGTATAGGTGTTTTTTATAATTTTATAGGTGGTGGGGTTCACCTGTATGTACAGATGATATCGCTCATTGCCAGCATGCACCACGGTATCACGCTTAATCAAACTGTTCTGATTGAGAGCCACAGGCTGCTTCGACATAAAGGCATAGCGGTCTTCGGGGTCATCACTCTTCACCAATCGAACCACATCGCCATACGGATTTTTGAATATAAACAAATGGGGTGCCTGTTTTACAATGGCATATTGCGTGATAGCATTGCCTTGTAAAATCAACGAATCCTGTACTATTTTGAAGTACACAGGAATACTGGTCGAGTCAGGATAATAAATGGTGTCGCCCTGTACCTTGAACACCACGCTCCCCTCGTCTTCATTGAGCCAAATGCCTTGCAGCAGTTTCTTTGCTTGCACATCTTCTTGGATAGCATCTTGCACGTTTTTCTTCTTGTCAGCGCCACAACTTCCCAATACGAGGAGCAGGGTAAACAAAAAGAGAGAAAGGGGTAATGTTCTATGGTTGAGCTTCTTCACTGTCACGTCCTTTATTGTCATCATCAGCAATTCTCCTAAATTTCCTCAAAGACTTCTGCCTCTCGGAAAGAGCAAGCATTCAAATCCTTCTCACTGGTGATAAAACAAGCTGGATCCAAAGGCCACTGAATGTTCAAATCTTCATCGTTCCAACGAATGCCTGTCTCGTGCTGAGGTGCATACACATTATCCACCTTATATGTAAAAATGGCTTCTTCGCTCAACACCAAGAAACCATGGGCAAACCCACGAGGTATGAAAAGTTGCCGTTTGTTATCGGCACTCAACTCTACAGCGACATGTTTCCCAAAAGTAGGAGATGACTTTCGGAGGTCTACAGCAACATCCAAGACGCTTCCTTGAATTACTCGAACGAGTTTTGCTTGCGAATAGACACCTTTTTGATAATGTAGTCCGCGCAGCACACCATAACTCGATTGAGACTCGTTGTCTTGGATAAAGTTGACCTCTCCTATATGGGCGTTGAATTCGGCTTGTTTCCAAGCTTCAAAAAAATAGCCTCGTGCATCGTTAAATACCTTTGGCTCTATAATCCAAACCCCTTGAATAGGGGTCTCTGTAAACTTCATCATATTGTATTGAAACAAATAATCTGAAGCAAAGATAACATTATTTGAAAGAATGACAAAGCAAATGCAGGTTTAATTTTTAGGTTGTTTATTTTTTCAAACAATTCATTGGTATATTCGCAAAAATAAGCTAAATTTGCAAACGTGATTGAATTAGAAAGACATATCGAGATTCTTCTGCTGAACAATGATTGCGTGATTGTCCCCAACTTTGGCGGATTCATGACGCATCATGTTGAGGCACACTATGATGAGGAGCAAGAAATGTACTATCCCCCACTGCGGACGATAGGATTTAATCCACAACTTACCCTGAATGATTCGTTATTGGCACAGTCGTATGTCGATGTTTACGACATCAGCTATCCAGAGGCATTGCAACGTATCGATAGCGAGGTGAGCGAAGTAAAGCAACACTTGGCAAACGAAGGCTCCTATGAAATGTCCGACCTTGGTACTATTTTCTATCATCATGACGGAAGCTATACGTTTCAACCCTGCGAGGCAGGCATCCTGACGCCCGAACTTTACGGACTAAGCACGGTAGACATCACGCCGCTAAGACGTGTTCAACCTCGCACAACCGCCCCTGCGCCTCAGTTGGAGGCGTCTACCAATCCAAAGAATGTGCCCATTCAGACCCATCCTGTGCTACCTGCCGAGACCGAAGAAGAGGCTCAAACTGATACAGAAGTAGCAGAGGTTCGCCCCGGTCGCACCATTGAAATAAAAGTGAGTGTGCTGCGCAATCTGGCTGCGGCATGTTTGGCAGTCTTGGCTTTCTTCTTATTCCCTGCCACACTCCATGATGCAGGAAATACAGCCGATATGTTTGGGAAGATTAACACCCGTCTGCTTTATCGCATTATGCCGAAAGACGTAACCACGGGGAATGCTCAAACAGAAACACAGCCTGCAAAACAAAAAGCTGAAGAGGTGGCAAAAGCAGAGCAACCGCAAACGGCTGCATCCACAACTGCAAAACAGGCAACGGCAGAAGAGAAGGCAGAACCTTTCTATACCATTGTCTTGGCAAGCAGAGTGACCATTCGCAACGCCACGACCTACGTGGAAGAGCTGCAGAAGCAAGGAGTCAAAGAAGCTGAGGTGTACACTAAAGCCAAGACCACCCGAGTAATTTTTGGGCACTATGCCACCGAACAAGCTGCCTACCAAGCATTGAACAGCTTGCGCCACAAACCCGCATTTACAGAAGGATGGGTCATGAAAATCAAGCACCCAACCGCAACCCGATAGAAATACTGACCGTGAAGAGAGTTCGATGTCCGAAATGTGACTATTATCTTACCTTTGATGAAACCAAATATACCGATGGGCAATCGTTGGTTTTCCAATGTCCAGCCTGCAACAAACAGTTTGGTATCAAGTTAGGTGTGTCCAAACAAAAGGACAAACAACAAGACGAAACTCCCGATGAACAAGCAGCAGTCAACTATGGAGAGCTGGTGGTGATAGAGAATGTATTTCATTATAAACAAGTCATTCCCCTCCAATTGGGCATCAACGTCATAGGACGTTATCAGAAAGGCAATGATATCAATTGCCCCATCGAAACCACCGACCCCAGCGTTGACATGACGCATTGCCGCATTCAGGTGTCGAAAAACAAACGAGGCGGTTTGAAATATGAGCTGAGCGATGGTCCCAGCTTCACTGGCACCTTTGTACACAACGAAATTCTGGGCGATCGTGAGCGTCGCATCATCTACGATGGCACTCTTTTTACTATCGGAGCAACAAGCTTAATTCTTCGCACACCTCGCGAAGAACAAGAATAAACAACTTTTTTGGTACAGCTAACCTGCATAACTACCACTCCTAAAGAGGGATAGGCACTCATACCACCTTCTCATTTTGCTCTTTTGACTGCCCTCACCCACCGCTTTATCCCCAAAACAGGAAATACCTGACTTTGCAATTCATATTTATCAGTGCCAAGATGGCTGACTATTCGAAAGAATTTAGTATCTTTGCATGAGTGAAACATTCGGCTCTTGAGGAAGAGAGAATGACGATTCAATAATAAAAAAGAAGACTATCGACCATGTTAGTAGACTATCAAAAGGTACAAATATATCAGGCTGACACGTTAGTACTGAAAGATGTAGATTTTCAAGTTGAGGAAGGTGAATTCATCTACCTTATCGGAAAAGTTGGTTCTGGCAAAAGTTCACTGCTGAAAACCATCTATTGTGAGTTGGATATCCAGACAGAAGAGGGAACTAAAGCGGAAGTATTAGGGCGTGATCTCACGCATATCAAACGAAAACAAGTACCCGGATTGCGACGCGAAATGGGAATTATCTTCCAAGATTTTCAGCTGTTGCACGACAAAAACATCTATATAAATTTGAAATTTGTACTCAAAGCCACAGGGTGGAAAGATAAGAAAGAGATTGATGCCCGTATAGACGAGGTGCTCTCAGCCGTTGAGATGACGGAGAAAAAATATAAGATGCCCCATGAACTTTCAGGCGGAGAGCAACAGCGAATTGCGATTGCAAGGGCACTCCTGAATCATCCCAAGATGATTGTCGCAGATGAACCCACGGGCAATCTTGACCCAGAGACCGCACACAACATTGTGAAACTGCTGAAAGAGATTACCCTAACGGGCACTGCCGTTGTGATGTCGACGCATAACATCCCCTTGTTAGATCAATATCCTGGCATTGTATATCGTGCGAAAGACGGACTTCTTGAAGATATTACCAGTTCTTACAACAAATCCGACTTGAAAGTAGACGCCTTGCAGGACACGCAAGAAAGTCAAGAGGCATAACCGCTTCGCACACAGCAGTAGCTTATTCACATTTTACATGAACTCAGGTAAACAGTTATCACGTATGAAAGTAATGAAATTCGGTGGCACTTCCGTAGGCTCACCAACAAGAATAAAGAATGTGGCAACGCTGATTACCACTTCAGGACAACCCACTTTTGTGGTTCTCTCTGCCATGTCAGGTACGACGAACACTCTGATTGAAATAGCAGACTATTTATATAAAAAGAATCCAGAAGGCGCAAACGAAGTCATCAACGCCTTGGAAAGAAAATATCTTGAGCATATCGAGGAGCTGTACAGCACGGAAACGTATAAACAGAAAACGCAACAGTTCTTGGCAGAAGAGTTTAACTATCTCCGATTGTTTACCAAAGACTTGTTTACCTCGTTTGAAGAGAAGTGTATTGTTGCGCAAGGCGAAATCATCAGTACCACGATGATGGTGAATTATCTGCAAGAACAAGGGATAAAAGCCGTTCTGTTGTCGGCACTCGACTTTATGAGAACGGATAAGAATGGGGAGCCCAATCTACCATATATCAAGGAAAAACTTGCCGAACAAATGGCTGCCAACCCAGGGCAACAAATCTACTTGACCCAAGGATTCATTTGTCGCAACGCCTATGGAGAGGTTGATAACCTGCTTCGGGGCGGTTCTGATTATACCGCTTCACTGATAGGAGCGGCACTACCAGCAGAAGAAATCGTGATTTGGACCGACATTGATGGCATGCACAACAACGACCCTCGCGTGGTAGACGACACCGAAGCAGTAGAACAGCTCAACTTTGAGGAGGCTGCAGAGTTGGCATACTTTGGTGCCAAGATACTACACCCGACTTGTGTGCAGCCTGCCAAATATGCAGGAATACCCGTACGGTTGAAAAATACCTTAGAACCCGATGCTGACGGAACCCTCATTAACAACACTATCAAACAAGGGGAGATCAAGGCGGTGGCAGCTAAAGACAACATTGTCGCCATTAAAATAAAATCGTCGAGAATGTTATTAGCCACTGGTTTCTTGAGAAAGGTATTCGAAATCTTTGAAAGTTATCAAACGCCTATTGACATGATTGCTACCAGCGAGGTGGGCGTGTCCATGAGTATTGACGACGACAGCCACTTGGATGAAATTGTTAATGACCTGATGAAGTTCGGTACGGTCACTGTTGACAGAGACATGTGCATCATCTGTGTAGTGGGCGACTTAGCTTGGAGTAACGTGGGGTTCGAGACCTTAGCATTAGATGCCATGCGACACATCCCTGTGCGCATGATATCTTATGGAGGTAGCAATTATAACATCTCGTTCCTTGTAAAAGCCAGTGACAAGAAAAAAGCACTACAAAGTCTCAGTGACATGCTCTTTCATCACCAAGAAGTTGAATAGAAGACTGGCACAACATGAACGCATTACCTTCTGCAGCCTGCTTAAGCACCAAGCAGACACCTTATTATTATTACGACACCCAGTTGCTTCATCGCACACTGGATGCCATTAAGCGTGAAACGGACAAGCATGCCCACTTTGAAGTGCATTATGCCTTGAAAGCCAATGCGCATCCCCAACTACTTCAACAGATAAGTCAGGCGGGGTTTGGTGCCGACTGTGTAAGTGGTGGAGAGATTGCAGCAGCCTTGAAGGCAGGCTTTCCTGCCAATAAGATTGTGTTTGCTGTGGTGGGAAAACGAGATGAAGAAATCAGATTAGCACTTCAACAGCACATTTTTTGCATTCATGTAGAGAGCTTGGAAGAGTTAGAAGTTATCAACGTGCTGGCTACTCAAGAACAACAAGTAGCACGTGTGGCATTGCGCATCAATCCCAATGTGGGTGCTCATACCCACGCTCACATCACCACAGGACTGTCAGAAAACAAGTTTGGCATTCCATTGACACAGATGAACACAGCCATAGAAGCCTGCTCTCGGCTCAAACACATCACACTCATAGGTCTTCACTTTCATATTGGTTCCCAAATCACAGATATGAGCGACTTTGTGTCTGAGTGTCAACGCATCAATGAGCTGCAAACAGAGTTAAACCAACACGACATTCATTTGCGTTACATCAATGTGGGAGGCGGACTCGGTGTGAACTATGACGACCCTGATGGTTGCGCCATCCCTGATTTCCAAGCCTATTTTGACACCTTTGCCCAACATTTACACTACACAAAAGAGCAAACCATTCACTTTGAATTAGGACGATCGGTTGTTGCCCAATGTGGGAGTTTGATAAGCAAAGTGCTCTATATCAAGGAAGGAGAACACAAAAAGTTTTGCATCATAGATGCTGGAATGACCGAACTGTTACGTCCTGCACTCTATCAAGCTCATCACAAAATAGAAAACAGGTCGTCTCAAGGAGCGCTGGACACCTATGATGTGGTAGGTCCTATCTGTGAATCGAGCGATGTCATGGCACAAGGTGTACTTCTACCCTCCTGTCACAGAGGCGATATCTTAGCCATTCGGTCGGCAGGAGCCTACGGTGAAAGTATGGCAAGTCAGTACAATGGCAGGCCTTTAGTTCAGGGATATTTAAGCAATGATTTTTCATCAGAGGAAAGAAAAATATAACATGATTATCAACGAAACAACCCTCATCATTAGCATCCTCGTGCTATTGCTGGCCTTGATAGCACCGCTTTGCAGTCCGTATTTCCGTTTTCGCCGTGATCTTCGTCGACTCATCACGACAGAAGAGGTGTCTGACGAGGAGGAAATCGTAGAGACGGCAGAGGATGTTGCCTTGTCTCAGCATAATGACAACACAGCCAACGACATACAAACGACAGAACCACCGAACATCACCGTCTTAGTGACGGTTCATGAACAGGCAAAAGAGTTGGCGAAGCATCTGCCTGCACTCTTGGAACAAGAATACGAAGGTGCCTTCGAGGTGGTGGTTGTGGCAGAACAAGGCGACCACGAAACCGAGATGGTGCTGAAGCGTTTTGCCAATAACCCACATCTCTACGCTACCTTTGTCCCCACTTCTTCTCGGTATATGAGTCGCAAAAAACTTGCCATTACGTTGGGTGTCAAGGCTGCTAAGCATGAATGGATACTCTTAACAGAGGCAGATTGCCAGCCAGCCAGTAGCACTTGGTTGCTTGAGATGTCTCGCCACTGCACCCAAGAGGCACAATTGGTCATGGGATATAGCCAGTATGAGCCTGCCGCCCCCACCCTTTATCAGCTGGAAAGGTGGTACTCGGATTTATATTTACTGCACCAGGCGCATCGCAGCATCGCCTATCGCACCAACTCGTGCAACCTCATGTTCCGCAAGAGTGGGTTCATTGCCCAAGACGGTTATCGAGGCAACCTGCAATTGTTGCGGGGGGAATACGACTTCATCGTCAACAAGTTTGCCGCTCCCCAAGCCAACACTGTCTGCATAGAACCTGCCTCATGGATGATAGAGGACATTCCTACAAAAAAGAAACGGCGCAACCAGCTGCTCTTCGAACTTGCCTCTCGCCCATTACTCCAACGCTCCTTCCGCTTACACCTTATATATAAGGTCGATCAGGTGATGCTTTATCTCTCTTATCTCGTGACGTTCATCGTGTTAGGGATTGCCATTAGCGAAGCCAACTGGATGCTCATCGTGACCGCTGCCATCGCTCTACTCTGCACGATAGGCATGAGAATGTGGGTCATCACAAAGCCTTTGAAATTCTTTATGCCCCACTTGTCTACATGGCAAGTACTGTGTTACGAACCTACTATCGTATGGCGTAACCTTCTGTTTAGGCAAAGATTTCGCAAAGCCGATGTTTACGATTTCACCAGTCATAAACTGTAAACATGAATATCGAGTTGTATCTTCCACCCAATGTTGCCAAACAGCCGCTTTATCAGCAATATGTTACATTGCTCGAAGAGGGACTTGCTGCACGCAGTGACATGACGCTGTCCACACAGTTTCCACAACTGATTCATGTCTTTGGCGCATGGAACGCCCAAACTTCGAAGCGCATCACGCAGGCACACCGACGACTGATACCCACAGTCTATTCTTCTTTGGGTGAACTGGCACCTTGGTGGTTTCATCAACAAGAAGTTCGACTGAGTCCCACAAAGCTACTTGCACAAAAAAAAGCGACAAAGAAAGCCACCACCGTATTGGTATGGGGAGAAAATGAGCGAAGAAGCATCCAGCAAAGGCAATGGAACGACCGCGTGGCATTGATTCCCAACCCCATCCTCACCGCCACTATCACACCGCAAGATTGCCTTGACCAGTTGGTAACACTCTACGAACAGACTATCCTTGAACACGACCAAAGGATGCGGCAAGTGATTGCCAAGAAGATGACCATCATCGAAGAAGACGCCCCATTGGAAAAAGAATTTTGCACACAAGTATTATATCTCAGGTATCAGTACCACCGCCGTAATATTTCAAAAGCGGCATTGGCACAATTAGCCACCTCGCTAATGACAGTTGACTACGATGAGGATATGCTTGTTCAAATGCTCATAACACTGCACGAAGAAAAGTTTGCTGCTCGCATCCTTCAGCTACTTGAAGAAGACAAACAAATAACAGAAGGGTTCATGCCATTAAATCCCCTTGATGACAAACACACCAAAAGGCTAAGAGAAGCCGTCAACACAACAGAACAGAATACGATAAAATAAATGGAAATGGAATACAAGCACCCTACTCTACAAGATTTAAGATATTTAGAATTACTGTCACAGTCGTTTCCCACAATCGCCGATGCAAGTACCGAAATCATTAACTTGCAAGCAATTCTGCATCTACCCAAGGGAACGGAACACTTTTTGGCAGACATTCATGGTGAGAACGAGGCTTTTCAGCATGTGTTAAAGAATGCATCTGGCAATATCAAGCGCAAAGTGAGCGAACTCTTTGGCAATACCTTGCGAGAGAGTGAGAAGCGAGAGTTATGCACACTGATTTATTACCCCGAACAGAAACTGCAATTGGTCAAGGCTGCCGAACAGGATATTTACGATTGGTATCACATTACCCTGCACCAGTTGGTAATGGTGTGTCGTGATGTGTCCAGTAAATATACGCGCTCGAAAGTGCGAAAAGCACTGCCCAAAGATTTCAGTTACATCATTCAAGAGCTCTTGCACGAAAATGCTGGCGTTACGAATAAGGTGGCTTATTACAACGTTATCATTGAAACCATTATCTCTACTGGACGTGCCGATGACTTTATCATTGCCTTGGCACACGTCATTCAACGATTAGTGATAGACCAACTGCACATCTTGGGCGATGTGTACGACCGTGGACCGGGTGCACACATCATCATGGACACCATGGAACACTATCACAGTTGGGACATTCAGTGGGGAAACCATGACGTGCTATGGATGGGGGCATGTGCAGGAAATAATGCGTGTATCTGCAATGTCATCCGCTTGTCGCTGCGATATGCCAACCTCACCACCTTGGAAGAGGGGTATGGTATCAACTTAGTGCCATTAGCTACCTTTGCCATGGAGACCTATGGAGACGACCCTTGCGAGGCTTTTTATCCCAAACTCAGTGGGGGTTCCAAAGAAGTTGCAGAGAAGACGCTGCGCCTCACAGCACTCATGCACAAGGCAATTGCGATTATTCAGTTCAAAGAAGAGGCACAACTCTATGAACGTCATCCCGAGTGGAAGATGCAAAACAGAGCACTCTTCAACTTTGTGAACTATGAGAAGGGTACTATCACATTGGACGGAAAAGAATATGAGCTTCACGATCATTATTTCCCCACAGTAGATCCTAATCATCCCAACGAATTGACGCCCGAAGAAAAGGAACTGATGCAACGACTTCACCATTCGTTCATGGTCAGCGAGAAACTGCACAAGCACATGCGATTGCTTTTACAACATGGGTGTATGTACGCCATCTTTAACGGCAACTTGCTGTTTCATGCCTCTATCCCACTCAACGAGGACGGCACATTGAAAGAAGTAGAGATTTATCCCGGACGTAAATATGTGGGAAGACAATTGATGCACCAGACGGGCATGATGATACGTACCGCCTTCCAACATGACGCTCCTAACGATGAACACCAATATGCCATCGACTATTTCCTCTACCTGTGGTGTGGTCCCGATAGTCCTTTGTTCAACAAGTCGAAGATGTCTACCTTCGAACGATATTTCATTGCCGACAAAGAGACGCACCATGAAGAGAAGGGAAACTACTTCAAACTGCGTAATCAAGAAGCAATAGTGGACCAAATCTTGGATGCCTTCGACGTAAAAGACCCCAATCGACACATCATCAACGGTCATGTACCCGTTCATGTGATGAATGGCGAGAATCCTATCAAAGCCAATGGAAAGCTCATGGTGATTGACGGAGGCTTCTCACAAGCCTACCACAAAGAGACTGGTATTGCTGGCTACACCTTGGTGTACCATAGTAGAGGTTTCCAATTGGTGCAGCATGAGCCTTTTACCAACACCGAGGATGCTATTTTGCAAGGCACAGACATCATCGGAACGACGCAAATTGTTGAGATGAGTGCACACCGCATGCTGGTGGCAGACACGGACAAAGGTGCAGAACTCAAACAACAAATCAAGGACTTGGAAGCTCTGCTCGATGCTTATCGCCATGGTGTGTTGAAAGAGAGAGATCGTCAAATGCGAAAATAATACAATCCTACACACGAAAAAACGCTCAACAACAATAAGATTGAGCGTTTTTTCGTCAAGAAAGGGGAACGGAGAAGAAAGTAAACGAACTGGTTTGAATCCAGAACATCTGCCTGTTTTCTACAACTCTGTTTGTGGAATGTACTCCTCGCCCCGCAAAAATATCCTGTCCACAATTGGCGTGGTGTAAGCATAAGGAATAAAGTCAATCGATGGGATAGGCTTCGTGATGTAAAAATTGGCAACCTTTCCCTTCGTGATAGAACCGTAATCCTTGCTCAATCCCATGGCGTATGCACTGTTCATGGTACCAGCATTGATCGCTTCGGCTGGTAAGAGACGCATCTTGATGCACGCCAACGAAATGACGAACTTCATGTCTCCCGATGGTGTCGACCCCGGATTGTAGTCGCTTGCCACCGCTAAAGGCAACCCTTCGTCAATGACTTTGCGCCCCAAGGCAAAAGGCATGTTCAGGAAGAACGATGTACCGGGAAGAGCGGTTGGCATGGTTTCGCTGCCACGTAGTGTCTCTATCGTTTCTGCGGTCATACTCTCGAGATGGTCTACCGATAGGGCATTGTGTCTAACTCCTACCTCTACCCCACCAGAGGACGCCAACTCGTCGGCATGTATCTTGCCTCGCATGCCATATTTTGCCCCAGCTTCAAGAATACGTGCGGTTTCTTCGGGCGTAAAGAAGCCCGTATCGCAGAACACATCAATGTATTCTGCCAAGTTTTCTTTGGCTACAGCGGGAATCATCTCACGGATTACCAAGTCGACATATTCACTTTGTCTGCCTGCATATTCGCGCGAAACGGCATGCGCACCCAAAAAAGTGGCAACCACCTTG
This sequence comes from Hoylesella timonensis 4401737 = DSM 22865 = JCM 15640, assembly GCF_000455445.1. Taxonomy (GTDB): domain Bacteria; phylum Bacteroidota; class Bacteroidia; order Bacteroidales; family Bacteroidaceae; genus Prevotella; species Prevotella timonensis. The sequence continues at coordinate 340,911 of NZ_HG417090.1, read as the reverse complement.
AGCGGTGTCGTCTCTTTGATGCGCTTGATGACGCGCAACATCTTCAGTTCGTCAGCGGTGTTCAAACCGTATCCACTCTTGATTTCTATGCACCCCGTTCCCTTTCGGATGACTTCGTCTACACGACGCATCGCCTGTTGGTACAGTTCGTCTTCGGACATGTCGTGCAACTTGTCGGCAGAATTGAGGATGCCACCGCCGCGTTTGGCGATTTCGGCATAGCTCAAGCCACGTATCTTGTCCACAAACTCCTGCTCACGACTCCCTGCAAAGACAATGTGTGTGTGCGAATCGCACCACGAGGGCAGCACACTTCCGCCTTTGGCATCTATCTGCTGTACATCAGAAGGAAGGTTGCATTTCGCTAAATCGCTCATGGCACCATACGAATGGATGCGCCCGTCCTCGACATAGAGAAAGGCATTCGCTATCGTTTCGAGCCGAGCCATCTCCTTACCCTCCAGTCGTAGCTTGTCCGTGGGTTGGATGCCTGCCAGAAAAGCGATGTTGGTTACTAAAAGTTTCATATCATGTAACAAAATGAAAATCCCACTCCTCCTGTCCGAAGAGAGTGGGATTGATGATTTATTTCCTTAAAAATTCTACCGATTGCGCAATGTGTGGCGACATAAACTCATCGTTTTCGATGAATGGTACCACTTTGCGATAAGCCGCATAGATAGCCTCAATGGCTGGCGACGACTTCAATGGGCGACGGAACTCGAGTGCTTGGGCTGCATTGAACAGCTCAATAGCCAGCACTCGCTCGGTGTTGAGCACTACCTGATACAACTTCGTGGCTGCATTGGCACCCATACTTACATGGTCTTCCTGCCCCTGCGATGACGGAATGCTGTCGACCGAGGCTGGCGTGCAGTACATCTTGCTTTGACTGACAATAGAAGCAGCGGCATATTGGGGTATCATGAACCCACTGTTAAGACCGGGCTTTGCCACCAAGAAGCTGGGCAGATTGCGCGTACCCGAAATCAACTTATAGATTCGTCGCTCGGAGATGTTGCTCAATTCGCACAGGGCAATTGCCAAAAAGTCCATAGGTTGGGCGATAGGTTCGCCATGGAAGTTGCCTGCAGAAATCACCAAATCGTCGTCAGGACAAACAGTAGGGTTGTCGGTTGCCGCATTCAACTCTATTTCAATGACCGATCGCACATAAGCCAACGTGTCTTTCGATGCGCCATGCACCTGTGGCATACAACGGAATGAATAGGGATCTTGCACATTCACCTTAGGTTGCTTGATGAGTTCACTGCCCTCTAACAGCTCTCGAATATGTGCAGCGGTGTCTATCTGTCCCTTGTGTGGACGGACAGCATGCACGGCATGCGTGAATGGTTCGATACGTCCGTCGTAGGCTTCCAATGACATTACGCCAATCTTGTCTGCCCAATCACAGAGACGCTCGCTCTGCAACACTGCCCAAACGGCATAAGCGTTCATGTTCTGCGTACCGTTGAGCAGGGCAAGTCCTTCTTTGGAAGCCAACTGTATAGGTTCCCAGTTCATCTTTTGCAATAACGCCTTGCCGCTCATTCGTTCACCTTTATACTCTACCTCGCCCATTCCTAACAGTGGCAAGCAAAGGTGAGCCAACGGAACGAGGTCGCCCGATGCACCCAGCGAGCCTTGCGTATAAACCACGGGATAAATATCATTGTTGAAGAAGTCGATCAATCGCTCAACTGTCTCTACCTGACAGCCAGAATAGCCATAACTCAAAGACTGTGCTTTGAGGAAGAGCATAATCTTTACAATGTCATTTGGCACCCTGCTGCCCACGCCACAAGCGTGTGACATGATGAGGTTTACTTGCAACTGAGCTAATCTGTCTTTGTCTACCGACACGTTGCACAATGAACCGAAGCCTGTGGTAACGCCATAGATAGGAACGTCCGACTCGGCAATTTTCTTGTCTAAATATTTGCGACAGCGCACAATTCGTTGACGTGCGTCATCAGATAATTCTAAAGTAGCATGGTTTTCTAAAATCGCTCCCACCTCCTCAATCGTGAGGTGTGCTGCGCTAATTTTGTGTTTCATAGTGTGATTGTTAATGTACCAAGTCGCAACGCCTCTCGCTCAAAGAAGTGTTTGACGTGAAGCATTGCGACTTGACGTTGATTTAGAAGTTAAGTTTCTCTATTTCGCTATCATCCACGAAGTTGGGTAAGGTTACCTTCAAGCCGGGAGTGCGTTCCATTTCTCGTTTAATGGCATCGATAGAGCCCTTGTTGCGAGCCCAGCTGCGGCGTGCGATACCGTTGTTGACATCCCACAGAAGCATCTCACGGATGTGGCGATTTGCATCTTCGCTGCCATCGACCACCATACCGAAGCCTCCATTGATCACTTCGCCCCAGCCTACACCGCCACCGTTGTGAATAGACACCCATGTGGCACCACGGAAAGCATCGCCGATGACATTTTGTATTGCCATGTCGGCACAGAATTGCGAACCGTCGTAGATATTACTGGTTTCACGGAAAGGAGAGTCCGTGCCCGAGACATCGTGATGATCACGACCAAGGACAACGGGCTGACTGATTTCGCCTTTGCGCACTGCCTCGTTGAATGCCAACGCTATCTTGGTTCTGCCCACACTGTCTGCATAGAGGATGCGAGCCTGAGAGCCTACAACCAAGTGGTTCTTGCCAGCTTCCTTAATCCAGTGGATGTTGTCATCCAACTGACCGATAATATCTTTTGTGGCAGTTTTCCTCATTTCTTCCAGCACCTCAGTTGCTAAGCGGTCGGTCACCTCCAAATCCTTCGGGTCGCACGATGAGCATACCCAACGGAATGGACCGAAACCATAATCGAAGAACATCGGTCCCATGATATCCTGCACATACGAAGGATAACGGAACTTACCGTCCTTGCGAAGGATGTCAGCACCTGCACGACTTGCCTCCAAGAGGAAGGCATTTCCGTAATCGAAGAAGTACATTCCCTTTGCGGTGAGCTTGTTGATAGCGTCTACTTGACGGCGCAATGACTCCCGAACCTTTTCCTTGAACTGCTCGGGAGCTTCTGCCATCATGCGATTAGACTCCTCCAAACTCATGCCCACAGGATAATAACCACCTGCCCAAGGGTTGTGCAAAGAGGTTTGGTCACTACCCAAGTCCACACGGATATTCTCTTCGGCAAGGCGTTCCCACAGGTCAACGATGTTACCCACATACGCCATGGACACCACACGCTTCTCTTCGACCGCTTTTCGGATCGCAGGTATCAGTTCGTCAAGGTTGTCGTGTAGCTCATCTACCCATCCTTGTTCGTAACGTTTGTTAGCAGCCAAGGGGTTGATTTCAGCAGTCACACTCACCACGCCAGCAATGTTGCCAGCCTTTGGCTGTGCGCCCGACATACCACCAAGCCCTGCTGTGACAAACAGTTTCATGTTGTCGCCACCTACCTTGCGTGCCGCATTGAGCACAGTAATGGTAGTGCCATGCACAATTCCTTGTGGACCAATATACATATACGAGCCTGCGGTCATCTGTCCGTACTGACTCACACCGAGTGCATTGTCTCTCTCCCAATCGTCCTGCTTAGAGTAATTAGGAATCACCATACCGTTCGTCACCACCACCCGTGGTGCATCCTTATGCGAAGGGAACAAACCAAGCGGATGACCAGAGTACATCACCAATGTTTGCTCGTCTGTCATCTCGCTGAGATACTTCATCACAAGTCGATACTGCGCCCAGTTTTGGAACACGGCACCATTGCCTCCGTAGGTAATCAGTTCGTGCGGATGTTGCGCTACTGCCCTATCCAAGTTGTTTTGTATCATCATCATGATAGCGGCAGCCTGCTTGCATTTGTGTGGATATTCGTCAATGTGACGAGCGTGCATATCATACGTAGGACGGAAGCGATACATATAGATACGTCCATAAGTCTTCAACTCGTCCAAAAACTCTGGTGCCAAGGTGGCATGAAACTTCTTTGGGAAGTAACGCAATGCGTTGCGCAATGCCAACTTCTTTTCTTCTGGTGTAAGAATGTCTTTTCTCTTAGGTGCATGGTTCACCGTATGGTCATACGGTTGTGGATCGGGTAAGGTGTTAGGAATACCTGCCCGAATGTCCGCCATGAATTCTTCGTGCGTCATTTTCTTTATCTTTAAGGTCTTATAATTTACTTTCTACTATTTTCATTATCTCTACTTCGGCTTGGTTTGCCTTTTCAATGAGTTGATTAGCTTCACCCACCAACTGGTCGGCTACCTCGCGATTTTTCAGTCCAGAGGCGTTAATCTTGACATTGAGTCCTGCTCCTAAAACGGCAGCACGGGCAGCCAACACGCCCACACCAGCATCAGAAACGCTGTTGGGGTTGCCTTCTTGTGCCATCGCCTTACAGAGTTCAAACACTTTATAGGCAGCCTTCATGGTGTGAAGAGGTACCTGTGTGGCATAAAGAGTAGCTTCCTGAATTGCTGCGGAACGGGCTGCTTTGTCCTCGTCCGTCTTCTTAGGCAAGCCAAAGGCAGCCATGATGCGGTTGAAAGCCTCGGTATCCTCGTCGACAAGGTGCATCAGCTCTACCTTGATTTCCTGTCCTTTGTCTGCCCAGTTGCTGAATTCTTCCCAGCGATCATCCCATCCTGCCTTGTGACTTGACAGGTTGGCAACCATCGTTCCTAAGGTAGCACCTAATGCACCCATATAAGCGGAGATGGTTCCACCACCGGGAGCAGGAGACTCGCGCGAAGTCTCATCGGCAAACTCCTTCACGGTAAGGTCTATCAGTTTGGCTTTCTTGTTATCGTCCTCCAACAGGTATTCAATGACCTTCTCACGAGGATTGAATGGTTTAAGGTCGTCTAATCCCAACGACTTGATAGCGATGGTCAAGATATCTTCTTCTGGAATACCAGTAGAGCGGTTCTGTTTTCGCAAGAAGTACTTGCCTGCATCTATCAATGTTCGTTTAGGAACCAGTCCTACTATCTCTGTTCCCGTGACACGGATGCCTCGGTTCTGCGCACAACGGCAAACCTCATCAAAGGCAACGTGCAATGGAGTGGCGTTGATATCCGTGATATTCATAGACACTTGCGCAATAGCGTATTCATCAATATACCACCCTATCGCCTTTGTCCCTTTCAAGGTACCCGGTATCATGATGGTTTTGCCGTGCTCATCCTTCATGGGCTTACCCACAGGAGAGTTGCCCTCACGGCGTGGACGTCCCTTCTCACGCACGTCAAAGGCAATGGCATTGGCGCGACGTGTAGAGGTTGTATTGAGGTTGAAGTTGGTAGCAATCAGAAAGTCACGTGCGCCAACGGCAGTACATCCTGTGCGTGCCACACCTTCGTCAAAGGGACGAGCCCCAAAGTCGGGTGCCTTGGCAGGGTCATTCATCTTCTCTGGCAGTGCCTCGTATTCTCCTGCACGGCAAACAGCCAAGTTCTTACGCTCGGGCGTCCGTGCTGCAGCCTCGTAACAATAGCAAGGTACGTTGAGTTCGTTGGCGATTCGCTCTGCCAACTGCTGTGCGAGTTTTGCACATTCTTCCAATGTAATGCCAGCCACTGGGATGAGTGGACAAACATCTGTGGCACCCATTCGTGGATGCGCTCCATGGTGATTGCGCATATCAATGAGCTGGGCTGCCTTTTTCACAGCTTGGTATGCAGCTTCTAATACATTATCGGGCGAACCGACAAACGTCACCACCGTTCTATTGGTAGCCTCACCCGGGTCTACATCTAATAGTTTAACACCCTTCACGCGCTCAATCTCATCTGTAATTTGCTTGATTACATGCATGTTGCGACCCTCGCTAAAATTAGGGACGCACTCTACGATTTGTTGTTTTTCTGTCATTTTTAATATGATTAGGTTTAAGTTGTTTTTCGTTTGATGTGGTAAAGATATAAAAAAAGGATCAACCAGCAAAAAAAATACGTGTAAAGTATGCTAAATATCGTTTGCTTCTTTTTTTCGTCTCACAATTCCTTCATCGAAAGATGATGTTTTACAACGAAAAACACGAAAGCAAAGAGGTTAAGCATGCGAATGAACGCAAGCGTTCTGCGAATGAAATAATTTTATAGACATGTTTTGGAGGAGTGTAAAATCATGACTTGCATATATGATGTCGGAAGTGCGTGGTGTAGTTATTGCAACGGAAAGACACGGAACGGCACGGACGTACCGTGTAATTCCGTGACAATCCGTTGCGATAAATCAATGACCAGTTGCACAAACATCTGTAGGTGAGTAAAAGTGTGAAAAAATTTAACAACCCCTCTCAATACTCGCGTATTTGCGACCAAGCGCAGGACTGTGCACAAATACGCAAATTTTGCAAACACCTGTGAATGAACTGATTAACTACTACACCACCTGTGATGAACCTGCTAACTCATTGCTTTGACACCGTTGAAGCATGGAAATAAGGCAAGAATTTGCATGCTTTTGAACCACAATTTGCGGTAAATAGACGGCTTAACTCAATGAGATGAGGAGATTCCACTCAAAAAACAAGGCAAAAAAGACTATCTGACAACGAATATTTTTCTAAAATGAAAATTTGAAATTGCGAAATAAATTAACAAAATACGGATGCAGCAGCACGGTTCTTTCATTGAAAGGCAGTGTTGTTGAACAGCGAATGAAGTGAATAATTTGAATCAACGCAACAAGATAATGCACGCAATCTGCCGACGGACTTGAGAGGAATGCAGCGCACCAGTCGGCTGGTGTGATGAAACGGAAAACATATTTTTCATCATCGCAACGGAAGAACACGGAACGACACGGACGTGTCGTGAAATCTCACAAAATGCTGTTGCGGTAAATCCGCCATCTCATTGGCTCGTTATTGCAATCACAAACAGCCTGTGCCTAAATGCAGTAATACTTCAAAATAACGGTGTAAGTGCATGGTAAACAATACTATTCACTTATAACGTAACACAATAAAGAGGGAAATAAAAAGGACATGCACAGCACCACTCTTTGCTTCTGCTGCCTTAGCTACTAGAAGAAATCCAGCAAACATTGGCGAGCAAAATCTTCTTGCTGCGGAGACAAATATCGCAAGAATGATGCCCAGACGCAAAAGATATGGGTAGGACAAACAAACAAAGAAAGAGGCAAACAATGCAGAAGAGTTGCCCACACGCAAAAGCACATGCGGAGGTGGACAAACAGTCACCTACTTCAGCACCTTGAAGCGAGCGAACTTGAGCAGCAACTGCTTAGTACCCGCATGCTTGAAGTCCACCGTAGCCTTTCTGTTCTCACCATCACCCTCCAATCGGAGTACCGTGCCAATGCCGAAACGCTGGTGCTCAATGGTGCTCCCCTCCTGCAAGCCAGAGGCATCAGGATTAGAGGAAGAAGCTGCCGCTGCCCGTCCACCGTTGGTCATGGCGTCAGTGACACGCTTAAAGTTTCCACCTGCCTGCTGGAGTTGGCGCTTAAAGGAGGATGAGAAGGGGTCAACAGCCTGTTCAGGACGCTGAACAGAGGTGATTTTCGGTTTTACATCGGCTTGGAACTGACTCGCCACAGGTCGGGAGTTTTGCATGCGGTCGCTATATCGTCGATTGCCATCGCCCGAGAAGTGACTGCCACTGTAAGGCGCAAAGATGGACTCATCGATCGTTTCCTCTTCGGCTTCGATGTGGATAAAACGTGAATCAATGTCTTTGATAAATCTACTGGGCGTATCAAATTCCAGTTTGCCATACCGCCAGCGGTTCTTTGCTGACGTGAGGATGCAATGTTTTTCGGCACGCGTAATTGCCACATACAGCAATCGGCGTTCTTCCTCTAATTCGCGAGGGGAATCGACAGCCATAGGACTTGGAAAGATATTCTCCTCCAATCCCACGATAAAAACAGTGGGAAACTCCAGTCCTTTGGCGGCATGCACGGTCATGAGCGACACCTTACTATCGCTCCCGTCGTCGCTATCCAAATCGGTGAGCAGGGCGACACTTTGCAGATAATCGGGCAGATACACCTCCTGTTCCAAGCCTTCCTCTCGCTTACTCTCGGTATAATCTTGCAAGCCTGCCAACAGTTCATTCACATTCTCTTGTCGTGCCAATCCCTCTGGATCATTGTTAGAATAGATATCGGTACTGATGCCACTGGTTTGGAGGATGTCACGCCCCAACTTGAACGCATCAGCCTGATTCAGTTGAGCAATGAAGCCCTCTATCAACTCTTTGAAGCGCAGCAACTTTGTCTGTGTACCCTTGTTCACCGTGGGCAATAAGGTGGGCGCTTGCGCAATGACTTGCCAGAAGCTGATGCCGTGTTCTTGTGCCGAAGCAGCAATCTTCTGAAGCGTGGTGTTGCCAATCCCTCGTGTGGGATAATTGATGATGCGCTTAAAAGCCTCTTCGTCATCAGGATTCACCACTAATCGGAAGTAGGCTAAGATGTCCTTTATCTCTTTGCGCTGATAGAAACTTAAGCCTCCGTAGATGCGATAAGGAATGTGCTGTCGCAACATCTCCTCCTCAAAACTTCTACTCTGCGCATTGGTTCGGTAGAGAATGGCAAAGTCGGAATAGGTTGCACCATCAGTGCGCATGATGCGTTGGATATCCTTACACACCACCAACGCCTCCTCTTTATCCGAATACACGGGCTTGAAAAGGAGCTTCTCTCCTTGGTCGTTCTCGCTATATACATCCTTTGGAATTTGGCGTTCGTTATGTTTGATGAGACTGTTTGCAGCCTTAACAATGTGTTGCGTGGAGCGGTAGTTCTGTTCCAACTTAAACAAGCGTGCCCCTTCGTAAATCTGTTCAAAGTCGAGCATGTTGTCGATGTTTGCTCCTCTGAACCCATAAATGCTCTGTGCATCGTCGCCAACCACACAGATGTGCTGATGGTCTTTGGTTAACTCCCACACAATGCACTGCTGGGCATAATTGGTATCTTGGTATTCATCTACCAAGACATAGCGGAAACGCTCCACATATTTTTGTCGAATATCCTCATGCGTCTTGAACAATTGATACGTCAACACCAACAAATCATCGAAATCCATGGCATTTGCCTTTCTGCAACGCTGCACATAGACATCATAGATGCGATGCAGTTCGAAGCAACGGCTCTTCTGGTCACGCAACATCAGCTCGGCATTCGCTGCATAACTCTGCGGTGAAATGAGACGGTTCTTCGCATTGCTTATCACAGCATGTACGCCAGCGGGCTTGTAGATTTTATCATCCAGCTCCATTTCCTTGATAATGGCTTTGAGCAACGACCGAGAGTCGGACTCATCGTAAATCGTAAAGCCCGACCGATAGCCTACCTGTGTAGCCTCTGACCGCAATATCCTTGCGAAGATAGAGTGGAAAGTGCCCATGTTGATGTAGCGTGCTGTCTGATGTCCCACCAATTGTCCAATGCGCTCTTTCATCTCGTTGGCGGCTTTATTGGTAAAGGTGAGTGCCAAGATGTTCCAAGGTTTCATGCCTTGTTGTATCTGATAGGCTATCTTATAAGTCAAGACACGTGTCTTTCCCGACCCTGCTCCTGCGATGACCAACTGCGGACCGTCGTTGTAGGTCACGGCAGCTTGCTGACTCTTGTTCAATTGTCCTAATAGCTCTTTCATTTCTTTCGATGGTATATGCCCCCTTTCGTGGTGTTGGGGTTGATATCTTCTCCCTCTTTAGGAAATGAGGGAACAAACTTCATTTCGTGTTCTATCTTCCGCTGTCGCAACCGCATATAGGCACTTGGCGTCTTACTGCTAAACCTGATAGGGTTTGGAAGGGTAGCTGCAATCAGTGCACAGTCTGCTCGGGAAAGCTCACTGGCTGTCGTGTCGAAATGATATTTAGCTACCGCATCCACGCCATATATCATCTCGCCCATCTCTATGGAGTTAAGATACACTTCCATGATGCGCTGTTTGCTCCACATCAGTTCAATAAGGAAGGTGAAGTAAACCTCAAAACCTTTGCGCACCCATGAGCGACCTGGCCACAAAAACACATTCTTGGCAGTTTGTTGGGTGATGGTACTGGCACCGCGCTTCTTTCCCGACTTGTTGGTCAGGTTGTGCGAGGCGGCTTTCTCTATGGCTTGGAAGTCAAAGCCGTGGTGCAACAGAAAGCGTTGGTCTTCACTTGCCATCACCGCAACGGGCATGTGTTTGGAGATATGGTCGAGAGGCACCCAGTGATGTCGAATCTTCAACTCGCCATGCTGTACACATCGTATCACCATTAACGGGGTGATGTACACAGGAATAAAGCGGTAAGCCACCACTACTAAAATAGTAGAGGTGAAAAACAATACGATGATTCTTCGTAGAAAACGTCCTATAATGCTCATCATTCAAACAAAAAGGGGCACCAGTAACAGCACCCCTCCTCAATGTTTTATAAAATTTTAGTTGAGTTTACCGTCGTTTGCCTTCTCTACCATTTCAGGACTTGCGTACAGATACACTTCTACACGGCGGTTCTGCTGACGTCCAGCCTTGGTTGCGTTGGTAGCTACAGGTTGTGAGCTGCCCATACCCGACACGTTTTGGAACTGACTGGAAGAGACACCACAGCTCTTGAGGTAGTTCACTACGCTCTGTGCACGGTCGTTGCTCAATGGAATATTGATGCCATCATTACCTGTAGAGTCGGTATGACCTAAGATATCTACGTGGCAGTCTCTGTTCTTCTTTAACACAGTAGAGAACTTAGCCAATTCATTCTTGCTGGCTTGGTTCAAAATAGCCTTGCTCGAAGCAAACAAGATACCGCTATCAAAAGTGACCTTCACAGCCTTTAAGCCGTTCTTATCGGTTACCTCTTCTACTTTAGCATTCTCTACTTGGGCTGCAGTTTCAGCTGCTACTTTATCCATGTGACGCCCAATAATGGCACCAGTACCTGCACCAACAGCTCCACCAATGGCAGCTCCTACACCTGCATTGCCTGCTATCTTACCAATAATCGCTCCCAAAACAGCACCGCCACCAGCACCTGCCAAAGCTCCTGTACCTTGTTTTGTAGAACAACTAAATACGGTCATGAGACACATTGCCAGTGTCATTGTTTTCAATTTCTTCATAATGTTACGTTTTTTAATCGTTTATTTATTGCAAAGATAATTCTTTTTATGTCAATATTCACCCATATCAACATTTTTTTGTACTTTTGCGACAAAATTAAGCAATCATCGAATATTCCACAACGGGATATTCCTAAGATATTTATGGATTTCCCTATTTTTGTAAGGGGCTAATTATTCATCAAACAGAACATGGCAAAAGAATTAAAAGAATTGACTAAGCGCTCGGAGAACTATAGTCAATGGTATAACGACTTGGTTATCAAAGCCGATTTGGCAGAACAGTCGGCTGTACGCGGATGTATGGTTATCAAGCCATACGGCTACGCGATATGGGAAAAAATGCAACAGCAGTTGGACAAAATGTTTAAGGAAACGGGAGCACAGAATGCCTATTTCCCTCTGCTGATTCCTAAATCCTTCCTTAGTAAGGAGGCGGAACACGTCAAAGGGTTTGCGAAAGAATGTGCTGTAGTGACCCACTATCGCCTGAAATCCTCCGAAGAGGGAACGGGTGTGGAAGTAGATCCTGCGGCAAAACTCGAAGAAGAGTTGATTATTCGCCCTACTTCTGAAACCATTATCTGGAACACGTACAAGAACTGGATTAAGTCTTGGCGCGACCTGCCTTTGATGTGCAACCAATGGTGCAACGTGATGCGTTGGGAAATGCGCACACGTCCATTCCTTAGAACTTCAGAGTTTTTATGGCAAGAGGGACACACCGCCCATGCCACACGTGAAGAAGCTGAGGAAGAAGCACAGAAGATGCTCAAGGTATATGCCGACTTTGCTGAGCAATGGATGGCTGTTCCCGTGGTTCAGGGCGTGAAGAGCGAGACCGAACGCTTTGCAGGTGCATTGGACACCTATACCATTGAGGCGATGATGCAAGACGGTAAGGCTTTGCAGAGCGGTACCAGTCACTTCTTAGGACAGAACTTTGCCAAATCGTTTGATGTCACCTACCTCAACAAAGAGAACAAGCCCGAATACGTATGGGCGACGAGTTGGGGCGTTTCGACACGCTTAATCGGTGCACTCATCATGACCCACTCCGACGATAACGGCTTAGTATTGCCTCCACGCTTGGCTCCTATCCAAGTAGTCATCGTTCCTATCTCTAAAACAAGCGAACAACTCAAAGCCATTCACGACCAACTGAAACCCATTATCGACGGCTTGAGAGCCATGGGCATCACCGTGAAATTTGATGACAACGACACCAAGCGACCCGGTTTCAAGTTTGCAGACTACGAACTGAAAGGCGTTCCTGTGCGCTTGGTGATGGGTGGACGCGACTTGGAAAACAACACCATCGAGGTGATGCGACGCGACACGCTGCAAAAGGAAACTGTTTCGTTGGAGAAGATTTTGGAGTACATCCCCAAACTTTTGGAGGAGATGCAAGCCAACATCCTTAAGAAAGCCAAAGACTTTAGAGATGCGCACATCTACGAATGTGAAAATTACGACGAGTTTAAGCAGAAAATCAAGGACGGAGGCTTCTTCCTTTGCCACTGGGACGGTACTGAAGAAACCGAAGCAAAGATTAAGGAGGAGACGCAAGCCACCATTCGTTGCGTGCCATTTGGTGTAGAACAGACACCGGGCGTGGACATGGTATCGGGCAAACCTGCCAAATATCGGGTCATCATTGCACGGAGTTATTAAACAAGGCTTCATAGATAGGTGGGTTCTATAAATTACCACCTTATATAATTATACTAAAGATATATCAGCAGGGTTACGTCTTGCCATTTTGGTGCAACACATGGAAACACAAAGCGTGGCAAGACAAATTTATAGAACCCAGCGTTTAAGTACTCAAAATGGACTGGATTATTTCGCTTTTTACGAACAACGATTCGGTAGCACACATCGCTTTGCTCTACGCCATCGTTATAGCGGTCGGTGTTCTGTTAGGTAAAATCAAGGTTGGCGGTGTGTCATTGGGCGTTACCTTTGTATTGTTTGCAGGTATTGTCGCTGGTCATGTGGGATTTACTGGTCCCACTAATATCCTGACTTTCGTGCAAGACTTTGGTCTTATCCTCTTTGTCTTCTGCATTGGTTTACAGGTTGGACCGGGATTTTTTGAGAGTTTCAAGCGAGGAGGTGTGACCCTCAACTTGCTATCGACAGCACTCATCCTGCTTAACATTGCAGTGATGTTTGCCTGTTATTACATTTTCTTCGACACGTCCGATTCTCACAACCTTCCTATGATGGTGGGAACGCTCTACGGTGCCGTCACCAATACGCCGGGTTTGGGTGCTGCCAACGAAGCACTCACAGCGATATTTACCAAAGAAGACATGCCACAGATAGCCAACGGTTATGCCTGTGCCTATCCACTCGGTGTGTTGGGCATTATTGGAGCGACTATTGCCATTCGTTATATCTGTAGAGTCAATATGAAAGACGAAGACGATGACCTGTCGCAAGCCGAAGGAGACAACCCCAATGCCAAGCCTTGTCAGATTCGTCTCAAGGTGAGCAATGCGTATATTGCAGGTCGCTCGTTACAACAAATCAAGGAGTTCCTCAACCGTGACTTCGTGTGTACACGTTTGTTGCACGAGGGCAACTTGGAAATCCCACGCGGTGACACCGTTATTCAGAAAGACGATGAGCTGCTCATCGTTTGTGCCGAGGCAGATGCCGAAGCCGTACAGGCGTTCATAGGTCCTACCATCGATTTGCCATGGGAAGAAGAGGACACCAAGCAACCCATGATTTCCAGACGAATTGTCATTACCAACTCATCTATGAATGGTAAGATATTGGGCAAGATGCACTTTGCCAGCGTTTACGGTGTCAACATCACCCGTATCACTCGTCAAGGCATTGACCTCTTTGCCAGTCAGAATCTGCACCTACATGTGGGTGACCGTGTGATGGTGGTTGGTCCAGAGGAGAACGTAGAGCGTGTTGCCGACGTCATGGGTAACTCTGTGAAGCACCTCAATGTGCCCAACATCGCCACCATCTTTATAGGTGTCTTCATCGGTATCATCTTTGGAAGTATTCCTATCTCCATCCCTGGCATGCCCGTTCCTTTGAAGTTGGGTATTGCAGGCGGTCCTTTGATTATCGCCATTCTCATTGGACGTTATGGCTACAAGATGAAATTGGTGACCTACACTACCACCTCAGCCAACATGATGTTGCGTGAAATAGGCTTGGTGTTGTTCTTAGCCAGCGTCGGTATCAAGGCAGGAGCCAGCTTCGTAGAGACAGTGGTTGAAGGCGATGGATTGAAATATGTGTACACGGGTGTACTTATCACCGTGATACCTATTTTGATTATCGGAACCATTGCCCGCTTAAAATACAAGTTCAACTACTTCACCATCATGGGAATGTTAGCAGGTACTTGCACCGACCCACCCGCATTGGCGTACGCCAACTCGGTTTGCTCGCACGAAGCACCGTCTATTGGCTACTCTACCGTGTATCCGCTTAGCATGTTCCTGCGTATCTTCACGGCACAAATGATTGTCCTCTTCTGTTGCGGATAGCGCAAAAAGAGTTACCAATCCCACAAATTACAGCGAGGTAAGCACCGCCCTATTTGCAGTGCTTGCCTCGCTTTTCACATATATAGCCGTTACACGCTACAAATTCTAAAAAACATTTGCGGCACTTGTTTTTTTATTATACCTTTGCAGCCACAAAGACATTTTACGAATACTCATATTTAAGCGACAGGCCATAAAAAGAATTACTTTTTATACTAATAAATTAAATATGAGGAAAATTTTTACACCTTTAGCGTTGCTATGCGCAACAACTGTGGCTTTTTCCGCCCCTGTGGGCAGACAACAAGCCCGACAAGCTGCATTGGCTTTTATCAAGAGCCATGCAAGTACTAACTCCCAGATTGCTACACGAGCTTCACAAGCCGCGCCCTCGCTCAACGAGGTAGCAAGTTCCAATGCTTACTACATTTTCAACGTAGGTAAGGGACAGGGCTTCGTCATCGCCTCTGCCGACGACCGCACGGTTGACGTGTTAGGTTATGCAGAAGAGGGAACATACGACGAGCAGCAATGTCCTGCATCGCTCAAGATGCTCTTGGCACAATATCGACAGGAGGTGAGCATGCTGAACGACATGCCTGCCACCACGAAGCCTGCCACCACACGTGCCAACAGAACGCTGCAGCCCATCGACCCGTTGCTAAAAACCACATGGAGCCAGTACGGTCCCTACAACCAACAAACGCCCATGCACAAAGACAAGCACTGTGTTACGGGATGCGTCGCCACGGCAGCAGCCCAAATCATGGGCTATTACCAGTATCCAAAGAAGGCTCCCGCCATGCCTGCCTACACGGCTCCGTCGGCTCGTCTGCAAGTTCCCGAACTTGCCGAGAGTACCTTCGAGTGGAACGACATACTGCCTTCGTACCGCATTTCCACCACCCAGCAGCAGCAAGACGCTGTGGCTAAGCTGATGAGGTATGTGGGACAGGCGGTGTATATGGATTATACCGCTGATGATTCGGGCGCCGATTCCTACAACGTGATATTGTTCCTTACCCGATTGTTTGGCTACTCTAAGGACATGCACCGTGTTTTCAGAGACCGCTATACCAGTGAGGAATGGTACAATCTGATATACAATGAGTTGAAAGCCAAACGACCCGTTTATTACTTTGCCGAAGATGTGGTGTACAACTATGGTCACGCCTTTGTCTGCGATGGCTATAAGGAAGGCGACTACTTTCACATCAACTGGGGCTGGGGAGGTCAATTCAACGGCTACTATCGCCTGTCGGTTCTTTCGCCACGCGAATATGGATTTAAGCAACTGCCCAGTATCTACACGCGCGAGCAAGGAGCTATCATCGGGTTCAGACCAAGCGAAGGTGCTGAGGTATTTCCAAAAGTTGTGGACGTCAAGGAGATGACGCCCCTGCAAGATCAAAGTCGCTCGAACAGTAGCGATGACTTCACGGATTTTGACATCACCATGAAATGCGTGAACAATTACGGCGAAACCTTTGATGCCGATTGCGGCTTAGGCTTTTGGCAGGGAGGTAGATTGATAAACGCCGTCAAGCTGTTCAGCTCAACGTTCAAGACCGACGGTAAGATACAAATGAACGAAACGAACTTCAACATACCGCACACCCTTGCCAACGGAAAGTACACCGTGCTACCCGTTTACCGCATACAAGGCGAAAGCGAATGGAAAGCCTGTGGCGGCATTGGAGACATGGCGCAGGAGATAGAGATTACCGACACGGAACTGAAGACCACCACTGCCAAGCCTGTTTTAGAGGTGAAGAAAGTAGACGTGAAAGGTAGCAAGGAGGCAGGACGTCCCCTGTTCGTCACCCTCACCATAGAGAACAAAGGCGACGAGCTGTACGACACCTTCGACATGCTCTTCAAGTATAACTATGTGGCTTCTACCACCACCTTCCTGCCAGCAGGACAGACGACAGACGTGGTGTTTGAGCTGTATCCAAAGGAGGTTGGAGAGTTCGACTATTCCTTCGAATGTAAATCGGGCGCTACTATCAGCTCTAAAGGAAACATTACCATTACTGAACCTAAGTCGCAAAAACTTCCTTCGGTGGAGGTGAAAATCGAACAATGTGAAGAAAATGCTTTCCAAGCTCCTGCCATGAAGGGAAAACTCATTGTGACCAACAGCGAGAATGCTGACTATTGCGGTGGATTCGACATTGAGCTGCGTTGCAAGAAAGGCAATACAAACGAGGCTTACCTTGAAAACAAAATCTCGCTGGCAGACATCATTCCCGCCAACGGCACGAAAGAAATACCGTTCTCGATAGACAACGTTGCCGTTGGGGCGCAATATGCCATTTACGTAGATGGCTATAAGGTCGAGAAACAAGAAGACTTCATCCAAGGTGGAATGAAATACGTACCTAAATGGGAGCGCATTCTCAAGACACCGTTCTACATGGCAAAAGACACACCAGCGGCAATCGATGTACCTCACATCAGCCGCAAGCCGATGTTCATTTACAACCTGCAAGGTGTAGTGGTAGGTAAAGGCGAACAACTGTTCAAGTCACTGCCAAAGGGCATCTACATCATCGGTGGCAAGAAAGTAGTTAAGGGTGGTTCTATAAATTAGCTTTGACAGATTGCGAGGCTATTTTTGTGGGCAATTTATTTGTGAGTGAAGGAGTATAGCGAGCTATACGACTGAACGAACAAGTAAATTGAACCAAAAAGAGACCGCAAGATGACAAAACGTAAAAAGACTGACATGAAAAAAACTTTACGGTGGTAATTTATAGAACCACCCTTAAGTAATAGCCACATCCACATCAGCCCATTCATCTTTTCGACAAGGCACAGCAACATTCTCTCGCCTTTTCGGAGTTGAATGGGCTATTGCATGCATCTCCAACTTTACATTTGTTGTTCAGCACATTAGCTGTAAACGAAAACGCCATCCATGGCAAGATCTGTATAAGAAACAGGGTTACCTGTCGTCCCGTTTGGTCGAAAGGTAACCCTGTCCTTGTATACCGCCTCATGGTGAATAGACGGCATCGTGAGTGGAACTGTCTTTA
>NZ_HG417090.1:187500-322255 GCF_000455445.1 Hoylesella timonensis 4401737 = DSM 22865 = JCM 15640 | reverse complement strand
GCCTACGTAGCGTCCATCGAGTGTGTAGATGCGCTGTGTGCCATTCAGAGCCTTGTCTTGCTGCAAGTCGTCTATCCCCGCTGTTTCGTCTTCCCTAAGGATGACGAAGCGCTTGGCTCCGCCCGGTGCATTGTTAATTACTTGGATGTAACCACGGAACGGCGCCGCTGTCGCTAGTTCTAGCTGCAAATCAGAGCCAGGAAAGAATATAGATTCACTTTTCACTTGTCTCCACACGTCAATATTCATCCTGTCTGTGTTCAGCAGCCACGTATGGAGACTGACTGCCAATTGGTTGTTAAGACGCTCGGTGCCACCCACGAAGTTGTAGCCCTGATCATTCATGGGAGAGAAGCCTTGTGGCTTGAGCGTGCCGGCATTGACGTTGCGCAAAGCGGAGGTTGAAGGCGTTTGAGTGACTTCAGTGCCATCATCATTTACCTTGGTACTGCCCGACGCCGCAATCACTACGTTAGCAGCGTCAAAATCCTTAGAACTGTACTCATTTCCATCTACAACGCGTAGCAGGTAGGGCTTATTGGCTTCAAGCTCGCTTTCATCAGGAATCGAAGTGAACAAGTAATATTCCGTGTATTTGGCTTCTGCTCCTCCCTGAACGGGTGTTGTATAGGTGCCTTTGTAGTTCAGCTTGTAGGCACGGATGCCACTGGGCCGCTTTTTTATCGCGTAGGGCAGCAGCATGGTGAAGCAGTTCTTGCCAGCCTTGATACCGTTGGCGTCGTTGCCCGAGCCGGTGAAGTCGCGATAGGTTATGAGAGGCGCTATATTTTTGTCATAATCATATTCATCGCAGGAATAATTAACACCAGTATATGTTTTTCTGTCTTTGAATTTTTCATCACCAATAGTTATTTGGTTATTCCACATATATGCTTCCCATTTGTTATAGACAGCCGTGGTTGCTGTGAATCCAACAGGGAACTCGTAGTCGGCGCCATCCTGCACGCTCAGTTTGGTGCAGGTGAGGTTGTCGCTGCCATTGCTTTTAACGAAGTTCACGTCCTCTCCTTCCTTGAAGGTGAAGTTCACTCCTTGTGGAAGATAAACGATGGTGCGCGACAGCAATCCACCTGCAAGATTATCAATCGCAGTTCCTGTATGCCGATTCAATACTGTCTTACTTACCGTGGGATTTGTCAGTGTATGCAGGTCTACATATTCCAGGAAGTGACAGCCCGTAAAAACATTATTGCCTATCGTACAGCCGGCGGCACCTTCCCATTTTACCCCAGTGAGACTGGTGTATCCAAAGGCTTGGTTTCCTAAATTTGTTACTTTGTTGGAAAGAACCAGGTCGCCTTTTAAATTGAAACAGCCCCAAAAGGCCTCTTCCCCTATAGTATTCACTTCCGGCATGTCAATGGAGCTGAGACTGAAGCATTGTCTAAAAGCGCCACCTCCTATGCTTGTTACCGTGGCTGGGACTCTGACGGTTTTCAATTCGCCACAATATGCGAACATGTGATCAGGGACTGTGGTTATGCCGCTCTCGATGGTTGCTTCTGTCAGGTTATAGCAATCGGCAAAGGCATACTCACCTGATGTTTCATTGGCATTACCAGTTAGTTTATAGTCACTCGGTGTCGTCGCGGGGAGCTTTTGCCCAATCTTTGCAGATACAGGAACTGTTACCTTTCTCAATCCAGAGCAATTCCTGAAACACCCAGATCCCAGGTATTTCACTTTTGTTATGTCCAGACTCGTTATTTTGACGCATGACTGAAAAGCATTGGCACCTATAAACGTGTTGTCGGGGAATGTTACTGCGCCGGTCAAGCCACTTTCAGTGAAAGCGCTGTTTTCAATGTAGTTCAGTGATGCCGGGAATTTGATTGTAGTTAAAGAGGCTGTCTTGTAAAACGCTTTGTATCCAATTCTTGTCATGCCATCAGGAAGTTTCACCTCCGTGATGTTTTCTAACTGGAAAGCCCTTTCGCCAATTTCGGTCACCGTCCAGTTTTTACCGTTATAGCTGACGGGCTTGGTGAAATCTAAAATTCCACTCAGTGTACCATTATAGGCCGAGTACTCATCTCCTTTAATGTCGGTATATTGCTTGTAATTTGTTTCGGGCAATACCTTGAGGGTTCGTTCCGCTGCATCCAGCACAATGTATTTCAGACCATCGACCTTGAATGTATTGCCAGCCGTTTGTGCCACCATTGGCAGAGCCGTGAGCAGCAGCAAGGCGAGGAATATGCCGCGCCGTTTTGTTTTAAGTAAGTAAATTTGTTTCATCATAGATAAAGTTTTTTGAATTTGTTATTTTCTTGTGTGTAACAGGCACATACGGTTAAGGTGCACGGCTGCCTGTGGGAACCATGCACTAATAAATAGTCTTGCCTTTGCAAGAAAGGCAAGCAAGAGAGAAGTGCGTGTTAATATAATATAATAATCGGTGGTGGTAATAACATTTGTTAACGTAGTTACCTCCTCATTCTTGCGCTTATAACGTAACAATGCAACGATGGGATGAAAGGTACTGTTGCCCATGTGCTGAATATAGATTGTTATAAATTTTTGCAAATTTAGTGGTATTTTCTAGTACCTGCAAGTTTTTTATATAATATTTTAATGAAAAAGCACAAATGTATCATAGAAAAAAAACAGTTGATGGGAAAAAACTATCATTTATTTTTGTTTCAACAACGAATTGAAAGCAAATTTAATAAAGGCATACAAATAGGTTACAAATGTGCTCGTGAGAAAGGAATAGCATCTTCTATTCATTCACTGTGGGTGCCGTCTATTCCAACAACTTTTTTCAGAACGATACCGCACCCCCGTGTCGTTCCGTGTTATTCCGTTGCAAAGAAATAACGAGCAACAGAATATGATGAAATAGAAAAGAAACTTTGGCATACCATTCAAAAAAAGCACTTCGCATCAAGATTTGCGAAGTGCTTTTTTAGAAAGTTTTATCAGTGATGTATCGACCGATTTAGTCGAGCCATTTCACATAACAGAAGTCCTGACGGTGAGGCAGGTAAGCATTCTTTGGATACATGCGCACACACGATTTGAAGGTGCCTGCAACGTCGGGTTCCAATTCTGTTACGAAGGTATATTGGTTTCCTTCATGCTTTACCATCTTGAATGGGAATACTTGGTGTAACTCTCGTCCATCACTGTCGGGCAGCGAATTGAGAGTAACCAACTCTAAGCCGATGGCATCGTCCAAGCCTTGCTCGTCAATGACGTACTTCACCTGATAGCGTACGCCCGTTTCGCCACCGTTATCCAAGAAGGTTGTGTCCTTGGAAACCACCTTGATGGCATCCCAATGCGCTACCAAACTTTCTTTCCATTGTGCGATGTCTTTGGCTATTTGGTGATTGTTGGCATCCAATTGCTCAAATCGATTCGCTAATTTGATATAGAACTTATTGAAATAATCGTCCAACTGACGCTTCATGGTGTAATGTGGAGCAATGGTAGCAATGGAATTCTTGATGGTCTTCACCCATTCCTTGCTATAATCCTGCTCCTCATGTCGGAAGAACAGCGGGATTATCTCGTTCTCTAACATTGAGTAAATGGTAGAAGCATCCAACTGGTCTTGGTACGTTTGGTTGTCATAGGTACGCTTCTGAGGCAATGCCCATCCTGCACCATCGCGATAACCCTCAAACCACCAGCCGTCAAGCACAGAGAGGTTCACCACACCGTTCATCTCGGCTTTCTCGCCCGATGTACCCGATGCCTCGAGAGGACGAGTTGGTGTGTTCATCCAAATATCCACGCCCGATACTAATCTGCGTGCCAACTGCATGTCATAGTCTTCCAAGAAGATAATCTTACCCAAGAACTCGGGGCGCTGACTGATTTCATAAATCTTCTTGATGAGTCCCTGTCCAGCTCCATCGGCAGGATGTGCCTTACCTGAGAAGAAGAATAACACGGGACGTTCGGGGTCGTTGACAATCTTAGACAGTCGCTCGATGTCGGTAAACAACAAGTGGGCGCGCTTATAAGTAGCAAAGCGACGACAGAAACCTATCATCAGTGCATTGGGGTTGATGCGCTCCAAGAGAGACATTACACGCGAGGGGTCGCCCTGATTCTTGAGCCAATTCTCGGTAAACTTCTCACGGATATAGGCTACCAACTTCTTCTTCAACGCCATACGCGTTTCCCATATTTCGGCATCTGGCACCTGATAGATGTCGTGCCAAATCTCCTCGTTGCTCTGATCGCTCATGAACGACGCATCAAAGTACTTGTCATAGATGCGACGGAACTCGGTAGAGGTCCATGTAGGTAAGTGCACACCGTTGGTAACATAGCCCACGTGACTCTCTTCAGGATAATAGCCCTGCCAGATAGGTGCAAACATTTTCTGGCTCACCCAGCCATGCAGCTTGCTCACACCGTTGACTTCCTGCGAAGTATTGCAAGCAAAGGTACTCATACAGAATCTTTCTGTGTGGTCGTCAGGATTTTCTCGTCCCATACCGATGAACTCATCCCATGAGATACCCAACAACTCAGGATAACCCTTCATATACTTTCCGAACAAAGCCTCATCGAAGTAGTCGTGTCCTGCAGGTACGGGCGTATGCACCGTATATAATGAGGAGGCTCTTACCAGCTCCATTGCCTGATTGAAGGTAAGTCCGCTCTCTACATAGTCGCACAAGCGTTGCAAATTGCAGAGTGCCGCATGACCCTCGTTGCAGTGGTAGACTTGCTTCTTGATGCCTAATTTCTTCAGCGTCAGCATACCGCCCACGCCCAGCATTATCTCTTGTTTCAGGCGGTTCTCCCAGTCTCCACCGTACAGAGCGTGCGTGATAGACTGGTCGTAAGGCGAGTTCATGTCATTATCGGTATCTAAGAGGTAGAGCTTGATGCGCCACACATTGACACGCCAAACGTAGGCATGCACCGTGTAGTCGAGATAAGGAACGTCTACCACGATGGGGTTGCCGTGTTCGTCTACCTCGCGTTCAATAGGTAAGGCGTTAAAGTTTTGTGCTTCGTATTGTGCCACTTGCTGACCGTCCATGCTCAACGACTGCTTGAAGTAGCCGTAGCGATATAGGAAACCAACTGCACACATGTCGACGTTACTGTCCGATGCCTCTTTGAGGTAATCGCCTGCCAACATTCCCAAACCGCCAGAGTAGATTTTCAATACCTGATTGATACCATACTCCATGCTGAAATAAGCCACAGAGGGGCGGCTCTTGTCGGGTTCCACATCCATATACGTGCGGAACTGCTGATAAACATCCTGCACACGCTGCATCATGGCAGCATTGTTCACAATCTCCTCCTTGCGGTCATAGCTCAGTCTGTCGAGCAACAAGACGGGATTTTGGTTCACTTCTTCATACAGTTTCTCGTCCAAACTCTTGAACAAGCTGCGTGCCTCGTGATTCCAACCAAACCACATGTTGTGTGCCATTTCGTCCAAACACTTCAATTGTTCGGGCAGTCTTGACTTAATAGTCACCTCTTTCCATTGAGGCGAATTGGCATAACCTGTTTTAATCTTCATAAATTTGTTTCTTATCTTGGTTTTAATTGATTTTATTTCTCTCTTCAGCTTTCTTCAGTGCCTCACTATAGGCAGAAAGATAGTATTTGATGAACTTGCTCCACAGCGCCTTCTTAGACAGTGCTGCTGCCTTTCTTCGAATGCGATTTACCTCCTCGGTGGGCAGGTTGGCAAACTGTAACAAAAGGTTCGCCATGTCTTGTGCCACGTCTGCAGCGTTGTCATCAGTGCGATGAATCACCTCAACTCCCGACTCCACTAACCGAGTGGTGCCAGCTTCGTGGGCTGCCCACATGCCAAAACCTGCTAAATTGGTGGTGATGCAAGGCACCTTGAAGGCTATCGCTTCGAGCGGCGTATATCCCCAAGGCTCATAATACGATGGATAGGCACACAAATCGTTGCCCAACAGATAGTCGTAATACGTGCGCTGAAGGATGCCGTCATCGCCCGTGAGATAACAAGGGACGAACATCACCTTCACCCTGTCGTTGGACTGATTTTGCAACCCCAACTGTGCCAGCTTCGTCAGCACCGCATCTTGTTCCATGTTGTGCAACCAGTGCGTGAGCATGGGATAAGACAAAGGCGTGTCGTAGCACTGTGCCTCTGTGAGTCGTTGCTGCAAGTCGGCGCGGGCTTCGCTCACCCAACCCGGGACGGCAATCACCGCCAACACGTCTTTCGACAACAGGTGCTGCGATTGTCGCAAACGCTGAATAGCATCGATAAATACATCAATGCCTTTGTTTCTGAACTCATAGCGCCCACTGGTGGACACAATGAGGGTGTCATCGCCAAACGTATGCCCCATCAACGCGTTTGCCACTTGTAGCAATCGCTTTCGAGCGGCTTTCCGCTGACGTGTAAAGGCAGCTCCTTGTGGTACAAAAGAGTCTTCAAAACCGTTAGGCAACACTTCGTCCACGGGTTTGTCCAAGAGTTCTGCGCACTCGCTTGCCGTGATTTCACTCACGGTGGTGAAGCAGTCGACATGTTGCGCCGTCTGTTTTTCTACCGAGTGCTTGCTCTCTATATTGAGTTCTCTCGACATCTGATCTCCCTGATAGGCAGAGAGATAGGCATAGAGCGGCTTGTGGTTTCCAGCAATACTACGTCCTATACTGGTGGCATGGGTGGTAAAGACGGTCGCTATTTCTGGCACATGTTGCCGCACATACAGCAGCCCAAGTCCTGTCATCCATTCGTGCACATGATACACCACGCGTTGGGTTGCATTCAGTTGGGAGCGGTAAAAGCTTTCCACTACCCTTCCGGCAGCATACGAAAACATCGATGCCTCGTCATAATCGCCGTAGCCATGCAGGCTGTCCACCTGATAAAGGTTCCAAAACTCTGCATAGAGTTGGTTCTTCTGCGCATAGAACGGCTCAAAATCCACCAAAATGGCAATGGGCTTTCCCGGAATATCCCAACGTCCCAATCGCACACGGAGTCCTTCCTCCTTGGCTTGTTGTTGCCAAGTGGCGAAAAGGGAATCATCGGGTAGGAAATACGGACATGGACGTCCTTTCCAACAATCCGGACCAATAAAAATAAGACGATCTTGCAACAGATCTCGTAATGTTTTTGTGTGTGTAGAGAGCACCGTATAGATGCCTCCTACTTTATTACAAACTTCCCAGCTCGACTCAAAAAGATAATCGGGAAGTAACTCGTTAGTTGTCATTTAAGTTGTATATTTTGCAACAAAGATAATATAAAAAAGGTGAACCTCAAACATAAATGTTCATAATATCTTAAAAACCCTGCTTTTATTGATATAAAACAGTAACTTTGCAAAAACCAAACATTTCAAGATGATGAAAACCATACTAACAGGTCTGGCTTTATGGCTCTGCACGCTCGGAGTCATGGCACAACAACAGGCTGCAAAGCCCTTTCTGGGGAGGATTGGCAACGCCGAGTACCGAATCTATATCCAAATGAACTTTTACGACAATAACATCGAAGTACCAGGACAAGAATTATTGGGCACAATGTCGGGTTTCTTGGGAGACAGCATCGATTCTCGCAAATGGCTCTTCACCTCTGCCAAGGTTCGAAAGAACGTTGCCACCTTGCAAATCATCAACGACTATGGCAGCGAGGACTTGGTGGCGACGCTCACCAAGAACAGCGACAACACCTTCACACTCAAGCAAATGGACGGAAGCTCTATTAAGATAGCTCGCAACAGAAAGTGGAAAAAGCTGCCCAAAGAGTTGGTGTTTGTTCGCTCCAAATAAGTCATAGGGCGGTGTATCCTCGCTCCTTCATCATGGAAGGCGCGAAAACCAACCCACGAGTGGGACAAAGAAAGTGGACAAACTTAGGTGCGTCTCTTCATCAAAAAGATGCTGAATTTTCTTTACAAAGTGCCTCTCAAAACTTGCGTGTAGACCACCAGCGGTACTGTTGGTGGCAAATACGCCAAATATGAGCGATTTTCGTAATGCGTTGTGATAAAAGGTGTTACGATTATCCGCTTTCTTTTTCTTCTCATTTTTCCCGATTTTTGTCCGTTAAAGCATGATTCTAAGCTCGCTGTTTGCAGGTATTAAGGGTGTTACAGCATGTTTCTAACGCCCTTGATACATGTTTCCAAGTTCGTTCGAGCATTGTTCCAACGAAATTTGGTGTTTGAATTGTTAAAATCAGCCCATTTTTGTCTGTCGTTTGCCTATTATTTTTTTCTATTTCGAAGATTTTAGACAGCCGTTTTTTGGTAAATTTACAGGACAAACGCAGCATTTGGCGTCACTACAAAAACAAAGTTTTTATTTTAACAACGAATAAAACAAAAAAAAGCAAATTTATATTGTTGAAAAATTCGCTTTCGCTTTATTCGTTGTGAAAAATAATTACGTTGTGAAAAAAATCCTACTAAATTTGTGTCATTCGTTTAACGCTGGCGTTCATTGAAATTCCGACATTGAAAAAATCGTTTCTTTCGCTTTATTCGTTGTGAAAAATAATTTCGTTGTGAAAAATATCCTGCTAAATTTGTGTCATTCGTTGAACGCTGGCGTTCATTGAATTTCCGACATTGAAAAATTCGTTTCTTTTGTTTTATTCGTTGTTTAAAAAATCGTTGTGAAAAAATACCCTTGTTGCAACCTCATACCCAATACCCGAAATAAAAATCACTATTTTTGGCGATTGCAGGAACGAAGCACATATTGTATTTTTGCAAAATAAGAAATAAACATTTTTGACAAGAAGATAATGACAAACAGACAAAGTAATTCCTACCAAGGAATGATGGAGCATTATGATGATCTGTTGACAGGACGAAAATGGTGGTCAAGGCTATACATGCGACTGATTTGGGACGAGGACACTAATCTCTTGGCTCAGAAAGTGCTTGATTTTATACCGAACGACTTTCAAGGACGACTGCTTGACGTTCCTGTTGGCACTGCCGTTTTTACTGCCGAGAAGTATCGCCAGATGAAAGATGCCCAAATTGTTGGTTTAGACTATTCGGAAGAAATGATAGCCATTGCGGCTATGCGGAAAGAAACGGAGGAGATAGCCAACCTGTCTTTGAAACAAGGAGATGTTGGAGAACTTCCCTATGCCAACGAATTCTTCGACTGCGTACTGTCGATGAACGGCTTTCAAGCTTTCCCTGATAAAGAGAAAGCCTTTGCCGAGATTTTCCGTGTGCTGAAACCCGGTGGTTTCTTCTGCGGTTGCTTTTATGTCAAGGGTGAACGCCAATTGGCTGATTTATTGGTTAAAAAAGTCATGGAGAGAAAAGGATTTTTCCACCCTCCGTATGACACCTTCGCTGAAGCCGAAAGACGTCTTCGGAGTATGTTTGGCGAAGATGTGCTGACTGAGACAATGGGCGCTGCCTGCTTGTTTAGATGTGTGAAACCTCAAAAAGAATGCGCTGAAAGCGAATCATAAACCACCAAAAACATAAAGCTATGAGTATAACAACTGTTATTGATGAAGAAAATGTCACTATCGTACAAGGAATCAACGGCATTATGCTGTTTAAGGAAGAATGGATGAAGAAAAAGAAGCAAGAATAGACAGCTATTATTAGCACCTCAGTTGAAAACTCAATGAGGTTTTCTTTGCCATATCTTCCAACCACTCCAAAGGCACCATACGCAAGCCACGCCCATGAGGAAGATGTAAAATAGAGACGCCATGCCCAAAAAGGTAAAGATGCGTCCTGTGTGCACTTCTATGCAAACATTGCGCAATGACATGGGCAGCGTTGTCATGCTGTCGGGCATACGAAGGCGAGAATTACCCTTCTTGTAATCCACCACCATGTCCGCATCGTCCAAGTCTGATGAAAAGCCTGCAATGGCGTGACTTCCAAAAGGACTCCCACTGACAGACTGCACCTTTTGAAGCGTGAAATAGTCGGTGACGGACTGATGCGCTCTATCCCATACATACATGCCGCTGAACGAACCTATCAGCCATGTGTTCTGATGAGTGTGTTGTTCGACATTGATGCCCATAACGCTCACAGGAGGCTGCACCTTCTCTCTTTGCGGCGTGCTGCCCAAATGACGAAGAGAATAGAAACCGTCCGACGTACACAACAGCCAGTCGGCTTTATTCTCATCATACCGCAGCGAGCGCAGACAGCCATTCCATGGGTTGTCGCTATCCATGGAAGAAAAAGGTATGGGCGGTATTTTGCCAGAGGCTATGGCGATGAGCGCAGGCGGACGTAGCATCCAGCCTGTAATGGTCAGCAACAACAGAAAGAACATCGCACCTCGTCCCAACTTGTTGTGCCATGTTATCAGTCCTCGCTTCGTACGTTTTGCTAACGATGAACGGGAACGAGGCGCAAAAGAGTAATATACGCCTGAGATGGAGAGAAACAAGAGGATTAGTCCCACCGCATCGACAAAGAGCTTGCCAGCCATACCAAACAGTCCGCCTCCATGGAGAAGCCATATCGTTCGGAAGAGCGAAACCTTCCCTTGGTCTTTGTCTGTTTTCTTCAAGGTGATTTTTTGAAAGTCGTGATAAGGATAGCGAGACAGATAGACGTAAGACCGACCCGTGATAATGAGCGAGTCGCCCTTCTGCGTAATATCGCTCAACTTTTCATGCTTACCTTGAAGAATATCAACTTGTTCCCATACGCTATGGGGGTTCAAACGATACAAATGACGTTGACTCATGGCGTATAGACTGCCATTGGGCATGACCGCCATTCCACGAACGTTTCTCAGGTCGGCACCCTTGGGCAGCCCGCGGTTGAAGTCGGTTATCGTGTCGGCATCTTTCTCTTTCGCCCAAATGCCAGCGTTGCCATATATCAACACCTTGTTTCTCCATTTCTGCGTACCACGAAACAATCCTTGGTTCCACTGGCTATATTGATATTCTGAGGGTAACAGTGTCCTACTGATATCGATGCCTTGAAACAACTTGGCGTGATTGAGTACTATTCCCGAGAGACAAAAGAGTATGACGAACGGAGCCAAGATAATTCCTAACCATTGATGTTGCCGTCTCCATGTTGTTTTCTTCATTCCAACTCCTTTCATCATTGCTCAACTCTCTTTCTTTGTTTGCCCTTGAACCAAAGATAAACACCCAACAAAATAAACGCCATGAGGATGACAAGCATTTGCCATGCGTGTTTCTCTGGCTCTCCCCAAAACTCCTGGATGAAGTTCATCCTTCCCAAGATTTCTACAGGCGCCCAAAAGATGATAACTGTGGCTATCGCCATTCTTAAGTTTGCGCCCCATGCAGCGATGTGCAGTTGGTGGCGAAACATGAAGACAGCCCCCACGAGACACCCTACACCCACAAGGAACGTCACGGGGTGATGATCACCAAGGAAATTCTTGTCGTAGCAGAACATGAGCATCAAGTACATTGCCCAAAGAATCATATTCACTTGCATGAACGTGACGATGCTTGTGTGGCGCGTCATGGGCTGCACCACCACAACCTTGCGCTTGCTTCGGAAACATACCTTTTGTATCCATGTAATCAAACCGCAGCCGTTTCTTGTGCTGAACACATACATGGTCATCACCATCATCCACAAGCCAAACGAGGCAGGCATAATGAGGTATTCGGGCTTTGTCACCACTACGCCATTCTCTATCTCTGGCTGAACGCCATAGCGTCGGGCATAATACAGGAAGAGGAACTCCACCCAACCCGTCCAGAAAAGCAGTCCACCGAAGAGTCCCCACAGCGTTTGTCGGGTATCGCCCTTCACAAACACGCCGACGATAACGAGGACAAGCCCCACGAAACCCATCGCAAACCCTGCTACATGCATGGCTCCTTCGCTCATGAACTTCTCCATCAATATCATCAGCGCATGACCTAACGGCATAGCGAAAAGCACCAATAAGAATGAGGCGATGGTGCGCCACCAGTAAACTTTCTTTTTATTTTCCATTTTCATATTTATTTCAGTTCATCACAATAATAGCTTATTTGTCCGCCCGTATCACCTATTTCCACATCGGCTTTGTACCAACTGATAATCTGTAGTTTGAAATATCGCTGTCCATCGGCAGTGCGCACCACATAGGTGTGAAACGAGGGAGCATAGACAGGCGGTGGACCAGTAAAAGTCATTGCTTTTGCCAATATGGGATTAGCATCTGTTTGTGTCGTTGCAGGACCACGATTGGGATCGAACCATGGATTTTGCTTAAAGTCAAGCTTGTTGGCGATGAGATACTTGTTCCAATCATTTTGCGACATTGTGATACTCACCGAATGGTCGTCCACCGCCCATTGTAAATTGGCTGGCAGCTGTTTTACCGTTCTCCATGTATCATAGCTGCCGTAGCCCAAGTCGGCAGCACCGCCTTTGCCTTTTCCAGAAGTTCCACTGTTGGTTCGCAAACGGTAGCCACAAAAGGCAATGTCCCAATCGGTGCGGTCGCGCTGTTCTCCTTCCTTGATGTCGCTATTGGGTTTATCAAGATTGAATATTGTGCCAGTGCGCAAATTGATGTACAGCCAATCGTTGGTAACACCAGTGCTGTATCCCGTCACTCTTGGCAACGTTTTGCCTGTAAACTCCTCGGCATCATAATTCACACATGCGGACAATGCCATTGTCAAAACAAAAAGCACGGATATTTGTCTTCTCATTTCTTCCTTTTTAATGATTTTACAATGTCATCAACAAGAAACTCCATCTGTACATATCCCCTTGCACCACAGGTGGCAGGAACATTGAACATGGTAATGCCCGAACCCAAGGTGTGTGGTATATAATTGAAGATATTATTGATGCCAAGTGTCACCTTCACTTTATTGTAGAACGTCTGCACCACTGACAGATTACAAATCGTATAGGTTGGCAATGTGCAACGGAAATAGGCATCGTAACTCTTACGGTGTTCTTCCACCCATACACGGTCTTGCACATCGAAGTTTTTTTCGCCCATGAGAGATGTGCTGAAAATGGTTTTCAGTCGATAGTTGGGCTTGTTATATACGTAGTCGATGCTTGCGGTTGCAGCGTGTGGCGATGTGGTGTTTACTTGTATGCCATTCTGCTTGCTCACGTTTACATAGCTATAGGTTCCGTTGACGGTGAATCGGTCGAGGAAATGCCATTTGAGGATAGTCTCAAATCCATAGAGACGCTGACTGTTGAGATTGGTGTATTCGAAGTTGTACTGCATATCGTAAATACGCCATACGCCTTCTATCTTTTTACGAAAGAAGTTGGCATAAGCATTGACGTTCATGAAAAAGCCTTTGTTGGTATATTCCGCCCCCAAAGAGCAATAGTGATTCTTCTCTGGTTTCAAGTCTTCACTTCCCCTTATCTGGAACATGCCGAGATGATCCCAGTTAAAAAATAGCTCCTTAATGCTGGGTGCTCGATAACCCATGGAGTAGTTGGCACGTACTGCCCAATGTTCATCGGGCGAATATTTGACAGCTATCTTAGGCATATACATAAATCCGAATGCTTTAGAGAAATTGGTACGCACGCCCGTCGACAACATCCAATGGTTGTCTGCCGTCCATTCGTCTTGCAAGAAATATTCTGTCTCGTGCAGTGCTCGGGTGGTCATTTTACGATTTACAAAACGGTCGCTGGTGAGTTCGTCCGTAGTGTGTTCTATTCCAAATATCATGCTGTGTCCACTGAAATAGTTACTTGTCAATGTTAAACGTGGTTGGAATATCTTACTCTGATACACTTTCTTACGTATGTCTATGCGCTCATGGCGCTTGAACCGGTCATAGAAATCGTTGTGAAGGCTAAGGTTGACGGTAAACCAATCTTTTATCGTATATTTGGCTTTAATTCCAGCCATGAAATCACGGCTCTGTGAGAAAGTCATGTCTTGTATGAGGTCGTATGAATTCATGAAAAACATGGAACCGTAGACCTGTACCGACAGATTTTTATTGGGTTCGTAATACAACTTTTGCGCTGCTGAGACATGTTCCGTTCCTTCAATTCCCATAGGAGACCGAGCAGCAATGCCTGTCAGTGTAATATCGTGAGGGAGGAAAGGGTTAGCCTCTTTCGTATAGGTTTTGTTGTCGTTTTCTGCCTGATACATGTAAAAGGCATCGCTCACGCTGTACAACACATCAGTTTGTGAGGTAAAGGCGTTGTGTCTCACTCCAGCAGAGAGCCATGTCTGCAAGTTAGGGCGGTCGCTGTTCTTCTCAAACATATAGAGAAAATCCTTTGGACTTGGATTTGTATAATTGCGTTCATTCATCTGCGCCCAACGCAATCCCGCTTGTATGTCCAGCGGCTTATTGGTTTTCTTCGATATAAGATTGATGACCGCTCCCGAGGCACGACTGCCATAGAGCGTGCTGCTGGCTCCTTTTACTATCTCCACACGGTCGATGGCATGCAGGTTGAAACGCTCGTAGTCGAGATTGCCTGCCATTTCGCCCGTCATACGCTCACCGTCTTGCAAAAAGAGAACGTGGCGGGCGTCCAGTCCCTGCATTGAGATTTCGTTGCCAAAGCCCACTTTCTGAATATTGAGTCCTGGGGTCTCTTGCTGTAAGGCGTGCTGCAGGTCGCTGTAGCCTGCATCTACAAGATTCTTTCCACCCAACACTTGTATGGTGATGGGCGAGAGTTTGATAGGTCGCGCCGTTCGTGAACCTGTCACAACTACATCGTTCAAATGTAGCACATCTTGGCTCATAACAATCTTCATGTTGTTTTCGTGCGGCGATACACTTCCTCTGATTGGCACGAAGCCTGTTGCGTGAACGTTATAGTATAATTCCTTTCCTTTCTCTGTTCTTAACATCGCCTTGCCGTCAATGTTTGTCACTGCATACTGCGGAGCCTCCATATCCTTGTGCATGGAATATTGTATGGTGGCTCCCACCAATGGCTGCTGCGTGTCCTTCTCGAGTATGGTCATGCTTACTTGTCGTTGCGCTCGCATGCTCGTCGCTGCAAACAGACAAAGGAGAAAGAATAAAAACCTTATCTTCTGCATCATTTTTTTCTTCTTAAATAAAGAAAGTAAAAGTGTTCACACCCTTACTTCCTTTATTATCATCACATGAGTTACACATTACAATCCGTGTTCTTTCTTGTAGGCTGCCAAATCTTTCTCATATTGGGCAAACTCGGCTTCGTAATTGTTGATACGGTTCTTGTCGATAGTCTGTAAGAAACATTCGGAACGCACATTCATCATATTGTAATCGACTATGAATGTAATCTGGTTCGTTTTCACATTCAGATAACCTTCTACACCTGCGCCACTTCCTTGCTGTACTCCGGAATCATCTTTAGGATTTCCCGTAACGCTACCGTCCTTACCCTTAAACTTTATCCAACCATCGCCTTTATACTCATCTTTCTCCCAAGAATTGAGTTGCATAAATTTACATTGGCATGAGAAATACACAATCAATGGCATCTTGCCTACGGTAAAGCCCTCGAGTGAAAGTTTCATTGTCTTATCGTTCACCCAATCAAAACTAAATTTTGTAGGACATCCATTTGGCAATAATGTTTTGTCAACCCCACTCATCGTAGCTTTGGTAGACAAAACA
Source organism: Hoylesella timonensis 4401737 = DSM 22865 = JCM 15640 (assembly GCF_000455445.1). Taxonomy (GTDB): domain Bacteria; phylum Bacteroidota; class Bacteroidia; order Bacteroidales; family Bacteroidaceae; genus Prevotella; species Prevotella timonensis. Next base: position 306,699 of record NZ_HG417090.1, on the reverse strand, counting down.
ATCTCACCATTCAAGATGTTTTTTGCCTCATTGAAATATTCCTCTATCGGATCTTTCTGTTCTAAATTCTCATCACTACTACAAGAAGAGAATCCCGCAAAAAGAACTGCAATAAGGCAAAATAAACTTATATTCGTAACAAACTTTTTCATCATTATAGCTAAAAATTCCCATCAAAAGTTACAGATGCAGGGAAGACAGGAACAGATTGCCAACCTGCGTATGTGTCAAGAACGAAATGGAGTTCATTATTTACAAGAGAGCCTGTAAAACTGGATAATTTAATTTTAATGGGTAATCCACCATCCAACAACATCAATTTACCGGCATAACCGCCTATGGGGGTCGTTGCTGTAACAACTCCGTTGTTGATAGAAACTTTAAGTTCTACTTTGATTGTTCCCGGCATCTTGCCAATAGGTCCCACTGTACCTGCCAAGTCATACAGGTTACCACCGGTGCTTATCAATGTAAAGCTCTGATTTGTAGCATCATTGTATGATTTCCCATTCATAGTAATGTTACTCAACGTACCATTGTAAGTACCTGTCTGCGCATTAGAATTTACTGCAAATCCTAAAATGCTGATTACTATCAATATGGTAGAAATAAAAAAATGTTTCATCTTTTTTATGTTTTGTTAATTATTAATTAGTGATGACCATTCAACTCCATCTATGTAGCCACCACCACTGGACAAGACCTTGAGATACTTCTTGATAAAGTCTTTTGTTTCCTGTCTGTCAAACACGTCTTGCGTACACGCAAAAGAGGTTTTTTTATCGTAGGTATGAAATTCCGTCAATTCCGGATAGGTAACACGACAATTCGCAGATAAACCGCCAAGTTCCAAATTGGATATCATCTTAAATTTGTACAAATCTACCTGCTCTATACTCTTCATATTCGCAAATGTTATCATATAAGAACGCAACCCGCTTTTTTCCGGTAAAGCTATCTTTTTCAAATCCGGGCATTCTACAAAAACAAGTGAGGAACCACCGGGACCATCCTGTTCCTGTTCAATTGCTCTCTGACCAAACAGGGTACTATGGCTTAAATCTATTTCGCTAATACCGCTAACCTTTACCCATAGGAAACCTGTCATGTTTGTAGCATCCTCAAGATTGATGCCTTCAGAGGCATCCACGTCTGTCAATGACAAGGTCATGAGACCGCTACAGGGTCTTAGGTACGGGAGTTTCGCTTTGTTTTTCAGGTTTACAGTAAGAAGTTTGCCGTCCCAATAAGGATTGTTCACAATATATTGTACCCCTTCCAATGTTGCAGCAGTGGCAACTCCATACCACTTATTAAATACACAAGCATTCGACCTATCTTTGTTGCTTAACCGCTTACTGATGTCAATATGAATACCGTCTTCATCAAAGATGCTGGAAAAGTATTTTTTGAAATTAGCCCTTATATTCTCATCAGGTATCTCGCGAATGGTATTGTATTTCTGCAAGTCGCCTTTTGCTGTTTCCATCTTCACGTCTATACTGCCAGACTCAATCTCTGCCTTCTTCTCTCGATAGAAACGCACAAGGTCTTTGATATTGAACTTTGCCGTCTGTGGCAAGTACATTTTCGTGATTTTGTGCAGTTGTGTTACGGTTTCATCACCATTCTCTTCCGTCTTTACATTCACCAGTCCTTCAAAGTCATAAATGTCGTTGCCCGTCAAATCTACACCAGTAATTTGTGCCGGCAGCTGGGCGAAGTCGAAAACAGGTCCATACCCGTTATTGGAGAGCTTCACCTCCTTCAGATTGGGAAGAATGTCAAGCTCGCTTAAATCTTTTAGCTTGGTGCCACTGAGGTCGAGCGAGGTGGTGTTGTTCACCAAGTCGTTGAGCTCCAACTTGTTGTCTTTGTCAAATTGATAGCCTTTCTGCTTCAGTATGTTCATCAACTCCGTGTTCTTTAGGGCGTTAGTACTGTACTTAACAACATCGTCATTGCTGCACGAGGCAAGCCCTATCACAAAAAATGCCAATACCGGCAATAGGTTTTTTCTGTAATTTTTCATTTTGATAATAATTTGATTTATTCGACTGCTAAGGTAGGAGTATAATTTGAATGTTACAATACCTATTTTTTATGATTTCTTTTTTTATATTATACAATCCTCATTTATGAGGATACTGTTTCGCACTGTCTTTATCCTCATTTATGAGGATATGACGATAATCATATTTCTCACTTTTTGGAGAGCAACAGTGAATGATATTAAATATGGTGGTAACTTTTATGAAATAGACATCATGCAACGAAAAAATATTCGTGTTTCACGTCATAAAATTGTATTTTTGCAGATAAATGAAATAATATAAACCATTCAGCATAATGACAAACACAAAACAAAGGGACGAACTGCAGGCAGCCATCTGGAGAATCGCCAACGAGGTGCGCGGCGCCGTAGATGGCTGGGATTTCAAGCAGTTTGTATTGGGTACACTGTTCTATCGATTCATCAGTGAGCATTTCACCACCTTCATAGAGGCTGGCGATGAGAGCGTGGATTATGCTCATCTACCGGATGACGTCATCACGCCCGAGATAAAGGACGATGCCACCAAAACCAAAGGATACTTTATTTATCCCAGTCAGCTGTTTTGCAACATCGCCAAGGGAGCCAACAACAATCCGAACTTGAACACGGACTTGGCGGCTATCTTCGATGCCATAGAGAGTTCTGCCAACGGCTACGACTCGGAACATGACATCAAAGGACTCTTTGCCGACTTCGACACCACGAGCAATCGCTTGGGAAACACCGTGGAGGAGAAGAACAAACGCTTGGCTGCCGTCATCAAGGGCGTGGAGAGTTTGGACTTCGGAAACTTTGAGGACAGCGAAATCGACCTCTTTGGCGATGCCTACGAGTTCCTCATCTCCAACTATGCCGCCAATGCAGGCAAGTCGGGTGGCGAGTTCTTCACACCGCAAAACGTATCGAAGTTGATTGCGCGCCTTGCCATGTATGGGCAGGAGACGGTGAACAAGATTTACGACCCAGCTTGCGGTTCTGGCTCGTTGCTGTTGCAAGCCAAACGACAATTCGACACGCATGTGATAGAGGACGGCTTCTTTGGGCAGGAAATCAACCACACCACCTACAACCTTGCACGCATGAACATGTTTCTGCACAACATCAACTACGACAAATTCGACATTGCCTTGGGCGATACCCTCCTCCATCCGCAATATGGCGACCAAAAGCCCTTCGATGCCATTGTCTCCAATCCGCCTTACTCGGTGAACTGGGTGGGCAGCGACGACCCCACGCTCATCAACGACGACCGCTTTGCACCGGCTGGGGTGTTGGCACCCAAGTCGAAAGCCGACTTTGCCTTTGTGCTGCATGCGCTCAGCTATCTCTCTGCCCGTGGGCGTGCCGCCATTGTCTGCTTTCCCGGCATCTTCTATCGTGGAGGAGCGGAACAGAAGATAAGGAAGTATTTGGTGGACAACAACTTTGTGGAAACGGTCATCGCCCTACCGCCCAATCTGTTTTACGGCACGAGCATCGCCGTGAACATCTTGGTGCTCTCCAAACATAAGATGAACCCCACCACCCAGTTTATCAATGCCAGCGGTGAAGACTTCTTTAAGAAAGAAACCAACAACAACATCCTGCTGCCCGAACACATCGAACGCATTGTCGGCATCTTTGGAAACAAGGACGAGGTGGACCATGTTGCCACATCAGTGGACAACAACACGATTGCCGAGAACGATTACAACCTCTCCGTTGGCACGTATGTAGAGGCGGAGGATACGCGCGAGGTGATAGACATCGTGAAGCTGAACGAGGAAGTGGCACAAACGGTGGAGCGCATCGACGCACTGCGGGCGGACATCAATAAAATCATCAAGGAGATAGAGGCATGACATACATAGAACAACTACTCAATGGGGAAAACGTGGAGTGGACGGTTTTGGGAGATGCAAGGTTTATTGAGATTGCAAATAATAATAGGAAGCCTGTTAAATCTTCAAATCGAACACCTGGCAACATTCCATACTATGGGGCAAACAATATCCAAGATTACGTAGATGGTTATACTCATGATGGGACATATATTCTTATAGCAGAAGATGGAACAGCGAGTATAAACAATTATTCTGTTCAATGGGCTACTGGTAAGTTTTGGGCAAATAATCATGTACATGTAATAAAAGGAATCTCTTTTATAGACAGCCGCTTTATATTTCATTATCTACACACGGTAAACTTTATCCCCTTTTTAACTGGTGGCGGACGAGCCAAACTGACCAAAGGAAAGCTTCAAGAGATTCCAATCCCCATTCCCTGCCCCGACAATCCTACAAAATCATTGGATATTCAACATAGGATAGTGGAGATTCTTGATAAGTTCACAGAGCTGGAAGCGGAGCTGGAAGCGGAGCTGGACTGCCGCAAGCGGCAGTATGAGTATTACCGCAACCAACTGTTATCTTTCGATATGTTAAATAGTGGGGGCAAAAGTTAAATGATGTAAAGATAATGACATTGGGCGAAATAGGAACGTTTGTAAGAGGAAGCGGTCTTCAGAAAAAAGACTTTACGCCTACAGGTGTTGGCTGTATCCATTATGGTCAAATTTATACCTACTATGGCACATACGCTAAGAAAACAAAATCGTTTGTGTCTCAAGAATTTGCCTTAAAAGCAAGAAAAGCCAAACATGGCGATTTGATTATAGCAACAACAAGTGAGAACGATGAAGATGTTTGCAAAGCTGTGGCGTGGCTGGGTGATGAAGATATTGCCGTTAGTAGTGATGCGTGTTTCTATGCCCATACGATGAATCCAAAATATATTGCATACTATTTTCAGACAGAGCTATTCCAAAGTCAGAAAAGAAAATTTATCACAGGAACAAAAGTAAGGCGTGTGAATGCTAAAGATCTTGCAAAAATACAAATTCCCCTCCCCTCTCTATCCGTTCAACGTGAGATTGTGGAGATATTAGACAAGTTTGACACCTTGTGTAACTCTATCAGCAAGGGACTGCCCAAGGAGATTGAGCTGCGGAGGAAGCAATACGAATATTACCGCAACCAACTGCTGACGTTCGCGCAATAAAAGAAAAATATCATGGCTAATGAAACTACGGTTATTAGAAAGTACAAGGATTACAAAGAATTGTTTTTCTATCAAAAAACGGACACCATCTATCAGCTGACATACATCTTCTGCACAAGGTTCTTACCTAAATACGGTGACAGAACGGTAGACCAGATGGTGCAAGCGGCTCGGTCGGGAAAACAAAACATCGTAGAAGGAATTGAAGACGGGAACACTTCCTCCGAAATGGAACTAAAACTGCTGAACGTGGCTCGCGCATCATTGCAAGAACTGCGCGAAGATTACGCCGACTACTTGCATACACGCCACCTCGCACTATGGAACGAGAAGCACGACAGATACAACGCCATGCTCTCTTTCTGCAAGACGCACAACCAGCCCAAAGATTATCTGCCTTACGCCCAACGCTGGACGGCAGAAGAGTTTTGCAACGCATTGCTAACACTCTGCCATATTACAGACAAACTTATGTGTTCTTTCCTCAAGAGCTTGGAGAAACAGTTTGTGGAGCAAGGGGGCATCAAAGAACGAATGTATGCGGCACGCACGGGCTACCGAAAGCAGCAAGACGAGGAAAGGCGGCTCCTGCTGAGAGAAAATGAACAGTTAAAAGCCGAGCTAAAGGCGCTTAAAGAACGCCTCAAACGCTTAGAAGGAGAGACTAGGGAAGACTAGGAGAGACTAGGAATGACTAGGGATGACTAGGAAAGCCTAGGTAAACCTAGGGACACATAGATACACATAGATACGCCTAGATACACCTAGATACGCCTAGATACACCTGCCCCAGCTAACAACAACAAAAAAAACATCATCATCATGACCACCTACAACACCATTGCAGAATTGCAAAACTTTATTGTCTTAGATAGCTACACCAAGCTGTCACAAGCCTGCGAGCAACCCACAGGCTATCAAACAGAGGCTGCCTTAGAGCGTGAGCTGATAGAAGATTTGGTGAACCAAGGCTATGAATATCTGCCACAGCTCGTAACACCACAGGCTTTGTTGGTAAATGTGCGCAAACAGCTGCAAACGCTCAACAACACTGTCTTCACCGATAAAGAATGGCAACGCTTCTTGGACGAATATTTGGACAAAGCCAGCGACGGCATCGTGGACAAGACACGCAAGGTGCAGGACGATTATATCTACGACTTCGTGTTCGACGATGGGCATATTCAGAATATCTATTTGGTGGACAAGCAAAACATTGCCCGAAACAAGGTGCAGGTCATCAACCAGTTTGAACAGACGGGCACGCAAATGAACCGCTACGACGTGACCATCTTGGTGAACGGACTGCCCATGGTGCAGGTGGAACTGAAGAAACGTGGCGTGGCAATTCGCGAAGCGTTCAACCAAGTGCATCGCTACAGTAAGGAGAGCTTCAACAGCGAAAGCTCGCTGTATAAATATTTGCAGATATTCGTCATCTCTAACGGAACCGACACCCGCTATTTCGCCAACACCGTGAAGCGCAACAAAAACTGTTTTGACTTTACGATGAACTGGGCAAAGGCGGACAACATGCTCATCAAAGACCTGAAAGACTTTACAGCCACCTTCTTCCAAAAGAACACCCTACTGCAAGTACTGCTCTCCTATGCTGTGTTTGACACCAGCGACACGTTGCTCATCATGCGCCCCTATCAGATTGCTGCCACCGAGCGGTTGATATGGAAAATCAGAAGTTCGTACCAAGCAAAGGTGTGGAGCACCCCCGAAGCAGGAGGCTACATCTGGCACACCACTGGTTCGGGCAAGACGCTCACCAGCTTTAAGGCTGCTCGATTGGCAACCCAGCTCGACTTTATAGATAAGGTGTTCTTCGTGGTAGACCGCAAGGATTTGGACTTTCAAACCATGAAAGAGTACCAACGGTTCTCGCCCGACAGCGTGAATGGATCGGAAAGCACGGCAGGACTGAAACGGAATATTGAAAAAGACGACAACAAGATTATCGTGACGACCATTCAGAAGTTGAACAACCTCATGAAGAGCGAGGTGGCATTGCCCGTCTATGGGCAGCAGGTGGTGTTCATCTTCGACGAGTGCCACCGCTCACAGTTTGGCGAGGCACAGAAGAATCTCAGAAAGAAGTTCAAACGATATTACCAGTTTGGATTTACCGGCACGCCCATCTTTCCCGAAAACGCTTTAGGATCGGAGACCACCGCCAGCGTGTTTGGACGTGAGCTGCACTCGTATGTCATCACCGACGCCATACGCGATGAAAAGGTGTTGAAGTTCAAGGTGGATTATAACAATGTGCGTCCTCGCTTCAAGGCGTTGGAAACAGAGAAAGACGAACTGAAACTGACGGCAGCAGAAAACAGAAAACTATTGCTTCACCCCGACCGTATTAAAGAGGTGTCACAATATATCTTGCAGAACTTCAAGATAAAAACTCACCGAAGTCAAGGAAACGGCAAGGGCTTCAATGCCATGTTTGCCGTGAACAGTGTAGAAGCAGCCAAACTCTATTATGAAGAACTCAACGCTCTACAACAAGATAGCGACAAGAAACTGAAGATTGCCACCATCTTTTCTTTCGCTCCCAACGAGGAACAGAAGGCCGTGGGCGATATTCGGGAAGAGAATTTTGAACCCACCGCCATGGACAGCAGTGCCAAAGAGTTTCTGACCAAAGCGGTAAACGATTACAATGCCATGTTCAAAACAAGTTTTGGTATTGACAGCAAAGGCTTTCAAAGCTATTATCGTGACATCGCAAAACAAGTGAAGAACCAAGAGGTGGACCTGCTCATCGTGGTGGGCATGTTCCTCACAGGCTTCGATGCGCCCACGCTCAACACGCTGTTTGTGGACAAGAACTTGCGCTATCACGGATTGATGCAAGCGTTCTCGAGAACCAACCGTATCTATGATGCCACCAAGACATTTGGCAACATCGTCACGTTCAGGGATTTGGAACAAGCCACGATAGACGCCATCACACTGTTTGGCGACAAGAACACGAAGAACGTGGTGTTGGAGAAGAGCTACGAGGAATATCTCAAGGGATTCACGGACATTGCCACAGGGGAAGCGTGTAGAGGTTATGTGGAGGTGGTGAAAGAGCTGAAAGAACAGTTTCCACAACCTGACGAGATAACGACAGAGGCGGAGAAGAAAGCCTTTGTAAAACTCTTCGGTGAGTATCTGAAAATTGAAAACATCTTGCAAAACTACGATGAGTTTACAAATCTCAAAGCGTTGCAAAAGATAGACAAGGAAAATCCTGAGGCGGTGGAGACTTTCAAGGAGAATCATTTTCTGACCAATGAGGACGTGGATGCCATGATGGAGGTGGACGTGTTGCAAGAACGGACAGTACAAGATTATCGCTCCACCTACAACGATATTCGTGACTGGTTCAGACGGGAGCGAGAAGGGAAAGCCGCTGAGGAATCTAAGATTGACTGGGACGATGTGGTGTTCGAGATAGACTTGCTCAAATCGCAGGAAATAGATCTCGACTATATCCTTGAATTGGTGTTTGAACACAACAAGAAAACAAAAGATAAAGACGCATTGATAGACGAAGTGCGCAGAATCATCCGCTCGAGTATTGGCAACAGAGCCAAAGAGGGATTGGTGGTTGACTTCATTCACGAGACAGACCTTGAGTCTATTCAAGACAAGGCAGGCATCATTTCTGCCTTCTTCGATTATGCACAGCAGCGACAGAAGGAAGAGGCGGCTAACCTCATTGAGGAAGAGAAACTGAATGTGGACGCAGCCAAGCGGTATATCCAAACATCGCTGAAGCGTGAGTTTGCCAGTGAAAACGGAACAGACCTCAATGCTATCCTTCCAAAGATGAGTCCGCTCAATCCGCAATATCTAACGAAGAAGCAGAGTGTGTTCCAGAAGATAGCCGCCTTCATTGAGAAGTTCAAGGGCATTGGTGGCATCATTTGAGGCACATTAAAACAGCAATGCTGCCATGGATGATAACACGCAAAGTGCCGTATTACGTTAAAAAACATTAAGAAACAGAGGTTTCGGTTCGTTCCATCTTTACCTCTCATAATAATGTCGTAATTTTGCACCCGATTTATTTAATTCACATAAAGTCTAACTTTATTAATTTTTAAACATTTATTATTATTTATGTCAAACTTAAAGAACGTTCAGCCATTAGAGGACTTCAATTGGGATGAGTTCGAAAATGGAACAAACGTAAACGCCAACTGTGATGACTTGGCAAAGATGTACGACGAAACCTTAAACAAGGTTAGTGAACATCAAGTCACCGAAGGAACTGTCATCTCGATTGACAAGAAAGAAGTGATTGTGAACATCGGCTACAAGAGCGATGGTATCATTCCCGCTTCAGAATTTCGTTACAACCCAGATCTCAAAATCGGAGACAAGGTTGAGGTTTATGTAGAAAACCAAGAAGACCGAAAAGGTCAGTTGGTTCTTTCACACAAGAAAGCCCGTCTTACACAAAGTTGGGATCGTGTTAATGAAGCACTTGACAATGATGAGGTGATTCAGGGTTACATCAAGAGCCGTACTAAGGGTGGTATGATTGTTGACGTGTTTGGTATCGAAGCTTTCTTACCGGGAAGCCAGATTGACGTTCATCCTATACGCGACTACGACATCTTCGTAGGCAAGACCATGGAATTCAAGGTAGTGAAGATTAACCAAGAGTTCCGCAATGTAGTGGTTTCACACAAGGCACTCATCGAGGCTGAGTTGGAAGCACAGAAGAAAGAAATTATCAGCAAACTCGAAAAGGGACAAATCCTCGAGGGTACTGTTAAGAATATCACCTCTTACGGTGTATTCGTTGACTTAGGTGGTGTAGACGGATTGGTACATATCACCGACCTGTCTTGGGGCCGTGTCAGCGATCCTCACGAAGTGGTTTCATTAGACGAAAAGATTCATGTGGTAATTCTCGACTTCGATGACGAGAAGAAGCGCATTGCCCTTGGCTTGAAACAACTCACTCCACATCCATGGGATGCTTTGGATCCAAACTTGAAGGTTGGTGACAAGGTGAAAGGAAAAGTGGTTGTTATGGCAGACTATGGTGCATTCGTAGAGATTGCTCCGGGTGTTGAGGGATTGATTCACGTGAGCGAAATGTCTTGGAGTCAACACTTGCGCTCTGCACAAGACTTCATGCACGTTGGCGACGAGGTAGAAGCTGTTATCTTGACCTTGGATAGAGAAGACCGCAAGATGAGCTTGGGTATCAAGCAACTCAAGGCAGACCCATGGGAGGATATCGAAACCAAATATCCTGTGGGAAGCAAGCACACCGCTAAGGTACGCAACTTCACCAACTTCGGTATCTTCGTAGAATTAGAAGAAGGTGTTGACGGCTTAATTCACATCAGCGACCTGTCTTGGACCAAGAAGGTAAAACATCCTTCAGAGTTCACTACTGTGGGCGCAGATATTGAGGTAGTAGTTCTCGAAATTGACAAAGAGAACCGTCGCCTGTCACTCGGTCACAAGCAACTCGAAGAGAATCCTTGGGACACTTACGAAACTCTCTACACTCCTGGTTCTACCCACAAGGGTAAGATTACAGAGATGATGGACAAGGGTGCCGTGATTACCCTGAACGAAGGTGGCGAAGGCTTTGCTACGCCTAAGCACTTGGTAAAGGAAGACGGTTCGCAAGCAAAACAAGGCGAAGAACTCGACTTCAAGGTGATCGAGTTTGTGAAAGATACCAAGCGCATCATCCTCTCTCACAGTCGTACATTCGAAGATGAGAAGGAAGAAGTGAAGGCTGCACCAAAGCACACTAACAAGAAGCAAAACGATGCCGCAGCCATTAACAATGTGGCAGCTGGTACCAGTTTGGGCGACTTGGATGTCTTGGCTAAACTGAAAGCCGACATGGAAAGTTCAGACAAATAATTGTTTGACGCAATCATAACAGAGGTCGATTCTTCACGAATCGGCCTTTTTTTATCCCCCCCCACTCTCCTACACCACGTCACAACTATTTCACTGGCGCATTGGTTTTTAACAACGAAAGAAGCGAAATTCCTGTGTGAGGGTTTTTATTTTCAACAAGTCTGCGAGGAACTTGGCAAACCGTTCGCAGCAGAGGAGGAAAGATGTTAACAAAGATTAAACGTTAAAAATAATACGTTCGCCCCACTCCATAGCCGTTAACTTTTTTGTATCTTTGCATCAAATAAAAAACATACCGCTCGTTTCTGTTCTGAAACGACACTATTTCAATCAACACTTATTATACTAAAATGTATAGCAAAGACGAATTATCATCTAAGGATGTCCGAGAATTGACGGATATCGCACAAGAATTGGGTGCAAATCTTGATGCAACACAAACGCCCGAACAACTCATAGATACCATACTCGAGAAACAAAATGCAGACGATGACAACAGTGCTTCGACAGGAACGAAGCGCAAGAGAGTCCGCATTGCGAAGCACGAAATCGACAGAGTGTATTCGGTGAATGGCAAGGAGGGCGAAAACTTTGACCTAAAGAAAAACAGACCAGTCAACGAACCTATTTCCCTATTTAAGGACCAGTTGGAGGAAGAAGCCCCCGCAGATGATGAAACGCCTGCACTCTCGCCCGAAGAAGAGTTGGCTGCCATGCCCAAACACCGTGGTAGAAAAACAAAGAGAGAACTTGAACTCTTGGCGATGATTGAAGCCAAAAACAAAGAAAAGGCAGCAACAGAGCAAGAGGAAGAGAAGAAAGAGGAGAAAGCAGAGGAAGAAAAGTCTGCTGACACTCCCCTCACAGAGGAGGACAATGCCATTCCTGAAGAAAAAGAAGAAGAGGTGATACCCGAGGAAAGCGCCACTGCCGCATCTGAAGAGCCTCATAAAGAGCAAGGGATGAGCAACCTCTTGGCACAATTACAGGCGAAAGTAGATGCACACAACGAAAACGCACAAGAACACCGAGAGAATGTTTTGGACGGAATATGGGAAGGCGACCCCGGCGACGGCACCGACTTCATCATCGTGCAAGACCTGCCCATTATGGATCAAGGTGCAGTGCCTAACTTTGACATGTTAGACAATCCCACCACTCCTATCAATCCTCCCACTTCATACCAAGCCCCCACCCCCATGACCAACGCCAATCAGCCTGCATACGATTTTGCAGACCTCATACAAGCCAACGGAGTGTTAGAAACCATGCCCGACGGCTATGGCTTCTTGCGCTCGAGTGATTACAACTACCTCTCATCGCCCGATGATGTCTACGTTGCCAGTTCGCAAATCAAGAAATACGGTCTGAAGACAGGAGATGTGGTACAATGCCGTGTACGTCCACCTCACGACGGAGAAAAATACTTCCCACTCACTACTATTGACAAAATCAACGGCCGCAATCCCAACGAGGTACGTGACCGCATCCAGTTTGAACACCTCACACCCCTCTTCCCAGACGAGAAGTTTACACTTTGCGGCGATCGCGAAACCACGAATCTATCGACCCGCATCGTCGACCTCTTCTCTCCTATCGGTAAGGGGCAGCGTGCACTCATCGTGGCACAACCCAAGACAGGTAAAACCATCTTGATGAAAGACATTGCCAATGCCATTGCTGCCAACCACCCCGAGGCTTATCTCATGATGTTGCTCATTGACGAGCGACCCGAGGAGGTAACAGACATGGCACGCACGGTGAATGCAGAAGTCATCGCCTCCACCTTTGACGAACCTGCCGAGCGTCATGTGAAGATAGCAGGCATCGTGCTTGAGAAAGCCAAACGCATGGTAGAATGTGGACACGATGTGGTGATATTCCTCGACTCCATTACCCGATTGGCGCGCGCCTACAACACGGTGAGTCCTGCCTCAGGCAAGGTCTTAACCGGTGGTGTGGATGCCAACGCACTACAAAAGCCCAAACGCTTCTTCGGTGCAGCTCGAAATATTGAGGGCGGAGGGTCGCTCACCATCATTGCCACAGCACTCATCGACACAGGTAGCAAGATGGACGAAGTGATTTTTGAGGAGTTCAAAGGCACAGGAAACATGGAGTTGCAACTGGATCGCTCGCTCTCCAACAAGCGCATCTTCCCAGCGGTCAACTTGGTGGCATCGAGTACACGACGCGACGACTTGCTGCAAGACAAGACCACACTCGACAGGATGTGGATTTTGCGCAAATACATTGCCGACATGAATCCCGTGGAGGCAATGCACACGCTGCACGACCGCATGGTGAGAACCCGCAACAACGAAGAGTTTCTGTTGTCGATGAACTCGTAAACATGAACGAAGATATAGAAATAAAGGGTGCTCGTGTCAATAATCTGAAAAACATCAGCATCCGTATTCCACGCAATCAACTGATTGTCATTGCCGGACTTTCCGGCTCTGGCAAATCTTCGTTGGCCTTCGACACACTCTATGCCGAAGGTCAGCGCCGCTATGTAGAATCGCTCTCTGCCTATGCACGCCAATTCTTGGGGCGCATGAGCAAGCCCGAATGCGACTTCATCAAGGGGCTGCCCCCTGCCATTGCCATTGAGCAACGGGTCATTGCTCGCAATCCGCGCAGCACGGTAGGCACCTCGACCGAGATATACGAATACCTGAAACTGCTGTTTGCACGCATCGGCAAAACCTTTTCGCCCATCAGCGGTGAAGAGGTGAAGAAGCATTCTACTGACGACTTGGTGGACTGCATGCTGCAATATTCCGCAGGCACCAAGTTTGCAGTGGTATCTCCCCTGCACCTCATCGAGGGGCGGACACTGGAGAAACAACTCGAAATGGAGATACAAGAGGGTTATACCCGATTGTGGCTGAACAACGAGTTTGTGCGCATTGACGACCTCTTGCAAGACAAGGCGGCACTCAAGGCGATCCCCCTCGACCAGATTTTTCTCCTCATCGACCGCCTATCGGTGAACAATGACAAAGATACCATTTCACGATTAACCGATTCGGCAGAGACCGCCTTCTACGAAGGGCATGGCGAATGTATGCTCGTGTTCTTCCCTTCCAACATCACCTATCAATTCTCCACACGCTTCGAAGCCGACGGCATGAAGTTTGAGGAACCCAACGACAACCTCTTTTCCTTTAACTCGCCCTTAGGCGCCTGCCCTACCTGCGAGGGTTTTGGTAGCATTATTGGCATTGACGAGAAATTAGTCATTCCCAACACCACCCTCAGTGTGTACGACGGTTGTGTGCAGTGCTGGCACGGAGAGAAGATGGGCGAATGGAAAAACGAATTTTGTCGGCGGGCTGCCCAAGACAACTTCCCCATTTTCAAACCTTATCTGGAACTGTCGCGCAAAGAGAAAGATATGCTGTGGCACGGACTGCCCTCTGAAAAGCAAAAGGACATTCACGACCAAGTGAGCATTGATGCCTTCTTCCAAATGGTGAAGGAAAACCAATACAAAATACAATACCGTGTCATGATGAGCCGATACAGGGGCAGAACCGTGTGTCCCACCTGTCACGGCACACGTTTGAAGCAAGAAGCCAGTTGGGTGAAAATTCAAGGCATGTCTATCACCGACTTGGTGGAGATGCCCATTGTCAACCTCAAGCAATGGTTCAATGAACTGACACTCAACGAACACGACCAGCAAATAGGCAAGCGACTGCTCACCGAAATCAACAATCGCTTGCAATTCCTCCTCGATGTGGGCTTGGGCTATCTCACGCTCAACCGACAGTCGAACACCCTCAGTGGCGGCGAGAGTCAGCGCATCAACCTCACCACCTCATTGGGCAGCTCGCTCGTAGGCTCGCTCTACATCTTGGACGAGCCAAGCATCGGTCTGCACAGTCGTGACACGCAGCGACTCATCGAGGTATTGAAAAAGCTGCAAGCCTTAGGCAATACCGTCATGGTGGTAGAACACGACAAAGAAATGATGTGCGCTGCCGATACCCTTATCGACGTGGGTCCCGATGCAGGACGATTGGGAGGCGAGATTGTGTTCAATGGACCGCTCCAAGAGGTGCTACAACATCCTGCTGAAATGGCACGCAAATATCCACGTTCGCACACCATACAATACCTCACAGGCAACGAGACCATTGATATGCCCACCTCCAGACGGTCGTGGAACCATGCTATCAAAGTGGTAGGGGCACGCCAAAACAACCTGAAAGGCATTGATGTCAGCTTTCCGCTCAACGTGCTTACTGCCGTTACGGGCGTCAGTGGTTCGGGAAAATCTACACTCGTGAAGGGCATTCTCTACCCTGCATTGAAACGTCATCTCAACGAGGTGGCAGACCAGCCTGGCGAATACATCTCCTTAGAAGGCGACTGGAAATACATCCAGCACGTGGAGTTTGTCGACCAAAACCCCATTGGCAAGAGTTCGCGAAGCAATCCTGCCACTTATGTCAAAGCGTATGATGCCATTCGACAACTGTTTGCCGAACAGCCATTGGCAAAACAATTAGGTTTTTCGGCACAATACTTCTCCTTCAACACCGAGGGCGGACGCTGCGAGGAGTGCAAGGGCGCAGGCACCATTACCGTGGAGATGCAATTCATGGCTGATTTGGAATTGGAATGCGAGGCTTGTCACGGTCAGCGTTTTAAGAAAGATGTGTTAGACGTTCGTGTGGCAGGGAAGAATATCAACGACGTGCTGAACATGACCATTGCCGAAGCCATTGAGTTTTTCGATGCGCTACAACAGAAGTCAATCGTCACCCGATTGCAACCACTCTATGATGTGGGATTAGGATACATCAAATTAGGACAAAGCTCCTCTACCCTCTCGGGCGGTGAAAACCAACGTGTGAAACTGGCTTACTTCATTGGACGTGAGAAGCAGGAACCCACACTGTTCATCTTCGACGAGCCTACCACAGGACTTCATTATTTGGACATCAAGCGTTTGCTGTCGGCATTCGATGCACTGCTCAATCGAGGGCACTCCATCCTTGTCATCGAGCACAACTTGGATGTGATTCAGTATGCCGACCATGTCATCGACCTTGGACCCGACGGAGGCGACAAAGGGGGCAACTTGGTAGCGACTGGTACGCCCGAAGAGATAGCAAAATGCAAAGACAGCGTGACAGGGCAATATCTCAAGCGAGAGTTGCACAAAGCACAGTCCTAACGATAGCCAACACCAACCACCCAACGCACAGCGCAAACCTGAAACATGAATCGCACCGAACTCTCTATCCTCATTCCCACCTACAACGATTGTTGTGCAGAACTGGTGAACAGCTTGGCACAACAAGCCATGCGTTTGTCGGGTTTAAGCTATGAGATAATCGTGTTAGATGATGCATCTAACCGCCCTGAAGTATTACTTCAAGCTGCTTACATTAATGAGTTAAGAAACACGCGGTTCGTACGTAGAGAAACGAATGTGGGACGTGCCAAAATACGCAACATCCTTACTTCCATGGCACGCTATCGATGGCTCCTTTTCTTAGACAGCGACATGGAGATTGTCAGTCCTGATTTCTTGGAACGATACCTACAAGCACCCCCCGAGGCAGCGGTGGTCTATGGTGGCAACTGCGTGCAGCGTGACAGGCTGCCGCACGATGGAACCCTGAAATATCGCTATGAAAAAGCGGCTGAACAAACGCACGATGCTGCCCAACGCAACAAACAACCTTACCAGCAGTTTAACACTTCCAACTTTTTAGTGGCAAAGTGGGTCATGAAAACGCACCCTTTTGACGAGCGCATCCAGACCTATGGCTATGAGGACGTGCTGTTTGGAAAGACCTTGCGCACGGCAGGCATTCCTATTCTGCACATCGACAACCCCGTAGGCTTCGGCACGTTTGAGTCGAACCGCAGCTTTCTCGCCAAGACCGAAGAGGCAATGCACACCCTGTTTCAATACCGCAAAGAACTGGTGGGCTATTCCAACGTTTTACATACCTATGCCCACCTCCGCCGTTTTCGGTTGGCGTGGCTCGTCCGTCTGCTCTTTTTATGCGTAAAAAAAAGGATGAGAACCCATCTCCTGAGTACTCATCCCTCTCTTTTTGTCTTCAAATGTTACAAATTAGGTTTTTATGCGTCCTTGCCACACAACCAACAGCAAGGATGATGCGCAAATTTTCCGCACGATTGCACAACAATAAATAAAGATTGATATTGTTAAACAACCAATGCAACTCCTGCAACGGTAATTTTTTTTAACAACAAATAAAAAACTCGTGGCAGTCTCGCCATATTTCTTCCACAAAACTTGTCTATTTCAGGAATAATTGCCATTTTTGCACTAACAACTGCAGAAAAATGTAGATTATCACACTTTTCCGCACTTAAAAATGTAAACGCATGGAAATACGAAGAGACATCATAGACACCTTTAGGAGGTGGAAAGAAGAGACTGACAGGAAGCCAATTCTATTAAAGGGAGCAAGGCAGATAGGCAAGACATGGGCAATGGAAGCGTTTGGCAAGGAGGAATTTGACTATTGCGCCAAGTTCGATTTTGACCGTCAGCCAGAGTTAAGGTCTGTCTTTCAAACTTCCAAGAGTCCGGAGAGAATCCTGAAAGAGCTTTCGCTGTATACGGAGGTTCCCATTGTAGCAGGTAAAACGCTGATAATCTTCGATGAGATTCAGGAGTGCGAGGAGGCATTGAACAGCCTAAAATACTTCTATGAAGATGCGCCAGCGTACCATGTCATTGCCGCTGGCAGTCTGCTTGGCGTAGCGGTGAAGAGGCGCAGCATGACGGTACCGGTGGGCAAAGTGAGTATCATGCGTATGTACCCCATTACATTCCGAGAGTTTCTGCGTGCTGCCGATGAGAAAACGTTTAGCTATGTAGAAAATCTGCACGAGGCCAGTCACCTACCCGAAATTGTCCTCAACAAGTTGAAAACGGAGTACAGGCGTTACCTCGTGTGCGGCGGCATGCCCGAAGCAGTTATCAGCCTTCTTGGCAACAAAGGCATGGAGGCTGTGGAGAAGGTGCAGCAAGACATTCTTGACCTCTACGAGCTTGACTTTGCCAAGTACGCTACGCCGAGGGAGATTCCACGCATCCATGCCATCTGGCGCTCGCTGCCCTCGCAACTTGTCAAGGAGAACCGAAAGTTCATCTTCAAGATAGTAAAGCCAGGCGCAAGGTCAAAGGATTATGAAGACGCACTGCTTTGGCTGGAGGATGCTGGAATGATTTACAGGGTGTTCAACATTACCAAACCCGGACTTCCTATTTCAGCCTACGCAGATCCGTCGGCTTTCAAGGTATATGCTTGTGATTGCGGGTTGCTTCGCCGACTGGCACGGCTTCCTGCCACTGTCATCCTGAATGCCAATGCCAACTATACGGAATTTAAGGGCAGTATGGCGGAGAACGCCATCTTGCAGTCGCTCATGCCGTTGTTGAAAGACGACATTCCGTACTACTGGTCGCCCGACAGTCGTGCTGAGATAGAATTCGTTATCCAATGGGGTGAGCGTATCATACCGATAGAGGTAAAGGCAGAAAATTGTGTGAGTGGCAGAAGCCTATCTGTCTATAACGAGCGATACCACCCACAGGAACGTATTCGCTTCTCTTTTCTCAATCTACAATACAACGAGGGATTGCTCAGTTGTCCTTCACCCTTAGCAGATTGGTTTTATAGGCTTTTGCCAAATGAACAAGAGTGACGAGGAGTATGCGTCATGAACAAAAAAGAATATTGTGTACTGCAGTAGCAGCCATGGTTACGAGCAATGACGGGGCGAAACCCCAAAAGGAATACAGCCCAGGGTAACACCCTGGGTTAGCGGTAGTTAACTAATTGCGCGCTGTAAGCGCAAAAGGAGCCAGTAAAATACTCGTTCGTTTCTTCCTTTTGCTCTTTCAGAGCGCAAATTAGTTAATTCACTGTTACCCAGGGCGCTGCCCTGGGCTAATTTTCTATTGGGCTTTCAGCCCGTCTTTGCAGCAGGCAAACCCTTTGTTCAAGATAAAACAACAGAATTTCAAGCCAATAAGGCAGCGGAAATAATATTTTTATCGTAGCAACGGAAGTACACGGAACGACACTGACGTGTCGTGAAAACTCGCAAAAGTTTTATTCGTTGTTAAAAATATTGTCTTTCTAAATTTGTTGCATTCGTTGAACGCCTGCGTTCATTAAATTACCAACCATGTAAATTCGTTGCTTTTGTTTTATTCGTTGTTCAAAAATATTGTCTTGCTAAATTTGTTGCATTCGTTGAAAGCCTGCGGTCATTGGCTTTCCAACAATGAAAATTCGTTTCTTTTGTTTTATTCGTTGTTAAAAAATATTTAATTCGTTGTTAAAAACAAAAAGTATTCAATGTTAAGCATGGCTTATTTTAGTTCATGCTGAAAGAACTGTGCTATTTGTCGCATCAGGTGATGACGGGTGTTGCCGCCATAAATGCTGTGATTGCGGTTGGTGTAATAAATCTCACGGAAATCCTTATCCGCCTGCACCAAAGCCTCGGCATACTCGAACGTGTGTTGCGGATGCACGTTATCGTCTGCCAAGCCATGACACATCAGCAATGCCCCCTGCAACTGTGATGCACGCCCAATGGGATTGAGCGCATAACCGTCCGGATTCTCCTTTGGCGTGCGCATGTACCGCTCGGTATAAATGGTGTCATAGAAACGCCAATCGGTGGGCGGTGCCACTGCCACGCCTGCCTTGAACACACCACGCCCCTCGCTCATGCTCATGAGGGTGTTAAATCCGCCATAGCTCCAACCCCAGATGCCTATTCTCTCTTTGTCTACAAAGGATTGCTTACCCAACCACAGTGCTGTCTCCACTTGGTCTTTCGACTCTAAGTCGCCCAAACGCTGGTACACCACCTTTTCAAAAGCAGCACCACGACCGCCCGTGCCTCGCCCGTCGACACACACCACGACGAAGCCCTGCTGCGCCAAATAATAATCGAAAGCACCGCCTTGTCCCATTGAGCCTGCCTTCCACGCATTCACCACTTGCTGACTACCGGGACCGCTGTATTGGAACAAGATGACGGGATAACGATGAGAAGGGTTGAAATTGGCAGGCTTCACCATCCAACCATCGAGCGTAACACCTTCTGAGGTGGTGAAAGAGAATTTTTCCTTGGGAGTCCAACCATATTTCGCCGTCTTCGCCAAGAGTGCTCGGTTGTCAATGCGTGTAGAGAGTACCTTCCCTTTTCGGTCGCGAACCGTGTAAACATACGGATGATCGTAGTCGCTCCAAGTATTGATAAAATATTGATAATCACCCGAGAACAGTGCTTCGTTCCACCCTTCTTGAAGGGTGAGCCGCTCTTCCTTACCGTTGCGATGCGACACAAAGATTTGTCGGTCGTGTGGATTCAGTGCGGCAGCCTGATAATACACATCTCCTGTCTTTTCGTCGTAGCCATAAAAGGTTGTAATATCGTATTTTCCGTGACCAATGGTACGCAACAGCTGACCGTTCATGTTGTACAGATAGCCCTTCATGTACCCGTCTCTGTCGCTCGGCAACAGGAGGGTGTTCTCTCCTATTTTGATGCCTTCCATGGCTTCTTCTTTAACATAGTTGGGCACCTTTTCTTTGATCAGCAGTGTCGCCACCGTACTCGACGGATTGACCGCAAAGAGGTTCAGCTCGTCTTGATGCCGATTCATCGTATAGACAAGGATGCGATTGGGGTCATTGGTAGGCTTGATGCGTGGGATGTAGCCGTCAGCCTCTAAGGGAACTTGCAGCTGGCGCGTCTGATGACTCTTCACATCAAAGCTCCACACCGATACCTGCGCATTGTCCTGCCCCGCTTTGGGATATTTATAGGTGTACAGTCCCGGATATTCATCGTACTGCATTTGTGTGGGATGTGAGCCTTTGAAGAGTTGTAACGAATAGCTCTTCACCTTCGATTCGTCATATTTAATCCAACAAATCTTGGTGCCATCGGCATTGAAGCAGAACGAACGGTTGGTGCCAAACTCTTCTTCGTTCACCCAATCGGGGATGCCATTGATGATTTCGTTGAAGCGTCCGTCCTTGGTAACCTGACTCTCGGCATTGTCGTACAACAGCTTGATAAGATGGAGGTTGTTGTTGCGCACAAAGGCAATCTGCTTCCCGTCTGTCGACCACGTTGGCACTTGCTGCTTGCCACACTCGGAGAGCGGCTCGAGTTTGGTGCTTGCCACCGTATAGATATAATAGTTGGCTTTGAACGAGCGGCGATAAATGCGCTCTGTAGCGGTCTGTATGAGCATCTTCGTGCCATCGGGCGAGAGTTCGTAGCCGTCAAACGAATCGATGGTCGAACCCATGGTATGCTTCACGTCAAACAACACAGCCGTTTGTTTGCCGGTTTTGAACGAATATTGTACAATACGCTGCCCATCTTTGCTGATACTGGCATACTGGTCGGTACCCGGAATGGGGCGAATGCCTGTCAACCGTTCGGCAGCAAAAGCACCGTCGGTAATATCTTTCAAGGTTATCTTCTCTGTAGCTTTCGCTGTGGTAAGTGCCATTAACAATATAAGGGCACAACTCATCATCTTTTTCATTGGCTTAAAAAAATCTTCTATCATTAGCATTGCAAAGATAACGATATTTGCGTAATTTTGCAAACGATGGAACAACTATATCGTGACTTTGGCTCGTGGATTCGCGAGCAATTTCCCTTTCGGGTACAGAAAATTTCTATTGATGCAGGTTTTACCTGTCCCAATCGAGACGGCAGCATTGGTACTGGCGGCTGCACCTACTGTAACAATCACACTTTTAACCCTTCGTACTGCGACCCGCACCAGCGCATCACGGCTCAATTAGAAGAAGGCAAGCGATTTTTTGCACGCAAGTATCCCGACATGAAATACTTGGCTTATTTTCAAGCCTACACCAACACCTATGGTTCCATTGCGTCGTTACGGTCGATGTACGAAGAGGCACTCAGGGTAGAAGACGTGGTGGGCATCGTTATCGGAACGCGCCCCGACTGCATGAGTGAGGAGTTGCTCGATTATTTGGAAGAACTGAATCGGAAAACCTTCTTGTTGGTGGAATATGGTGTAGAAACAGCCAACGACGATACCCTGCGCCGCATCCGTCGTGGACACACCTTTGCAGAGAGCCAGCACGCCATTGAGTGCACGCACCAACGGGGCATCCGCACGGGCGCACACATCATCGTTGGACTTCCTGGTGAATCAGCTTCAGAAACCATTGCGCAGGCACCGCTCATCTCGGCACTGCCCATCGATATTTTGAAGATTCACCAGTTGCAAATCATTCAGCACACCCAACTGGCTCGTGAATATAGAGAAAAGCCTTTTCATGTGTACACGGTCGATGAATACATGGACGTGATGATACGTTATTTAGAGCAGCTACGCCCCAACTTGGTCATCGAACGCTTTGTCAGTCAGTCGCCACCCCAACTTCTCATTGCCCCACAATGGGGACTAAAAAACTATGAGTTTACCGAAAAGCTCTGCAAGCGTATGCGTGAGCTGCACACCTTTCAAGGACGAAGACACGAAGAGACAAGTTCTTGCTGAAACAGTACTCATAGCGCATGAGGTGACACAAGCCTACGCTTGCTCGCTTCTATCGCTCCACACTCACTACTTCAATGGTCTTTCCTCCGATGACACGAAATTTCACCTCTTTGCCTGCAAATGGCATTCCATACGTCTTCGTGTCCTCTGCATGATAAGCAGGACGGGGATCTAATGCCAATATCGCTAACAGCGTTTGTCGCTCTTCGGCAGTAAAGGCTGAAGAAAATTCCGCAGGCATCCTTACGTCCAAGTGTTTTAGTTTCGACAAATCTGTAAATCCGCTCCGTGCATCTGCATGACTATCGGTAAAGGGAAGGTAGGGTTTGATGTCGTAAATGGGGGTGCCGTCCATCAAGTCGCCCCCTAACACGTGAAGCACAGGACCGCACTCGCTCTCCCACTCCACACGTTGCAAACGCACAGACGACAGTCCTATGGGGTTGGGTCTGAAAGGCGAACGACTGGCAAAGACGCCCACCTTCTCGTTGCCGCCCAACAGCGGAGGACGCACCAACAAATGGGTAGCATCGTGTGGGTTGGCACTAAACTTCCACACCAACCACAAATAATCAAATCCCTCAATGCCTCGCAGCGCATGCACATCACGAAAGGCTGGCTCGAAAACCACCGTCCCTGCCAACTGTGGCACCACACCACTCTGTTTGGGTATGCCAAACTTGGAGGCAAAGGGCGAATGAAAATAGGCAATGGGTCTTAACACAAATTCATCATTCATACCGTCATCTTGTTTTTGCAAAGATACGATGAATCCGTGCAAAATTCAAATTTTTCGATATTCCTTTGAGAGGGTTACGGTTCTTTCATTGAAGGGCAAGTGTACCTACTATCCAGCGCGCTGTAAGCGCAAAAGGAGCCAGTGAAATACTCGTTCGTTTCTTCCTGTTGCTCTTTCAGAGCGCAAATTACTTGATTCACTGTTACCCAGGGCGCTGCCCTGGGCTAATTTCCTATTGGGCTTTCAGCCCGTCTTTGCTGTGTGCAAACCATTTATTCAAGATAAAACAACAGAATTTCAAACCAAATGAGGTAGCGGAAATAATATTTCTCATCATAGCAACGGAAGTACACGGAACGACATGGAAGTATCGTGAAATCACGTGAAATTCCTGTTGCGGAAAACAGTACATCCCATGAACCAAGAGAATATCGTGTATTGCAGTAGCAGCCATGGTTACGAGCAATAGTGGAACGATGTTCGAATAGTGCAATGTGCAGCAACCGTGGTTACGGCAAGGACGGGGCGAAATTTCAACAAAATGATAACCCCAAAGCATAGCAGCTGATGTAACGAGCAAGGACGGGGCGAAATTTCAACAAAATGATAACCCCAAAGCATAGCAGCTGATGTAACGAGCAAGGACGGGGCGAAATTTCCACAAAATGATAAATCCAAAGCATTGCATAGCAGCTGATGTAATGAGCAAGGACGGGGCGAAGCCCCAAAAGGAATACAGCCCAGGGTAACACCCTGGGTTAGTGATAGTTAACTAATTTGCGCGCTGTAAGCGCAACAGGAGCCAGTGAAATACTCGTTCCTTCCTGTTGCTCTTTCAGAGCGCAAATTACTTAATTCACTGTTACCCAGGGCGCTGCCCTGGGCTGTATTCCTTTTGGGCTTTCAGCCCGTCTTTGCAGCGCGCAAACCATTTTATTCAAGTAAAGTCAACAGAATTTCAAGCCAAATGAGGCAACGGAAGTAATATTTCTCATCGTTGCAACGGAAGGACACGGAACGACACGGACGTGTCGTGAAAACAGACACAAATTTCATTCGTTGTTAAAAATATTGTTGTCTTGCTAAATTTATGTCATTCGGTGAACGCTGGCGTTCATTGAACGCCGAGAATCGGATTTGTTGGATTGGTTAAATTTGTTGTTAAAACAAAAAACATGATTGTTGTAACAACAAATGACTTTATCAATAAAAATCCGTGTGGGACAGCATGTCCGTGTTCTTCCGTGATTTTACGTTGCTATTACAAGGCTGTTTGCTGACGCTGCAAACAATCAAACAAAACAATCCCCAACAACCAAAAAGAGCCAACCCTTTTGTGAGTTGGCTCTTTGCTTTTAGAGGATTCTTGAACAGCTGAGAATGGCTACTATCGCTGCTGCCAAGAGAAGAATGTTAATACAAAACCGTAAATAGACATTCCAAACAGCCAATTGTTTGGCTAAAGGACTCACAGACTCGTGTGCTCTTCAGCGTTCGTCTGTGACGTCGTGATCTTGTTGACTAAGAATGCCCAATACGGCTGTGGCAATCGTGATAATCAATTTAATGATGAGTTTCCAGTTGGTGTTTTTCATGGTTCTTTCCTTTCTCTATACTCGCTTATCCGTTGGTCGATGGAGAGGCGGGAGTTGCAGGTTTGGTGGTGTCCACAGCGTTCTTCGGTGCTTCTTGTACACTAAGTTTGTCCAAGAACTTGCGACTGCGTTTCATTCCCTTGCCACCGCCCTTCATCTCGGGGATGAAGTTCACGCGGAAGTTCACCACGTTCTCGCTGACGTTGAACTTAGCTGCGGTATCGGCGGGTTTGGTGCGCATACCTATTTTGAACAAGCCAAATCCATTCAACTTCACTACGTGACTGGCTTGCAATTCGTCTTGCATCACCTCTACCAATTCAGAAAGTACTGCGAGTACATCACTGCGTTTTACAGTACAGTTGCGCTGAATGCGTTCTGCCAGCACATCCGTTTCTGTCATTTGGGTATGAATGGCGCGTGCATACCACTTACCTTTAGTCTTAGAATCTTTTCTGTTGTTCTGATACAACTTGTACATTACTGCCATAATTTTGTGTGTTTTTAGGGTTAATATGATAAATGTAAATCAGTCATCTCTCTGACTGACGATGCAAAGATACAACATTTGTCTCCGCATGTCAATGATTCATGATAGGCTTCTATGTTGCAAAAGCTATCACTTATCACCTATCCCTTGTTCACACACACAACGGATAAAAATATAGGTACGCGCAAAAGGAAGCGGAAATAAGTTATAATAAGGATATTACAATCCCTTAAATACTATTTTAGCCCTTTTTGATCTCGATGACCAAAAAGGGCTAAAAGTCGTGATAAAGACATACTCCTTTAGATAGATATGTTTGCGTTATTCACTATTCTATCAACTTTCCATGTTTTCTGAGTATTGAGAGAAACTCTCCCCATTCTGTTGCTCGTTTTTCTCGTGATTCCGCAATAACCTTGTTATCTTTGGCATAGTGACTGTCGTTCTCGATGTTTCGTGGGTAGCAGTCGCTAAGATAAAACTTACCTGATTCCGAGACCAATGATAAATCTGTAAATATTTGACTATTGAGCGAAGATACAAAGGTTGTGATGTGAAGCAGCACCTTGCCATACGAATGTACTTCTATATTACGGTAAATCGGAAAGAGTTGACTTGTAGGCTCAAAATCTTGGAAGACAATCTCACGAGTCTGCACATTGAAAGAGTTGATATTCTCAAGCGTAAAAAGATAGGGCTTTGCAGCAGCCCTTGTTATGCGAGTTGTCCCAACGGCAAACAATGCCGTTTTCGCTCCTTGTACTATAGGAGTTGACGTTTGTTCATCTTCGCTGTTGCAACCAATAAATAACAACGATAAAATGAGCACTTGTAGTACATATAAACCTTTTTTCATATCAATATTATTTTAGTAGGTTTTATCTTGTTATTATGATTCTTTCAAAAGTAAGCTTTCCATTTCCGGCAACACCTTGTCAGCATTGAGAGTTATATATGCCTTCTTATTCTGCACGAGATTGACTTGCCCATTATATGCAATATTGGAAGCTTCATATTTCATATTTGGTTTGGCATAGTACACTTTCAGTTGATAATTCCCGGGGATTACTTTGCTCATCTTAAAATTGACATCATATTTGCAAATGCAATCTGCAAGCGCATCAAGGACATTGTGATACACAACAAGGGTAATCTGATTATCCTGATTAGCGATGTTCACATAAATATTTCTCACGGCGCAGTTGGCTTTCACATCTTCGAGTGCGCATTGGGCAATGCCGTCTTTTCCCAATTCAATGCTAAGGGTTGCAGGTTTTGCATCATTTTCCAAATAGAAATCTATACGAGTTTCTGTTGGAGAGAGATTTGACTTGCAAGTGGAGTTTGCCACATCATAAACTCTTAATGTCTCAAGTACGACATTCTCTGACGAGCATGCTGATAACCCAATGAGGCAAATCAGACAGTAAAATACTTTTTTCATAAATGTATGGATTTAGAATACTGTTTTATATAAACGTGATTATTCGCTATTTCTTGCTTGTGCAATTATGTATTTTTGACATGAGCGTATAAACATGCTTGACACTTTCCAGATCAAAGGCATGATCATCATCACGCTTGTTTTCAACCATGTCAGCAAACACCTGAATTTCGGAGAAGAAACCTTGTGAGATGATTTGATTATTCCCAATGGTTGGAACAAAACCATTCCTTCCGTAGAGATTTACAATGGTTGCTTTGTTTTGGAAGATTTTTTCCAAGGGGATTCCCAATATAGCAGAGTGTCTTGGAGCAAAATCAAGTCTTTCCATTCTATCCAATAGATATTGTCCATTATCTGTACTGATACTTAATTGTTCCTGTGCATCCTGCCAAGAGTAATCTGTTGATAGTTCCAGCATCCCCGTTATATTTTGATGCTCCAACATAAGAAACAAGGTCTGTCCGCCATCCTTACAGGTCATTGTTTCTACCAACTTTATCTTTGCTTCGCCAAAGAGGAATGTAACATAGTCAAGAGGATGGATGAAGAGGTCGAGCAGGGCATCTCCCTCCGGGTATAATCCCGTAAGATAGCGATAATGATAGTGTCGTTTACCCTCACTTCTCAATCGGTTTTGCAAGATTTGGGTTGCAGGGGCAAATCGTCTTTGCAGTCCGACAACGATATGTTGTGACCCATACAATTTGACCGTATCTATCAGGGAGTTCAGTTCCCTTTCGTTCTCGCATGGCGGTTTCTCTATAAATAAAGATTTCCCGGCTTTAATGACTTCACTTGCAATCTGCGAATGTGCATGTGGATTGGCAGCCACAAAGACTCCAGAAACCGTATCATCGTTCAAGATGTGCTGTAAGGAAGTAGTTCCTTTAATCCCCTTGTATTTTTGAGAAATCAACTTGGCTTTTTTCTCCGAGGTGCAGCAGATGTATTTCAGTGGCAGTTGCAGATACTGTATGACAGGCAACAGGTTGCTGACACAATGATTTCCAATACCCACAAGAGCGTATTGCTGTGTGTAGGTATGTCTCAGTTCCCTGATGCTGCGCATATTCTTGTATCTACCAATGATGTTATCTAAATAATATCCCATGTTCATTCGTTATGCGGTTATTTTCTTAAAATGCTTCTTATAGGTGGTATGCCTGTCATCTGTCCATTGGTATTTCCCGTAAAACAACTCTATCAGTCGTTTGGGCAGTATTTTTTCTAGATTCCTCAACAGGATAATATCATACTTCCGATGATAGTTGATCCAACATTGATTACATTCTTTGGAGTGTTGGCACTGAATCTTCCCTGCTTTCTTTGAGTTGAAAATCTCATCGAGCGTATTCTCATGGATGTTGCCCAAGATTACATCCAAATTTTGGCACAAAGGAACATCACCATTGGAATGGATGACCAACTCGCTGAAAATACTGTGACACCGAAGTTTCAACCTGTTATTCTTCCACTCGTCATATAGGGCAACAAAGTCAAAGTTTTCGTCCGTTTGATGTATGGAGGATGGTATCTGACCGATGAAATCCGCATCATCAGCTTCCATCAAGTCCTTGGTCGTGTCAAAAAATGACATTGTACTGTATATGCCAATACGCACGTCTATGCCATATCTTTTGGCTACATCTATCACATATTCCATGTCTCCAAAAGAATTCCAAGGAGAAAGACAGAACATCAGGGATATGGGAACAATGTCTTTGCACGCCTCTATGACTTCAATAACCTTATCATATCCATCCCTGCCACGCATATAGCGATAGGTTTCCCTACTGCCGTCGAGTGAAACATACAGATGCTTGGGGTGATGATTCTTCACAGACGAAATAACCTTATCCACTGCGAGGCAATTAGACAGCAAAGTATAGTTGGGATGATGAATGTCGAACCATCCCAATATCTTGTCTGCTTCAGGATGAAGGATAAACTCGCCTCCCTCCAAACCGACCATTGTGCGCTTTGTTACACATTTGCTGTTCATTATCTTGATGATGTCCTCTAAACTTATATTTTCCGTAGGTTTCTTCCAAATGGAACAGTGCTTGCAACGTGACTGACAGTTAGTAGTGGAATATATCATCAAAGAGGTGAGTTCCTTGTGCTGTCTGCGTACTACATTATTGACAAATACTATTCCGTTATAGATGTAGTCATAAATACTATACATTCTTTCTTTTGAGTTTTGTCTTTACTATAAAGAGCGGAAATCTATAAAAAGACTGCACTATATTTATGACTTTTCTTTCTTATCCTTTTTTCATCTATCTACCAAGTAAGCCTCAGGCCGAATGGCACCGTTATGATGAACGGATGCTCCGTGCGATAGGTTTCAAGCCCGCTACCATTCCTAAAGTAATAGAACATATTTGGTTCCAAATACAGGCTGAACGGCTTGAATAGCTTGTACTGTACACCTATGCCTAAGTTTATAGACCACTGATAGCGGGCCTTGATGTCACCCCTCAGCGTGTATGACGAGTCAGACGTTATGATATACTTCTTGTCAAGCGAACTGTGGACAGGCATCTCGAATGTCACACCACCGGTTGTATAGGCATTTAAACGCCCCTTGCTCCAGATAGGATAGGTCAATCGCAAAGGAATGCCCACATAATCAATCTTTTGGGTTTTCAACAAGGTTGCACCATTAAACTCGCTCTCAAAATCAGACTTCAACCTTGTATAGGTCAAACCCGTGCTAAAAGTCCAATGCGAACTTAATTGCTTATTAAGCGATAATCCAAATGTTTTTGGGCGGTAGTGATGCGCTTTTTCACCTAAGGATGCGTTGCCATCTGTTGCATTGTTGAGTGCTATCCATGACATTTTTGCCATCTCGACAGAATCCATCAAGGCATTGTTCCGGGCGAGATAGTTTGCATAATCATCCCATGTATATAGTTTTGCCGCAGCCCCACCGTTAGCGTAATCTACTACCGACAGGTAGTTCAGGTTGGACATGGCTCCATTTGCTCCGGCATTGGAAGAATAACCGAAGTTAAATGTCCATGGGTATTTCTTCTTATTGCGGACATCAGGCGACATTCTTTCGTTCAATGCCATCATTCTTTCTTCTGGAATTTGTGGAATACGGAACACAGAGTCTTCTATGCTGATATCCTTTACTGCCAGATGTTTTTGTAAGGAATCTACACAGATTGGTACTGTCTGCTGTCCAGATTTTACACTATCAGTTATTATTTGTGAAGAAATCTCTTCAGCAGAAACAACTATTTTTGCCAAAATATGATCATCATTCAAGTTGGTAGTTGATGGGATTGAATAGTTTGGTTGCGCTTTCTTTTGAGGGGCTGTGCCTTTTTGAGCCCGTCTTGGAAGTTCCTTATGAGTGTTTACTGCTGTTGGCTTGTCATCAGAAGTGCTGGCAGACTCGTCCTTCGTTACGAAATAGATATAGACTGGTATAAGAATAGGAAGCAAGAAGAGCATCCAATAATTAATCAGTATGGTGCGTAGCATTTTCTTTGCCCTAAACAACTGTGAAGAAGAACTGTGAGGATTGATACCAAGCAGTTCTCCGATTTCCTTGTGAGAAAGACCATCCAAAACAGAAAGTTTGAACACCTCCCTGTTCCCATCCGGTAACGACTCTATCGCCTCCAACAATAGTTTTATGTCAATATTCTTTTCCTCCTCATCTTCCTCGCTCAAGAGTTCAAGGCCCAGACTGGATAGAGGAATATCGTCTTTTTCTGTACTTTGCAGGAATCTTAGGCACAGGTTCCTTACTATAGTTATCATCCATCCCTCCAATTTTGAGTTGTCTTTCAGCGACTTGATGGAGGTGAAGATAATAATAAAAGCATCATGCAGAATATCTTCTGCCGTGCTTTCATCTGTCACATAGTGCAGGCATATCCGCAACAATCTGTCAGAATATGCCTTATATAAATTTCCGAGAGCTTCTCTTTCTCCCCGTTTGCATGCGTCTATATCAACATCTACTTTCATAGATATACTTTTCCTTTTTATTAAAAGGAGCAGATTATGGCTAAAAGACTGCACGAGTTTTAATACTTTTTTTTGAGAAACTTAAAAAACAGAGGTTAGAGACTTATTTTAATGGCTGAAGCATCATCATTTGGAAGATTTACCAATGTCTCCAATTCCTGTAAGATGGAGAATAAAAGGTCGTTTCCTAATCCTTCCTTGGTCAATTTATATGCCATACGCCTTCAGTTTTTGTGCTGCTTCGATACAACGACTGTTCCCGCTTCCTATTAAATCTGCGTAGATAAGAAAATTAGGAACCAAATTGCTATTCGTACTATCTTTCCAGAATTTCTGATAAACCTTGATGTTTCCATTATCTTGGATTCTTACTTTGTGAGTTAGCAAAAGATTGCTGATGGGTGCATCTGCATATATTTCAAATTGTTCGGGAATAAGAAAGCCATCATGTAAATAAGCTCCACTTTCTCCTCCCCAATACATATTGTTAGGAAGTTTGAGTTGTTTCCAATCTTGCTTATCCACTAATTCAAATTCTTTTATCAATAATTTCGGCTTCAACGTCCTGTTATAGTACACTTGCCATAGGTCAATCAGTTGTTCTCGATTCTTCAATACACGTTTAGAAGCCATCGTTACAATAAAATGCTCCTCAACCAGTTCTTCCACAACATTCTTTATTGTTCCCAGCGATAAGCCTGTCTGGTCGCAAATCTGGCGATAGGGTTTGGAAACATTAGTTTCATCTTGTAAAAAGAAAAATATCAATTTAATACCAGCTTCATGAAAAGCTTTTCCTCTTTTTTCCTTCTGCTCAAATCTTTTTTGACCGCTGATGTGGACAAATAACGGAGGGGCAATGATTCTACAATTACCACTTCGCTCTACTATGTTGATATTTTCTTGCTGTATCAAGTTATAAAGATCAGGTTGTACATATTGCGATATTAGTAATAAAGGCTTATCAGTTTGTGGTCGTACCTGCTGCATTGCCTGCAAAACTATAGATAAGTTTGCCTTTATAACATTGTTTTGAACAATGCAAAGAAAGTCTTGTCCTTCTATCTGAATATCGTAGAAGTCATTTCCTATAGGAGATTTTTTATAAACAACCTTGTTTAACTTAGCCAAACCTCTCAAATGGTCAATGGCATCTGAAATTATAGCTTTGTTTTTATTCATATAGTTCACTCATTTAACAGTGTTCATTCGTATTGAACGCTTCAAATATAATGAACATTTTTGTTAATTCCAAATCTAATGTTCATTAATTATCTCTTGTTCATTAGTTTTGAACATTACTCATTTTTTGAACACGATTATAAAGGAAGAATTATCGTTAAAGTTGTAAGACTTAAATATTAAAACTTTTGTTATTGCAAGAACATATAAAACTCAACTCTAAACTCTAATCTCTAAACACTAAAAAAAGAAAATCTCCCCCCTCTCTTTATTCAGCATAACGCAATGAGTATGGAGCAGAGAGGAAGGGAGTGGGTGTTACCTTGAACGATCTTCTTACCGTTAGAATAACCATACCCAATATAAAAGAGGTGTGTAGAACACAGCACTTATTTGTCGGTTTGTCGTTAGATGCGAAACTGTCCGCACGATAACCTGCTGCGAGATGCGAAACTGTCCACACGATGACCTGCTGCGAGATGCGAACGAGTGCGCACCGACAAGACAAGTATCCTTACGAACTTGACCATACACAGTGATGCACAATACCTCCAAGCTTGCTTTTATGAAATGATGTTGTTTTTCATCAAGGTACTTTTCTCGCCAATTAGATTATTTTCTCAAAGATAACTAAATTTTCAATACATCACAATCCTTTTTGAAAGAAAATTTTATCCGTCTCCATGATAGATGATCCCGAAATGTAAGAACAAAAAGTTTATATGATTGATAATCAATCTGTAACGATTTATCACTAATAACACACCCTCTAAGTTGTTAATATTTTTTAACTTCGGAGAGATGCAAGAATCATAGGAATTTGGTGTTTATAAGACAAAGAATATTTCAAATTTAATCCATTAAAATCAAAAAAATGAAAAAGTATTTCAAAACATCATGGGCATCACTCTTCGTTGTAGGATGTCTTGCTTTCAGTTTAACAGCTTGTCTGAACGACAACGAAGACAACACGAAAAGGATTACCAAAGAAGAGGTGCAACAGGCATATCGCACTGTGGCAGGCGCACACACGGGTAAGTTGGTGTTTCCTTTGAGTTACCCATTGACAGCAAGCACCAAAACCGACTCGCTCGATATCTCATGGGACGTAACGAGCGACTCTACGCTGCTCATTAAACAAGTGCCTGCCAAGGCTTTCGTGCCAAGCGTGCAGGATAATGATGTGAAAAACTTGCTGATGAAAGCAAAACCACAAGACTTGAAGTGCAACATCGGATTCTACAGTCTCATGCCTGTTGCGTTTGTGATGCAACCCAAAATACTCGAATATAAGGTAGAGGAAAAGGGCAAACAAAGCAAGATTGAGGTGTTATTCTACTTCAACGTGCGTGGAGCGGCTGGTGTGTATGAGGTTGGCAAAAAACGCTTCTTGGCACAACTCGTTGGTGGTGCGGTGAGAGTGGACGGACAACTGAAAGCCGAGTTCCGTCACGGACTGTATCTCCAATTGGTAGAACAAAAGAAGTAGCACCAAACAGACAGGGAGCCATGCTTGCAACTCCTTGTGACAAGAACGAAAGAACCCAACTAACCCTGAAAGATACAAGGGGTTAGCTGGGTTTTTCGGTGTTCTATGTTATTTTGGCTGGTTCTATAAATTACCACCGCACATCGTCATCAAATGCTTATGAAATACGTTTTTAGCATTTCGCCAATGCCTGTTGGATGTCTGCCAACAAATCGGTCACATCTTCGATGCCCACCGACAATCGAATCAATGTGGGGTCGATGCCCGAGGCACGCAACTGCTCGTCGGTGAGTTGTCGGTGCGTATGACTGGCTGGATGCAGCACGCACGTCCTGCTATCGGCAACATGGGTAGCGATGTTGATGAGCCGAAGCGAATCCATGAAGCGAATAGCGGTGTCCCGATTGCCCTTCAAGCCGAAGGCAATCACTCCACACGAGCCATTGGGCAGATATTTCTGACCCCGTGCATAGTGTGCATCGTTCTTCAGTCCGCAATAGTGAATCCATGCCACCTGCTCCTGTTGCTCCAAGTATTCGGCAATCTGCTGCGCATTACGACAGTGCTGTGCCATGCGTAGGTGCAACGACTCCAATCCCAAGTTGAGCAAATACGAGTTGTGTGGCGATGGTATCGACCCAAGGTCGCGCATCAGCTGTGCCACCAATTTTGTGAGATACCCCATCTTGCCAAACGCCTTTGTGTACGTCAGTCCATGATACGACGCATCGGGGGTGCAAAGTCCGGGATACTTCTCCGCATGCGCCATCCAGTCAAACTGTCCGCTGTCTACCACAGCACCGCCAACAGTGGCAGCATGACCGTCTAAATATTTGGTGGTAGAGTGCGTCACGATGTCACATCCCCACTCAAAAGGACGACAGTTCACAGGGGTAGCGAAAGTATTGTCCACAATCAGTGGCACCCCATTGCTGTGGGCAATGCGGGCAAACTTCTCTATATCCAAGACATGACAGCCCGGGTTGGAAATCGTTTCACCAAACATCACACGCGTATTGGGACGGAAGGCTTGCTGTATTTCCTCGTCCGATGCCTCAGGATTGACGAAGGTACAGTCGATGCCCATCTTCTTCATCGTCACACCAAACAGATTGTACGTGCCACCATAAATCTCGGTAGAAGCTACAATATGACTCCCTGCCTCACAGATATTGAAGACAGCAAAGAAGTTGGCAGCCTGTCCGCTCGAAGTGAGCAAGCATCCTACGCCCCCTTCCAACTGTGCAATCTTCTTTGCCACCACATCGTTGGTAGGATTCTGCAACCTGCTGTAGAAATAGCCCTCCTTTTTTAAGTCAAACAACTGCGCCATCTCCTCGCTATTATCATATTTAAAGGTGGTACTCTGCACGATAGGCGGCTCTACTGGCTCGCCATTTTTTGGTTCCCAACCCCCACGAATACAGAGGGTTGACCGTTTCAAATTTTTCTCCATAACTATTTATCTTAAAAATATACGTTGTGCAAAGGTATATGTTTTTAAAAGAAATCTATCATTTAGGTCTAAGTAATTGGCTATGAACAGCCTTATGAGTTATGAAATGCAGTAGGTAATGATTTAGCGACCTATCTTCAACAGTGATATACAACGCTTTGCACAACTCGAATAACCTATTGCAAAGATAAGGGTATATCGTGAGAAAAAAGAATTTTCTCCAAATTATTTTCGTAGAGCCGTCCGTTGGGGCGGCTTTTTGTTTTCTGTGTATTCCGTTTTATGATAAGATGCAGTCCTCGAAAACTGCGTTTTTTGTTTTCGCCCCGCTTCTCCGTCTGCACATCCTCCACTTATGCCCGTGTATTATGTCGGGATCGGTTGTTCGTTGTCAGCGGCAAAGGTAGTTTCGGGCTTTCACTGACAAAAAAGGTCGGGGCGGCAAGCCGTTTAGACGACAATCTCCACACTTCCATTTCATTGCAGGTAGTATTCTCGCCGTAAAACCTTGTTTGTCCTAAGCCCTACCTTTTTACGCCACTAAAACTAAAACGACCGACCCGACGGAAAGACGCATAAAAAATGTCGGATATGCGAGAAGCAAGGAAAAAGAAAAAGTTGAAACTCAACTCCCTCCCTCTGGAATCCGCATAAAATCAAAAATAATCATTCAAGAAGAACAGATGAAGTAAAACGGTCGGCAGATTTGCCGACCGCTCCTTTTCTTTCTTATGCTTCGGGCGGACAAAGTCCCCCAATGAAAAACAGTTCGTTACTTTTGACAGTGAGTTGATACGGCTCAAAAGTAACAAAAAGCCATTGCTAAATGCCTCACAATAGCTTCTTGAATTTTATCTCTGCCAATCTGTTGATTTCATCTTTGTAGGTCTCAAGATGATAGATGATGATGTTTTCCACATAGATACCGATGGTCATATCCCTATTTCTCATAGACATGACTATCTCCGCCAGCGTGTCCTGCAACTCTTTGGCAATATAGATGGTCTTGCGGTTTCTCAAGGTGTTGCGACAGATGAAAAGCGACTCGTAATCACCTTTGTCAGACTTTCGCCTTTCTCTTCTTGGGACTCTTGAAAAATCCTTTGATATTGGTTCGTCATTGGGACGTTCCGATTCAACACACTGCGCTTCCGGTTGAGAGCGTTTCATCTCACTCTCTTTTCTTTTCATAGGAATACCCTGTGAAATAAGTTCTCGGATGGCAACGGGATCTACCTTGCCGTTTAGATTCTCTGTCATACTTTCTTAATTTTTATTATTATACAATTCATTGTTCATTTCGTTGTCAGTATATTTACTGATGAAGATGAATATATCCGCTATCGAAGATATGCCCAATAATCGGCTTGTATCAGCAGGGCTACAACCTTTCATTTATACCCTTTTTGTGGAGATTTTCATTATTGTCCATCAATATAATCGTTCGATTGTATCTGCTTTCGCACATTTCTACGTTCTAGTGAAAGAATCAAGGATATGTTCTTTGACATACACCCTCGCCTATATCGCTCATCGAAACGTGATGTTATCGAAGACACATACCCTCACCGACATATTCGACAGTGCAAATATATGGCCCGGTGATGCTGTAATCTGCGTGATTTTCTTTAGTGCGTACTTGTGGCTTCGATTTGGTTATTTGTGGCTTCATTTCACCCAATGGCTTTGGGGACAAGAGGTAGTAACTTTGCAGCAAGCGATAAGTCGGTATTTCATGGCTCTGAAAACATACATTTCGAGAGAATAACATATTGTTCTTCAGAACGAATTTATTTGCGTCCGTGCAAATAGCAAGGTATGTCTTGCGTTACCCGAAATTATTTCGCTAACTCAAAACCCTTGTTCTTAGCAGAGGGCAGAACACCTCCGAAGTCGGTGTTCTTGAATAGAAGTTTTCGTTGTCTTGATTGGTTATTTTATCGTGAACGCTTTCTGATGGATTTCAATTGTGTTTAGCACATTCGATTTCCAGAAGAAGAATTACAAACCATTAAAATCCGAAGTAATGACAAAGAGAAATGTGGGACGACCTCCCAAGAATGAACGAGCCAACCATTGTTGTATGGTTCGATTTACGGACACCGAGTTTGCTCGTTTCCTGACGCTGTTCAAGCAATCGGGGCTTCAAAATAAAGCCACTTTCATCAAGGCAAGGGTCTTTAACGAGACCTTTCGGGTGATAAAAGTGGAGCGTTCCCTGCTGGATTATTATCAGAAACTGACGACTTTGTACGGGCAATTTCGCAGCGTGGGAGTGAATTATAACCAGACAGTTGTCGCTTTGAAGAGCAACTTTACCGAGAAAAAAGCCTTCGCAATGCTCGCCAAGTTGGAGAAACTGACGCTTGAATTGGCTATTATCGGAGGGGAAATCGTACAACTTACTCGTGAGTTTCAGGAGAAATGGCAACATCGGCAATAGCCTTTTACTGTGTATTGTTATTCCTCAATGAAAGAAAATCAAGCTTCCCGAAATGAGAGGAAAGCCTGATTAATCTTTTGAATGCAATTACCGTTTCTTGAACTTGCCACCTTTCAGGTCGCTCTCCACCATACGCTTATTGAGTTTCTCACGGAGTTCATCAAGGAAATAGGTACGACTGTCATCCTTGCGACGCTTCATATTCATATAGACGTTGTAGCAGTTCTTGATTTCCACACCGAAGATTTCAGAAAGTGTGTCTGCCAACTTCTCTACACCTATTTCTCCGTTGTTGATACAGTCGCAGGTGTCGAGAGAATAAAGGAGTTCAACTAAATCTGTTGCTTTGCCTGTCCAACAGAGTTTCTTGGCGGGTTTGACGGGCAAAGCAGGAAGAAGTCCCTGCATTCGCATCTTCACTAATTCCAGCTCCGTGTCAATGACAAAGAGCAGTTTCTTTACATTTTTTCCCCTCTCCTTCCATTGAATCCCCCTTTTGCAAGGGTTGCAGGCAAAAGCGTGTGTAACGGAGGGTACGAAACAATGAAACCGAATCTCCTTCTGCATCACATAGGGCAATAATCCTCAGAATAAAGTTGTCTGACGCTTTTTGTATCTGTCCTTTTGTAGAGCATAAAGAGATTATTGTCTTAAAGTCTTCCGTTTGAGTAAGTCTTAGCATAATCATATCTTTTATGTTCAACATTGTAGATTCTCTGTTGTGAGATGTGATTGATGGCTTATCTCCCTGTGAATTCGGACGGCAAAGAACAGTGTCATCAAAGTTGCAAAGATGTCGGCGACAGGCTGGGCATAAAGCACACCATTCAGTCCCCAATATGATGGAAGCAGTAATATGGCAGGGATAAAAAACAGCCCTTGTCGTCCGATATTGAGCAGAAGGCTCTGCCTTGCTCTTCCGATTGCCATATATAGCGTGGAATACACAAATTGAAATCCAAAAGTGAAGAATATAATCGTATTGGCTCGAAGGGCTATCCTTGCAATTCCCTGCATAGTTTCGTCTTTGCCGAAACAACTGATGACAGGAGAGGTAAATCCCATTATGAGTATGCTCCAAAGCACACAAAACGAGGTTGTAAGTATCAGGGAACAGCGCACTGCTTCCTTTAATCGTTGGAAGTTGCCTGCTCCGTAGTTATAGCCAGTCATCGGTTGCAGTCCTTTGACAAACCCGAAGACCACGTTTGTTCCCAATGTTACAATCTTCAGAACGATACCCACCGCTGCGACAGCCTCCGCTCCATATTTCACGGCAGCCCTCTGCAACAGACTGATGGAAAGGGTCTGGAGCAATTGCAGAAAGAGCATCGAGATGCCTATTTTGATGATGTCCGCATACATTCTCATCGTGGGAGCGAACAGGGTAAACGATACTTTCACCTCTGCTTTCGAGAGGAAGAAGCGAATATAAATGGCTGTCGTGATAATTCTTGAAAGAATGGTTGCCCATGCCGCACCTTCCACGCCCCAATTGAAAGTGTAGATAAACAAGGGGTCTAATGCAACATTGACGATAGAGCCGATAATCATTGCCATTGCAGATGTTTTCGATGCACCTTGTGAAACAATGATGTTGGACATCGACACATTCAATGCCCCTATGACACAACTGATGATGAAGAGTCTGCCGTATGCTTCTGCCAAGTGCATCATACCCTCGTTTGCTCCCATAAACAGCAGGATGTCCGGCAGGAACGCATTGCACATAAAGGCAATGAGGGCAGCCAAAATCACAGAAGTAACCACTGAGACGGAAGCGACCTGACTTGCCTTGACAATCTGCTTTGCCCCCAACAGACGGGATACATACACTCCGCCGCCGACACCGAACATCAGCCCTATCCCGAGAAACAACAGCGACAGAGGAAAAACAACCGATACGGCGGCAACGGGAAGAGTTCCCAGACGTGCAACCCAGAAAGTGTCCACCACATTGTATATTGCCATAATCAGCATTGCGATGACAATAGGTATCCCCAACTTTGTCAGGGCTTTCATCATACTTCCTTCTTGTAGAATATTTACAGCGTTGTTCATCTTTATAATCTGTATCTTTTTAAGTGAATAAATTCCGCTGCAAAGGTACGGAGGGATACAGGCTGTTGCAATAGACGGACAACGGTGATAATAGCACTATTCGTGGTAATTCTTTCTGAAAAGCGTGGGAGAGACTCCTGCGACCTTAGTAAACAGTCGTGTAAAGTAGGAGTAATCGTCAAATCCCAGACTATGCGCTATCTCCTTGACGGAGGCTGTCGTATAGACCAACTTCCGCTTTGCCAACAAAATAATCTCGTCTTGAATATGACGGCTCACGCTTGTCCCCAGAACAGCATTTACCGCCTCATTCAGGTAGGCAACGGTAATGTTCAGCCGTCCGGCATAGAATGATGGCGAACGGTTAATTCGAATATTGTTTTCCAGCAAATCCCGAAATTCCCATACTATTTCCTTGTGTCTGGTCATAGTACTCTGAAATTCGGATTGAGCTATCATTGTATTCGCAACGTTATCCACGACCAATCCCACGATGACGGTGGTCAGTCGCTGAACTATTGCTTTGGCAGATGGATTTTCCATACAACCCAATTTGCGGTCAAGAAGCGATAGTAATAGTTTCAGTTCCGATATGTCGGATAGTTGTCTTTGGGGACAACCATATCTCTCAAGCGTTCGTTTTTCCTCCTTATCCACCAGTACCGAGTCGATAATGAGAAATTTTGCAGAAAGATTGGAAGCATCAATGATGCGATGCACCTGTCCCGGACGGATGATAGCCAAACTTCCTTTCCCGAAAGCGTATTCCTTGAAATCAATATCCAGACGGCATTGCCCATCCTCTATGAATCCAAAGAAATAATAATCGTCAGTATGGGAGAAAGCGTATCTTTCCGAAGGTGCCGATGTCTGGGAGACGACACTCTTAAGATAGACTCCGAAATCTGAGAGCTGTGAACTTCTATGGATGGGTAATTGGGACATTTCTTGTACTTATTTTATTCTTGACAATACACTCTCAATGTCTATCCTGCCATTGTTGAAACTTGCTCATCACGAAAAAAGCAGAGAGTAAGCTAAGCACTGTTAGGATAATCCCAACAACTGACCATAAGAACATCTGCAAAGGAGATAGAATGGAAGTCTTTGCCAATTCAACAAAGGCATAGACACAATAAGGCAAAGTCAAGATTGTGGTAATGATAACAGGTATATATTTTCGGTATATTGCCCATTGAGCAAGATGTACTATAAGATGGAGGGAATACCCTGCAAATGCAGCAAACCACCATTGATAAGCATCCAACCATACGGTACAGAAAGAAATGAGGGAAATCAGAATGAACTCGTGGACAGTCCCAATAGCAAATGTGGCTGTGGAATAATCAAAATGTCCCCTGCGTGCAAGAAACTGCTCGAATTGAGGGAAACGCCTTTTCAATTCGTCCCTATTTCTGTCAAGCCAATGCCTAAACATGATAATCTCTTCGTATTCGTGAAGCATGAATACAACGGGGAGAAGTATCATTATCAATTTTAATTTCGTCATAATGGTTTCCAAAACTCTATGGTCATCCTTTTTTTAACACATTCCTTAAATCTCTGACATACCGAGCTTGCCGATATTTCAAATAAATCTTTACAAACGGAATCATAAACCATTTCTTAGGCTCAATGTGTTCTGTAAAGTCAATCGTAGCATTCTTTTCATTGCCACTGAAAACACCGACCCAATGTCCTTTCATATTGTCATTCTTCATGTCAAACTCCCATCGACAACAAGGTTCTTGTCTTGTTGCCGTGAAAGTTGTTTTATATCCTCTTCGTTATTTCTACAAATTGCGTGTCTGATATGACCTCTATCTTTTCAACATCACTTCTCCACGAATAGTCTGTTAGCGATGTTACGACTTGCCAAACGCTCTGTAAATTGCACGGAAACGTGGCTTTTATGTTTGACATTACGATCATAAAGTTTAGTATTTCAGAAAAATAATTTTATCTCACAAATCCGTTTTTATAGAAATCATACCATGAAGCAATGTTTTCGGGAGTATTGGCTTCCAGCAATAGAAGCATCTCTCGAGTGAATTCCAAATGTCCGACACCATTTGCCGTAACAATATTCTTGTCACTAACAGCTTGTGCTTCCACATAATTCTCTGCGTTAGTGTAACCGATTCCATCCCATTGTTTAAGTTGGTCGAGACCGTTGCCCGTATGTTTTACGTTGTTTAGGAAACCATGCAAACATAGAAACGAAGCCCCGTTACATATCGCCCCGATGATTTTACCTTTATCCAAAGCCTCCTGTACCAAAGGTACGACAAGTTCTGCTTCAGGCGAGTCCCAACGGTTGCCGCCGATAAGCACTAATGCGGCATAATCTTTCGGCATATTCTCAAAAGAATAATCGGGCAAAGTTCTGAAACCTCCAATGGAACAGACTGTGTCCGATGTCGGGGCAACGGTATGCACTTCATACTTTATTTCACCGCCCGGTATCACGCCCACGTGAAGAGCTGTGGAGAGAAAAGCTCCCTCCCAATCCGTGTATTCATTCAATATGATAAATAATACTTTCTGTTTCATTGATATATCTTTTTTACTTTAATAACTTTGCTGCAAGTTTGTAAGTGAACATAATTCGAGGATTGGATAAATCCCATTGCTGCACTTCCTGCCGTATCAATTCTGTGTACTTCTTGCTTATATCCCTTAAAGCGTTTCCAACGGATTTCCGAAGATATTCGCTTTCGTGTGCTTTGTGCTTACTGATTAGGGCAATGGCAACCGATGGGTTCTCTTTGAAGAATGGGCGACTTGTCCAAATCCTCAATCCCTCCGTTACTGCACGGACAACATTCGGATTATCACTATTTATCCACTCTTCGATGAGTGGCAAGGACGCTTCATATCCTCTGTGTTTGCATACTTCATCAAAAGCCTTTGCAAGCATTTCCTGCACACGCCAATTTTCATCAGTGCTTACCTGTTCTTTCAGAAAATGAAGTGCATCATTATTCGCTGTCGCCAATCTGCCCAATATTGTTGTTGCCAACATTCGGGCTTGATAGGCTTCGTGCTCAAACAATTCAACGGCTAGTTCAAAGCAAAGTTCCTTTGAGTGTGCAGAAAGGATTTCATCAGCCCCATCAAGGATATGTTGAAATC
Organism: Hoylesella timonensis 4401737 = DSM 22865 = JCM 15640; assembly: GCF_000455445.1. Classification (GTDB taxonomy): domain Bacteria; phylum Bacteroidota; class Bacteroidia; order Bacteroidales; family Bacteroidaceae; genus Prevotella; species Prevotella timonensis. Next base: position 264,095 of record NZ_HG417090.1, on the reverse strand, counting down.
CGTGTTCGATAGCTACAATATCGCTTAATATCTTATCTATGTGCATTACTGAATCAATAAATTATTTAAGACTTTGGTAAAATTTTCCGCTACCAACATTTCGTTAGGAATCTCGGAAAATGCTAAGGGCGTTAATTCTTTCCGATAATTAGGACTAAGTTTCATCCATATACCCTGAAAATCTTTAAACAAAGGAGAATCCTTGACAGTTTTTATACACCACCCGTTAGGCTCGGAAAATTGTTGTTGGTCGTGTATAAATAACTCTTGGAAATCGCTTTGGAAAGCTGTCGATTGAATATAATCATAGCATTCATCATCGTTTATCAAATAATACAAATCATAGAAATGACGAATTTTCGAAGATAAAGACTTAATGGTATCAGCCTCAAATGAGAAACGAAACAGTGAAACCAATTTTTCTACAATAGTCCTCCGTTTGTCCAAAACATTGACTGAGAAAGGTTTCAATTTGTATTGTTCTATCAAATCTATCCTGCCGATAGTTATAAGATACTCTGTCAGAAACGAACTCATTTCCTTATTGATGTATGGATATGGGTTCGCATAAGTATTGACCTCAATTAGAATCTGTCCTGTTTTCACAGCGGAAGAAGTTAGTCCGACCAAGTTTGGATATTGATAAATTGCCTTGTAGAAGCGAGAACCTTTACTTGTTACATTGGGTACGACAAGTTCATTTAGGTCGGCAGACATATCCTTAGCAAGTCGTTTTATAAATGTTTTTAGTTGATTCCCAGAAAAAGAATCCGCATCAATGACAGCAATATCTATATCCTCAGAAAAGCGATTGGTTAGACGGTATGCCTTGGAGAGGGACGTTCCTCCTTTGAAAACGACTTTCTCAGCATTGACATTTTGAGACATTCTCTGTAACGCACGAGTAATCCAATAGTCTTTCTCGATAAATTCGGGTCTTATATTCAGGACGTTTGCTGCAAAATTGAGTAATTGGGCAAACAGTGTTTGGTTTTCGTGCAGTCTCATCTTATATTCCATTTCTTTTGATTAGGCAATACTTCTTGCGGAATTGATAAATTATAAAATGTCTGGTAGTTAAGCGACGTTTGCAATATTAGAACATCTTCGTTCGGATTCAACACTTCAAGCATTGCGCCCAATAACGCAATTGTCTGCGGAGTGTATTTTAAAGCCAGTTTTTTTATTTTGTTGCGTTGAATTTCGCTCAACTTAGATAATAGTCCCAAGAGTTTTTTACAGTTACCTTCAGGGTTAGTGTCAGGAATATTTTTGAAGAAACGAAGGCAATCGAGCAATTGTAAAAGAGGGATATTCTCTTTTGTAATCGTATTCCATTGCTTCACAAATTTTATCCTGTAATAACCACGCTTTGTGCTTTTCTTATCTTTGATAGTTCCTATCTGCAAAATGGCAGAAACTTGTGTAGTTAATCCAAGTTCATTAAAAATTTGATATCCTGTAATATAACCAATCAGTTTGCCGTTCTCTTCCAGTAAGTCCTTTACAATCTGATAACTACTTGGTATGAGCTCACCAAACTCTGTCATTTTGGTTTTATAATATCGCCCTTTTGACAAACGTCTAATTTCACCAGCTTTAGTCAAGTTTTCCAAGACCTTGTTTACTGATTTTTGCTTGGTAACTTCAACAGGAAAATCGCTTGCGGAAAACACGATACCATAATCCGTTTTCTCTATTTTGTTTCTTACTATTTCTGAAATATTTTCGTTCATAAATTCGTTTTTACTCCTATAAAAACACGAATATCTTTTCGCACAATTCAATCTTCATCTTTATAATACACCTTGTAAAATTTTCCACGCTCATCTTCTCCCTGTTCTACATTTTGGCGATTGCCAGCAATGACGATTTGGATTTTCTTATCCAAATTGATAACCCGTTTATAGGAACGTTGCTGCTTTTTACAAGCAGATTCGGAAATTTCGAACTGATTATCAATGACAATATCACTTTGAGTCTCATACTCCTGCTTATACTGATGAAATCTTTCAATCACTTCGGGTTGAGCAATTACTTCATGGGCAAAATCATTAATATCAAAAGTTTCTTTCTCTTTGAAAAAATCTAATGACTTGTTAAGCAAATCAATTTGGTCTGCTTTGGAAACTTCAAATTCCTTAGGCAATTCTTTGGTTACAAAGGTTTTTGCTAACGCCATAAAATTTTGTGTATTAGCATATTTGTCTTTACGTTGGCGGACATGCAGGAAATCGTCAATCCAGTATTGAGCTTCTACGCCCTTGTTGGTATTATCAACCACAGCAACTACATATCCGTTTTCTCTGTCCTTATTGAAAATTAGGCAGCCTTTGTCCAACTTTTTAATATTGATACCCTTATCGCTCTCCAAGTTGAAATTGCCATTTTCGCGCAATACTTTCAAAAAAGTATCCTTATTCTCAGACTTGAACAAGCCCACCGCATCAAGAGTTTCTCCATCTAATATACAGTCTTTAAAATAGACAGTATAAAACTCTCCGCCTTTGATTTTTGGGTGGGTGCTTTGCTCATACAAATGTTTTGTCAGATTTACCGATTGTTCATAAAGTTGCTCAGGCTCATCGAAAATTTTGGAGACATAGGTATAAACCTCATTCAACACCAAATCACTCTCGTGATAGAGTTGATAATATTCTTCGGAAGTAAAAGAAGAGAGGAAATAGTTTAAAAGAAGATCTTTTATTTCATAATCTATCATCATTATAGATTTTGAAATCACAAAATTTTCGTTATTTGTTTTATTGCCAACTAAATGTAAAGCTATATTTATTATTGCTGCTGACATGAATTATTGCTGTTAAGTATAATAAACAATATTAATAGTACTATTGGGATAAACCAAAGAATTACATTAATAATAATGAATCTACATTTTTGTTTTTTTGTGCTTTTTCTACAATTAAAAATCGCTCTAGCAACAGTTTATTATTTTTACCATTGCTAAATAATTGCTTGAACTCATCAATATTTTCGTTAATAAACTTCAATATCGTGTATTGGTTATTAATAAATAGTTGTATTAAAAGTGCAAAAACAAAAAGACTTATTATGGTCACATAGTTTTTTGGCGATTGTGATTTTTCAAAATCCATAGCTAATGCCGCTAATACAAAAGCAGAAGGAATTGCTATTAATCGGCTTTGGGCTTCATTGATTACAGATTGTATTTTTTGAGTAAACTCTATTGCTTTTGAATCAATTTCAAACTTTAGTTTATTGGAGGAATAATTACTTATATAGAAAGAATATGCACTTTCACAATTATTATACAAATCATCAATATTTACGAGCAAAATATCAATTTTATCTGTTACATTTCTCTGCATAAAATCAATGATTTCATTTGTGAAAAGATTACGTTTCTCTAAATTATCTCCATCTAATGTCTTAATTATCAAATCTATTTTCGATAATCTATCAGTATCAATTGAGAGAAGTGCATCAGAAGAATAATCAAAAGATATTATTACAGATAACTTTTCATTTGAGATAATTGCATTTTCTATTTCAATATCAAGAAACGTATGTTTTGCAACTCTCTTTATTGATGATATCAGGTTTTGTATTGATGTATATTGTTTTATGAAAATATGGCTATCGGTATCAAATGTTTTTAGCTCATAAATATAATAAGGAGTGTCAGGTCTTTCGTATCGATTCTTTAAAATAAAATATTCGCATGAATCGTAAAAACCAATTTTTGATAATTCAGAAATAGATAATTCAAGACTAACAGAACTATTGATTTTAATATCATCAATAAATATGGATTGTTCAAAACAGTTATGCTTATTTAAATCAATCAAAATCTGATTATCAGTAACAATCCAATCGCTACAAAACAATGTTCCACCCTTTATTTCACATCTGGAGTTGTCTATAATATCAACAAGTTTTTTTAGCATCATTTCTCTAATTCATTAATTAGTTTTTCTGGTAATTTCTTAAATGTCAATTGTTTTGTTTTCTTGTTATAAAAAACGGTTTTATCTAATTGGTCATTATCAAAAATGATAGTTAGATTGTCGCTTTTATAATACGTGTATCGCATTTTTCGCAATTGTGTTTTATCACCACTAATTATTTCACTGACACCGTTATCTTCTTGCGCAGCATACTCTTTGAATTCGTCGGGATTTTCGTTATCTAATAATGCCGAAATTGCATTTAGTTGTATTTCTCTCCTGTTTGTAATACAATCTAAACAATACTCAAAAACATCATTCTTTTTTCTTATAGAAACATCTCTATCATACCTCTTTAATTTGCAATATGCATCAAGCGTTTTTACTAATCGTTTCGTAGATTCTGTGCTTGTTGTGTTATCATTGCAATCAATGAAAGCCATAAAATATTGACTAACACTTTTGTTACCTCTTACAAAAGATAAATAGGTTTTTGAATAGGTATCTTGACTATTTGTTATATTACTCCATTTTGTAATATTAATCAAACATGCTACATCGATTTTATTTAAGTCGAGGCTTTTTATATCTTTAATATTCAGGTTGTCATCTATCGCAAATCCCTCTTTGTTGTTTGTCGTCAATACTAATAAGTATTCGTTTTTTTCATTTATATTTGAGTAATGAATATAGATAATATGTCCTCCTGTTGCAGGAGAAACGCGAGAAATAATAACTTTGTAATGCTGTGTGGCCTTTTGCGAGAATTCGTGAAAATGGATTTTATTTTTACAATATTCTTGAAGCAGATCCTTGAATTTCGTATCGTTTTCCCCAAAAATACCATAGGTCGGTGAGGATTTTTTATAATATGCCTCCTTTATGTTTGCAACAAATATCTTTTCTTTATCAGTAGGGGATATTGGTTTATCAGCAAGTTTTAATGAACAAATCTTTGAATGTGCTTCTTTGATTACTTGATGAATAACAATTCCTTTAATATTAATATCATGACCTTTTTTCTTTAAATCATTCATATCATTATCTTTTAAATTTACATTCTTCCTTGAGGTTTTATTTTTATTATTGCAACGATTCTTACTATTTAATGGATTTTGAGTATCGTACCACGAGTCGTAATATCATAGCAATAAAGTATAAAAAACATATTTAGTTTTCGCAAAGGTACAACTTTTCGTGTTTTCACCAAAGAAAACACGAAATTATTTTTATGATATAAGTATTTATTATATCACTCTATTTCGCAGAATAGTTTGTCACGTAGATAAAAACTAATACGTGAGTATATACCCTCTTAGTTCTGACATCACCTCTTTGATGGAACACTCTTGTTCCTAATGGCTGAAAGTAGAAAGCTAACACAATGATGAATCCCATGTCGGATAATTTCATAAAACTAACCTTATGGAGGGGGGCATTTTCTCTGTTTCAAGAGAAGTGTTCTTCTTTGAATATCGTTTTGATTTGTGCGTTCACCTTGCCGGAGAATGCCCCGAGCAGGTCGGCAATCTCGCAAGTTGACATTCAAACGGCAGTCGCAGGAACTTGTACACTTCCGTTCTCTCCAATGGTTATGATTTCTCTTTTCATAAACATTCCTCCTTATTATATGGTGATGCCGCTAAACTGTTCTATCCGGCTTAACTTGTCGGAAAGGGTATTCATGTCCCGGCTTTCCTTTTCATGGGTGATTTTGGCATAGATTTGTGTCGTGCGGATATTGGTATGCCCGAGCATCTTGGAAAGCGTTTCGATGGGAACGCCGTTTGTCAGACAAATTTCCGTTGCCATGGTATGGCGACTGGTATGCCACGTTATGTTCTTCTCTATTCCGCAAAGCCCGATGATTGTTTTGAGGTTCTTGCAGGCGGTAATGTACTGCGGAACGGGCAGGAGATAATTTTCCTTTGCCATGCCGTCATACTTTTCGATAATCCTCATAGGAATGTCCATCAGCATGATGTTGGATTCCACGCCCGTCTTCTGTCGCTTGGTCATAATCCACAACTTGCCGTCGAATGAAGTCTGCATATTGTCTTTAGTCAGGTTCTTCATATCGGTGAACGACAAACCGGTAAAGCAACAGAAAACATACAGGTCACGCACCAACTCCATAGACTTGCGGCGAAACTTCAAATCCATCATTTGGCGTATCTCATCTTTGGTCAGATAATCTCTTTCCGTACTCTCGGCAGAGATGCTGTAATCCACGAACGGGTCTCGAACAATCCAGCCGTGATTTTGGGCAATGGTAATCATTCGGCGCAAAGGCATCATGTAGATCCATACGGTATTGTGGCAGCACTGCTTTTCCGTGCGGATGAAAATCTCAAAGTCTGTGATGAATGCCGGAGTAAGCTCTCGCAGGGCAAAATCGCTCAGACGGTAGCGTGTCTTGATGAATTCTTCCAAGTGCTTGTAAACGGTGCAATACTTCTGGTATGTGGAATCGCGGCGCAGACCAGCAGATACCTGCTTGGCAAAATCTTCATTGTGTTGGGCATAGACCGTAAGCAGTGTCTCGTGCCGCATCTCCAGACCCAAGAAAGCATTCTTTACTTTCTCCGCCGTTACATAGTTATCCCTTTCGGCAATCTCCTTGTATTTGGCATTGATACCCACCCGAATCTTGTCCAAGAAGCGGTTGGTTTCCAATGCCATGGCACTCTTACCCGAAGCCCGGTTGCTCTTGACATCCCAAAGATTGGGGGAAATGCCACATTTGCAACTGAACTGTGCAATAGTTCCGTCGATGGTGATACGGCACATCACGGGAACGGAACCGTCTTTCTTCGGGGCGTTCTTTTTGAGGTAGAACAGAACCTTAAACGTACTTCGCATAACTCTGGCTTTTATAAGTTACAAAACTATTTATTGTCAGGTTATCCGCTGATACGCAATTCATTGTACTTTGACGGGAAAGATTCCAAGCATTCATTTTTTTGCTTTTTTTCTTCCCATTCTCCCTTTATTGGGCTATCTTTGCAGAAGATTTCAGTGGGGATTAGCCCATTCGTTACCGTTTTTGCCATTCCTTCCTACTTGGATATAGGGTAATGTTTTAGTAACGCTGCTCTGTCCAAAGTTGGCAAAAGTCCGTCTTTTGGCGGGCTTATCCCCGATTAGTCGAATATTCAGAACTGGCTGACTCACAAATCATTTACTATGTCCTCTCATTTTTTGACCATTGAGGATAGATTTTTGAAAAAAATATCGCCTGTTTAACGTGTTTTTAGTATATTTGCAGCTGGATTAAATTAGAAATATAGAAAACTATAAATCTAAAAAACTCAAAAACTCAAAAAAAACTCGTCAACTCGTAAATTTGTCAACTCGTCAACTAAAAAACTAAAAAACTCAAAAACTCATCAACTCGTAAACTTGTCAACTCGTAAACTTGTCAACTCGTAAACTTGTCAACTCGTAAACTAATGTCCACCCACTACTCCCTCCCCGGCTCGCTGCTCCTCTTAGCACTGCAAGCCACCGCACAAAATCATCAACGCCACAACATCCTCTACATCATGAGCGATGACCACGCCTACCAATGCATCAGTGCCTACGGTAGCAAGGTGTTTCGCCAAACGCCAACGCCCAACATCGACCGTATTGCTCGTGAAGGCATGCGCTTTGACAGGGCATTTGTAGAAAACTCCATCTCTACCCCGTCCAGAGCCTGCCTCATCACCGGACTCTATAGCCACCAAAACGGACAGCGACAATTGGCAGAAGGCATAGACACCACAAAGACATTCTTTAGCGAACTGCTGCAACAAGTTGGTTATCAGACTGCAGTAGTGGGTAAATGGCACATGATATGCAACCCGAAAGGTTTTGACTATTACCAAATACTCGATGATCAAGGTCCCTACTTCAACCCCGATTTCCGCAGCAACCGCACCCATAATAAATATGTTCGCGAGCAAGGATATACCACAGAACTGATTACCAAGCACGCCATAGAATGGCTCGACAGTCGAGACAAGCAAAAACCCTTCTGTCTCATGGTGCATCACAAAGCGCCCCACCGCAACTGGATGCCTGCCATACAAAACATGGGAATGTATGACAACGTCACCTTCCCTTTGCCACACTCATGGAACGACGACTTCAGTACCCGAGGTAGTGCCACCCGAACACAGCGCATGGACATTGGACGAGACATGACCCTACAGTCGGACCTCAAGGTAGACACCAAGCACTTGGACAACCCCGACGGTAGTAGAGTGTTCGGAGAATGGTACCGACTGAACGACGAACAGAAACCTGCCATACAACAATACTACACACAGCGAAGCCGAGACTTTGCTGCCGCCAATCTGCAAGGCGAAGCCCTCAGACAATGGAAATACCAAACCTACCTGCGCGACTACATGGCAGTGATACACTCTGTGGACGAAAGTGTGGGCGAGCTGCTCAACTATCTTGACAAGAACGGACTGCTCGACAACACCATCGTGGTGTACACCTCCGACCAAGGTTTCTATATGGGCGAACACGGCTGGTTCGACAAACGCTTCATGTACGAAGAAAGTTTCCGAACACCCCTCGTTGTGCGCTATCCCAAGGAGATAAAACCCGGTAGCGTGTCGCATCAACTCGTGCAGAACATTGACTACGCTCCCACCTTCCTCGATTATGCTGGCGTGAAGAAACCGAAGGAAATGCCGGGACGCTCGCTCAAACCGCTCTTCAGAGCCGACTCCACCCGTTGGCGACACGACCTGTACTACCATTATTACGACTACCCCGCATGGCACATGGTGCGCAAGCACGACGGTGTGCGCACCGAACGCTACAAATTGGTGCACTTCTACGGAAAAGGAAGTGAGCGGGCAGTGGCAGAAAACAAATACCAGCGCATACCGGGCACACGCGAATACAACGGATACATGGGCATGCTGCACAGTGGATATATCGGCAACGACCCCGACATCAATTACGATGAACTGTACGACCTGCAAACCGACCCATTGGAACATCACAACCTCATTGACGACCCACGCTATGCCAAGGTGAAGAAGCAACTGCAACGAAAACTCGACAACTATCGCAAAAAGCTGAAAATAGACGAATATTAAGCAAGCCGAAGATAGTACACCATAAGTCTCATCCGCTCTACGGAGCTGATGAGGCTTTTTTTTGTACGCTCGGCAGGGTATGCCACTCGAATGGGGTCGTATCTCGAATGGCACACGGCTCTTTCATTTAAGAGGTCGTTTATTGTCAAAAACTATCATGTTCTTTTGTTTTAACAACAAATTGAACAAAAGAAACAAATCCGATTGCTGGAATCAATGAACGCTGGCGTTCTTCGAATGAAACGAATTTAGCAGAGACACACAACATGTTGATGTAGAAAGATTTGTTTCATTCGCAGAACGCTTGCGTTCATCGTCTTATTTCGTTGATTTGTTTTATTGGTTTCATTCGTTGTTAAACAACAATGTCCTTAAATGAAAGAGCCGTGTTTCTCCAAGAACGGTGTACACGTCTGCTGCCGCTTTTCATCTGCGAAGCCTATTGATTTCGTTCTCTCAGCTATCAGGAAAACACTACCTTTGAGTTGATATTAATAACTCAAAGAAACCATGAAAACACAACAACTGAGCAAGCATTTCTCGCTCCACGAACTCGTAAACTCGGCAACCGCCGACAAGTATCACATCAACAACATGCCCTACGGTGCCACGATGCGAAACCTGCGCATCCTCTGCCAAGAGGTCTTAGAACCTTTGCGCAAGGAGTTTGGTCCCATTTTCATCAACAGTGGCTATCGCTGTCCGCTCCTCAACCAGCTGCTCCACGGTGTGGGCAACTCGCAACATATGTATGGACAGGCTGCCGACATCCGTCTGAAGAGTGAGCAACAGGGGCAGGCTTACTTCGATTTCATCCTGACACACTGCAACTTCGACCAATTGCTCTTCGAGCACAGCAAGTTTGGTGTCATCTGGCTACACGTGAGTTGCAAGCCCAACAAGGCGCAAAATCGACACATGGCACTACGACATCTGCGTGCTTAACATCGCTCGCAGCTAAGGCTGCAACTGATCGTTGTGCCAACGATGAAAATCGTTGCGCGTCTTTCGGCCCTTCTGGAGCAATGCCAGAAGGTGCCTCTTCGCATCCTCCTCATCCACAATGGGTTTCCCCTGCGAATGCCGAATCATACGAAACCACTGCAAACAGTAATATCGGGTCTTGGCACTGCGATACACACAAAGTCCCGTGAGACTCTGCAAGCTCATCATGAAAGCGGCATCTCCGTACAAATGGTTCAAAATATCTTGCTCACATTTTTGCAACTTCGCCTTCTTTTCGGCTACTTCGTGGGAGGTTGAAGCATGTGGATAAGCGTTCAAAGTCATTGCTTTAACGGACTTATTACATGCATTTAGTCGCCTTAACTCATGTTGACAATCGGCAGCAGACGGTGGTGCGGCAGGGCGTGGCGAAACATTCGATGCCGAGACCGCTTGCTCTGGTGGCGAGACTGGCTGCTTTGGTGCGGCGGCAGCTTGTTTTGGTGGCGAGGGAGGCATGGGGGCAGCGGTTTGTTGTGGCGTGGGCTGAGCGATATGATTTTTATTCTTCTCGTCGTCGGCGTCGTCTCTTGCGCGCATCGTCGTCGGATGATTGATATTTTTGATATTATTGATATCATTGATATTATTGATATTATTGATATATAGGGAGGGGTGCTGATTATCAACCACTTGCGAGGGGGTAAATTGAACGGTTCTCTCACGGTTCTCCAACGGTTGTTCGTTGGAAGTGTCACCATTCTCCACTGTTGACTTGTTATTATTCTTGATATTTTGTAATGTTTTTTCCAGATATGGACAATAAAAATATTCGTTGTCCACGGTGGTAAAAACTTCATAGTCGTTGATGATATGCAGCAAATAGTTTTTCGACTTCTTACAGGTTCGCGCAATATTTCTCAAAGCCGCTTGGCATCCCATACCTTCGGGACAAACGCGCAGATAGCGTATCAGCTCGAGCACGCAGCCCTCGCCAGCGCAGCCTTCTTTTTCGCGAAGTGTGATAAACTTAGGGTTTTCAAAAAAATGTAATTCTAATTTGATATATGCTTTCATGGATGAGTTTTTTAGTTTGTTAGTTTGTGAGTTTATAAGTTCTTTAGTTGACGAGTGCACGAGTTCACAAGTTCACAAGGTGACGAGATTTTTAGTTGACAAGTGCACGAGTTCACAAGTTCACGAGGTGACAAGTGCACGAGTTGATAGTTCAGCGAATCACTCCCCTTCCCTTTCGGGAGGGGGCGGGGAAGGCTATTCCCCACTTGGGGAGGGGGCGGAGGAGAGGCTTTTTTCTTCCTTGATGAATCTTGCCAACGGCTCTTCGCCCTGCTCCATGAGGTGCTGACAACGCACAATGAGCATGCGATCGTAGTTCTTGCGGTTTCTGATGTTGTTCATCACGGTGTTGGGCTTGCGCGGTGCACGCAGTCCCAAACGCTCACAAAGTCGGTTGACCGAGGTGGAGAAGTTGAGCACCTGTCCGTGTTCATCGATCGTTAAGCCGTCGTACCACATCATGTGTACTAGCTCTACCAAATCTGACACAGTACCCAACCATCGCACCTCGCCAGCTGCGGGTAACAGCATCAACCTACAAAACGTGTTTTTCATGGCATCCTTTGCCTCTTTCTGTGTAATTTCCATGGTCTGATTATTTTTATTTCGAATTAAACTAACGCAAAGATACAAAGCAAAAAGGCAACATCAGTTCCATTTACAGAGATTAAGTCCGTTAAACCTTAAATAATGTGCAAAGTCTACCCTCATCAGCTACTTCGCCCACAAACTTCATGCAGAACTTTGAAACACAAAGCACAATGCGCCCTATTTCAAGAAGTTATCAATCGCACACTGTTTTCTTTTTGAACTGATATTTCCAAGGTATAGTGAAAGAGTGTGAAGAAATTCACTTTTGTTTGATGATCTCAAAAATTGATGCAAACATATTTCTCTTTTTTTGCGCGCATGAACTTTGTTTATTTCAGAAAAACCGTTAAATTTGTCTCCATATCAACAGAAAACTGCTCCCCCACCACCTTATTTAAGATACTAAGGAGGCAGCTCGTAAAGAAAGCAATATGATAGACGACATTTTAACATTTAACAAACAGTTCGTGGCAGAAAAGCGATACGAAGAGTATATCACATCTGGGCAGCCCAATCGGAAGTTGGCAGTGCTCACCTGCATGGACACCCGTCTCACCGAACTCTTGCCCAAGTCAATGGGATTGAAAAACGGCGATGCCAAGATTATCAAGGTGGCAGGCGGCACCATGATTTCGCACTACGACTCGGTGATGCGGTCGCTCTTGGTGGCGGTGTACGAATTAGGATGCGAGGAAATCATGGTGGTGCATCACTCCGATTGTGGACTGTGCCACATGGAGGCGCACCATTTCGAAGACCTCATGAGAGAAAAAGGGGTGACAGACGAAGCCTTAGAACAAGCAGCACAGTTTGTCAACCTCGACGAGTTCCTCCACGGCTTCGACGACATCGAAGCGGATGTGCAACGCATGGTCGAGGCTATCAAGCAACATCCGCTCATGCCACGCAACTTTGTCGTGAGGGGATTCATGATAGATTCGCTGACAGGAGAACTCACCGAAGTGGTGTGACAAGCAAAACTGCTTAACAATATATAAGCGTGCCACTGCTTGTGGACTGCCGATGTCACCCTTGTTTTGGTATCGGAGGGACAAGTGGTGGCACGCTTTTGTTGTCATTATTGGATAACAAGACGCATAATTATCTTATCCAAGATAAACAAAAGAAGAAACAAAGATAACGGAAATAAAATAAAAGTTTTCCAAAACTTTTTATAACTCATTGATTATTTGATAGTTAACTTTTATTAACTCGCAAAAAGTTTTCCAAAATGATTTTTCAATGAAATAATTATTATCTTTGCAAAGAAATCAACGAGATAGCAAGCAAGCACAAGGTTTTCAAAAAAGAGCCTTCTTGAAAATTAGAAAGTAGAAATCCTAGGAAAAACTAGGAATACTAGGAAAAACTAGGAAGTCCTAGAAAACCTAGGAAAACCTAGAGAACCTATAAATCCTAGAGAACCTAGTAATCCCTAGAAAGCTTAGAAAAAACCTTGTCAACTCGTTAACTCGTCAACTAAAGAACTAAAAAACTCATCAACTCATCAACTCATCAACTCAAAAACTCAAACATGATTCAAACCATAGTGAAGCGCGACGGACGCATAGTAGGCTTCAACGACCAAAAAATCATGGCTGCCATCCGAAAAGCCATGCTACACACCGAAAAAGGTGAAGACGAACGACTCATACAGCAAATCACCGACCACATCTCGGTGCACGGAAAACCGCAAATGTCGGTAGAGGACATCCAAGACGCTGTAGAAATGGAACTCATGAAGAGTGCCCGCAAAGACGTGGCACAGAAGTACATCGCCTATCGCAACCAGCGCAGCATTGCACGCAAGGCAAAGACACGCGACGTGTTCTTAGACATCGTGAACATCAAAAACAACGACGTGACACGTGAGAACGCCAACATGAACGCTGACACACCAGCAGGCATGATGATGAAGTTCGCCTCGGAAACCACCAAACCCTTCGTAGACGACTATCTGCTGTCAGAGCAAAGTCGCGAGGCAGTGGCACACAACCTGCTACACGTACACGACAAAGACTACTACCCCACCAAGTCGCTCACCTGCTGCCAACACCCATTGGATAACATCCTGCAACATGGGTTCACCGCTGGACACGGCTCTTCCAGACCAGCCAAGCGCATCGAGACAGCCGCCGTGTTGGCGTGCATCTCCTTGGAGTGCGCACAAAACGAGATGCACGGCGGACAAGCCATCCCTGCCTTCGACTTCTATCTCGCCCCCTTCGTGCGCTCCTCGTATATAGAAGAGGTGAAAAATCTGGAAAATCTCTATGGTGACAACTTCGAACACCTGTACCAAGCTGAGATAGACGACTACATCGACCGCCCACTCAATGGACTGAAAGGCGATGCACGCATCAAGCAACATGCCATCAACCGCACCGTGGCGCGCGTTCACCAGTCGATGGAAGCCTTCATCCACAACATGAACACCATCCACTCACGTGGAGGAAACCAAGTAGTGTTCTCGTCCATCAACTACGGTACGGACACCTCTGCCGAAGGGCGTTGCGTGATACGCGAACTGCTCAACAGCACCTACCAAGGCGTGGGCAACGGCGAGACTGCCATCTTCCCCATACAGATTTGGAAGAAGAAACGGGGCGTGAGCTATCTGCCCAATGACCGCAACTACGACCTGTACTGTCTGGCGTGCAAGGTGACGGCACGGAGATTCTTCCCCAACTTCCTGAACCTTGATGCCACCTTCAACCAACATGAGCTGTGGCGTGCCGACGACCCCAAGCGATATATGTACGAAATGGCTACCATGGGATGCCGCACACGCGTGTTTGAAAACAGATACGGCATGAAAACCTGCGTGGGCAGGGGCAACCTATCGTTCTCCACCATCAACATCGTGCGGCTCGCTATTGAGTGCATGGACATCAAAGACAAAGAGCAACGCATCGCCAAGTTCTTTGCCAAGCTCGATGACATGTTGGAAATCACCGCCAAGCAACTCGACGACCGTTTTCAGTTCCAAAAGACAGCCTTCGCCAAGCAGTTCCCCTTGCTGATGTCAAAACTGTGGGGTGGCTGCGAACAGCTGGAACCAAACGACACCATAGAGAGCGTCATCAACCAAGGCACCTTGGGCATTGGGTTCATCGGATTGGCAGAATGTCTCGTGGCACTCGTAGGAAAACACCATGGAGAGTCGGAAGAGGCACAGGCGTTGGGCATCAAAATCGTGACCTACATGCGCGACCGCTCCAAAGACTTCTGCGAGCAGTATCAACACAACTACAGCATCCTCGCCACACCTGCCGAAGGACTGGCTGGAAAGTTCACCAAGAAGGACCGCAAGGAGTTTGGCGCACTGCCAGGCATCACCGACCGTGACTATTACACCAACTCTAATCATGTGCCCGTGTACTACAAGTGCAGCGCACGCCACAAGGCTGAGGTAGAAGCTCCCTACCACGACCTGACACGTGGTGGTCACATCTTCTACGTGGAGATAGACGGAGACGCCACTCACAACCCACAAGTCATCATGAACGTGGTAGACATGATGGATCGCTACAACATGGGCTACGGCAGCGTGAACCACAACCGCAACCGATGCATGGACTGCGGATACGAGAACGCTGACGCACACCTCGACACCTGTCCTAAGTGCGGCAGTCATCACATCGACCGTCTGCAACGCATCACAGGCTACCTCGTAGGTACTACCGACCGCTGGAACGCTGGCAAGTTAGCAGAGCTCAACGACAGAGTGACGCACGAGTAGATGCTATCCATCCTATCCATTCTCGAAGACACCACGGTAGACGGACCGGGCTTTCGCACCACCGTCTACTGTGCGGGATGCCCTAACGCCTGCCCGGGTTGTCACAACCCACAGACATGGGACATCCACAACGGACAGTGGATGCAAGTAGAAGACATCATGCGTGTGATAGAAGCCGACCCCTTTGCCAACGTCACCTTTTCGGGAGGTGACCCCATGTTTCAAGCAGAAGGATTTGCAGAATTAGCACACGAGATAAAGACACGCACCAACAAAAACATCTGGTGCTACACGGGCTTTACCTTCGAAGCACTCATCAAGAATCCGCAACAACGCCAACTGCTTGAACTGGTAGACGTGTTGGTAGACGGTCCGTTTGTGGAAAAGCTCAAAGACCCTGACCTGCTCTTTCGTGGCAGCTCCAACCAACGCCTTATCAACGTGCCACTATCGCTTCAGCAAGGCAGGGTGGTGCTGTGGGAGCAAGGAAATGACATGTAGACACGATAACAAAAACGGCGGGCGCATACCTTTCCATTAGCGTATGTTGAGAGTAAAACGTATATATACAAAAAAGCCCCACGCATTTGAGCATCGTTGAGAGGCTTGGTGGGAACTGACATTACAAAGATACGAATAATCATTGATAATACAAACTTTTTGGCAAGAAAAATTATGCCAAAGACAAGGCTCTTTCATTTAACGATAACCTTTGCTGCCATAAATCTTTCATCCTTTACTAACTTCGCCCTCAAATTTACCGATTAAATGAATATAACATCATGCGTACCAATGAAAATGCAGCATGATATCTCATCTTTTAACAACGAAAAACACGAAAGAATCTAAAAAACATTGCCGCAAAAGCCATTTCACGAAAGAACGTCCCGTTCTGTCTAAAATAACGAAAAACATGGTTGCAGTATTTCACTTTTGACAAAAAACGGAGAAAAATCACAACGCATTTCTTTTCGCTGTTTTCGTCAGAACGTCTACGTTCTTTGGTTTCTTCATATCACTCGCACATTTTCGTGTTTTCTGTTTATTTCGTTGTTGATTTCTTCTACGTTGTTTACAACAACAAAATATACCATTTCTAAATGAAAGAGCCGTGCCGAGAGGAAGCCTTTTTTCTCAATACCCTTTAATTATTGGATGTTATTTATTAACTTTGCAAACATAATCAATCATCTAAGGCGTATGAAACATTACCTATTCCTACTTGTTGCAATACTCTTACTAGTATCTTGCAAGATGCCCCAGCAGCATAAGCCAAAAGAGTCAAACCCTATGGTCGAGTTGTTGAAGTCATACAATGATAAACAGTATGACTATCCAAACGACATTGCTAAAAAAGAAGCGTTGAAAAATCGTGAGGACAGCCTTAAACAATTGCAAGACAGTCTATGCATCTTTACCAATATTAAGGGTTCTATCAATGACATTTCAAGTGAAGAATCAGAGGATGGCAAATCTATAGTTTTGTCATACGATATCAAGATTGCTCCTGACAAATACTTTGAGGTAACCTTAAACTGCACAAGAATTATTTCCAAGGATAGCTTGGAAAACGATTCTATATACAAATTCGTCAAAGCTCAGGATGAGTTCAGTCAAGTTTATGTAGATGGAATATTAGCAATCAGTCCTGCAGAAAACAAGTTTTTTGACGATCCTCTAAATTATGATAGAGAATTGGCCTTCTCATACCCAAAATATGTTTTCAATGTAGTAGATATACGTGCTAAAGAATCGACGCTCAGCAAAAACTTGATGACAAGCATCAAACTTTTCAAAGATTCGTACGATTATCTTCTTAAAGACATGCGTCATGAAGTCTACAAAAAATCTATATTCGATGAGAAAACGGCCAAATGTAATAAAAGTGCAGATCTGCTGACAAAGCCTGAATTTAATTATTTGGGAAGATATATAGAAGCCTGCATGATGGACTTGTATAGATAGAAGTTCATTTACACATATAGAATGGGCGTTTCTTAATTCAGAGATGCCCATTCTCTTTTTATTGGTCTTTCGTATCTCCTAATTTTTCTATTACTGTCCGCTAAACATAGAAAGCGAATCAACTAAACAAGACGATGAACGCAAGCGTTCTGCGAATGAAACAAATCTGCCGACATGAACATAATGAGTGTTTTCTTCAAATTCGCATTCTATTCGTTGTTGATACTAAAGAACATGATAGTTTTTGACAACAAACGACCTTTTAAATGAAAGAGCCGTGCCTCCAGCGTTTGCCAAAGGGTATATATATAATAGGTGGAAAGAAAGTGACAAGATAAATGCAGGAACGGTGAAGAAAACCTGATACTGCAGATTGACCTTTCTAACATATACCAGCCGATCACCGCAAAATACTTACTTTTAGGTATTGCAAAACTTGTGCACACCTCGTACCTTTGCAGCAAATAAATAAAAGAATATGATAAAACGAAAGTACCATATTATATATATGGATATACACCCCTCGACTATTGAAGCGCACTGTTCAAGAAAAGAACAGTGCGTTTTTTTTATGAACAAAATAGAACATCGTTCACTATTAACCCTTTACCCTCATCATGCAAACTCTGAAAGATGACATTCGGCAGCGCATCATCGCTACCGCCCGTGCAGAATTTATCGAACATGGCGTACGCTGCACCTCCATCCGCACAGTGGCTCGCAAGTCAGGTGTCGCTGTAGGAAACCTATACAATTACTTTAGCAGCAAGGACGAACTGTTTTGCGAGGTGCTGCGGCCTCTCACCAAGGCGTTGAACAAACACATCCTGTCGCACAATGATGAAAAGTTCCTGTCCATAGACGTGTTCAACATGCGGCAACACCAAATAGATTACATCTTTGCCATGCTCGCCATCATCAAAGACTTCCGCCCAGAGCTTCGACTGCTCCTATTCAACTCGGAGGGTACGTCGCTACAAGGATATAAAGACAAGATGGTGGACAGACAGATGAAGGTGGGCATGGAATACCTGAGACTGATGAAAGAACGCTATCCACATCTCAACGCCAACATTTCGCCATTCTTGGTTCACATCAATTGCTCTACATGGATAACCGTTTTCTGCGAGATTGTAGAACACGAAGATTACAGCGACGAGGATATCAAAGTTGCCATGGAGCAGTACATGGACTTTAGCATGGCTGGTTGGAAAGCATTACTGAAACCATAAGGACTAAATTTTAAAAGACAATAATATATGATGAAAACTCTCAAACGTTTAGGAGCTTACATGGGAGGGCGCAAATACTTGCTGCCATGCTCCGTAGCACTGTCGGCAGTCAACGGACTGCTGTCGCTTGTCCCATTCATACTTTTGTGGCTCGTGGTGCGCACACTACTTATCGCCAAGGGCAACCTCTCAAACACACCCCTTATAGACTATGCCCTGTGGGCTTTTGTCATATCGGTGGCAAACGTGTTGCTCTACTTTTTGGCACTGATGCTTTCTCATCTTGCAGCATTCCGTATCGAAACCAACATGAGGCGCAAAGCGATGCAACGGCTAATGCGTGCACCATTGGGCTATCTCGATGAACAAAACACGGGGCGTATGCGTAAAATCATTGATGAGGATTCGGGACAGACCCATACTTTCGTGGCGCACCTGCTGCCCGATGTGGCAAGTTGCATTGTTGCGCCGATAGGTGTTATCGTACTGTTGTTCTCTGTGGATTGGCAGTTGGGTGCGGCTGCAATGATACCTCTCGTTGGTGCGATAGGCATTATGGGATATATGATGAACCCGAAGAACAACCAATTTCAAAGGCTCTACCTTGACGCGCAGGAGAAGATGGGGGCAGAGGCGGTGGAATATGTCAGAGGTATTCCCGTGGTTAAGGTGTTCCAACAGACGGTCTTCTCGTTCAAACGCTTCTACGATAGCATTATCAGCTACCGCGACCTTGTCATCAAGTGTACGCTTGTGTGGCACACGCCAATGTCATTGTACATACTTGCTATCAATGCCTTTGCCTTCATCCTCGTTCCTACTGCTATTATCCTGATAGGACTCGGTGGAGATACAAGCACAATTATCGCCAACGTGATACTTTATGTGGTGATTGCACCGCTCATCGCTTCCAACGTGATGAAAGCCATGTATCTCAGTCAGGACCTGTTCATGGCAAACGAGGCTGTGGAACGATTAGAGCAGCTCACTGATATTGCACCGCTCTCGCAGCACGACGAGCCGAAACGTGCAGAAGCGTATGACATTCGTTTCAACGATGTTTCGTTCCGATATGAGGGAGCGGAGAAAGATGCAGTGAGTCATATCAACCTTATCATTCCTGAAGGAAAGACGGTGGCACTTGTAGGAGCCTCGGGCAGCGGAAAGACCACGATAGCAAGACTGATACCCCGCTTTTGGGACGTACGTCATGGCAGCGTTACCATAGGAGGCATAGACGTGAGGGATATGCGCAAGGACGAACTGATGCGCAACGTGTCGTTCGTCTTCCAGAACACCCGTCTGTTCAAAACTTCGCTCATCGAAAACCTACGTTACGGCAATCCTGATGCAACGACCGAGCAGATCAACCGTGCCATCGACCTCTCACAAAGTCGCGAGATTATCGACCGGCTACCACAGGGATTGGATACCGTTATCGGTGCCGAAGGTACATATCTTTCGGGAGGTGAGCAGCAGCGAATTGTTCTTGCCCGTGCCATTCTGAAAGATGCTCCTATCGTGGTGCTCGACGAGGCAACCGCCTTTGCCGACCCCGAAAACGAACAGCTTATCCGTAAGGCACTGGCACATCTCACACAAGGAAAAACCGTGCTAATGATAGCTCATAGACTAACCACTGTGCAGGATGCCGATAGTATCGTAGTTGTGGACAACGGCGAGATAGTCGAACAGGGCACGCACAAGGAACTATTGAGTGAGGAAAAGTATTACCACCGTATGTGGAATGAATATCAACAATCCGTTTCGTGGAAACTATCATCTATTAAAAGTCATAAAGTCATAAAGTCATGATTAAATATTTTCAAAACCGTTTCGCTCTTACGGAAAAAGGGGCAAAAGACTTGCGGCAAGGCATCATCTTTTCGACACTGCTCAACCTTGTGCTAATGCTGCCACCCACTTATTTGTTTTACTTCTTAATGGAGTATCTCGATAATATGCCAATGAATGCCCCTCATACGTTGTGGTTTTATCTCCTCGTGGCAGCAGGGTTAATGGTCGTGATGCTCGTCGTGATTCGTCGGCAATACGACAGCACCTATACCACCGTATATAATGAGAGTGCGCAACGCCGTATCTCCTTAGCCGAGAAACTGCGCCGCTTGCCTCTCGCCTTCTTTGGTGAGCGCAATCTCTCCGACCTCACTGCCACCATTATGGAAGACTGCACACAATTGGAAACAACGTTCTCGCACGCCATTCCCCAGCTGTTTGCTTCCGTGGTGAGCATGGTCATTATCGCAGCGGGCATGTTCTGTTACGACTGGCGATTAGCCATCGCTGTGTTTTGGGTCGTGCCATTTGCCTTGGTGGTGCTGTTGGTTTCACGAAATCGAATGGACAAGGCTTTTACACGTATCTACCACATCAAGCGTGGCGTGAGCGAACAGATACAAGAAGGACTGGAGTGTGTGCAGGAAATCAAGTCGTACAATGGCGAGGACGAATATAACCAGCGGTTCGACCAGCGATTAAAAACATTGGAAAAAGGACTTGTTGCCGGTGAACTCTTGATAAGTGTGTTTGTCAACATCTCCGCTGTACTGCTTAAACTGGGCATGCCTACCGTCATCGTTGTAGGCGCATGGATGCTTCAGCGTGGCGACGTGTCGGTGTTCGTCTATTTGGCGTTCCTCCTTGTTTCGGCAATGGTTTATAATCCTATTCTTGAAGTATGCAATCACCTTGCTATTCTTACTTTTCTCGATGTACGCATCAAACGAATGAAAGAGATGGAGGCAATGCCCATACAGACGGGCGACACCAAGGTGGAAGTTTCAAACTATGACATTGAGTTCCACAACGTCAGCTTTTCCTACGAAACAGACAAGCAGGTGCTTCACAATGTTTCATTCACTGCCCGACAAGGCGAGATAACCGCACTCGTTGGATCATCTGGAGGAGGAAAAAGCACCGCAGCCAAGCTCGCCGCACGCTTTTGGGACATCAATAGCGGTAAGATAACACTGGGCGGACACGACATCTCTGACATAGAACCAGAGACGTTGCTTAAAAACTATGCCGTCGTGTTTCAAGACGTGATGCTTTTCAATGCCTCCGTTGCCGACAATATACGCATCGGCAGGCGTGATGCCACCGATGAGGAAGTAAGGCATGTGGCACGATTGGCACAGTGCGATGACTTCATCCGTCGTATGCCACAAGGCTACGATACAGTGATTGGCGAAAATGGGGAAACCCTTTCGGGTGGGGAGCGGCAGCGTATCTCCATAGCCCGTGCGCTCTTAAAAGATGCTCCTGTCATACTCTTGGACGAAGCAACCGCCAGCCTTGATGCCGAGAACGAGACAAAGATTCAGGCGGGTATCTCTGAACTGGTGCAGGGCAAAACTGTCATTATCATCGCCCACCGTATGCGCACCGTATTAGGTGCCGACCACATCATAGTACTCTCGGGCGGAACGGTCAGCGAGCAGGGCACACCCGAAGAGCTAATGGCACACAATGGGACTTTTGCACAAATGGTAAGACTGCAACAGGAAAACAAAGCTAATTTATAGAACCAGCCTACAAAATATTTGAAAGGGTTGACCGCATTGCTGCGATCAACCCTTTAAAGATATCATTTTCCTTTTTGGGGAATAAAGCTGAGAGAATCTACTTTACCCTCTCCACGGTCTGTCCGCCAGGCTCGCCGGGCTGTATGGCGAACCGCACCTCGGGGGGGCAGTACTTCTTTTCTCGCAGAAGTGCTGTTCCCCCCGGGGTCGATGTTATTTTACGACGCGCATCAAGCGCACGGCGTTGCCGCTGACTCCGCTTTTCGATCCGAATGTCGCGCCGATCGTGATGTTGTAGTGGGTCATTGTCACGTTCCCCGGTATCCAAGCACCGTCGGACGTGGAGGTCCAGTAGTTGAAGTGGCGGCCTATCTGTTCTATCTTGCACTCGCTACCATTATAGCCATTGTTCCATCCGGGAAAGGGCAAGAAGAGGCAGCCCTTCTTGGTGACGGCTTCCATCCTGAGAATCTTGCCCTTATTGCCGCTCTCCAGGTCGGTATCGAGGGTTCTTTTGCCGAAAGTCGAACCATTCGGTGCGGTGAAGAGCGAGCTTGCAGTCGATTTTGTCATTCCATCGGGGAATATCACGATTCCAGCCTGGTCCACATTTCTCTCCACGGTACCGTTGCCGTTGAGGTCGAGGAACGCGAGGGCGAAGGCAGGCGTGTCGTCGTCAGGAAATTTGCGAGTGTCGAACAGGTACTGCCAATCGCTCAGGCTGGGGGTTACTAATGGGTCCTTGCTGTCGCCCAGCTTCGCGTAGTTGGTCCAGTCATTGTCCGTGCCCTGGTACTCGGTTTTTGCCGTGGGCAGGAAGTATTTGCCCGTACTCTTGTCGACGAGGGTGGGGTGTTCTGGTTTTCCGAAGAAGAACATGTCGAACACGGGGTTGGTGGTGCAGCTCACGTTCCATGCGTCGTTATTGTCCTTCACACAGGTGTAGATGCCGAAGTAGTAGTTGTCAGCGTAGCTGGTGGGGGGCACCATGATCCACTGCTCGGGGGCGAGTCGGTAGTATCCCTTCAGCACGTTGTACGTGGCAGTCAGCGATAGTGCTTTGTCCTTGCCCTTGCGGTAGAGGGTGTTGGGCTTGATGTGCTTGCGCACGGAGAGTGAATATACCTGCTTGGGCATCATGTACTGCAGGTTGCCGTCGGTGAAGTTGACCTTCTTGCCATCCTTGCTCACGGTGAACACGGATAGGGTGCCATCGGCTTTGCGCACGAAGGCGTCGGCGCTGTTGCCTACCTTCGCTGATACGGCTCCGGCGGAGACGATTTTTTTGGAGGTTTGCTTGTCGGTGTAGATGTCGAAGGAGATCGTGGCTTTGTCGGTCGCTGCCTTGTTGGGCACCAGAGGGAGGTAGATGTCATAGGGTGCATCAGGGCTCGCGGTCGTCGTGAACACAAGCCCCGAACGCACGTTGCTCTCCGTTCCCGCCATGACGGTGCTCGTAATTTCTCCGCTTGCTGCGTCGACGGTGGCTTGCAGGGGTACGTCGCCGTGTACCACGAGGTCTTTGTATTTGTCGCCCAGGAGCGGGTCGGTTTTGCCCTTGACACTGAAGTGGGCTGCGGCGAAGGCATTCTTGAGTGTCACGTCGCCCAGTATACTCGCCTTGTTGCCGTCCATCTTCACCGTTCCTTCTGCGTTAAGGGCGCAGAGGCTTTTCAGCGATTCGCGCTTGCCGTCGAGCTTAGAGAAGTCGAACATGATCTTGCCGTCCACGATGCGGGATGTATTCGTGTTGGGGCCGAGGTAGAATATGCGAACCTTTTGTCCGGCTGTCAACCCGTTTACGGATCCTTCGAACACGCCCTTCTCCTCGCCTATGCCTTTCTTGATCGTGAGGGTACCGAGGGCTTTGCCGTCAGCGTTCACCACAAGTAGTGCGTCATTGTTCTCCCACAGCCACGGGTTCTTGTCGTCGCCCTCGGTGAGGTTGGCGCGCGTGCCGTCGGGGTTCTCCACGCCAGTCGAGGCGGTCATGGTGAGCGTTACGCCCTGTGCTGGTGTATCGCCGCCGTCGATGAAGTCTTCCTGTCCGGTGCACCCGGTCAGTGCAAGCGCCACGGCTGCCGTTACGGTCACCGCTGCCTGTCTCATTGCTTTGATTGCTTTCATTTTGTCTTTCTTAATTATTTTTGTCGTTTGATACTTTTGTTTTGTTGTCGCTTTCCTGTAAGCTGCTTCCGCCTACCTCTCGGTTTCCCAGTCGCTGTTGTAGGACTTGCTCAACCCTGTTGCGCTTCGTCCTGAAAGTGATGGGTCGCTGTTGTCTACAACCTCCCATTCGCTTTCATCACTGTCCATCGAACTCTTTATTCCGCTGCCGGCGAGCAGGTTCTGTTGCATTTCCGTGGAAATGATTTCAACATTGGGTGTAATGTACTTTTTCTTTTTCATTTTGCTCGTTTTTTGATATTGTTCTTTAAATGATAATTATACTTGAGAAATGTCTATTGCTGACGCTTGCTTACGCCGCCGTCCGCCTGGCGAGCGGACATGAAGAAAGCAGGAAGGAAATTCCTGTGGAATCCCCGTCCTGCCTATGTTTCCATGCGTGCGCCTCGCGCGCGTATGCGAATATCTAAATAAGAGAGTTGACCGGCGGTTAGCCTGTGCGCATGTGTGTGTTAGCAAATTATTTGGGAATGCCAAATAATCTGTCGGAAAAATCACGCTGTCATCAAAAAAGTTTCGCATTTTACACACGCTCCACATTGCTTATGACGTGGCGCGAGCCACGGAGTTGATATATCAAGGGCAAAGGTACGAAAATTGTCCGATAGGTCCAAGCGTGCGGCCTGTTTTTTTTCATCTGCCCGCACGGGGCGGCACAAATACCCATTATTGGGTATTGTACGTCCCGGTCTTTATCCTTACCTTTGTCGCCATCAACAACCATCATGACATGACAAGGAGAAAACGACATATCAGGCAGCAGGAAGCTGCCATCCCATGCGAGGCGCACCGTTCAGGCAATGAGCGGTGCGCTTTTTTTTTGAACAAATCGGAACATCGTTCATTATTGTGGCTTCGCCAAGACCGGAATATCATATTCATCAATCATCAAAATAAAAACAACAATGAAAATCGAAAAAATCAACAACCTTTTCAGGCAGTTGGCGAACTGGATTTTGCGCCATCGGCTTATTGTGGGTGCGCTGTTCGCCCTGCTTGTCGCGTTCTCTCTCGTTGGAGCCAAGCGCATCGTGATAAGAACTTCGTTCGACGACTATTTTTTGAGCGACGACCCTATACTGCTCAAGACCAACGAGTTCAAGTCTATCTTTGGCAACGACTACTATGTGGCAGTATTGGTAAAGAATAAGGACATCTTTTCCAAACGCAGTCTCACACTCATTCGTGAGCTGAGCAACGAACTGAAAGATAGTTTGTCGTACGCCGACAAGGTAACATCGCTCACCGATCTTGAGTTTGCCTCTGGTACGGAAGAAGGTATGACCATAGAGCAGATTGTACCCGAGCAAATTCCATCGGATGCCGCTGGACTGAAAGAAATCAAGCGCAAGGCTTACAGCAAACCCTATCTGGCGAAGAAAATGGTATCGACCGATGGAACAATGACATGGATCATGGTAAAGCTGCGTCCCTTCCCTGCCGACAGTGTGTGGAAGAAGACGAGCGACATGGCTCCCGACATGATTACTGGAAGGGAAGCTGGACATGTCATAGGCAAGGAGAAATATGCAGAACTGTCGCCCGCTGCTGCGGGAATGCCTTATCTGAGCTATGAGAAGGTGGTCTATCTCAAGGGTGAAATGGGACGACTGTTCCTCTTCGCATTCATCATCTCTATTGTAGTAATGCTCATCGTAACTCGTTCGCTACGTGGAGTAATAGCGCCATTACTCACCTCTGTCTTAGGACTGCTCATCAGCTTTGGCATCATCGGCTGGACAGGCATCTACATCGACATGACAACCACAATGATAGCCGTCATTCTCACCTTTGCCTGCTCCATTGCCTACAACATCCACCTGTACAACTTCTTTAAGACGCGCTTCGTAGAGACAGGTAGGCGCAGGCAATCCATCATCGATGCGATGGGCGAGACAGGTTGGGGCGTATCGCTCTCAGCACTCACCACCGTGGCTGCCATGATGACGTTCCTTTCCATGAAAATCGTACCCATGCAGGCAATTGGTCTCAACACATCCATCAGTCTGCTCGCCGTATTGATTACCTGCCTTTTCATCACTCCCCTTCTGTTGTCGTTTGGCAAGGATAGAAAACCAACCGTCAATATGTCGAAGAGCTTTGAGGGCTATATTGGCAATAGGTTTGAGCAATTCGGAAGTTTTGTAATACGCCATCATCGGGGCATTGTCGCGTTGTCGGTGGTGCTGACAATTTTCTGTGGCATCGGACTCTTCTTCATCGAGCCAGCATTCGACATTGAGAAGACGATGGGGAGAAAAGTGCCTTACGTCAACAAATTCCTCAACCTTTGTGAAACGGAACTCGGCTCCATGTATGCCTACGATTTGATGATTACGCTGCCACACGACAACGATGCCAAGAAACCAAAAAATCTACAAAAGCTCGACCAATTGTCAAAAATTGCTGACAGCTACAAGCTAACCAAGCGCCACAACTCCATCACTGACATTGTGAAAGACATGAATTGCACACTCAATGGGAACAAGCAGCAATTTTACACCATTCCCGACAATGCCGATATGGTGGCACAGTTGCTGTTGCTGTACGAAAACGCCGGAGGAACGGAGTCGGAATACTGGATGGACTACAACTATAAACGGCTAAGACTACAAATAGAACTGAAAGACTACAACTCCAACGAAGCGGAAAAGGAAATGAACGACCTTCAGGCAGAGGCACGCCGTCTCTTCCCCGATGCACACGTTTCGGTGGTAGGGAATATTCCGCAGTTCACCGTCATGCAGCAGTATGTGGAGCGAGGACAGATGTGGTCGATGATGCTGTCGGTATTGGTGATCGGCATCATCCTCGTTCTGATTTTTGGAAACTGGAAAGTGGGACTCGTAGGGATGATACCCAACATAGCCCCCGCCATTATCGTAGGTGGAATGATGGGATGGCTTGGCTACCCACTCGACATGATGACCGCCTCGCTCATTCCGATGGTCTTGGGTATCGCAGTCGATGACACCATTCATTTCATCAACCACAGTCATGTGGCATACGACAGATGCGGCAATTATGCAGAAGCCATCAACCGCACCTTCCGCACCGAAGGACTTGCCATTGTGATGTCCACGGTCGTCATCTCGGCAACATTCATGGGCTTCGTCTTCTCCGATGCCACACAGATGAGCAACTGGGGCATCCTTGCCGTGGCGGGCATGGTATCGGCTTTGTTGGCTGACCTCTTCCTCACTCCTATCCTCATAGACTATCTCCACATCTTCAAGCAAGAGAAGGCAAAAATCAACAACACTCAAAATAACAATTAAAACAAAAAAAATGAAAACAAGAAATTTTACATTGCTGCTCATCGCTCTGTTGGCAATTGGCAGCGCACAGGCAGCAGGACTGTCTGGTAGGGATATTATGCAGAAAGTAAAGAACCGACCTGATGGCGACACACGCTACGCTAACGTAGAGATGACGCTCATTCAGCGAAGTGGACACAAACGCATCAGAAAACTCGAATCGTGGGCTATGGACGTAGGCAAGGACACAAAGAAAATTATGTTCTTCACTTATCCCGGAGATGTGAAGGGAACAGGATTTCTCACCTGGGACTACGACAATCCACGCAAGGTGGACGACAAGTGGCTCTATCTGCCTGCCATGAAAAAGACAAGACGTATTAGCGGTAAGTCGTCGAAGACCGACTACTTCATGGGTAGCGACTTTACCTACAACGACATGAGTATGCGCAATGTGGACGAGGAAAAGCACCAGCTCCTGCGAGAAGAAAACTTAGCCGGACATAGATGCTGGGTGGTGCAGTCGATTCCCAATGACAAGGACGAAATCTATACACGTCGAGTAACATGGATAAGACAGGACTGTTTGATGGCTGTCAAGGCTGAATACTACGACAAACTGAACAAACTACACCGCCGACTCTCTATCTCCAACATCGTAAAAGTACAGGGATTCTGGACGATGCACCTCATGCAAATGGAAAATGTGCAGACGGGTCACAAGACCATCATTCGCATGAACAACCAGCGATTCAATATCAAGGTTGCGCCCAACCTCTTCACCGTTTCCAAATTGGAGAAAGGACTCTGACCATGAGAATGCTGCGATTATGGACGATGCTCTTGCTTGTGCCGATGTTCTCGGCACAAGCATCAGCCCAGATTGACACCTCGGCGGTGGAGACCGATTCCGTTGATGCGGAATATGTGCAAGAGGAAGAAACGGAGGACAACGCCCTGCGCGTTCGGGTGAAGGGATTTCTTGACACCTACCACGCACTCCGAACAACGGGGAATGCTGACTGGATGGCATCGCGAACTCGGGCAAGGGGCGAAGTGAGACTCGAAAAAGGAGCGACTGCTCTCTTTGTCTCACTGAATGCTATTTACAACGGAATACTGAAAGAACGTACAGGCATAGAACTGCGCGAGGCGTATCTGTCATATACCAAAGGCAACCTTGACCTGCGTGTGGGACGGCAAATCGTGATATGGGGAGTGGCAGATGCACTGCGCCTTACCGACTGTGTGTCGCCCATCGACTATACCGAATTTCTCGCCCAAGACTATGATGACATACGTATGCCTGTGAATGGCTTGCGTGCCAAATACACCTTGGGAGTCATTACAGCAGAAGCAGTGTGCAACCCAGTGACTAACTTCGCTGTGATACCTACCGACCTGCGCAATCCGTGGGCAATGCGGTTGCCGAACACCTCCCTCCCCTATTCCATAGACTTAGAAAGCGGAAAACCAGAAAAGCGACTGAAGAACATGGAATACGGCGGACGCATCACCGTCAATCTCAGCGGTGTGGATTTCTCTGTGAGTGCCTTGCGCACATGGAACAAGTTGCCAGCCCTTCGCATGGGAATGACAACCGACGGAAAGTCACTACACATCGATGGACGCTATCACCGCATGACGATGTTAGGAGCCGACTGTTCGTTGCCCATCGGGCAATTCGTCATTCGAGCAGAGGTAGCCAAATACATCAATGAAGCGCAAAATGCTGCAATGGGATGCGAAGTAGAATGCCGCAATGCACTCAATGCGCTCATCGGCATTGATTGGTACCCTGGCAACGACTGGAATGCAAGTCTGCAATATTGCCACAAATACACATCGGGCAATCTTGAAAGACTGCCTATCTATCGCCATGCAGGGATAGCCACGGCACGACTCGCCAAAGAACTGCTGCAAAACACGCTAAAACTTTCTACCTTTGCCTACGTTGATGTAACAAACGGTGGCATCTTCAATCGCCTATCCACCACCTATGCCCTCAACGATCAAACAGCAATCGCTATCGGATACGACTATTTTCATGCCGACAAAGGAATATTCAAGATGTATGGCAAAAACAGTGAGGCGTGGGTTAAACTGAAGTACAGCTTTTAACGATAACCACTACTCTGAGAGTAGCAAGCAGGACAAAACTCAGACAATTGTAAGTTGTTATTTTCCCTTATTGATGATATAAATACCAGCGGCTGCCAACAAGCCAGCCACCAAATACTTGAAATGAAACGTCTCGTTGAGACAGAGACAGGAGGTCACGGCGCCCACCACGGGGATGAGCGAGTTATAGATGGCGACCTTTCCCACAGGGTTGCAGGTCAGCAACTTGTTGTACAAGCCAAAACCCACCGTGCTAATGCCAATGAGCAGCACCAAGTACACGCAGCCCAATAGCGTGATACGTGGCAGTGTGCCATTCCACAACAGCCCAGGCACCACCAAGAGCAAGCCGCCAATGGCCAACGCCAGTCCCGTACCAACAAACACGTCGATGCGCTTGCCCAGTCCACGGATAAGTAAGGAGGTAACAGCACCACAGAGGGCATTGAGAATAATCATGCCGTCGCCTAACCATGTGAAGTGTCCACTCTCGGCACTTCCCAAATTAAGCGACAGAATACCAGCAAAGCCCACCACACAACCCGTGAGTTTGCGCAGCGTCATGCGGTCGCTCTTAAAGAAAAGACAGGCAAAGATAACCACCGAGAAGACGCTGAGCGAATTGAGAATAGCGGCTCGCGAACCCTCACTATACGACAGTCCGAAATAGAAAAACGCATAATGCAAGGTGGTGTTCAGAAGGGCAAACAGCAGAATGTACCACGAATCTCTCGCCGATCGCAAATGAAAATCGCGCCCAGTGAGTTGCGCCATAAGCAAGATGATGACGCCCGACAAACTAAACCGAATGCCAGCAAACACCATCTTGCTACCCGTCATTCCTTGCGTGATGCCAAACTCGGCAAAGCCTAATTTGATGAGCGGATATGCCCAGCCCCATGCCACGGCGGCTGTGAGCGCAAATAGTGAAACCCAAATGGGACGTTGAAAAATACTCTGTGTTGGTGGGTTGCCTCTCATTGTTTGTTCATTCCTCCTTTTTTGATGCTCCATATTTCCATACCACCCACGCATTGCGAAGGTGGAACCAAGTTTCGCATCCTTAATTAGAGTGTAAAGGTACGATATTTTTCTTAAACACACACATCTCACCAACGGCTCTATTCCATGATGAGCAAAAATTGTGGGCATGGACGTGATGGATGACGCTCCGCCTCAATAACAAGATGACTTAGAATTGTTATATCTTGTCAATGAATTTGAAACAACTACTCACTAATTTTGCCAGCAAACTAATGATTACTAACAAAATCAAGAAAATGAAAGTTATATTCGTTGTACAAGGAGAAGGTCGTGGACACCTCACCCAGGCTTTGGCATTAGAAAAGGCACTGGAGGAAAAAGGACATCAAGTGATTGAAATATTGGTAGGCAAAAGTAAATCAAGACAGCTTCCCGATTTCTTCCTTCAAAGAGCCAAAGCACCCGTGGACACCTTTTGGAGTCCTAACTTTCTCCCTTCGAAGAAGAATCAGCACATCGGTCTGACACGCTCCATGGCATATAATTTCATGAAATCGTCCGACTATCTTCAGAGCATTCAACAGCTCTACCAGCACATCCAGTGGAGCGGTGCCGATTTAGTGGTGAACTTCTACGAAATACTTACCGGACTCACTTATGCGTTTTTGCGCCCCTCCGTACCAGAGGTATGTATTGGACATCAATACATGTTTATGCATCCCCAGTATCGCTTTCCCCATCACCACACTACTGCTCGCTGGCTCATGCTGGCGTTCACACGCGCCACATGTTGGGGAGCAGCGCATAAGTTGGCGCTTTCGTTTCGGAAGATGCCCGACTGTGATAAGCAGCATCTCTCTGTAGTACCCCCACTATTGCGTGAAGAGGTGCTGGACATCTCTCGTCATCGCAATGACTTCATCACGGGCTACATCATCAATGCTGGCTTCAGTGATATGGTGAAACAATGGCACCAAGCCCACCCACACGTAAAACTTCATTTCTTTTGGGACAAAGCGGATGCAGAAGAGGTAACCAAAATCGATGACACCCTTACATTTCATCGCATTGATGACACCAAATTCTTACACTATTTAGCCAATTGTAGGGCGTACGCCACCACTGGAGGGTTTGAGTCGGTATGCGAAGCCATGTACATGGGCAAACCCGTACTCATGGTTCCTGCCCACATTGAACAAGAGTGTAATGCTCACGAGGCTTCGTTAGACGGGGCTGGCATCAAAGCCGAAACGTTTGATATCAGTCAGCTTATAGACTTTACCTACGAACATTCTGAAGACGTAGAATTTAGAATGTGGGAAAATACTGCCAAGATGATGATTGTGTCACGATTAGAGGCGGTAGTCGAAAGATCTCTTCATATAGGTCATCGCAGTTGGTCCGTACGCAGAATGTTCTCCCACTCCTAATTGCATCGCCACATGTAGCCCTTTTTCAAGGGGAACAAAGACGGGCAAAGCTGCAAATAATTTGGGAGGATACATTTGAGCAAGGACGGGGCGAAGCCGTAATAGGAACATCGTCCAAGATAATGTGCAGCAAATGTTACAAGCAAAGGCGGGGCGAAGTTACAAATATTTTTGGGAGTTTACATTTGAGCAATTGGGGCGTGAAGCAGTAACAGGAACATCGTCCAAGATAATGTGCAGCAAATGTTACAAGCAAGGACGGGCGAAGCTGCAAATAATTTGGGAGTTTACATTTGAGCAAAGACGGGGCGAAGCCCCAATAGGAATATAGCCCAGAGCAACGCTCTGGGTATAGATGCATAAGCTAACAGGCGCGCTGTAAGCGCAAAAGGAGCCAGTAAGCCTCCTCTCTTTCTCCTTCCTTTTGCTCTTTCAGAGCGCAAAATAGATGGTCAACTGTACCCAGAGCGTTGCTCTGGGCTAAGTTCTTTTTGGGCTTTCAGCCCGTCTTTGCTAAAATGCAATAGCCCGTACTTGCTGAAATGTAATAAACACGGTTACAGATAACACCTGCGTCAAAGCATTGTGCAACAGCGACGATAATGGACAAGGGCTGGAGCAAAGCGGCAAATAATTTGGGAGTTTACATTTGAGCAAGGCGGTGTAAAACCGTAACAGGAACATCGTCCAAGATATTGTGTAGCAGATGTTACGAGCAAGACGGGGCGAAGCTGCAAACAAGCGCATAGTCCTATCTATAACAATTTAGAGAGTCCTGTATTCAACAAATTAGAGAGACGAAATCATCATAAACAATCCGCATACAGGTTACGCCCCGAAGGGGCAACAGCGCATAGCCAAAGGCATTGTGCAGCAGATGTTACGAGCAAGGGCGGAGCGAAGCTACAAATATTTTTGGGAGTTTATATTTGAGCAAAGACGGGGCGAAGACGGGGCGAAGCCCCAATAGGAATACAGCCCAGAGCAACGCCTTGGGTATGGATGTATAAACAAACTGGCGCGCTGTAAGCGCAAAAGGAGTCAGTAAATGTGCTCCCTTCCTCTTTCCTTTTGTTCTTACATATGGCAAAAGGAGCCAGCAAGCGATGACTTAACAGCCTGAACCGTCAATGTTGCAGGCAGGTGCATCTGACGCATTGCTCGAAAGTCCTGCCTCTTCAGGACGGAGCGTAACAGTGCCATCCTCCAAAACAAAACATGGAATGCCTGCCGCTCCACAGCGTTTCGCCTCATCAAAAACGGGATTGGTATCGCGCAAATGCAAAAATTGTTTTAACAACGATACATGTTCGCCAATGTCTATTACTTGGTAACGACTGTCGCCCGCTACCTGACGGTCTACTGCCACACAATCGGGGCAAGACTTCATTCCATAAATCTTAATCATGGGGTGAGTTTGTGAGTTTTTAAGTTAATGAGTTTTTAAGTTCGTAAGCTAATGAGTTCATAAGTTTCAACCTAATGCTTGCAAATCTTGGTCTCATCTACCGTAAATTGGTTGGAGGATGCGGGCATGAACTTTCCACGAGCTTCGAGAAAATCAACTAATTGTGCGGCTGTCATGCCTTCTGCCGAACAGGTGTGAAAACGTTCCGCTTCGCCAAACTTGTTGATAATTGCCTTTACCAACGCTTCTTTACTTTCATATGTGTTGCCTGCCATCATGTGCAGGACTTCATGTCCATGTGCCATAGTGAGTTTTGAGTTTATGATTTTGTGAGTTAATGAGTTTTGAACCTTGATAAACCTTTTAATGAGAACATCTATACCATGCGGTACACCGTCTATAAAAGGCAAAAAGGTGTCGCCTACCATAGAGACGCCACCCTTTCATATCTAAAAACTTTCGAGCCTCTTGTCGGATTCGAACCAACGACCCCGAGATTACAAATCACGTGCTCTGGCCAACTGAGCTAAAGAGGCGGGTGGGCAAGCTACTCTTATCGCGCCGCTACAACCTAATACCCTTGCTGCGTTCCCACCCTGGGGGATTCAAAGGGAGCTGGCCGTAAAAGACTTGCCCATTTTCTTAGCGAATGCAAAGGTAAGAAAAGGATTTGAATACCGCAAATTTTCTATTATATATTTTTTCAACGGCAATTTCATTTAACAACGGGCATAGAGTCAACCAACAAGTGCAAAATTAGTCAATCATTTTATAAAACTCTTGTTTGGTGTTGAAAACTTGAGTTTTTCACTTCCAATCTGGAGCGCAAAGTGCCGAAGCGTTATCGTATATTCACTTCTCTTTGTTTGGGAGTACAAATATAACAACAGGAAGAGAGTCTTTTCCTGCCTTTATACCTAATTATTTAGAACAAAATTGATTATTAAGTAGTTATTCTGACAAGTCCCAATTTGGAACATTACCAAAAATCATGTGTTATTTGTTTTCATATATAATTTCTTTTGTTTCATAGTGTCGTCTATATATTTTTTCTAATTTTACTATTCGATTATTTTTATCATAAGTAAATACACATGTATATGAAATAATGATGTCAGACATATTGGGCTTGTAAGTATAACTATATTGGGTAATAAGACTATCCTTGACTATAATGTTAATACTAACTACATAGTCAACACTGGCATCAAGATACGTGTAATACTTATTGATATCTTGTATAGAAATCTTTTTTCGCTCCCCTATAGGCTTTGTAAACGATAAGATTTCGCTTGGGTCATAACTTGACAAAATATCAGCAATAATACACGCATCTTTATATATGACCTCGGGATATTTTAGAATTATTCCATAATCAATCAGGCTATAAGATTGATATAAAAATATCTTTTGATATTTGATTTCATCTGCGGACAATTTAACCAATCTACCTCGTTTATTATACACCCCGATTTTTTTTTCGTTTAGAAATAAACTTCTCTCTACCTTACAACCATTGCTTAAAATTTTTACAACAGTTTGTGATTTCAATTCTAAACTATTTAGAATTGAAATCACAGAAAGTATCAATATAGCACAAAATCTCATTACTAATCTTTTATTTAGTTTCTATAACTCATCATCCCTTTTTCCAAAAACATATATTGTCTTCTGATGAAATACTGGAGATAAATATAATATTCGTTTTTTATTTTCAAAACTTATCAGATATTTTTCTTTGAAAGTTTTTTTCTTATAATTTCTCTGCATGATTAGTGTATCCTTATCAAGTGACCATATCCAATATTTTTTTGAACCTATGGGATCTATCTTGATAAGGGTATGATTATTCTTAAAAATAAGTGTAGGACCTCCGTTATTGCCAGTTCCAATCTCCGTATTTTCACGAATATATGATTCACCATTGCGTATGATAGTATCACCATGTAGAATAAGGGTGTACATTAAAGTCCACTTTGAATTTACTAATAGTGAGTCGTTAGCTGAAATTTGCATACTACTCGAAAAAATGTATATAAATAGGAAAAATAATTTATTCAACATGTTTAGGATTCTCCCTCCTCAAAGGTTTATTTAATTCTTTTCTAATTATATTTTCATTATTAATTGCATTACCAGTATCCGCACCAAGAACCTTAGGAGCTGCATGCCCTACTATTTCATGATATAAAATGTTCCTGCAAAATGTCTTAGGCAGGTGGGCGCCTGCGGACAGCCTTCGATGAAGCAGACTGCAAAAAGGGGCGGTACCATGTCGTATGTAAAACTCTTGTATTCCATTGTCATTTGTCTTTCATTTCCTGACAGTTGCTTTGCAAGCATTTATTTATATTTGCCGATACCGGCAAGGATATTGATGTGATTTCCGACTTATCCATAGACCTCCATATTGATGGTTATCAACTATTTAACGTCATCCTTTTCGATTTATTGCTCTCATCTTTTTTGTTCATGCTATTCTTCGTACTTTTGATAATTTCCGTTGAACTGCAATGCGGACATTGAAACTCAACTCCCAATCTGGCGCATAAAGTGCCGATGCGTTCTCGTACATTCATTTTTCTTTGTTTTGGACTACAAATATAACAAAAGGCAGAGAATCATTCCCTGCCTTTACGCCTAATCTTTTAAAAATAACATTGATAACCAGATGGTTATTATAATAACTCCTGATTGAAACATTACCCTAACATTGAAATGTGATTTAGATGCATCCCCTCCATATTGTCTATGTCCAATGGAATGTTCCTGTATAATCGCTTCTCCATGACACCCACTTCATTGGGATTATAGGATACGAAAAGCCCAACTTCATCACCATCAACTGCTTCCACAACCGTGTCAGAGACGAGTTAAACAACGTGTTCACCCAATTGATGGTGCTACTTGCTGATCGAAGCTTAGTGCCCCTTGACGTGGAATACATCGATGGGGCAAAGATAGAGGCTAAGGCAAAGTCGCTGCTTTCACCATGTTGTAGTATTTTACTCTCATCAATCATAAGCCTATCGGACAGTTAAATACGCTTTAATTTGACCAACGAATTTTTATTTACTGATATTAGCCCTCTTCTACGTAAAATTTACTTTCTTTACTCAAAGCTAAACTATCTTCAACTATAAAATCCCTTATTATTATCGGAATCAATTCTGATTGATCCTTTAAAAAAAACTCATCATCATAGTCATATACAACCATGTGTAGTTTCCCTTTTTCCATATAGCAGTTATTGATGTTTTTAGATAAGCTTACAAATTCATCAACAACTCTACCGTCATTATTTAAAACAATCCAATGGTAAAAATTTGTATCTAGTCCTGTTGGATTTTTTGTAACAGATAATAAAAAATAATAACCATTTTCACAGATAAAGACGTCGGGAGGATATTCCATATTTTCTGCCCAATTGGATAGTTTGATTGATTTTTTGATGCTCCTACTTATGTTAAACTTTCGATAATTTTTTAATGCTGATGTCTTGTTCTTTGAAAACGTAGCCAAGGAGGAGAATCTCATACTTGCATGTTTAGTTGTAGTATGAACTTCGTTGATACTTATGCCTCTACACTTTGTCTTAAAGGAACAAGAAGTTTCTATAAGACAAATGAATAGAAATGTTAGTAAATAATTTACCAGTATTTTCATTTTTTTTCTTCCTCCTGACCAATGGTTACTATGATTTTCTTTCATCCATTTATTGGATAAACGCATAAAGGTTGTGCCACCATAGGCGGCTGTAGATTCATACATAAAAATAATAGGATTATTATTAACAAAGCAATAAGTAGATAATATAGGATAATCTTCTTCCTTGGGATCGACACTCATCCACAAACTCAATCTTGGCTCATAGTACCTCGCACCATAGTAGTACATACCTGTCTCCTCATCCAGCTCTTTGACGTTGAGTTCTACTCTACGATTGGCTGCACTCGGCATAGAACAAGCAAGCTTGCCTCTGCGCTCGTTGGCACAATCGTTGAATCGAAAAGACGTGCTCCATGTGTTATTGCAGTTGGCTTTCCCTGCGGTCGCCGATTTCCGCGTAAGCTCCAATTCATCAATGAACACCTCGCCATACGGTACATATTCAATGTGCTGCGATACTTCGCCATCAAGGTTGGTGATGTAGCTACTGCTGCCCAAATGGTCGGGGTGGTAGTAGAACTGCATCTTCTTATAGTCGTCATTCGGCTTGAAGTTACCATTTGCAGCCCTTGTGCGTGCCATTGCCCTTGCCTTTGCTGCCTCCGGTGTGCCGTCGTTGCAGCAGAATTGGTGTGCCAATGAGTGGAAAGTGAGCTTGCTCTATCTTTTCCGAGTGCAGCCGACAATTTCCTTTGGACAAACTTAACCGTTTACGTAGTCGTCATTGTCCTGACCGTTGTATGGGATGTCAAAGGTACGATAATTTTCCTTGATCGCCTGCAACTGCTCACTATATTTTTTCTTATAGTCCACCGTCAATGGGTTGTTTGTTGTCAAAAACATTCATGTTCTTTTGTATCAACCACAAATTGAACCAATTAAACTAATCCAACTGTCACCCCTTCAAGCTATCTAAATGACTTAACCGGACTATTTACATGGGTTAACCAGACTATCTACATGGGTTAAGGGTGCTAACTCATGTTTACAACGGCATTATTGTAATGGGATAACAGCCAAAAAAGCAGGCTTTATCTGAAAAATGGTTGTCTTTTTTCATGCGAGTGAAATCCATGATGTGCTTTCCCCCACCATATTTAGCAACAAGGATGGAGCGGTGAGCCCCATCCTTGTGTTGGTAATAGGCTGGTTCTATAAATTACCACCGCATATAGTCATTAAAATTTTATGAAATACGTTTTGTTATCTTTTGGCTTCTTTTTATATAAAACAGGCTGTGCCTCAACAATTCAAACAAGTTTGATTGTATTCGGCTTGCTCCGTTTTTGGTTCAAAATGTAAGATTGTTCAGTCGTGTAGCTCGCTACACTCCTTCACGCTCTTGCATTTTGACCTCAAAAATAAGCTCAAAATCTAACAAAGCTAATTTATAGAACCAGCCTATCATCAGCAGCAAACGTTATTTGCGCGGTGCATCTTTCATCACAACTTCGTAAATCTCGGCATCGCCCTCGACAACTACTCGTGCGGTGCGAGACATGAGAGTGAAGGGATAGAAGTTGGTGGTTACCTGTTCGGTGTGGATACATTTCCCACGTTTGTCGAACTGGCTCACCTTTACTCCGCCGTTTGCAGGCAAGCGCATCAGCAGCGCATATTGCGAAACACCCGGTTTGATGTCGAACGACAGACGACCCGAAAGGTGGAATGCGGTTGTGGGTTGCTCATCAAATGCCCGCAGGGCAGCCTCAGTTTGCGAACCAGCATCTACCTTAAAACCTAAATATTGCTGACGAACAGGATTGACCTCAAACAAACGGACCGCAGTCCAATTCTTTTTCTCAGAAGGCAGTTTGCGCAAGCGCACATAGCGCGCCATCACTTCAGCCCCCTCCCACTGCACATCGTAGACGCCTTTGAGCTCTTTCAACAGCGGTTGCCAGTTGTTGCCATCGGCAGAATATTCCAAAGTGGCATGGTCGAAGTAATCCACATCGTCTACCGAGTTGCGTCCCTGAAGAATATGCACCTCACGGACAGGCTTCACACATCCCAAGTCTACCCCTATCCACTCGCCTGTTCGCTGCGATGCGGTAGAGGTATAATAAGAGGTGGTATCCGTATCAAACATCAATTGCGAGAGCGTGGTCTTGAGGTTGGGATAAGAGCCCACGGCACGATATACGAACGGCTTGCGCCCAGATATCTGTTGATAAAACGCCTCACTCAAGTCTTGCATCGCCACCTCATAGAATGGCTGCAACTTCA
Organism: Hoylesella timonensis 4401737 = DSM 22865 = JCM 15640; assembly: GCF_000455445.1. Classification (GTDB taxonomy): domain Bacteria; phylum Bacteroidota; class Bacteroidia; order Bacteroidales; family Bacteroidaceae; genus Prevotella; species Prevotella timonensis. The sequence continues at coordinate 224,682 of NZ_HG417090.1, read as the reverse complement.
TGGTTCCCGATCGATGCGCCTCGTAAGCCTTGCGCTCGCTGAGCGTCATGAGATTTTGCACGTAACCCGTCCAGAAATCGGTTAAATCACCCTCCTTGTACTGTTTCATCAAATCAATCGTGCGCTTTCCTCGTGTGCCTAAGCGTCCAAACTCCACGAGCCAAGGCTGCAACTCCTTTAGCAAGGCAGGGTTGTCATTGGCTTGCTGCATCTGTGCAGGCACTTTCTCGATGCGGTCGAACTCCTGATACAACGCCTCGAGCTGTTGGGGCGTATAGTTGTTGAAGCGGAATGTCTCCGTCTCCCACGACTCATCCCTGCGGTAACCCGTCTCCGTATCTGCCGAATGAATGGCAAAGGTGCGGTAAGCCTCGTGAGAGCGAGGAGCAACTACCTGCAAACCACGTTCCCAACTATCCATGGCATTGTATGCCTTTGGATTCCATGTGTAATCTGCCACACTATAGAGCGACAGCTTGGACGCTTCGGCATGTTCCATAGGATTGCTCACCAGTCCGCACATCTCGTTGGGGGTCACTGTTGTATCGAGTCCATAAACAGGACCCTGAAGTACGATGTGGCGCACATAGTCGGTCACCGCATAGTTCCACCAGAAGAAGGCAGGACGCTGAATGCGCTGGTTCACCCAGTCTAACGTTTCGTGGGTGACATCACTGCACACCACATCACCCGTCCAAAACACTTTGATGGAGGGGTCCAACGCTCTACCGTAAATGCTCAAAGCACCCTGCGGTGAGGGGTTTGCCCACAACTTGGAATAATCTGTAGGACAGACGATGAGGGGCGACACATCTTTCTTTTGCTGTACAAACTCATGCGTCAATCGGTTCAGCAGTTCTACCTGCTTCATCGGATTGGTTCCCTCTCCATCGATGTCATCGAAGAAGATAGCAAACGAACGCACGCCGAGCTCGTACATCATCTCAAACTTACGCACCAAATTTTGATAATCTTCCTCATTCCAATGAATATCCTTTCCGGGGTGGATAGCCCACACAAAGTCAACACGATTGCGCTGCGATGCCATCACCAAATCATGAATCTGCTCACGCTCCTTCTCTGGATAAGGCTTGCGCCAATTAGGTGCGCTGTGATAGGGGTCGTCCTTAGGACCATAGAGATAGGTGTTCATCTTATATTTTCCATAGAAATCGAGGAGCGACAAGCGCGCCTTGTGCGACCATGGAGTGCCATAAAAGCCCTCCACTACTCCTCGATAAGGGAAGGTAGGATAATCGACAACAGAGAGACATGGCAGCGTTTTACCGCCTTGTGCAGCAGGACTTTCCATGAGTTGCTTCAAGGTTTGTACGGCATAAAACACCCCTTTGTCATCACGCCCCGTGATGCGAATGCCTTTGGCATCGATTTGCAGGGCATAAGCACCCTCTACATTGGGCAAATTGTTCTTTTTCGAGGCATAACTCACGGTGAGGTTGACGCCTTTGCGTTGCAGGTTAAGGAAGTTGAGGTCCTGCGCCAGCACGTATTTCTTGTCCTTCGTCTTATCCTTCAGGCGCACGCCAGCAGTGACATCGAGTGCAACCTGCCCCCCGACATTCATTTCTATTTTCTGCGGAGTGGGATTGATGACAATGCCCTGATGATTTACTTTGTGTCCAGGCACTTTCAAGATGTTTTGCGACTCTTTGCGCTGCGAGCTGAGATCGAACCCAGTATCTTGCGCCATGCCAGTGGTTAGGGACAAGACAGCCGTCACAGCTGCGAGCGAAATTTTATAGATTTGTTTCATATTGATAGGATTGTATTTTTGTTGAACATGGGCGACATAAGAAGGAAGTGGCGAATCATCTCGCCACTTCTTCCGCGTCTAATGGTAAATGTGAACTTTGTTTGATGTTGCTTGTGGTGCTATTTTTGAATCGAAAGGAAGTTGAAAGAAGCCCAACTATATTGCTATGTGTTCCAATTGTGTCTTCGTGTAGTTGGCAGGCGCATCGTATATCTTGACGAGTAGCTCACGACTCTCGGCATCAGCCAAAGGGAAACCTACCCCCTTGTGACCGAGCAGTTGCGTTACCTTTGTCAAGTCTGAATACTGAATGGCGTTGGCATCCTCCGTGGGACGTTTCACTGTAGCGTCGTAGCTAAATGCGTTGTCGGTGATTTCTTCGAGTGTCAAAGCCTTGTACACGTTGGTATAATCGGCACCGTAGGTAGACTCTTCATAGAAGAATCCCACCTTGTCGTCCTTTTGCCACACCATGGTGCTATACGCCGAACCCATTTGTGATATTTGTTTCTTTCCTGTCCAATTGCTTGCAAACGCTTTTGGCGTGAAATAATCGTTCAAGCTTTCTAATGCCTTGAAGTAAATGCCCACATTGGCACGGTTCGGACCAAAGGGAACACTTTGCAGTGCCAAGAACATTTGCTTACCATCGCTGTTGCGCTTCACAGGAAGTATCATGATTTCGCCATTGCACGAATTGCTTTGTGCTGCCGTTCCGCGATTGTTCGCATCCGACTTAGCCACCTCGCCCCACGAGCCTTCGCCCGTCTCATGGTTAGTATAGGTATAGATATTGAACAGTCGTCCTCCATTGGTGCGGCTCGACAATAACACTCTACCATCGGGCAATTCTTCACACTTAGGCTCATCACCTCCGGGAGCAGGACGTGCATCCTTCCCTCCCAATACTTTCCAAGTTGCTCCGAAGTCATCAGAATACAGCACGCGGTTGCCACCGTCACGAGCACAAACAGGCATATACACACGGTAGTGCGTTCCATGCTTCACGATACTGCTCTGGCATAGCTTCCCAGAACCAGCAAACATACTTTTCACTGCACCGTCTTTACTTCCGTCAAAGAGTCCATAAACGGCAGCGGTAACATCGGTATAATTGCCCCACGTCTCACCTCCATCGGTACTCAGATAACGCACCATGGGCAGTGGATGCCCATTTTGGTAGTTCGCTGTTTGGTAGGGAACATGTCCTGCCACACACATCATCAGCACCTCATTGCTTTCACGGTCGGCAACAACAGCAGCATCGCCAAAGCCATAATCGAGTCCGCTGCCCGTTCCTTTGCCATTGGCAATGGTACGTGCATCGGTCCAAGTAGCACCATGGTCGGTAGAGGTTCGCAATTGAATATCTACCTCGCCATAACCAATGTCAGAGCCACCCGGGCGATAATCAGAGAAAGCCAGTAACTTACCGTCTTTCAAGCAAGCCAAGGCTGGTATGCGGTAAGGATGTTCGTTGGGACGAGTGATATAGAGTGGATGAAAATTCGCTGGAGCTGCAGCCTTTGTCACGGTTACTAACACGTTCTTCAGGTGTGCAAAACCTGTGGTAGATTGTGTCGCATGCTTTACATTGAACGTTGCCGTAGTGGCATGGATGTCTGTCACCTTCACGGCTTGCCACTGTGTGGGGCCATCCGACGACAATTCGGCAGCACCTTGCGGCGTCACCACAATCTTCTGTCCTGCCTTATCGGACGAGAAAGAAAATTCGTAACTCACGATTTCGTAGTCAGGAGTAACTGCTAAGGTGTAATCAGCACTGAACTTCGCCGAGCTGTTTCTTGTAAAAAGCTTTATCTCGTTCCCGTCGTAGTACGCCATATTGTTGGCAGCACAAGTCAGAGTGAGCATGGGATCAACGTCGTTACTGGTCCATTGCGCACCGTATGTTTTAGCAGGATTGGACTTGGTCCATGTACCTGTTGACTTCTGAATGCGGATTACTTTGTCCGCTGCGTGTGCGGTACTCCACCCCAAAGAAAGGAGCAGTGCAAAGGTCCATAATAATCGTAGCGATTTTAGATTCATAGATAATAGTGTCTTTTAATGTGTAAATAAATAATAATTCGATTGTTTCGTTTACAAAAATACTAAAATTATTTGAAATAATGGTACAATATGTCGAATTATTCAGAAAGAGGAAAGATAATAAGAAACAATTCTCTGTTTATTAGATAATTTGCTTACTTTTGCACATTAGTTATGATAAACGTACAAACACTTATCCAACTCAAAGCCTTTGCTCGCATTGACGGTCTTTGGCTCGCTCTGCTGTGGACCTCCAGCTTTGCCTGTTTGATGTATCCACCGCTGAATATCTTGGGCAACCTGCTCCTCTTGATGACGCCAGTGCTGATGACGTGGCGTGTCATCAAGTTTCGCAACTATGCGCTCGACGGTAGTATCTCTTATCGGCGCGCCTTTGCCTACGGCTGTTACATGACATTTTATGCCTCGCTGATATTTGCCATGGTGCAGTGTCTGTATTTCCAGTTCTTGGACAACGGCCACTTTGTGCAGCTGCTCAACCAGTCGGTTGAAGAGCTGAAAGCGATAGATACGAGAAACACCGACTACTGGAGCAACCTCCAGCAATCCATTGAAATGATGCGAAGCGTTTCGCCCATTGAACTGGCATTTATGTTCATGATGCAAAACCTTTTCATTGGAACATTGACCAGTACCATTGTGGCGATTTTTGGCAAAAAGAAGAAATAAACACCTCATGACTTCGCCCTACCGATACGCCGTCCTCTACCCTCTCTCCTATGCAGATGAGGAGAGGCGGACAAAAGAGTGAGGGCAACGTTGTGAATGATGAATAGAATAGTATGGACATATCTGTAGTAATTCCCTTGTACAACGAGGAAGAATCGTTGCCCGAACTCTTCTCATGGATAGAGCGGGTGATGCAAGCAAACGCTTATTCGTTTGAAGTAATTTTTGTAAACGACGGCTCTACCGACCATTCATGGGAGGTCATCCAACGACTCAGTAAGCAGTCGGAGGCTGTGCGAGGTATCTGTTTTAGACGTAACTACGGCAAGAGTCCAGCCCTGTATTGTGGCTTTAAGGAAGCACAGGGCAAGGTGGTGATTACCATGGATGCCGATTTGCAAGATTCGCCCGAAGAGATTCCAGCACTCTATCGCATGATTACGAAAGAGGGCTACGACCTTGTGTCGGGCTATAAACAGAAACGATACGACCCACTGAGCAAAACACTTCCTACCAAACTCTTCAACGCTACGGCTCGCAAAATTAGTGGCATCAGCAACCTTCACGATTTCAACTGCGGACTGAAAGCCTATCGGCAAGAAGTGGTGAAGAACATCGAGGTGTATGGCGAGATGCACCGCTACATCCCTTACTTGGCGAAAGAGGCAGGATTCTGCAAGATTGGCGAAAAGGTAGTGCAGCATCAAGCACGCAAATACGGCTCCTCTAAGTTTGGACTCAACCGTTTCTTCAACGGTTATTTAGACCTCATCACACTGTGGTTCTTGTCCAACTTCGGTAAAAAGCCCATGCATGTCTTTGGATTTTTAGGTTCCTTGATGTTTTTAGTTGGGCTCATCGCTGTGATGATATTGGGAGCAGAAAAGCTCTACGCCCTTTCCAACGGCATCCCCATGCGCTTGATTACCGATTCGCCCTACTTCTACATCGCCCTCACCACGATGCTCATCGGCACCCAACTGTTCTTGGCTGGGTTTGTGGGCGACTTGATTAGTAGGTCAAATCCAACTCGAAACGATTACCAAATAGAAAAAACCATTCGATGCGAAGAATAATCTTTTTGCTGTCTGTCGCCTTGGGCTTCACTGCATGCTCGTCTATCGATTGCCCTTTGAACAACACCGTGGTGACATCGTACAAGCTCATGGGTTCACAACCGAAGTTGGAAGACACGCTGACCATCATCGCTGCGCGTAGCATGGGGACGGACACGGTGTTGCTGAATCGGGCAGTGGGCATCGACAGCTTTATCTTGCCCATCAGTTATGCACAGCCAGAGGATGTGTTTTTCTTCAAGATTGCGAACAAGGACGGGCAAGTGTTTCGTGACACGCTGCGCATAGCCAAAGACGACCAGCCGCATTTTGAATCGATTGACTGTCCGCCTGCCATGTTCCACCGCCTCAAATCGGTGACGTGTACCCATCAAACGCTCGACTCGGTAGTCATTAACAACGAAAACGTGAATTACGATGCAACGAACCCACACCTATACCTCTATTTCAAAAAATATCTGTATTAGTGTGCTGCTCCTATTGGGCACAACAGTACAGGCGCAAATACCGAAGAAGATATTTGAGCAACCTAAAGACTCGACACGCTTTCTACGCCATGTGGCAGTATCTGCCGACTTGGTGGGACCGCTCCAACTGCTGCTCTCCGACTATGGACAATACGAAGCTGCCGCCCGAGTGAGCTTGCGCAACAAATATTTTCCTGTCGTGGAATTGGGTTACGGACAAGCCGACAGCGAGGATATCACAACCCACTTGCACTACACTTGCAAAGCGCCGTATGGTCGTATCGGTTTAGATGTAAACATGCTGAAGAACAAAGACGACGACTATCGACTGTACGTGGGGGCACGCTATGGCTACACTTCTTTCAAATATACGGTGAACCACCCCGGCATTACCGACCCCGTGTATGGCACCCAGCTCCCTTTCAATCTAAACGATATTAGCAACCAATACCACTGGTTGGAAGCCGTGATGGGCGTGGATGTGAAGCTTTGGGGACCTCTTCGCATGGGCTGGAGCGTGAGATACAAACACCGCATTGCCAGTAGTGCCAACACCGAGGCAGGCGACCCTTGGTACGTGCCGGGCTTTGGCAAACCCAAAGCAACACCCATAGGTGGGACATTCCTCGTTACGGTGGAAATTTAGCAGGCGGAGTGAACCAAGAAGGATGAAGAATGGGATGCGCTACTGGGCGTGTGGAATGAGAGGAAGTGTGCGAACAAATAAAAAAAATCAAGGTTGGAACTAAAAATAATTGAATGATGAAAATAACAAAATCTTCTATATTTCGGATTGTTTTTCTTCTTTTCTTAATCGTTGGCTCTATTTACATTATTCGCCAACAAAACACCATGCCGTATCAACACAATACGGGGCAAATATTTGGCACAACGTATCACATTACTTATCAGTCGGACAAGGACTTACATCGAGAGATTTTACAACGACTTCAGTTGGTAGATCAAACGTTTTCGACCTTCAATGACGAGTCGATTATTTCCAAAATCAATCGCAACGAACCCGTTAAGCTCAACCAAATGTTCATCGAAGTTTTCGACTTGGCGAAGACGGTTTCTAAAGATACGCACGGTGCTTTCGACATCACTGTTGCCCCATTGGTCAATGTGTGGGGCTTCGGATTTAAGTCGGGCACACCTCCCACAAAGGCAGTGATAGACAGTTTGCGCCACCTGACTGGCTACGAGAAAGTAAAACTCATCGGTAGTAAGGTGCGCAAGCAAGATCCACGCATCATGCTCGACTGTTCGGCGATTGCCAAAGGGTACGGAAGTGATGTGGTGGCGCAATATTTGCGTTCGCGAGATGTCGAGAACTTCATGATAGAAATCGGGGGCGAGATAGTGGTGCAGGGCAACAGCGACAAACGGTTGCCGTGGAAGATTGGCGTAACGAAGCCCACGGACGACTCCACACAGACGAACAACGAACTGCAAACGGTGCTCAATCTGTCGAACACTGCCATGGCAACGAGCGGAAATTACCGCCGATTCTATTATAAGAATGGGAAGAAATATGCCCACACCATCGACCCAAAGACAGGTTATCCAGTACAGCACAACATCCTCTCTGCCACCGTTTTGGCGAATACTTGTGCCAAAGCCGACGCTTATGCCACATCGTTTATGGTGTTAGGATTGAAAAAAACGCAACAGGTGTTGCAACATCATCCCGACCTCATGGTGTATCTGATATATGCCGACGGACAGGGGAAAAACAAGGTGTGGTACTCCCCCTCGCTGAAGAAAGCCATTCAAGGCGCAGAGAACCCGTCTGACAGGAAATAAGGAAAGCGCTAAAACTCCTCTCTCGGACACGCTGTACACGTATTCTTTTACCGCACACCCTAAGACATCATCCTCATGGCTCACCGCACAAGCACATCTAACACTCCCCTCCCCTTGGACTATCATACAGAAGATGCGGAAGCATTTCATCTTCTGTCGCTGCCACTGTTTCAAGGTCTCAGTCAGTCGGACTTGCTGCGCATTGCCGAAACCACGCCGCTGTCCTTTGCACAACACCCACAAGGAGAATGTATTGCAAAGGAGAGTGAAGCCTGTCGACAGCTAACGGTACTCTTCAAAGGCAGTGTCGAGGTGACGGCAGAGGCGGATGACCATGGCTATTCGCTCACAGAAACCCTGAAAGCACCCCTTGTCATCGAGCCAGAACATCTCTTTGGTTTGCACCAGCACTATCGTCGAACCTATACTACAGCAGAAGCGTGCAACACACTATCTGTCAGTAAGCAGCACGTCATCACTCTTACCCAAGACTTCATGGTGTTCAGGCTCAACCTCCTCAACATCATTTGTACGCAGAGTCAGCGTTTACAGCTACAGCCGTGGCATCCACAACCTACTGACCTCCGGCAACGCATCATCCACTTCTTCAAAGACCGCTCGCTGCGACCCGCGGGAGAAAAGGTTTTCAAAATCAAGATGGTGAGACTTGCCACCGAACTCAACGTCAGTCGCTTAGATATATCCATTGCTTTGAACGCCATGCAGACCGACGGTCTGATAAAACTCACCAGAGGGTACATCACGGTGCCAGCACTGGAGCGACTCACCTAACGGACAAAAATATAAATCAATCATACATGAAACTGAAAAGACTATCTCTCCTATGTTGGGCTTTGTTGCTGTTTTTCACACAAGCCTTACCACAGACAACACACCACAAGAAAGAACGCTCCGTTGACATCTACGGTCGTGTGGTCGACTCGTTCACCCATCTCTGCGTGCTTGATGCCAAGATCACCATCATGACTTCCGACAGCGTGATGGTGGACACCTGCCGAACTGTCACATGGAATAAAGAAGCCATACACCCCGATGCCTACTTCTACCTACGAAAGAAGCTGAGCGAAGGCACCTACATCTTCAAGATAGAGCACCCCGATTACCAAACTACGTACATCAACCACGAACTACTTTTCAAAGGTAGACAGAGCAGCATTGACTTGGATGACATGCCCATCCAGCGCAAACGCATGGAAGACAAAGAGCATACACTGGACGAAGTGGTGGTGAAAAGCACCAAAATCAAGATGGTGATGAAAGGCGACACCTTGGTCTTCAACGCCGAAGCCTTCAACCTTCCACAGGGAAGTATGCTCGACGCGTTGATTAGGCAGCTGCCGGGAGCCACACTCAACAGCCACGGAGAGATTTTCATCAATGGGCGAAAATTAGATTATCTGACGCTCAACGGAAAAGATTTCTTCAAGAAAGACAACAAAACACTGATAGAAAACCTGCCCAGCTACACCGTCAAAGACTTGCAGGTGTTTGAGAAAAGCACCGAGAAGAGCAAAGCCTTGGGCGTGGATGTGGAGAAGAAAGACTACGTTATGGACATCCAACTAAAGAAAGAGTATGAGAAAAACTTCATCGCCAACGCCGACATAGCCGGAGGTACCAACAGCCGATACGCCACAAAGCTTTTCGGTCTGTATTTCAACCCACGGCTACAGATGTCTGTCTTCGCCAACCTCAACAACGTGAACGAAGACCGCAAGCCCGGCGAGAAAGGCGACTGGGACCCAACCAAGATGCCCTACGGACAGGTAACGCAGAAGACAGTGGGGCTGAACCTTGCTACCAGCAACGACAAAAACACCATCACCGACAACGTGTCGACCAGTGTTTCCTGGCAAAACAGCCACAATGTGAGCCAAACAGCCACCGAATCGTTCCTCAACACGGGCAACAACAGCTATTCAAGAAGCGTGTCAGAGAGCAGCTCGAAAAACTTCGAGACCCAGCTCGAACACCAATTTGAGATGAGTAAACCCTTCTGGCTACGTGTTGAGAACAGTCTCACTTACCGCAAAAGTGACAACTGGAGCATCCTACGTGCTGGCTCCTTCAAACAAGACCCGGCGCCCTGGGGCGACACCCAAGCCGTTCTTGACACCTTGTTCACCACGCCATGGAGTCGGCGAGTGCAAGACGCAGTCCTCAACAGACAGCAAAATCAAAGTCTTGGAGAAGGTTATTCGTTCCAGACATCCAATCGCCTATATGGTTCCTACCTTTTGAAATCGGGAGACAACATCTTCTTCCAAGGTTCTTTCAGCTATGACAACACCAAACGAACGGCATTCGAACAATATCGATTAGACTACCTGCAGGGTGCGACAGCCAAAGATCAACGCGACAGATACGATGACACACCCTCGCACAGCTACGTGTATAACGCATCCGTAAGCTATAGATACCAACTTCCAAGTGGCTGGACTTTCCTTCCAGAATTCTCTTTCAACCAACAAATGAAATACACCAACAACTCAAAATACCGACTGGATCAGCTGCAAGACTGGCAACAGCAAGCACACGAATTGGGAACCCTGCCCTCGTCACGCGACGCTCTTCGGCGAGCATTGGACTCCAACAACAGTTACCAAGGATATTTGAAGACACAGACACAGGAATTGTCTTTGAACATCACCTACCGTAAAGAAAGTGGCAAGAACTCATTCTATATGGGTCTCTACATCCCCGTTCAACACGAAAAACAACGTCTGGACTACAGGAGTACGGCTCTCAACACCAACATCAGTCAACAGACATGGAAGACATCATATAACCTGAACATGGGCGCCACCTACAATCAATACAGCATCTTGGCTTATGGTCACATGAGAATCGGCATGCCTGACCTGTATTCGAAAATCGACAGGCGCGACGACTCTAACCCCTTGGCGATCTCGTTGGGCAACCCAAACCTCAAAAACACCACGACCTACTTTACCATAATTCACTTTGCTGACCAACACAACAGGCGATACAAGTGGCCAACTTTGGATTTTTCGCTCAATGTGCAACAAAACGCCATCGCCAACGGCTTCACCTTCAACCCTACAACGGGCGTTTACACCTACAAACCGCAGAATGTGAAAGGCAACTGGGCTGGCACGGCAGGCATCTATTACAACTGCCCGTTAGACAGTGCAAAATACTTCACACTGGACAATAAATTGGAATACCGTTACAGTCGCAACGTAGACCTCACGGCTGTGGAGGGACATACCGAAAGCGTACTGAGCAAGGTGAACAACCACTGGACGCGAAACGAACTCTCGCTGAACTACCAAAAAGAAGGTGCCACCTGCAGTTTGGTAGGCGCTTTGGGCTGGCGCAACGTCAACAGCAGACGGGAGAACTTCCACACCATCAACGCTTACGACTTCAACTACGGCATCGTGGGGTCTTATCATTTCGGCTTCGGACTGGAAACAGGCATGGATCTGAAGATGTTCAGCCGCAGAGGATACGACGACCCGTCGTTCAACACTGATAATTGGGTGTGCAACGCCTACCTCAGTCAGTCGTTCTGCAAAGGAAAGTTAAGCGCCAAACTCGAAGCCTACGACCTTTTCCAACAGCTTAAGAGCATGTCGTACGAGGTCAATGGACAAGGCAAGACCGAGACATGCTTCAACACCATTCCCCATTACGTAATGTTGCACCTGATGTACAAACTGAACATCAGCGGAAAGAAAAAATAAGCTTCGGCAAGCAATAGCGCATCCGTAAAAAGTCTAAGGATGGCGGGTAAGAAACCTATAAAATAACGACAAAAACGTACGCCAGCCAGACACCCGCACCAATCTCATTGACTTTGGGCATCTATCTCATTGACTTTGACTGCCAAACTGCATGCTTTAATGCGATTGTGACATAAAGATAACACCCTTAAAGAGTGTTTACAAGGGCGTTAAAACAATGTTTCAACGAGATGAGACGGTTTTTTGGGGAAAATCAGCGTATTTTTGTCTATTGTCTGCCTATTGATTTTTTCTATTTTGGAGATTTTCAACGGTCGATTTACGGTAAAATAACAGGACAAAATTCTATTCTGCTGACACAATTTGACACTCGTCCTAATATCAGTAACATGATGATGTCGCTCAATTTGTGACAACTCCATATGATTATGCTCATATCTTTAGAAAAGAACTGTCTACACTATGTCACTGGTGCGCTATAAAATAATGGCATATAAAAAGAACCAAAACTTTTTAACGAAAGAGCCGTGATTCATTAACGAAATTTTCATAGAATTGCTTTTATAAATCAAGGATTTTGACGAATTTTGCATAACGGTTGTACATACGATAATTTGAACTTAATATTTTGACCACCACTAAATTACTAAAAATTAAAGACATGTGCCACTGTTTACTCATATTTATCAACTTAAATAAATTCCGTCAACGGGTTATGAATATAAAAATGCCAAAATGGACACTATTTGTCTTACTTTCTTTATTAACATTACTGCCGAAACAAATATTAGCTTATCAAACAACGATAATGCTTCCCTCAACGCGAAATTATACTATCCATGGTCGTATTGTAGACTCGTTTACAAACCTCCCTATATCAAATGTCAAACTAACTTTACTATCGGCAGATAGTACAGTAATAGATACATGTCGCACCTTTATATGGAACGACAAAGCTGTTCATCCCGACTCCTATTTCTATATGCAAAAGAATTTGAGTGAGGGAAAATACATTTTTAAGATAGAGCATCCTGATTATTTTACAACTTTTGTCAACAAAGAGATACTATTCAAAGGTAGAAATACAAACATTGACATGCAAGACATTCCCATCAAGAAAAAAGGAATGGAAGATAAAGAACATACACTGGATGAAGTAGTGGTGAAAAGCACCAAAATCAAGATGGTGATGAAAGGTGACACTTTGGTCTTCAACGCTGAAGCCTTCAACCTTCCTGAGGGAAGTATGCTTGATGCTCTGATCAGACAATTACCAGGTGCAACACTTAATAGTAATGGCGAAATATTCATCAATGGTCGAAAATTAGATTATCTTACACTTAACGGCAAAGATTTCTTCAAGGGAAATAACAAACAATTAATAGAAAATTTACCAAACTATACCGTTAAGAATCTAAAGGTGTTTGAAAAGAGTACCGATAAAGGTCAAGCGATGGGTGTTGACATTGATAAGAAAGACTACATCATGGATATCTTACTAAAGAAAAAATATGAAAAAACTTTGATAGCTAACTTTGATATAGCTGGTGGTACGAACAGCAGGTATGCAGCCAAAGCGTTCGGATTATACTTCACACCACGATTGCAGTTATCTGTTTTCTCAAATAGTAATAATGTGAATGAAGACCGCAAACCTGGAGAAAAGGGAGATTGGGATCCAACTAAGCTGCCAAACGGTCAGGTTATACAAAAAACAGTAGGTCTAAACGCTGCTGTTAGCAATGAAAAAAACACATTGGAAAACAGTATGTCAACAAGTTTCTCGTGGAGAGATACACATAACAATAGTCAAATGATAGCTGAATCTTTCTTAAATGGGGGAAACAACTTTAATCGTAGCATCTCAGAGGTTAAATCCAAGAACTTTATTTATGACTTTCAAAATAATTTAAAGATTTCAACCCCAATTTACCTAAAATCAACCATAAACTTAAATTACAATAAATTTGATAATTGGGAATCTGCCCGTTCAGCACGCTTCAATGCAGACCCATCATCAATAGGTTGCACAGAAGCAATATTAGATACGATATTTTCCTCTTCAAGAAACAGGCTTATAAATGATTTTGGTGTAAACCGATTGTCTACAAAAACATATGGATTTGGTCATTCACTCAAAACTTTCGCCAATGTTAATGCATATAAACAGTTGCCATCTGGTGATCGTATATCAGCATTGATAGAAGGTAACTATCTAAATACCAAGAATTCAATGTTCAACAATTACCAGTTGAAGTACTTAAAAAACAATGCTATTGATGACTATCGCAATCGATATGACGACACTCCATCTTATTCTTACAATTATCGTTTAGGACCACAATATACATTCGTGATTCCTAATGGTTTTAGACTTTTCACAGGATATCAATATCAGCAAAAAGGAAGTTACCGAAACAACCAAAAATACAGATTAGACAAACTTGACGGATGGCAGAAAGAGAATCACCCTCTTGGCAGTTTACCATCTTCACGTGATTCTCTCCTACTCTCTTTAGATGCCAACAATAGCTACAAGGGATATTATATAAGTAAGCAAAATTCTGCTTCACTCGGATTTGGTTATTCAAAATCTAAGAATCACAACAATGTGTTCTTCAATACAAACGTGTCTGTTGGTTACAAACGTGAAAAACTTGACTTTCGCAATTCACTACTAAACACTTCTGTCCAACAATATAATTGGATTTCAGAATTGTCTTTAAATATGGGGTTTACAATAAATAAATACGGTTTTTACGGAACTTTGACTTCGAAAGTGGAAACTCCAAACCTTTACTCAAAAATTACCCGATCTGACGATTCCAATCCTTTAGCTATCTCTTTAGGTAATCCGAATTTGAAAAATAGTAGAAATACAAATGTAAATTTAAGCTTTAGTGATAACAACAATAGGCGATTTAAGCTGCCGATGGCATTTATAAATATCAATATCCATCAGAATGCTATTGCTAATGGATTTACTTACGATCCGATAACGGGTATATATACATACAAGCCACAGAATGTTAGGGGGAACTGGTCTGGCAATATTGGATTATATGATACTTTTCCATTAGATAATAAAAACTACTTCACATTAATAAATGCTATTGTCTATAGTTATAACCACAATGTAGACTTAACGGGAGTAACAGGTCAAACAGAAAGTATGTTGAGCAAAGTGAATAACCATTGGTTAGAGGATAACCTATCTTTAAATTATCAAAAAGGAGGATTGACCTGTAGCTTAGTTGGTGAAATGAAATGGAGATACGCTAACAGTAGACGTGAAAAATTCTCATCTATTCGTACCTTGGATTTTAATTATGGTATTCTTGGTTCATACAAATTTAAATTAGGATTAGAAACAGGTATGGATCTTAAGATGTTTAGCCGCAGTGGTTATTCAGATCCTCTTATAAATACGAATGATTTAATTTGTAACGCATACGTTAGCAAGAGTTTCTTTAGGGGGAAACTGGCAGCCAAACTTGAAGGGTACGATATATTTCATCAACTCAAGAGCATAAATTATGAGATAAACGGGCAAGGGAAAACCGAGAAACGTTTTAATGCTATTCCAAATTACTTAATGTTGCACCTGATGTACAAACTGAACATCAGCGGAAAGAAAAAATAAACTTTGGCAAGCAATAGCGCATCCGTAAAAAGTCTAAGGATGGCGGGTAAGAAACCTATAAAATAACGACAAAAACGTACGCCAGCCAGACACCTGCGCCAATCTCATTGACTTTGGGCATCTATCTCATTGACTTTGACCGCCAATCTCCATGAGTTAAGCCTCCAATCTCCGTGAGTTAACACCTCAATCTCATTGAGTTAGGAAAAACTCCCCATGGGCATTGCTTGATTGGCAGAACGCAGGCGTTCATGGACTTGTTGCGTTGTATTCGTTTCGTTGGTCACATTCGATGTTTAACAATATTGCCCTTCAATGAAAAAACCGTGGCTATCAACAACCTGTCTTCACTGAAAGAGTCGTGCCTCTTCACTTTCTCTTCATCGTTTTTGGGAACTATCGGCTTTTAATTGGGGAATTTTATCTAAATTTGCAAAGACGAGACGACGCCATTGATGAAACGACAGGAATGATTGACGCATCTCGATTTACTATCTATACGAATAGATTCACTATCCATACGAATATATGATAAGTAAAGCCAAACTGAAATACATCCATTCGCTGAAATCGAAAAAAGGAAGAGTGGCACAAGGAACGTTCATTGCAGAAGGTCCTAAGGTGGTTGGAGACCTCCTTTCCACCTTTCAACCAACGATGATGTTTGCAACCCCTCATTGGCTACAAGATATTCACAACCAAGAGCGCCTGACTCATCTTCAGCAAATGGGCGTGCCGATTGAAACGGTAACCAACGAGGAGCTCACCAAGATAAGTTGCCAACAACATCCGCAAGAGGTTTTGTGTGTGTTTGAAATGAGAAAAAGTCACTTAGCTTTTGACCCTTCTCGGCAACTCATACTTGCCCTTGACGACATACAAGACCCTGGCAATCTTGGCACCATTGTTCGCATTGCAGACTGGTTTGCGATACCCACCATTCTATGTAGTGAGAACACGGCAGACATTTACAACCCAAAGGTAGTGCAGGCAACCATGGGAAGTTTGGCTCGGGTGAACGTTGTGTACTTGGATTTGGAAAACTATATCCGCCAACATGCGTCCATGTTTCCTGTGTATGGAACGCTATTAGATGGAAAAGATATCTATCACGAAAACCTTGGAAGTCATGGACTCATTGTGATGGGCAACGAAGGGAATGGTATTTCAGCAGCGATAAGAACATTTGTAAACAAACCGCTTTACATTCCCAACTTCGCCAAGAGTGGGAACAGAGCAGAGAGTCTGAATGTAGCCATTGCAACAGCTATTACTTGTAGTGAATTTAGAAGAAGAGAATGAATAAATAACAAGATAAAAAATGGAAAAAGAATTATATAAGAACCGCAGTATATCCTCTTGTATCAAAATGGCCTACCTGCTATTTTGTTCAAATGTAATGACCATTCTCCGAAGAAATTGGTTGCCACTCCTTGCTTTTGCCATCATGGAAGGCGTTGTTACGGCGTGGTTGATCCAGCATGGTAATTCCCTTTTGGAAGACAACAGAGGCACCAGCTTTTTTGTCCTATCCTCCTTATTGTCTTTGCTGTATGTAGCCGCCATGGTTTGGTATATGGGCAGCACCACCAACCTGCTCAATGAAAACGGATTTAGATGTAACCTTCTGAGGAATCTAAAGCTAACGGTGTTCATAGGACTTATTTTCATCGTGCTGCTTGTGGGTGCCATTGCTTGGCAGCTCACTACGCTGCAACCCATTGCAACAGGACAAGCGATGCAGCAGACAGGCACCAATGTTCAAATGTGGATTTTCCCACTCTGCTTACTCATTTTCGCTCTTCTCTTGCTACCGTTGAGTTATTCGTACATGAATTATATTCAAGCCCCCAAAGCCCGTTTCAAAACTCACGTCATTGGAGGTTATTTTTCGGGATTGAGACATTTCGGATATATCTTCTCTACACAGCTTTTGTTTGGAGTGATTGTCTTTTTCCTCACCATAGTAGTAGCAATGCCCCTGTATCTATTGGTGTTTAGTCACACACTTTCACAACAAGGCGTTTTACAAGGAGATGTGAACACGTTACCTTCGTATTTCCCAATTCTACTTTACGGTTGCTCCATCCTTACAGGGTTTATCCTCATCGCCATCATGACCGTGGGCGTTTACGTCAATTACTATATGTATGGCGCAATTATTGCTAAAAAGAAAGCCCGTCGCCAGCGAAGAGAAATACAAACAAAAACAAGTGAGGGATAACAGTCCGATTGCGAAAAGCAGGGCTCAACCTCGAAACAAAAAGGCTAAACATGGAAGCGATGCTTGCGTTTGGCTTCTCTGGGCGTTTGAAGACCAAACCCTCCTCCTAAACCACCTTTTGCTACACCACGGTATTGTGCATAACGCGCCCGAATCTTATTGACGTAGTCGTAAGTTTCAGTCCCACGCATATATCCATATTTAACAACTGGGTCGAGGTAATATTTAGGTTCGCTGAGCTTTAGGATATAAGCTGACACATGGTTCCAGCTATACGGATTGCCGCCATATTTCTTCGTGAGCGCCATGGCATCGCGCACATGGAAGAAGCCACCGTTATAACTGGCTAACACAAAATATTGTCGTTCCTGCACATTTCGAACGTCGTTGAAATGCACGCTCAACTCTTTCAAATATTTTGCAGCAGCCGCAATATTCTGTTCAGGATTTTCTATTTGAGACATCGGTAAGCCCAAATGAGCGGCTGTGCCAGGCATAATCTGCATCAGTCCTCTCGCTCCTGCCCATGAGCGAGCGCGAGGGTCGAAGGTAGACTCTTGATAACACTGTGCTGCCATCAGTCGCCAATCCCAACGAGCGACGGGTGCATATAGCTGGAAATAGTGATCATAATTTGAAATGATACCTTTAGA
Source organism: Hoylesella timonensis 4401737 = DSM 22865 = JCM 15640 (assembly GCF_000455445.1). GTDB lineage: Bacteria > Bacteroidota > Bacteroidia > Bacteroidales > Bacteroidaceae > Prevotella > Prevotella timonensis. Next base: position 206,566 of record NZ_HG417090.1, on the reverse strand, counting down.
ACGATTCAACATGGGTGAGAAAACACGCCGTGTCACACTTCGAGTGGACAAGAGAAACGACTCCTCTTGTTGCGCTTGTGCAATAAAGGCAGGCTTAAACCATTTGTTCAAGGTGTCTGCCAATGCCTCATTGTCTTTCCGCACAGCCCACTTCGTTTTCCCAAAATCTGCTGTAGGACCCGCAGAAACCAAGACATTCTTTTGTATGGGTAAGGGAAAGGCAATGATGTCGCCATCCCCTTGCTTGAGTTTGTTCACCATTTCTGCCGTGTCTTTACACAGATCCACACGCAAAGACACGCCTAAGCTGTGCGCAAACTTTTCACAGAGCAGGTATTGAAGTCCCATGCCGCTGCCACGATAATCATAATAAGTCTGCGGTCCTCGCATGGTAAGAACAATCAGTTCACCGTTTCTAACGATGTCATCTAACAAAAAGTTGTCGTTTGAAGCTAAGCTATCCGCTCCTAAAGTAGTACCCCAAGGAGTTTCAACAGGGACTTTCTCTTCACGACACGCACAAAGCAACATGACAACTGTCAAACAGGTAAGAAGCAAAAGTCGCCCAGTCACAAAAGTATGACGAAATAGACGCATGCTGCAAAAGTACGACAATTCTTGCATACCTCATTGCATTTCACTATATTTGCAATGCTTTTTAAGAACAAATAAGAATTGTTGCGGTATATGTGAAACGCTCCATTTGATGTAGCATCACCTCTATACCCAAAGGAAAATGTTGAAGTGAAAGCATCACCCGAATCTAAATAACTAAAAGTCCTTTTGCATGAAAACATTAGAGCAGCTGATTCGTCCGCATCTCCGTAAGCTCAACCCTTGTGCTTCTATTGATGAACAAGCGCCACTCGATGAAAACGTCATTAGATTAAATGCGAATGAAAATCCCTATAACAAACCACTGAATCGGTATCCCGACCCGTTACAGTTAGAACTCAAGAAGACATTAAGCGCTCTGAAGAAAGTTCCTACCGACAATATTTATTTAGGGAATGGAAGTGAAGAAGCAATCGACCTCATTTATCGCATCTTCTGTGAGCCAAAAGTGGACAATGTTGTGGCAATTGCACCCACACGAATGCGATACAAGCGATTAGCAGAAATCAACAACATAGGGTATAAGCCTGTGCTGTTAGATACCAACTTTCAGCTGCAGCCAGACAAGTTGTTGCACGCTTGTGACCAACACACCAAAGTGGTGTGGATATGTTCGCCCAACGACCCTACTGGCAAGCCCATACAGAGAGATGCGATTTGCGAAATATTGACTTTGTTTGACGGGATAGTCGTTGTTGACGAGAGTTATATAGATTTCTCCCAACAACCTTCTATCAGGCACGAACTGAAAAAATATTCCAACTTAATTGTATTAGATACGATGAGTACAGCGTATGGGTGTGCTGCCCTACGGCTGGGAATGGCGTATGCAAATAAGGACATAGTTGAACTGTTTAACAACATAAAATATCCATTCAATATTAGTTCATTGACACAAAAGCAAGCCATTGAAATCCTAAAAGATAGTTTTGAAATTGACAAATGGGTCTCTACGATGATTCAAGAGCGTACTCGTATGCTACATTCTTTCAGTGTTTTACCCGAATGCGCTCAAGTGTATGCTTCAGAAGCAAACTTCTTCTTAGCCAAGATGAATGATGCAGGAGCTATCTATCAATATTTAAGAGAAAAAGGAATTAGCGTATATGATTGCAGTCATCTTCCACTCTGCGAAAACTGCATAAGAGTGACCATAGGCTCAAAAACTGAAAACATTTTATTGTTGGCTGCTTTACGACAGTACTAATAACGTGCCGTAGCGCTCACTCTACACAAAACAGATGCTTCACAGTTGTCAAGAAGAAAGGAAGAGGAAGCCCATCGGACACTCATTGTTGCCAAACATCTTTTCAAAAAAGACGCTCTACCCTACTCAAAAGTAAAGTGGATTTGATGAGTTATTACTTATCAAATCCACTTGAGCAATTAACTTCCTTTGTTAAAACTTAGAAAGGTAAGTCGTCTGTACTCTCTTCTGTCGTAGCAGGTTGGGGAGGGAACGGTGCTTGACTCTGGTTAGCACCCGTTGATGGTGTTTCTGTGGTGCCCATTGGTGGAGGCACTGGAGCGCCTTGTACTCCTAAAGAAGCAGGATCTACCTGACGAACATCATAAGCACGAATGTTATTATACCAACGCCCGTTGTGTTCGTGAGCATCAATATCAAAGGACACCAACACTTCTTGTCCTACCTGAATATTAAATCTTTGAAGACGTTCTTCGCCAAATACAGTAAATGACATTTTATGAGGATACTGTTCGTGAGTCTCAATCACAAAATCTTTTGCTTTCCATTCACCTCTTGCAGAAGTGCCACTTCTCTCAGGTGTTTCTGCAATCACCTTTCCTTGTAGTTCCATTTATCTTACGTTTTATGAATAATTTATCAATTGAATAGGATTCTCTGAACGGCGAAATTAGTAAAATACTTCTAAAATACGAAACTTTTAGACGGTTTTTTTGTTTGAGACAATGGTTTTTTGTATTTTTGTATCTACTTATAAGAATAACAATTAAAAAATTATACCCATGAGATTTACATTATCAAGCAGTGCCTTGAACAATCGTTTGCAAACGCTTTCTAAGGTCATCAACTTAAAGAACTCGTTACCTATTCTTGACTGTTTTCTCTTTGATGTAGCCAACAACGAATTGAAAATCACCGCAAGCGATAGCGAGAATGTGATGCAAACTTCTGTCTCTCTTGACGAATGCGATGGAAACGGCAAATTCGCTGTGCCCAACAGAACCATTTTAGACGCTGTGAAAGAGTTGCCAGAGCAACCACTGACTTTCGATGTAGACACCGAACATCTTACCATCAAGATTCTATACCAAAATGGAGTTTATAATTTTACGGCACAAAATGCAGCAGAATATCCTCAAACATCGGAAATACCCGATGGGGCAACAGTGGTTACAATTGGTGCGGACGTTCTGAACAACAACATCAACCGCTCCCTTTTTGCCACTGCACAAGATGAACTCCGTCCTGTGATGAATGGTATTTATTTTGATTTAACACCAGAGGGATTGGCAATCGTGGCAAGCGATGGGCATAAATTAGTGAGAAACAAGAATTTTGAAATAAAAAGCGAAACACCTGCTTCATTCATCTTACCTAAGAAGCCCGCTACACTGTTGAGGACAGTACTAACGAAGGGAGAAGGAGATGTTGTCATTAAGTTTGACAACAGAAATGCAGAAATACGATACGAAGGAGGTTCACTGTCTTGTAGACTCATTGAGGGAAAATATCCTAACTACAACTCTGTGATTCCGCAGGATAATCCTAATCAGCTCAATGTTGATAGAAAAGGATTGTTAGGCGCATTAAGACGAGTTTTGCCCTTTGCCAGTGAGAGCAGTCAACTCATTCGTCTCCACCTTGAGACAGGAAAGTTAGAACTGTCTTCTGAAGATGTCGACTTTGCGACAAGTGCGAAAGAACAAATCGTGTGTGATTATACAGGACAAACCATGAGTATCGGATTTAAGGGAAGTTCGCTGACAGACATTCTCACAAACTTAGACAGCGACGAAGTAACTATTCAATTAGCCGACCCAAGTCGTGCAGGGCTTATCATCCCTTCTACACAACCAGAACACCAAGAAGTATTGATGCTCATCATGCCTATGTTACTGAACGATTAAATAGTCACCATTAACTTGCCAAATGTATCTACATGAGCGCCTGAGACTTCGGGAATTTATACTTTGTAGATACATTTATCATCTACATCAAAAAATGAAATTAAATCTAAAGAAGCCTTTAATAATATTCGACTTAGAAACCACTGGATTAGACTTGGTGAATGATAGGATTATCCAAATATCATACATCAAAGTACTTCCTAACGGCGAGGAAGAAAGAGAAAGTATTTTTGTAAATCCAGAGAAACCGATACCGCATGAAGTGATTGAACTCACAGGAATAACGAATGAAGACGTGGCTAACGCTCCAAAATTCAAAGAAATAGCAGCACATCTTCAAAATCAATTTAAGGATAGCGACATTGCGGGATTCAACTCCAACCACTTTGACGTGCCACTCTTGGCAGAAGAATTTTTAAGAGCAGGTATCGACTTTGATTTTTCTAAATGTAATCTCATTGACGTGCAAACCATCTTTCATAAGATGGAACGCCGAAACCTTGCTGCCGCATACAAGTTTTACTGCGGACGAAAGATGGAGGAAGACTTTCAAGCGCACAAAGCCAACGAAGATGCAGAAGCCACCTATCGGGTGTTGTTGGGGCAGCTCGAGAGATACGATCCAGACAAAGCCGAAGAAAAAGAAAGAGCCTTGCCCAATGATATGCAGTACTTGGCTAACTTCTCGAAGACAAACGACGCTGTTGACTTTGCAGGGCGCATTGTATGGCGCGAGCAGAAAGACAGCAACGGAAAAGTGATGACCCATGAAAATGGTTCGCCTGTCAGAGTAGAAGTATTCAATTTTGGAAAATACAAGGGAAAGACTGTTTCAGAAGTGCTACGCCAAGACCCAGGCTATTACAGTTGGATGTTATCAAATGACTTTACAAACAACACCAAGCAAGTGTTGACAAGAATTCGCTTGCGTGAATTTAATAAGAACAATCAGTAAAATGAGAACGATACGTACGATTATCTGTTTACTTCTTTTCTGTACGTGCTGCACGAAGAGGGCGTGCGGTCAAGAATTGAACGCTAAAGTGCGTATCAATCACAGTCAGATACAAGGAACAGACCAACGCATCTTTGAGAACTTGGAGAAAACACTGAACACCTTCATCAATGACCGGCAGTGGACACACCTCCATTTCAAGAAAATAGAACGGATACCTTGCAATTTTAACATCACGGTAACGAAATACGATCAGGCAACGAACATGTTTACCTGCAAAGCACTGATACAAGCCAACAGACCCGTTTACAATTCTGCCTACACCTCCACCTTATATAATAATACGGACAATGACTTTAATTTTGAGTTTGCAGAGTTCGACCAACTCAAGTTTAACGAGGAATCCATAGACAATCAGTTGACTGCCCTCATTGCCTATTATGCCTATCTAATTATTGGCATTAACCTTGATTCGTTTGCACTCATGGGTGGCGATGACATCTTGCAACGGTGTCTACGTCTCACGAACAATGCACAGAACCTGAATTTTACAGGTTGGAAATCGTTTGATGATAGCCGAAATCGCTTTGCTATCATTAATGACTACATGGATAGCGCAATGTCTCCTTTTAGAAAACTGCAATACGATTATTATAGAAAGGGACTTGATGAAATGGCTACCAATGCAGAACGTGGACGTACCAACATCACAACAGCCCTACAAGAGGACCTCAAGAAAAGTCGTGAGAACAGACCCCTGAGCATGCTTCCGCAGATATGGACCGACTATAAAAGAGACGAGTTGGCAAATATCTATAAGGGGAAAGGTACGCAAAAGGAAAAAGAGACAGTGTACGACATCTTGTTTTCTATCAATGCTTCGCAAAATGAAGCCTGGGAAAAAATCAAAGAATAAATGCTCAAACAACTATATATACAAAACTTTACGCTCATTGACGAAATGAACATACTGTTTCATCCCGGATTCTCGGTTATCACGGGTGAAACGGGGGCAGGAAAAAGTATCATCTTAGGAGCTTTAGGATTATTAAAAGGCAACCGTGCCGACACCAAACAAATTAGACAAGGAAAGGAACGTTGCGTTATTGAGGCTCATTTTGATATTCGGCAATATAACCTCAAAGATTTCTTCTTAGAAAATGACCTTGACGACGACCCTCATGACTGTATCTTAAGAAGAGAAATCAACATCAATGGGAAGAGCCGAGCTTTTATCAACGACACTCCTGCTTCGCTTACAGTGATGAAAGATTTGGGAGAACGCCTCATCGATATTCATTCACAACACCAAAATCTATTGTTAAACAAAGAGGATTTTCAATTGCATGTTGTTGATATTTTGACCAAGGACGAAGATACACTGCGAAAGTATCAAGAAAGCTATCAGAACTATAAAAAAGAACAAACGATATTGGAAGAGATGATAGCCAAGGTGTCAAAAGACCAAGAGAATGAAGACTATTTACGATTCCAGCTCCAAGAACTTAGTGACGCAGCACTATCAGAGGGGGAACAAGAAGTATTAGAACAAGAGATTTCAACCCTTGAACATGCCGAGGAAATCAAATCAGCACTCTATCTATCACAAAATCTCATTTCTAACGAATCGAACGGCATTATAGAAACACTGAATCAAGTGAGCCAACAACTGCAAAAAATAGAGCAGATATACACACCAGTGCAAGAAATCTCTCAACGCATGGAGAGTTGTTATATTGAGATGAAAGACTTGCTGCAAGAGATTACAGCTCAAGGCGAGCAGGTTTCTTATAATCCTCAACAACTCGAACAAAGCCAAGCAAGATTAGACACCATCAATTCGTTAGAACATAAGTATCATGTTGCGTCAATTGCTGAACTCATAGCATACCAACAAAAAATACAAGAACAAATCAACCTCCTTGATCATAGCGATGAGGAAATACAGAAACAAAAAGATATTGTTGCAAAGTTATTAGATAACTGTACGCAACAAGCAGAAAGGTTGACGACTATCAGAAAGAAAGCAGCAAAGACTATCGAGTCAGAGATGAAAGCAAGATTAGTTCCGCTCGGTATTCCTAAAATCAACTTTAAGGTAGACATCAAACCAAAAGAGTTAAGCCCGAACGGAAAAGATAGTGTCTCGTTTCTGTTTAGTGCCAACACAAACTCCCCTTTAAGTCCTGTATCACAAGTTGCGTCAGGTGGAGAGATTGCCCGCGTGATGCTCTCTCTAAAAGCAATGATTAGTGGAGCTGTAAAGCTCCCAACCATTATCTTCGACGAGATAGACACAGGAGTGAGTGGAAGTGTAGCAGAAAAGATGGCGCACATCATGGACGAAATGGGAAATAACCACAGACAGGTCATCAGCATCACGCATTTACCACAGATTGCCGCCATGGGGAAAAATCATTATAAAGTCTCTAAGACGGAAACTCCCAACGGTACCATCAGCAATATGACTCCGCTAAATGAGCAACAACGAATAGAAGAAATCGCACAAATGCTCAGCGGTAGCAACATTACCAAGGCAGCATTAGCTAACGCACGTGAACTTTTAAATGTAAACTAAGACAACCACATGATGAATATAAAAAATAAAATATCTTACTTATTAACGCTTTTATTCATGGCTACATTCTCCGTAACGTATGTCCATGGTCAATCAAAACAGGTAAAGAAAGCAGCAGCTTCTATTTTTAGCCTAACGACTTTCAAAACAGACGGCACCCTATTAGCCTCTACCAATGGCGTCTTTATCAACGATAATGGAGAGGCTATCAGTGCGTTCTATCCTTTTGTAGGCGCAGACAGTGCAGTGGTCATTGACACAAACGGGAATGCTTTGCCCGTGGATGTCATCATTGGGGCTAATGAGTTGTACGATGTCTGTAAATTCAAAGTCAATGGAAAGACGACACGTATTAAAATAGCAAGTACGCCATCTAATGATAGTGAGAAAGTCTGGATGTTGGGTTATTCCATTAAAAATCAAGACGCAAAACAAGTACCTATCCAGAAAACAGAACTTTTCATGGACAAGTACACCTATTATATATTCTCCTCGGAGACACCAGAGAATATGGAGGGCTGTCCTTTTGTAAATGCGAAAGGCGAACTCATTGGAATTTTACAACATGCGAACCATTCGGAAGGAACGCATGCGGTGGATGCTCATTTCATGAAAGACATGCAGATTAACAACGGACTTTCTTTAGCAGACCCTGTTTTAAGACAAACCACTATCAGGACACAATTGCCTGCGAAAGAAGAAGATGCCTTGGTGACGCTGATGATGGCTTCAGAGCAAAACAAGAAAAACTATCTTAAATATATCCAAGATTTTAAGCACTTATTTCCTCAAGCTGTAGATGGATATGCAGCACAGGCAAGACAGTATGCCAACAAAAAAGAATTTGCAAAAGCTACAACCGAAATGGAGACTGCCATTAAAAATGTACACAAGAAAGATGTGGCACATGCTGAATATGCAAAAATCATTTTTCATCAACAACTTTTTCAGCCAGACTCCACCTACTTAGCATGGTCGCTTGACAAAGCGCTTGCGGAAGCACAAAAGGCTTATGAAATAAATCCTTTGCCAGCCTATCAGCACCAACAAGCACAAATTATTTACTCCAAGGGAAACTATCAGAAAGCGTATGACATGTTCTTAGCCTTGACGAAAACGAATCTACGTTCCGGAGAACTTTTTTACGAAGCCGCACAGGCAAAAGCACAATTAAAGGCAAACCAAGCAGAGATTCTGAGTCTGCTTGACAGTGCTGTCGCTGCATGTCCTCAGCCCTTGACACCCATTGCCGCTCCATTTGTACTTGCACGTGGGGCAGCTTATGACCAAGCGGGCGATTACAAAAAAGCCATCATGGATTATAACCGCTATGACACACTCATGCTTGGAAGGGCAAACCATGAATTTTATTATACACGCTTTAATTGTAATGTAAAACTACGAAGATACCAACAGGCACTGAATGATATTGCTCATGCAGCCGTGCTCAATCGACAAGAGCCAACCTATTTGGCTGAAATGGCTTCGTTGCAACTCAAAGTAAACTACATAGACGATGCCCTTAAAACTACTGAACTCTGCATTGGGATAGCACCTAATTATCCTGACATCTATCTTATCAAAGGACTTGCGCTCATTCAGAAGAAGCAAAAGAAGTTAGGCATAGAGGCATTTGAGAAAGCTAAACAATTAGGCGATAAAAGGGCTCAAGACTACATTGATAAATATAAATAACAGCCGCAAGCGTCGAATGAAAAAGAGTAATTCTTAAAATGACAAAAACAATAGGGATGAGCGAAGAAAATTTGCTCTTCCCTATCATATTTTGAAAACTAATCTTCCATTAACATAGAAGTCCTTACGCGACTCAATGTTTCAGGTGTCATCTGAAGATAATTAGCCACATAAGTAAGCGGAGCTCTGAAAACTACTTGTGGATATAACTTACACATGCGCTTATATCTATTTTGAGCTGTTTCAAAGCGAACCAAGTCGGCATGTATCTGTGAGATAATCAAACTTTCTTCTAATATCTTTCTATACATCATCTGAATATTCACGTTATGCAAGGCAACTTTCTCTAACTCTTCTTTCGGCAACGCATAAATAACAGAAGCCTCTAAAGCCTCTACCTGCAAATGACTCGGTTCTTCCTTAAACAAACTCTCGATACACATAAATATGGTGTGATCGGCACTAAGATGCTCGGTCACTTCCTTATCATTCTTAAAATAGAACTGTCGTATGAGACCTTTATCCAAGTAATAAATACATTGACAAATTTCTCCTTCTGCCAATATCATTTCACCTTTAGCAAACTTCATAGGCACCAAAATACTCTCCAAAGCATCTAATTCTTCGTGAGTCATCGTACTATATTTACGAGCTAATTCCCTCGCAATATCACGAGGTGTATTGACAGGTTCTTTCATTTTTGTATGATTGTTAAAGTTAGCATTTTCTTCTTCCTAATCTAATTTCAGAACAGCAAGGAAAGCCTTCTGCGGAACCTCTACATTACCAATCTGTTTCATCCGCTTCTTACCCTTCTTCTGCTTCTCTAAGAGTTTTCGTTTACGACTCACATCACCACCGTAACATTTGGCAGTCACATCTTTGCGTACACATTTGATAGTCTCTCTTGCAACGATCTTACCTCCAATAGCCGCCTGTATCGCAATGTCAAATTGCTGTCTTGGAATTAAATCTTTCAGTTTTTCGCACATCTTCCTTCCTAAGGTCACCGCATTGTCTTGGTGTGTTAAAGTAGAAAGCGCATCCACAGGCTCACCATTCAAGAGAATATCCAATTTTGCAAGTTTAGAAGGTCTGAACGAATCCACATGGTAATCGAATGAGGCATATCCCTTAGAGATAGATTTCAACTTATCGTAAAAGTCTATCACGATTTCGCCTAATGGCAACATAAAATGCAGCTCTACCCTATTGCCAGAAATAAATTCCTGTTTTATCAATTCCCCTCGTTTGTCCAAACAAAGCGTCATAATCGGACCTATATAATTAGCGTCCGTGATGATCGTGGCTTTAATATAAGGCTCTTCAATATGTTCAATCATCGTCTGTTCAGGAAGTCCCGATGGATTATGAACTTCCTTCGATTCGCCATGTTTGTCATAAACCATATAAGAAACGTTGGGAACGGTAGTAATCACTTCCATATTAAATTCCCTGTCCAAGCGTTCTTGCACAATCTCCATGTGCAACAGTCCTAAGAATCCACATCTGAAACCAAAGCCGAGTGCGATGGACGATTCAGGGAGAAAAGACAACGACGCATCGTTGAGTTGCAGCTTTTCCAAGGAAGCACGCAGATTTTCATAGTCATTGGGATCTATCGGATAGACACCCGCAAAGACCATGGGCTTCACTTCTTGGAAACCAGAGATAGCTTGCGTACAAGGACGAGCAACATGAGTAATGGTATCACCAACCTTCACCTCTTTGGCATCCTTAATTCCGCTAATGATATATCCCACTTCACCTGTGCTAAGCTCCTGCTTCGGAACCATATTCATCTTAAGAATTCCGATTTCGTCGGCATCATATTCCATTCCAGTGTTATAGAATTTGACTTTATCGCCTTTCTTGATACTTCCATTTTCTATTTTGAAGTAAGCGATGATACCACGAAAACTATTAAAGACGGAATCGAAAATCAAAGCCTGCAAGGGCGCATCTGTATCTCCTACTGGATGAGGCACACGCTCCACTACCGCTTTCAAGATTTCTTCTATTCCCTGTCCTGTCTTCCCCGATGCACGTAAAATATCCGAGCGTTCACAACCAATGAGTTCAATGATTTCATCTTCCACTTCTTCAGGCATTGCCGAAGGCATATCAATCTTGTTGATGACAGGAATAATTTCCAAATCGTGGTCGATCGCCATATACAAGTTTGATATGGTTTGAGCCTGCACACCCTGTGTTGCATCAACAACCAAGAGTGCTCCCTCACACGCCGCAATACTTCTGCTCACTTCATACGAGAAGTCAACGTGTCCAGGAGTATCAATGAGATTGAGTATATAGTTTTCGCCTTCATACTGATACTCCATTTGGATGGCATGACTCTTAATCGTTATACCACGCTCTTTCTCCAAATCCATATCATCCAACATCTGACCGCCTGTTACTTGTACCGTATTCGTATATTCTAACAACCGGTCTGCTAAGGTTGATTTCCCGTGATCAATATGAGCTATTATACAAAAATTCCTAATTCTATTCATTGGTTTGTTTCGTTATCTGCCAATTTAGTTATCGTCAATAATCCTGTTGTGCAAAGGTTGCGCGAGCCGAAGACAGAGAAAGTTTACTTTCTATGTTGAGGCGAAGCCAATCTTCTATAAAGATTGCGCAAGCCGAAGACAGAGAAAGTTTACTTTCTATGTGGAGGCGAAGCCAATCTTCTATAAAGGTTGCGCAAGCCGAAGACAGAGAAAGTTTACTTTCTATGTTGAGGCGAAGCCAAACTTCTGCAAAGATAGCTATTTATCTTTAATAATTCGTTGGAGCTATTCATAAAATTAGTAAAATATATGTATCTTTGCAAGAAACAAACATCAACAAATGAAAAGGATTTTTATTGTCGCAACCACCGTTTTAGCTCTGATGAGCTGTCACGAAAATTTAGAAGATAGATGTGTTCGTGAAGCTAAGGAATACACCGAGAAATACTGTCCCACTCCTGTTGTCAACAGTACCAGAACAGATAGTGTGACCTTTGACAAAGCTACGAAAACATACCAATACTTTTGTTCGTTTGTGGACGAATTGGATAATCCTGAAATCGTCAAGCGAAACACGCAAAAGTTACATTCACTTCTGATTAAGGAAATCAAAGATAACACAAGTATCAAGAAGCTGAAAGAAGCAAACTATAATTTTGCCTATATCATTCATTCAAGCAAAAATCCTAACAAGGTGCTTTATCAACAAACCATACGTGTAAAGGATTACCAGTAAACTGCGACAGCAAGCATAGCACTTAAAAAAGATGAGTTTGTTTTTATCCAAAACAAACTCATCTTTTGCAGTTGTATCTCTCTAAGAGAATTGCACGATTTAAGCTAAGGTAAAAAGATGATCAGCATCTTTTATTTTACCTTCTTTGAAAAGCCAACCTATTCCTAAGTAAACTTCTTCTGTTCCGATTTTTGCAGCTTTAGCAATTTCAGCTACGCTCATTGCCTTACCAGCTGATGCCAATGTTTGATAAACATCACCAGCACGGAAACCAACACTTTCCGCGTTTACTACCAATGCAGCCTTCTTCACAGAAGTTCTTTTGCATGCTGTAGTTTTCTTTGCTGGAGCTGCCTTCTTAGAAGCTGCTGCTGTTGTTACTTTCTTTTCTGTCATAATCGCTAAGTTATTAATTATTATTAAGCCACATGTGGCTGTTTGTTTATAATTTATGATACAAAAGTAGTATTTTTCTTTTAAATATACTAATTTTCAATTAACGAAATAACACATTTGCAGCCAACGACGCATAAAAATCGTCGTTTATTGATGTAAATCAAGTTTTATCTGCAATTCATCCAACTGCTTATCATCGATACAATTAGGAGCATCTAACATCACATCCCTTCCGCTGTTGTTTTTTGGGAAGGCAATACAGTCACGAATACTGTCAAGCCCAGCCATGATGCTCACAAAGCGATCCAGGCCGAATGCTAACCCTGCATGAGGTGGCGCACCGTACTTAAAGGCATTGATTAAGAAGCCAAATTGAGCCATGGCTTTTTCTGGAGTGAAGCCTAAGATTTCAAACATTTTTGCTTGTAACTGACCGTCATGGATTCTCAAACTGCCACCTCCCACTTCGATGCCATTGCAAACAAAGTCGTAAGCCTTTGCTCTAACTTTCTCGGGATGTTCGTCCAGCAGTGGGATATCTTCTGGATTGGGCATGGTAAACGGATGATGTGTTGCCATCAATCGCTGTTCCTCGTCGCTCCACTCAAAGAGTGGGAAATCGACAATCCACAGACACTCAAACTTGTTCTTATCTCGCAAGCCGAGTCGTTCGCCCATCTCAAGTCTCAGCGCACACAACTGTACGCGAGTCTTGTTAGGTTGGTTTCCGCTCAATATCAGCACAAGGTCGCCATCTTTAGCCCCCATCTGCTCTTTCACCGCTAACAGCTGCTCTTGTGTATAAAATTTATCGATGGAACTCTTGATACTCCCGTCCTCATTATATTTAATGTACACCAATCCTTTGGCACCTACCTGTGGACGCTTTACAAACTCTGTCAAGCCATCCAATTGCTTGCGCGTGTAGTTAGCACAGCCCGGTACACAAATTCCACCAATATAAGCTGCCTCGTTAAACACACTGAAGTCTGCTTTCCCCTTCAGAGTATCCATCAGTTCCACAAACTCCATTCCAAACCGCAAGTCGGGTTTATCGCTTCCAAAGCGTTTCATCGCCTCTGCCCAAGTCATTTGTTGCAGCTTGGCAGGCAATTCAACTCCTCGAATTTCCTTGAAAAGATGACGACAAAGGTTTTCAAACAAGCCAATCACATCTTCCTGATCGACAAAGCTCATCTCACAGTCTATTTGTGTAAACTCAGGCTGTCGGTCGGCACGCAAGTCTTCATCTCTGAAACATTTAGCTATCTGGAAGTAACGGTCGAAGCCGCTCACCATTAACAACTGTTTCAAGGTTTGAGGACTTTGTGGTAGTGCATAGAACTGTCCTGGGTTCATACGTGAAGGTACCACAAAATCACGTGCGCCCTCGGGAGTAGACCCAATCAGTATAGGTGTTTCCACCTCAATGAACTGCTCATTATCCAAGAAATTACGAATCAGAATAGTCATGCGATGACGCAATTCGAGATTCTTCCGCACCGTAGGGCGACGCAAATCCAAATAGCGATACTTCATGCGCAAATCATCGCCACCATCTGTCTCATCCTCTATCTTAAAAGGAGGTGTGAGGCTCTCGCTCAAAATCACTAATTGACTCACAAGTATCTCAATGTCTCCTGTGGGCATCTTTTCATTTTTGCTTTGTCGTTCGCTCACCGTGCCTTTGACCTGAATACAGAACTCACGTCCCAGCTTGTTTGCCTGTTCACAGAGCTTTGCATCAGCGGCTTCATTAAAAACCAGTTGTGTTATTCCATAACGGTCGCGCAAATCAACAAAAGTCATTCCGCCCATTTTTCGGGTGCGTTGTACCCATCCCGACAAGGTTACTTCCTTGTTCACATCAGAGAGCCTTAACTCTCCACATGTATTTGTTCTATACATAGTTTGAAAATTATATTCATTTTTAGGAGCCCACAATGGATTCCATTTACAACATTGCAAAATTAATTAAAATTGCTGAAACAAGCAAAGTCTGCAATCACTAATCTGCATTTCAAATTTTTACGCCAGCTTTGTGCGGTATCATCCAGATTGGAAGTGAAAAACTCAAGTTTTCAACACCAAACAAGAGTTTTATAAAATGATTGACTATTTTTGCACTTGCTGGTTGACTCTATGTTCTCTTCCCGTTGACTTGATTTCCAGCATATTGCTTGCAGATTTCAAGTATTTTTTGGAACTTTGCCATGAGGTTGTGCATAACAATGATTTTATAACCTAATAGATTTTGTACCACTAAGTTACTAAAAAGTTAACGACGTGTACAACTTTTTACTCATACTTATCAACTTAAATAAATTCTGCCAACGAGTCAATGATTGAAAGTATTATAGATTCACATATAACAGAGCAACTATATAAAATATATAGTTTAGACATTGACGGTTTTGTCAATAACCAAGAACAAGTCAAAACTTTAAATTTTGAATATGAATGGCCTGTTGTTGATTTTTTAGAGCCTGTTTTTATGCCTTTGTTCCAAAACATAGACTCCAACTTTATCTACTTAACAAAAGGGTATAATATAACAAAAGATGAAATCTATTCTATATTTTCAAGGAAAGAGTTTATAGAGTTCATGAGAGGAAACAAGACTTATACTCCACGAGGGCGAAGCAAGGAAAGTATTGACACTTATTACATGATAGGCCTAACTATTTTTGACGAAACGTTCGAATGGTTAATCCATAATAATGTTGACGTGGGGTATTTAACCTTTTCTTTTCAAATTAAGAAATTCAACAATGAGAAAATACTAAATTTACTCACGAACAACAAGTGGTTTGTGCATGATGATAATTATTAAGGACGGTAGCGGTGCCATCGAGTACTACTACGGCAATTTGGGCGAGGTGTTGAAGACCGTGCGCACGCTGATTGTGCCTAATCAAGCAGTGGCAACTTACGTCACACAGTGGAAGTATGACAGCCATAACCGCCTATTGGAAATGATTTACCCCGATGAGGAGAAAGTAACCTACGGCTATAACCTCGGTGGGCAGGTAGAGAAGGTCAGTGGCTATAAAACTACCCATTACGACTATGTCAGTAAGATAGGCTACGACAAGTTCGAGCAGCGCACCTACCTGAAATACTGTAACGGAGCGGAAACGTTCTACAGCTACGACCCTGCACGCAGACGGTTGCAGAACCTTGTAGTGAATGCCAAGGCAGGTACCATCATGGACAATGTCTACAGCTATGATGCCGTGAGCAATGTGTTGGGTGTTCAGAACAATGCTCCGCTCCCACAGAGTGGCAAGGCTGGCGGACAGAAGAGCCACAGCTATACTTATGACCCTTTGTACCGTTTGTCAAGCTCAACAGGTACTTACAAGGGAACGGACAATAAGACGACATCTTACACCCTTGCCATGGGCTACGACAACATGCATCGAATCACAAGCAAGAAGCAGCACCTCACGCAAAGTAACGTGCAGTTCAACGGTACCCTCAATGCAGGCTATGACCTCACCTACACCTATCAGGGCTCTACGGGGCATAAGTTCCAACTGGCCAGTGTCCGTGACATCAACTACCGCACGGAAGAAACTCCTACGGACAGCACGAACATCAATAACGGACACAAGTACGCTTACGACCTCAATGGAAACCTGGTCTACATCACCACCTCTCGTGTAAAGAAAGACAACAAGGAAGACGACAGGGCAAGTGAGCAGAAGTTCAAGTGGGACGAGGAGAACCGCTTGCTGGCAGCCGATGAGAATTATTCGTTTAAGCGAAAGCAGAGGCAAGCTTGCTTGCACGATGCCGAGTGCAGCCAATCGTAGAGGAACGCTCAACGATTGTGCCAATGAGGGCAGAGGCAAACTTGATTTCCAGCATATTGCTTGCAGATTTCAAGTATTTTTTGGAACTTTGCCATGAGGTTGTGCATAGCAATGATTTTATAACCTAATAGATTTTGTACCACTAAGTTACTAAAAGCTCAACGACGTGTGCAACTTTTTACTCATACTTATCAACTTAAATAAATTCCGCCAACGAGTAGTTATCATATATTATGAATAAGTTTACTTACATACTATTTGTTTTCCTCTGTTTAATAAGCTGTGCACAACCAAATAATAAAAAGCAAGTTTTAAAGGATAGGGCTGTGATATCACTAAAAAAAAATGTGACAGGAAAAACAACTTTTTATGATTTTTTCAAAAAGTTCGCCTCAGACTCATGTTTTCAACGGAAACACATTTTGTTTCCGTTGAAAATTATATATGAAGGTTATGATTATGAAGAGACAGACTCGATTCTTCATATCAGCAAGAGTGATTGGATATATACAAAATTCAACGATTCTATAATAGATGGGCAAAAAATAATGTTAAAGGTTGATACAATGACGCATACTGTTATCTTAAAGGGCTATGATTCGGGAATATATATGAAATATTTATTTAAAACAGATAAGCGTTCTTGGATATTATTTCAGATAGATGACTATTCTAATTAACGTGAATTCGACAAATTCAGAATATCTTTGAATAACAGAGTTCTAAGATATAACAAATTTCGGGTAATGCTCCAAATCGAGAGTTATCAAAATAATCATCTGATTATCAATATGATGTTTATATGGTTTGGCGTAGAGGCGAGGAAAGATTCACTGCCTTTTGCTATATTTGTAGTCCAAAACAATGAAAAGTGAATATACGAGAACGCGTCGGCACTTTGTACTCCAGATTGGAAGTGAAAAACTCAAGTTTTCAACACCAAACAAGAGTTTTATAAAAGGATTGACTAATTTTGCACTTGCTGGTTGACTCTACGAAGTATATCGTAATGGAGAGTTTGTTAAAGATAAGAATGGAAAACCTATTACATATAAAAACACCGACCAACCAGGAACAGTTGGCTTTGATTATAAATTTTAGTATATGTGGTATAAATGTTTTGCTGTAATAATTTTGTTCAGTTTGTTTGCTTGCACTGGTAAACAGACTGAACAAAAGTCGATAAGGATTGAAAAGAAATGGGCTAAAGATTGTAATCAAAATTCTAAGATTCACATTTTAGCTTCTAACGCTCAATTGATAAATGGGAAAGGGGTTTTAACAAGTAATCAGAAATATATAAAGATGACCGAAGATTGCATAAATGACGTAGAGGCACTTATAATTAAGTATCTTGATAAAAAGGATAACAACCATTATTTTGACAAACAAAATAATGTGTTAAATTGTTATTTTAGACAATATTTATGCTATAAAGATAATACGCATTTTTTTGTATTTGTAAATCTTTATGCATATAGAATTACAAGATATGAAGAAAATACGACCAACGCATTTGCCAGTAACCCCCTTGTTGATGTAATAAATCCACTAAATGGCAACAATAAAGATTATAAGATGTTTATAGTGAACTTATCTGAAAAATCAATACATTGTTTCACAAAGGAATAGGATAATATTGTGAACTTCTATATAGCGATAACTATTATAATATATTTTATGGAAAGGACCATCAAATACAAGTAAATATTAAAGCTACTATGATTGCAGGCAAGACGCTCTTTACACATCTGTATGGAGGGAGAGGAGAAAAGAGGTGTGAACATTTAAACTTTTAAATAATGAAAAAAACATCTATTATTTGCTTAATATTTCTGATAGTATTATCCTTATGTGCAACAACAAGACCTCAAAAGAAAATAAAGAGATCTTCTGAGGAAAAATTCATGAAGACAATAGTTTAATTTTTCTTAATATTTGACCGTTATCATTATTTTATATCTATCTTTGCAGCGAATAGTTGTAAAAGAAAGGATAAACAATGAAAAAATTAATGATGCTAACGTTGATGCTCTTTACCTGTTTCACCATGGCAAATGCACAACAGAATGCACAAATCAAGTTTGATAAAACAACACAGAGTTTCGGTGAGTTCAGTGAGAGTTCACCTGTTCAAACCTGCGTTTTTACCTTTACCAATGTGGGTAATGCGCCTCTGATTATCAATCAGGCTGTAGCAAGCTGCGGCTGCACAGTTCCAGCATATACCAAAACCCCTATTCAACCGGGTAAGAAAGGCGAAATCAAAGTAACCTATAATGGTAAGGGCAAGTTCCCTGGTCATTTTAAGAAAACGATTACTGTTCGCACAAATGGCAATCCAGAAATGACTCGTCTCTACATCGAGGGAGTCATGAAAGAAGCTAAATAGACGAACATAGCACTATGAATATCAGGCAATTTGAAGATATCCTTCTTTGAATTGCCTTTTTTATTTTCCCCAAAATGTCCTCTCTCTCGTTAAAAAAATGTGCGAGCGTCAGTCTTCCAAAGTACAGGCAGTATGAGCCGCCGAGATTGAAGACATGGGATAATGCCGTTATCTACATGGGTTAAGCTGGTTATCTACATGGGTTAAGCTGGTTATCTACATGGGTTAAAGGCACTAACCCATTGAGTTAT
>NZ_HG417090.1:143794-186134 GCF_000455445.1 Hoylesella timonensis 4401737 = DSM 22865 = JCM 15640 | reverse complement strand
TTAAGCTGGTTATTCACACGGGTTAAGCAGACCACGAGCAGGAGATAATTGTGCTGGCATCGGGAAACGCTAATCATAGACAACTGCATTATCAGTTCTAAGTGAAAATTTCCATCAAGCAAGAAATTGATTACGAAGCAAGGAAGTTCTTTAATTTCCATCAGAAACAAACACGCCAAGAATTACACGAAACACGCAAAAAGGTAAGAAACAGTGCAAAATAAAGATAAATTTTGTATTTTTGCAAAACGATTGAATATGTTACAACTACAACGTCACAATATGAAAAAGTTACTATTGACATGGATTTCTCTCCTACTGGTAAGTCTGTCTTGGGCTGCCAAAGCGTGGAAAATGCCGCTAACGGTCACGCAACCCGACGGTAGCGTGTTACAAGCCTACCAACATGGAGATGAACATTTTAACTGGTACACCGACAAAGACGGTGTCATACTGATTCGCAAAGCCGACATCTTTTATATTGCGCATATCGACCGATATGGGAAAATATCATCGTCAAACCTCTTGGCGCATGAGAAATCGCAACGACAAGACGCTGAAAAGAGAGCGGTGGCAGCGCAAAACAGAAACCTGTTTTTTGAAAGAGCACAACAACAGATAGAAACTCGTGCCATGCGTCGCGAACCTGTACAGGTGAACAGTACTTTTTTCCCACACATGGGTTCGCCCAAAGCCATTGTCATTTTGGCTCAATACAATGACACCCCATTTACACTTACCAATCCTCGCCAATCGTTTCAACAGTTTCTCAATGGCGAAGGAGAACCTGTTGACTACGAACACAGTAAAGGTAGAAATGCATCGAGCGTGAAGCAATATTTCAAGGACATGAGCTTTGGTAAGTTTATACCACAATTTGACGTCTATGGTCCTGTGACACTTCCGCACGAACTTGCATATTATGGAGGAACAGATCCCAACGGTGGCGGCGAAAAATTCAGTGAACTGATTACTGATGCCTGCCGACTGATGGACGATTCGCTTAATTTTGCCAACTATGATGCCAATGGCGACGGCTATGCCGATTTGGTGTATGTTGTCTATTCAGGCTATGGACAGAACATGGGTGCCCCCGACAACACCATGTGGCCCAAAGCAGGAACGATTTACCCCTGCCCCTCCTTTGACGGAAAAAAGATATGTAGGGCAGGTATCAGCAACGAACTGATTGGCAACCCTAAAACTCCTAAGAAAAAAATGATATCAGGCATCGGACTCTTTTGTCATGAATTCAGTCACTGTATGGGGCTTCCCGATTTCTATCCTACATTGGCGAGTGCCCGAGGGGACAACCAAGGAATGGAGGCATGGAGCCTCATGGACGATGGCGAATATACCGCCAATGGCTGGTGGCCTACTGCCTATACGGCTTGGGAACGCGAAGCCATGGGCTGGATGACGATTGATAATTTGACCACTGCGCAGCAAATTGAATTGCAAACCATTGATAACAAGGGCAAAGCCTATCGCATTTACAATGATAACGATCCGAGCACAAAAGATTATTACATTGTTCAGAACATTCAAGCCGAGCGTTGGAATGCAGGCTTGAAGAGTCATGGACTGTTGATGTATCATGTAAATTACGAGGCTACAGCATTTATATTATCATCAAACAGCGTGAACAATGTGAAAGGCAAGCCTCGCATGACAGTAATTCCTGCTGATGGATTGCTGTATAGCTCGTACAATTGGGACAGAAATAGAGATAAATACAAAGAAGATTTAAAAGGCGACCTCTTTCCCGGGACGAAGAATGTAACAGAACTCACAGATGCGAAAAAATTGCCCAACTATGCACCATGGACAGGGGGGACGCTTGATAAGCCCATTTATAACATTTCGGAAAGAGATGGCAAGATATATTTTGATTTTCTTCGAAAAGATTTCACCAGTGGCATTGAACAAGCTACGTACAAAGACCGACCTGTCGATGAGCGCATCTACACACTGGACGGTCGTTATGTAGGAACCGATGACAGGGTATTAGAGAAAGGTATCTATATCAGAAATCACAAGAAGTTTGTCAAACCTTAAAGGCAGGTTCTATAAATTACCACCGCACATAGTCATCAAATGTTTATGAAATACGTTTTGTTATCTTTTGGCTTCTTTTTGGTTCAAAATGTAAGTTCGTTCAGTCGTGTAGCTCGCTACACTCCTTCACTCTCTTGCATTTTGACCTCAAAAATAAGCTCAAAATCTAACAAAGCTAATTTATAGAACCAGCCTAAAACGAACAAATCCAACCAAAGATTTTGGTTGGATTTGTTCGTTTAGAGACTGCTATGGGCTGCGCTCAATCAAAAGGAGAAGAGGGATAGCACGCTAAACTCGCTCACCAAAGATAGCCGACCCCACTCTCACCATGGTTGATCCACACTCCACAGCGATGCGGTAATCATGGCTCATCCCCCAACTGCGTTCCTTGAAATAAGGCGCATCGGCAAAATATTGTGACTTCACTTCATCGAAAAAACGGCTCGCCAAAGTCATCTCTTCCCGTATTTGCTCCTCGTCATCAACATTGGACGCCATCATCATCAAGCCACAGATGCGCACATGATCCAAACTCCGCCATTGTCCTTGTGCTAACCATTGGCGGCAATCGGACAAGGAGAATCCGTATTTTGTAGCTTCCTCCGCAATGTGCAACTCAAGCAGCACATCAATGACACGATGATTGCGCGCCGCCTGCTTCTCGATTTCAAGCAAGAGTTTCTCTGAGTCAACAGCCTCAATCATCGTGATATAAGGAGCTATCAATCGAACTTTGTTGGTTTGCAGATGTCCTATGAAATGCCACTGAATATCTTTGGGCAGCATTTCCACCTTTCTACTTAGCTCTTGTTCTCTGCTCTCTCCAAACACACGCTGCCCATAAGCATAAGCCTCGGCAATGCTCTCGGCAGGATGATACTTGCTAATTGCCACCAACTTTACATGAGCAGGCAATTGCTGTTGAATGTTTTGTAAATTTTGAACTACGTTGACCATGATATTGACTGTTAGTGTAAGAAGAAATAAGGTGAGTGGTTGCTAAGTGAAGGCTGGTTCTATAAATTAGCTTTGTTAGATTTTGAGCTTATTTTTGAGGTCAAAATGCAAGAGAGTGAAGGAGTGTAGCGAGCTACACGACTGAACGAACTTACATTTTGAACCAAAAAGAAGCCAAAAGATAACAAAACGTATTTCATAAAAATTTAATGACTAAATGCGGTGGTAATTTATAGAACCAGCCTGAAGTGAAGCGGCATTCCGTTATTTGGTAGCGTCTGCCGAATCCATTTCGGGTCGATCATCAGCTTTCGGTTTCAGTTCATGTTCGAAAACATCCATGATTTTTGTCTCCGCAATATTCGCTACTGTGAAATCAAGTACACTGGTAGAAAACACTTCCTCGATGTTCTTCAATGCACCAGCCACCGAACCGGCTTGCACCAAGTAATTAACGGCAGTGCGCTTTTCCTTGCCTTTTTCTTCATCAATGGTGATGAACATCAGTTTTGCCTTATACCATTTGTCATCATTCTCTCCGTCACTGAAAAAGATTTCTCCGTAGGTGGCAGGCGTAATATTCTTGATAACGAACTCGCCACTCGAAAAGGAAGACATCTCCTGTGTGATTGCTTTTTCTGCTTCACCAAACGTAAAGGCGTCTATGACATACATTTCTCGCACTTTGGTAAAAAGTCCGTCCTCTCCTTGTCGTTCATATTGCACACTTGTCTCAAACCAATTGGCATTTCTTGTTCTCATGTTGTTCTTTTTTTTTAGTAATTATGAATGCAAAAGTACAAAAAAATAATAGACCTGCAAGTTTTGCGCAATCAATATATTTGCTACCTTTGCAGGAAGACAGGACAGACTTCAGCAACCCGTAGTCTACCCTCTCGGTGCAGAAACGAACAAAGAAACGAACGAACAACGTTGCCGAAATTACGAAATATGAACTTACCACTCTTTTTATCCAAACGCATTTACCAAGAACAAGGAGACAAACAAAAGGTGTCCAAACCTGCTATTCGCATTGCAACTATCGGTGTGGGCATCGGTTTGGCGGTCATGCTGATATCCGTATGCGTTGTCTTTGGGTTCAAACATGCCGTGAGCAACAAGGTCATTGGGTTTGGAAGTCACATCCAAGTGGCAAACTTCATGACGCTGCAAACCTCTGAATCTTATCCCATCCAAATGGGCGACTCGATGATTCAGGTGCTGAAAAAATGTCCGGGAGTAGACCATGTACAGCGATTTGCAAACAAACAAGGAGTTCTCAAGACCGACTCAGACTTCTTAGGCGTTGTCTTCAAAGGCGTAGGACCCGATTTTGATTCTACCTTCATCAAGCACAATTTAATAGAAGGTCACATCCCAGCATTCTCAGACAAGAAGAGTAGCAACCAAATTTTATTGTCAAAATCCATGGCACAAAAGCTGCAACTCAAATTAGGCAATCGTATTTTCGCCTATTTTATCGATGACCATGGTGTACGTGTCCGACGATTTAAGATTGCAGGCATCTATCAAACCAACCTTGCCCAATACGATGATGTGACTTGTTACATTGATTTGTACACCGCTGTGAAGCTCAATGGGTGGGAAACAGATCAGGTCACAGGAGCAGAAATAACGGTCAAGGATTTCCAACAGGTGGACATGACGGCGAACTATCTTATTCAACACGTCAATCGCTCCGTCGATCAATATGGCGAAACCTATTCCTCAAAAACCATTCGAGATATTAGTCCGCAAATCTTTTCATGGCTTGATTTGCTCGATCTCAATGTTTGGATTATATTAGCCCTCATGTTGGCAGTGGCTGCCATTACGATGATTTCAGGCTTGCTCATCATCATTCTTGAAAGAGTACAGATGATTGGGGTGCTCAAAGCCATGGGAGCGCGCAACAATATGATAAGGCGCACCTTCCTATGGTTTGCCGCTTTCATCATTGGACGAGGCATGATTTTAGGCAATCTCATTGGCTTAGGACTCGTTGCATTACAGCATTATACAGGTTTGGTGAAGCTTGACCCCGAAGTATATTATGTGAATACGGTTCCAGTAGAAATTAATGTTTGGATAATTCTGCTCCTCAACCTCGGCACTTTGGTCATCAGTCTGCTGGTGTTGATAGCACCCAGTCAGCTTATCTCACACATCCACCCTGCCAAATCAATGAGATACGAATAAAGGAACCGTATTTTATCAACTTCATGTACAGCGCATAAAACACAGTACATCACTCTTTTGAAAGCCAAAAAATAGTGATGAAGGCACTCGTTCGTTCATAAAATCACCATTTAGCTGCAAAATATGCACATTATATTTGCTAATGTGCAAAGAACATCTTAACTTTGCACACAAATAGAACAAATGTGCAAGAACCGGACTGTGTTACTTCACATTATAATATTACGAACATGAACGAACTAACAAAGAGCCAAAAGCATACAGCAAACGGGATAGAAATATCGAGTTTTAACGCGCTCATTGAAAAGAGTATCAAAGACCATTGGACGCTTGATGCGCTGACAGATTATCAAGGTGCTACATTGCAGTATCACGATGTAGCGCGAAAGATAGAAAAGCTACACATCCTGTTTGAAAATAGTGGTGTGGAAAAGGGAGATAAAATTGCGCTATGCGGTCGTAATAGTTCTGCATGGGCATGCGCATTCTTAGCAACTTTGACGTACGGAGCAGTGGCTGTTCCTATTCTGCACGAGTTTACAGCAGAACAAATTCACAACATTGTGAATCATAGCGAAGCCAAACTGTTGTTTGTTGGCGATGTGGTAGCCACGGTCATCGATGCAACTCAGATGCCCGACTTAGAGGGTATCATCTATCTTCCAGACTACTCATTGGTGGTGTCCAGAACAGAGAAATTAACTTATGCACGTGAACATCTCAACGAGATGTTTGGAAAAAAATATCCAAAGTATTTCCGTCAAGAACATGTAAAATACTATATTGAAAAAGATCCTGATGAGCTGGCGCTTATCAACTATACCAGTGGCACAACTGGCTACTCAAAAGGAGTCATGCTCCCCTATCGTGCACTGTGGGGAAACATTGCCTTTGCTTTCCATAACTTGAAAGACAAGATACACGCAGAAGATCATGTGATGAGCATTCTCCCTATGGCTCACATGTACGGAATGGCGTTTGAGTTCCTATACGAGTTTTTGTCAGGCTGCCATATTTTCTACTTAACTCGCTTACCGAGTCCAGCCATCATTGCCAAGGCATTTGCAGACATCAAGCCGTCACTCATCATTGCAGTGCCATTAGTGATAGAGAAGATTATCAGAAAGCGCGTCTATCCAAAGATTGAGAGCAACAATATGCTGAAACTACTGCTCAATATGCCTGTTATCAATAAAAAGGTAGAAGAGAAGATATGCCAAGAAGTTTATCAAGCCTTTGGCGGTAATCTATATCAGATTATTATCGGAGGGGCTGCGCTCAATCAAGATGTGGAGAAATTCTTGCATCGCATCGGTTTTCCTTATACAGTAGGATACGGCGCAACAGAATGTGCACCCATCATTTCTTATTCGGATTGGAAGACTTTCGAGCCAGGAAGTTGTGGAAAACCTGCCTATCTCATGGAGGTGAAAATTGACAGTTCCGACCCTGAAAACGTTGCAGGAGAAATATTAGCCAAAGGACCAAATGTGATGTTGGGCTATTATAAGGATGAAGAGGCGACAAAACAAGCCATTGATCAAGACGGCTGGTACCATACAGGCGATTTGGGAACGATGGATAGTGAAGGGAATATCTTTATCAAAGGTCGCTCCAAAAACATGCTTCTCGGTGCCAGTGGACAGAATATTTACCCCGAAGAAATAGAAGATAAGCTTAACTCTCTGCCATTGGTGAGCGAGAGTGTGGTACTTCAGGATGGTGACAAACTTGTTGGACTCGTCTATCCAGACTTTGATGAAGCGAAAACACTTGGACTTGACCATGAAGATTTGGAAAAAATCATGGAGCAAAATAGGCAAGAGCTCAATAAGTTGATACCCGCGTACAGTAAGCTTTCTGCCATTAAAATTCACGAAACAGAGTTTGAAAAGACGCCTAAAAGGAGTATTAAGCGTTATCTGTATCAATCGAAAATATAAGGGAGTGGAGCGCAAAAGCAAGACTTCCTCGACACTCGCATTCCCTTCAAAAAACAATCATTAAAAAAGTCTTCACGCACATGGTGAAGACTTTTTTATTGGGTCGCTATTCGAAGATTCGTTCAACGAATATTCAAGGATGATTCTACCACCTGTTTACTTGGTAGCTTTCCACAGTCCGTGCAAGTTGCAATACTCACGAGCTGTTACATTCTTAGCACAGGTCTTAAATTCTGCTACTGGTTTTTCGCCCGGTTTCAAGAACTTTCTTAACACACCATTCTCGGTAATCAAATCAATCCACTGAATGTAATGTTCCTCTGCCATGGGATGTTCCACTTCACCTACAGTTACACGGTAACCACAGTCAGTCTTTTCAATCACAGGAACATGCTTTTCAGTAGCAGCGTCAGTTGTATTTTCTGTCAACAACTCCATGGGCTTACCACAGCAGCTTAATGTTCCTGTACTTGCATTCACTACCTCAACGATGTTTCCACAAACGGAACATCTGTAAATTTGTTTTGTTTTTGTCATAATATCGTATTCTATAATGTTGTTAACGCAAAGATAATCATTTTACAACAAAAACGCAATCTTAAACTTGTAAAAAATCTAAATTTTAGACGAATGATTGTCTCAGCATTCATGTTTCCACCGCTATCTCATTCTAATCGTTATGTTTTTTGGTGAGAACATGAGACGTTTTTGTCCTGTTGTTTTACCAAAAAACGGTCAATGAAAATCTGTGAAATAGAAAATTTTAATAGGCAAACGCTCAACAAAATTATGCCGATTTGAACAAAAAAAACGTCTGTTCGGGTTGGAACATTGACTTAACGAGCTTGGAAACACCATTTAAGGGCGTTAAAGACATGACATAACCGGCTTAAAGCATGCAAATAGCAGGCTTATCTCAATGGGATAGCTGGAAAGAAAGGTGGAAAAAGGGAAGATAAAGAAGTGCTTGAGCCGTAACGCTTTCAATAACAAACGGTTACGAACATCGCTCAAAACTCGCGTATTTGCGACCCACTGTGACGTTGGTTGCTGGAATGCGAGTTATGAGAGGCTCTTTGTAAAGAAAATTCAGCATTGATGACGCTCACCTGCAGCGTTTCACCCATAGTGCTTACACTGCTTGTTGGGTGTGCTTTCGCTGCAAAAATATCAGCCTACGATGAAAGCGTCAGGTGCAAAATGTTTATGGGTAAGATTGCGCTTGACGATGAGTAGCCCAAAAACTCCTACCGCCTAAGAAGCATCATCCATGCCCCTACCCTTCGAAGTCCTGTCGCTTGTTAGACCGGATTATCCTCTGGACGCTCCGAAAAGAGCTGATCGGTCGAAATCATTTCATCTTGATCAAACCATTGTGCCATCTTCGATTGGGCTTTCTTCTTGACATCATCCGAGACATCAACCCATACTCGTTTCAAGACATAAATCAAGACTGCCAAGTCGTCACTGAGTCCAGCAATTGGAATGGCATCTGGCACCACATCGAGGGGACTAATCAGATAGCCTAATGCACCGATAATCATTGCTTTGTCTTTGACAGACACCTGATCACTCTCAAGGGTATAATACAACACAAGAGCGGCATACACCAACTTAGCTCCAGCTCGCTTAGCAATGCTTGCTATCTTATCGATAAATCCTGTCTTTGAGAATTTGTCCGTGTATTTGATAAAATCTGGTAATTTAGTTTCCATTTTCTTTTATTGTTGTTATCGTTATCTATCTTATTGCTTATTCCGATTGCTTTGCTTTCATTTCTTGGACAAGCAAGGTTCAATGGTGCCTTATTGCAGGGCAACCTCATCGTCCTCTGGAATTAAATCCCTAACGGGAATATTTCGTAATTCATCTAAGTATTTCTTTCGAAGATCGAACACACCTTTCCATTGAGGAGTTTCCAAATGGTCGTGCAAATCCAAGTCAAGATGCCAAGCCCCCAACGCCTCTAAGCGGTCGACTAAAGTCCCCACCGTCAGATGATCCAACACTTCGGCAGGTTGATAAATCAACTCTCCCTCCGCACTGTCGCCATCATAGCTTGAATTGATAAGGTGAACTACGGTCATATCGTACAACAAATCGTTAGTAATGCGAATAGGAATGTTGGTTTCTAACTTCAATTCGAGGGCTGTATAGGGTTTCTTTCCTTCAATGAATCGTTTACAAATCTTACCCAAAAGCACCCCACTCAGCAAGAGACGGTAACGATGACTCAGTTCGGCAGGGTTGGTCATGAAGGCTAAATCCTCTAAATTTTGATTGGTATAGCACAATTGTGCGCCAAACAAACATATCGTCCATGATATTTGCATCCACAACATAAAAAGCGGTAAGGCAGCAAAAGTACCGTAAATAGCATTATAACTGGACAGCAACATTTGCCCGTGGATATAGAACAATTGCAGGAACTGCATCGCAACACCTGCCAAGATGCCAGGTGCCAAAGCCGCAGAAAACTTCACTTTAGTATTCGGCATAAAGATGTATAAGCCGACAAATACGCAGGAGATAATCACAAACGGCATCAGGTTGATTGCTATCTGCAAAATAGGAGCAAGCAGCATATAACTGGACGCCCTGTCTACAAAGGTGGTCATGAAAATAGAAATACCCGAAATGAGCACAATCATGATGGGCATCATGAAGACCATTGCCAAGTAATCGGTCACTGTACGAAAGAGTCCACGCTCCTGTTTTACCTGCCAAATGCTGTTGAAAGTTTGCTCTATCGTTCGCGTAAGCCTGAGTACAGTCCACAGCATGAATAACAATCCCACACCGAGTATCACACCGCTATGGGTATGTATCAAGTAAGAATTGACAAAGCGGATAATGATGTCAGCCGCCTGTTCTTGTCCCGACAACGCTTGTCTAAACCACTCTTCGATGTACTTGGAGAACCCAAATCCTCTGGCGATGGCAAACACAACAGCGCAGATAGGAACGATTGCCAACAAGGTGGAATAGGTCAGAGCCGCTGCATAATCGCTCGTTCCCTTGGTAAAGAAGAAGGTAATGGCTAAATACAGTTTTTTGAGAATACTCACCAGCAGATATTTCGGTTTAGAAACGTCGTCTGACTTCAGTCGCCACATATCAATGGTTAGAAAGTTCTTCAATTTTTGTAAGGATTGATTCATTGAAGTGTGAGTTTATTAGTGAGGTGGGCAGGGGCTTGATAAGCCGCCTTTCGCCACGTTATATACCGTGTTTGCCGCATGAGCATTTCCAACAGGGGCGTCTCTCGCCGATACTGATAGGAGGACAACATCCACCCGACCGCTCAAACTACGTCCGCACGCTGTGGTATCCAAATGAACAAAAAAAATCAAGTGCTCCTATAAGCCGGGTTCTGTCACCAAGTTCGCACTGGTGCTCCACCATTTATCTACATTGAAGGTCACCCTCCAACTCCAGCATTCTACCCTCCATTGCCACAAGCGGTCTACTGTAGCATGACGCTCCCAGTCTACCGAGTGTTCGAGCGGACAACTCTCCGTCAATGGTTTACGCGAATTTGCAACCTCCAGATGGCACAGCCTAACGATCGCCCGTTAGCTGGTGGTCTCTTACACCACCTTCTCACCCTTACTCCCTGTTACCAGTGAGCGGTTATTTTCTTCTACCGACACCTACTGTCACCAATAGCTTCTACTTTCAGAAGTGGAGTGTCCTGTGTTGCCCGGACTTTCCTCTCGTATCAGTCGATACCAGCGGCAGAGCCAGAGCACTTGTTTTTATGGGAGCAAAGATAACAAAAAAATTGCGAACCATAAAACAAATCCATACAATTCCATAGAACCGCTGCAACCAGTAAATTCTGTAAAAAAGAGCAATGCAGTACTTAAGAGCCGTTAAGGAGCGAAACGCAAATGTTAAATTGGGATAAAGATATAAGACATTTTGGCATATTCATCGCATTAGACATTAAATTTGCATGCAAAGAAACAAAACGAAGAGAATGGTAGCCATTGTGCTTACATTTTCTAACGAAATATTACAAAACATTTTTTAATTATAAATTACATGAAAAAGTATTCAAGTTATTTGCTCACAGCCATGTGTGTTATCGCATTAGCTTTTTCGGCTGGCTCGTTTATCAAGGTAAATGCGGCTGGCGATCAGGCTCCTATTGCAGGACAACCCGTTGATTTAACTTACGCTTCAGAAAAGGCACTGCCTGCTGTTGTGCATATTAAATATGTGCAGAATGGGAAGACCGTTGAAGTGCAACAACGCAATCCGTTCTCCGACTTCTTTGGATTCCCCTTTGGAGACATCTTTGGTGAGGGTGGTTCTCAAAAACGACAAATGCAGACTCCACCGAAGAGAGCTACAGGCTCTGGCGTTATTATCTCGAGCGATGGGTACATCGTTACCAACAATCACGTTGTTGAAGGAGCAGATGAGTTGACAGTGACCTTGAGTGACAACCGAGAATTTTCGGCTCGCATCATAGGAACAGACAAAATGACAGACTTAGCACTCATCAAAATAGAAGGTAAGAACCTGCCAACTCTCGCCATCGGGAACTCGGACAACCTAAAGGTGGGCGAATGGGTCATCGCTATTGGCAACCCCTTTGGATTGAACAACACGGTGACAGCTGGTATTGTGAGTGCCAAAGCACGTTCGCTCTATGCCAACGGTGTAGAGAGCTTCATCCAGACCGACGCTGCTATTAACCAAGGAAACTCAGGAGGTGCGCTCGTGAATGCACAAGGCGAACTGGTAGGCATCAATGCCATGCTTTACTCGCAAACAGGTTCGTATGCTGGTTATGGCTTTGCTATCCCTACCAGTATTATGAGTAAGGTGGTAGAAGATTTGAAGAAATATGGCAATGTACAGCGTGCCATGTTAGGCATTCAAGGACAAGATGTGCTCAACTACATCAACGTAGAAAAGGACAAAGGCAAGGATGTGGACTTAGGAACTAACTCTGGTGTGTATGTTGCAAAGGTAGAAGAAGATGGTGCTGGTGCTGCCGCAGGCTTGAAAGAGGGCGATGTCATTACGCATATCGATGGAAAGAGAGTAACAAAAATGGCAGAACTGCAAGAAATGATTAACAGCAAGCGTCCGGGCGACAAGATGTCGATTACTTTCTTACATCGTAAGAATAAGGTAAATAAGACTGTTACCTTAAAGAATGCACAAGGAAACACCAACATTGTGAAAGTTGCTGACTTGGATGTGTTAGGCGGAAATTACCGTGAAATTACACAGAGTCAGAAAGAGCAACTGCGCATTAGCTACGGATTAGAGGTGATGAAGGTGAGCAACGGACCACTGAAAGAGGTTGGTATCGCAAAGGGATTCATTATCCAAGATGTGAACGACACACCAATGAAATCGTTAAGCGACTTGCAGCTTGCAGTAAAGAAAGCCTCCACCAGTAAGGACCCCGTACTTTACATCAAAGGTATTTGGCCTTCAGGAAAGAGAGATTACTTCGCTGTCATGGTGAACGAGTAGTTTCACCAAATCGAGATCAGCGAATTATACGATAGATTAAATTAAACAGTACCGCTGATGTTTACACAAATAGTTGGTAAACATCAGCGGTTTTATTTTGAAGTTCAACAGTCGTTGTAAGTGAAAACGACAAATAGAGAGGTTGAGCATGACTATTCACACCACGGAGTAGGAAAAGTTTTTATCCAACCATAAAAGATAAAAACGATAAACTTACCCTTATATCCTTATTTCCTTTAAGATGGCAGCCATTTTCTCTTTTGTCTTAATGGTTGTCGGCACCAAAGGCAAACGCAGCACATTCTCTATCAATCCCATATCACTCAACAGGGCTTTCACACCAGCTGGGTTGCCATCTACAAACAAGAGGCTGTAGAGTTCGGTAAACATGTGGTGTATCTTGCGAGCTGGTTCGTACTCTCCTTGAAACTCAAGTCGTATCATCCGAGAGAACTCTTTTGGCAAAGCGTTACCGATGACCGATATTACACCAGCCGCACCACTGGCTATCATTGAAAAGGTAAGGGCATCATCACCACTGATAACATCAAATCTCTCGGGCTTTCCTTTGATCATTTCATCCACATGCTCCAAGCTACCAGATGCTTCTTTAATTCCAACAATGTTTTCACATTCCCACGCCAATCGAAGCGTTGTTTCCGCACTCATATTCACTCCCGTTCGTCCTGGCACATTATACATCACGATAGGCAGCGGACTGGCTTGGGAAATGGCTTTGAAGTGCTGGTACAAGCCCTCTTGTGAAGGCTTATTATAATAGGGACAAATGCTCAAGATACCATCAATTCCACTCCAATCTGTTGATTGCATCTCTGCTATCACAGCGGCGGTGTTGTTTCCTCCACAATATTTGAGTATCGGAACTCTACCTTGATTGACGTCTTTCACCAACGATGTGATGGCATCCTTTTCGTCACAACTTAAACAAGGCGTTTCTCCCGTCGTTGCAAGGATACAAAGAAAGTCGGCTCCACTCTCCAATTGATATTTCACCAATCGTTCTAATGCATGATAATCCACCGCTCCACTCTGTGTAAAAGGAGTGACAACGGCAATGCCCAATCCTTTGAATTGATGATATTTCATACTGTGTTTGTCTTTAATGATATTGCAAATATAATGTTTTAATGTGATAATCAAGCAATGAAAGCACAAAAGTGTGCACTTTCCCTTTTCTTTTCTGCAATGCCCATGGTTGTTCTTTGTGAAAATGCTTTCATGGAGGGAAGCCGCTTATCGCCACACGGAGGACTCAAAATGATGATGAATGACAAGGAGCAGCCGTACACACAATCATAAGCACTTCGGTGGTTTCATCCGTTACACGGCACCAATTAGCCGTTCGTTGATTGACTACCCACACGATGTGGTCATGGGCATCGGTCAACACCAACTGCATACGTTTGTCGAAAACCGACATCTTTCGATTGGTCATGTAGTCGCTCAACAGTTGTGAACCTTTCATACCGAACGGCTGAAAGCGGTCTGCCGAACGAACGGGGCGAAGGCACAGGGGAAATGCTACATGGTGACTATCGACAAAGGCACAACAGGGGTCTTTGAGGTCAGCGACACTTAAGTTGGGTTGTTCCTGCGAAATCGTCAACTGCCATTTGTCATCATAGCGGTAATTGCCTATCTGTGGCATGCTCAACACGGTCGAGGGGAATGCCGAACGGGCAGCAATAAGCAGCCGTTTGCGGTCTAACAAGAGTTCGTGTGTGGACGATTGCCATTGCTTTCCACTTTCGCCATGGAGGTTTTGCCAAATCTGTTCCACCTGTACAGAGCTGAAATGAAAGTCTTTTAACAGATACCACAAGATATATTCGTGCGTCAGCTCGGCAACAGGAAACCAACGATAACCCTCTGACGGCTGCCAACGTACCTGCTGCGACAAATATTTATCGAAGATGTCGGCTATGTCCGATAACCGTTGTGCCGCTTTCAAGATGTTGACTTGTGCGGCAGGATTGATTCGCTCCAATTGTGGGATGACCTGTAATCGCATTTGATTGCGTTGCACATCGGCAATAAAATTGGTGCTATCGGTCACATAGTTTTGTTGAATGGATTGGAGGTAATCTATGATTTTCAAGCGATTAACGCAGAGAAGTGGACGGACAATGATTCCTTTCTTTGGTGAGATGCCCGTCAATCCATGAATCCCTGTCGACCGAACCAAATTGAGCAATATCGTTTCCACACTGTCCTCGCTGTGATGCCCCACGCACACAGCAGCAGCATGGCGAACCTCTACCATTTTTCGGAAATACGAATAGCGCAAGTCTCGAGCAGCCATTTCTATGCTCACCCCGTGAGATTGAGCATAAGTCTTGGTGTCGAAGTGAGTGGAATGGAAAGGTATTTGCAACTGGGCGCATAGGTCTTGACAAAACGATAAATCCCTGTCCGCCTCTTCTGCACGCAGATGAAAATGGCAATGCACCGCCTCCAATCGATAACCCAAGCTCTGTAAACATCGAAGCAAGCACACACTATCTGCCCCACCCGATAGAGCAACGAGGTAAAGCTCCTCCTTATTTAATAATGACAAGGAAGAGATGTACTGCTCAATATGTCGCTCAAAGTCGTTCACCACAGATGGTTGGTCAATTTGTAACGAAGAGAAGGGCACGCACCCCAATCACTTCGCTACTCTACATATAGCACCAGTCCCTTGAGATACTCACCCTCAGGATGATAAATGTTCACAGGATGGTCGGCAGGCTGGTGGAGTTGATGCAAAATCCGTACATTCCTGCCTGCCTGTGCAGCCGCTGTAAACACGGCATTACGGAAGTTGTCCTTGGTAACTACTTGCGAACAACTGAACGTGAACAAGATACCACCGGGCTTAATGCGTTCAAATCCTTTCAGATTGAGACGAGTGTAACCCTTTAGGGCATTGCGCAAGGCCCCCCGATGTTTGGCAAAAGCGGGCGGATCCAATACCATTAAATCGTATTGCGCATCATGACTGTCTAAGAATTTGAAAGCATCGTCGCAAAAAGAAGCATGACGCTCGTCATTTGGGAAATTCATTTGAATGTTCGCATTGGTTAACTCAATGGCTTTGGCACTACTGTCTACGGAGTGTACTAATTTAGCTCCGCCTCGCATGGCATACACAGAAAAACCACCAGTGTAGCAAAACATATTAAGAACCGAGCGACCTTGCGCATATTTTTCAAGCAAGCAACGATTCTCTCGTTGGTCGATGAAAAAGCCAGTCTTCTGCCCTTTCAGCCAATCCACATGGAATTTTAATCCGTTTTCAAGGGCAACATCATCTTTACTGGCACCTAACAAGAACTCATTTTCTTGTCCCAAATCGGCTTTATAAGGTAGTGTAGTTTCACTTTTGTAATACACACTTTCTATTCGGTTGCCCATTACCTGCTTTAAGGCTTCGCATATCTCATGCCGCTGTCGATGCATTCCCACGCTATGGGCTTGCATCACGGCTGTCGTGCCATAGCAGTCGATAATCAATCCCGGTAGGTTATCGCCCTCTCCATGCACCAATCGGAAGGTATTGTTATCAGAAAGGTCAGCAAGTCCAATGGCTCTCCGCATGTCGAATGCGGACTGAAGACGAGAGACCCAAAATGAGAGCGAGATTTCTGTGTCACTAAACGACAACACTCGTACCGCTATGGAGCCTATTTGGTAATGCCCCAAGGCGATGAAACGCTTGTCGTACGTGTAAACCTTCACGACTTCACCCTCTTCAATGTCATCATCTTTTTTTAGGATAGCACCCGAAAATATCCAAGGATGAAACCGATTGAGAGACTCCTCTTTACCTTTCTTTAGTTGAATTGTTTTGCTAATCATTCTTTACTTCATTATTCTTAGGTTCTTCCTCCACCTCCACTAACTGGTAATCCCCACTCACTTTAAGACGCATGATTTCCTCATACAGCTGAATACACGCCCAAGCATCGGTGGCAGCATATTGCTTTTGCTTTTCTGATAGCGTTTCATTGTTCCAATTTGTGAGTCGTTGACGCTTACTAATCTTTTGCTTAAAAATGTTTGCATACAACTTTTGCAAGCTTAAATCTTTAATTCCTAAATCTCCGATAATGTCTTGTAAATCAATAAAGTTACCTTTCTTAAAGTCAGATCGTTTATGGAGAGCCAAGAGATCATCATGCCAAGATAAACCAATCATCTTGGTTTCTGTATTTTCCAACAATCGTTTGATGGATGGAGTGATGCCTAAAATATTCAATCGGAACAGAAAACAGGTGTCATGCGTAGCCACTTGAAGCAGAGAGACCTTATAAGATTGTCCCTTTCTAAACACGGGACGCGTCTCTGTATCAACGCCCAAAATGCTTTGCTTGAGAAGAAAATCAACCGCTTTTTCTGCCTTTTTCTCTGAGGTGATGACTATGATTCGACCCGTAAATAAAACTTGTGGAAGTTCGTGGATAGCTTCTTTGTTAAATTTACTATAAAGTATTCGCATCATAGTTCGTTATTTTTATGTTTTGCAAAAATAGAAAAAAGTTCTGAAAACATAAAGGATTCTGACATTTTTACACTATTTTTGCAATCAAATCACAGGACATAATATGGGCGTGAAAAGAAAGAAGCCTGAACGCAAGCCTAAAAATGTAGGAGAAGCTGTTGGCTTTCAAAATATATTGAGTAACGAGAAGACGGACTTCCTCTTAGGAGTTATTTTATTAGTCATTGCAATATACGTCATTATTGCAATGGTTTCTTATTTTTCTACGGGTCAAGCAGATCAGAGTATTCTTGAAGATTTGCGCCCCAGAGAATGGATGAATGCCGACCAATCCTTTGCAAATTACTGCGGAAGTATCGGGGCTATCATCGCTTATTCGCTCATCACGCTCAATTTTGGCATCCCTTCATTCCTCATCCCAGCATTTTTCATTTTGGTTGGCTTGAAGCTCATGAAAGCATATCACATCAACCTTTGGAAATGGTTCTTTGGGTGTACCGTTGTAATGATATGGAGTTCTGTCACTTTAGCGAAGTTTGCAACCCCCATCATGGGCGACCAAGTCTTCAATCCTGGCGGCAACCACGGTGTCTTTTGTGTCCAACAATTGGAGAATTTGGTGGGTCCTCCCGGCTTAACAGCGGTCTTGTTGTTAGTGGCACTCATGTTCTTAACCTACCTGAGTGCAGAAACCATAGAAGTCATTAGAAAGGCTTTGAACCCCGTGAAGTATTTGACAAGTAAGATTCCCTTTACAGTGACGAATCTTTCCCACCATAACGAGGCGAAACCTGAAGCGATAGTGGAGCCTGAAGTAGACGCAGAAGAGGAGACCACTCCTTCTGAAGAGCCTGAAGAGGAGGAACAGTCAACAGTGGTAGACCTCACCGATGTGTCCATGCTAAACAAACAAGAAGGCAAAAAAGCACCGAAAACATCGGCAGAATCTTCAAATACTGAGGGAGACAATGACGGCAACTTAACAGTTGAGGTGGCTACAGAAGGAGAAAAAGCAACGGGTAAAACCTTGACCGTAGAAGAGGTGTTGAAGACACCTATCAATCCTAAAGAGCCGTTCTTAAATTACAAATATCCACAATTAGACTTGCTGAAGAAGTACAACGATGAAGACAAACCCCAAGTGGATATGGAGGAAATCAAAGCCAACAATGCTCGCATTGTCGAAGTGCTCAATAGCTTTGGGGTCGCCATTCGTGAGATTAAGGCAACCGTAGGTCCTACTATCACGCTTTACGAAATAACACCAGCCGAAGGTGTACGTATCTCTAAGATTAGAAACCTTGAAGATGACATTGCGCTAAGCTTGGCTGCGTTGGGCATACGTATTATCGCTCCAATTCCAGGCAAGGGTACAATTGGTATTGAAGTGCCGAACAAGAAGCCCACCATTGTGTCTATGGAAAGCATCTTGAATTCCAAGAGATTTCAAGAGTCAAAGATGGAACTGCCTTTAGCCATTGGGAAAACCATTACCAATGAGGTATTCATGGTTGATTTGGCAAAGATTCCGCACCTTTTAGTAGCTGGAGCAACAGGACAAGGTAAATCTGTGGGACTGAATGCTATCATCACTTCACTACTCTACAAAAAACATCCTAATGAGTTGAAGATTGTCCTCATCGACCCTAAGAAAGTAGAATTTAGTGTTTACTCCCGCATTACAGATCACTTCATGGCAACGGCTCCGGGGAATGATGACGAGCCTATCATCACCGATGTAACGAAGGTGGTGAGAACGTTAAATTCACTTTGCACCTTAATGGACTATCGCTACGACATGCTGAAATTAGCTGGAGCACGTAATATCAAAGAATATAACCGTAAATTTGTCAATCATCAGCTCAACTTAACCAAAGGACACGAATACATGCCTTATATCGTTGTCATCATTGATGAGTATGGCGATTTGATTATGACTGCTGGTAGAGAGATTGAAATGCCTATCACGCGTATTGCGCAGTTAGCTCGTGCGGTGGGTATTCACATGATTATTGCGACACAACGTCCTACGGCAAACATCATTACGGGTAATATTAAGGCAAACTTCCCTGGCAGAATGGCATTCAAAGTAAGTGCGATGATTGATTCGCGAACCATTTTAGACAGACCGGGTGCCAACCAATTAGTGGGTCGTGGAGACTTACTCTTCTTAAATGGCAACGAACCTGTCCGTGTTCAGTGTGCGTTTGTAGACACGCCAGAGATAGAAAGAATCAACGAATTTATAGAAAATCAGCCCGGTCCTGTAGAGCCTTTGCAATTGCCAGAGCCTGCCGTTGACGGGAAAACGGGGACTACTGGTGGAGGAAATGACATTCAGAGTCTCGACCCATTCTTTGAAGAAGCTGCCCATGCCATTGTCACTTCTAAGAGTGGCTCCACGAGTATGATTCAAAGACGGTTCTCCATAGGGTACAATCGTGCAGGAAGATTGATGGATCAGTTAGAAGCTGCAGGAATCGTAGGACCAGCACAAGGTAGTAAACCACGCGATGTATTGGTTCAAGATGAAGCGTCTCTGAATGCTATCATCAGTAACATACATGGATAAACAACATTAACAATATGAAACAACGTAAATTACAGAATATATTTTGGAAAGCAGGAGCAGTACTTATTGCATTGGTTTTTTCCATTTCAATTCATGCTCAAAACAACCAACAGGCACGAAAAATTCTTGATAAGACAGCTGCTATCATCGGAAACAAGGCGGGTGCGAGTGCCAATTTCACCTATTCGCATCCTAAATTAGGTAAAACCAATGGCTCTATCGCCATTAAAGGCGCTAAGTTTTATGCACGTACGCCACAGGCAACGGTGTGGTTCGACGGCAAAACCCAGTGGAGCTACCTAAAGCAAACCAACGAAGTGAACATCTCCTCTCCTTCACATACGCAACAGGTTTCTATGAATCCTTATACTTTTATCTATATGTATAAATCTGGTTACCAACTGTATAGCAAAACCGTGGGGAACAATTATCAGATACGAATGGTTGCCCAAAACAAGCGCAGCAGTATATCCGAGATGTACATTTTAATCAATAAGGGTAATTACATCCCTGCACAAATCAAAATCAAGCAAGGCAATCAATGGTCTACCATACAAGTTCGTAACTTCCGTACCAAGAACTTACCCAACAACTTGTTTGTTTTCAAATCACGAGATTTCCCTTCTGCTGAAGTGATTGATTTGAGATAAGCCAACCAGCCAACGCATCCTTCTCCATTTAAGTCAAGCTACAACATGATGAACCGAACAAAACTTTGTTTATCTGCCACAGACTTCCAACAGCGAATAGCACTCTTTAAGATGATGTGGCGGCATCGCAAACTTGCAGAAAAGCGTAGCTTGAGCTTTCAACAAAACAAAATTGCCCAAATTGTGATGTGGGTAGGAATCGTCTTTGGGCTGATTTACATGGCTTTTTTGGCTATTCTTTTCTCTCTTCTGGTACAAGACAGCACCTACATGACATCGCTGGAATTTATTTGTTCCACCATTCCTTTCATTCTTGCGGCTGATTTTATGTTTAGTTTAACCACCCAAGAAGCCCCTGCCCAATTAATAAAACCCTACATACTTCTTCCCATTTCCAAATACACCTGCATTGACAACTTCATCGGCATGTCGTTCTTCAAAGCCTCAAACTTTATTTGGTACGCCTTCATCATCCCTTATTTGCTGATGTCTGTGCTGTTTAGCTTTGGAATATGGATAAGTCTTGGAGTTCTTATCTTCTACACGCTCTTGATTTATCTGAACCGACAAGTTTATGATATCGCACGAATTTTGACCACAGACTCTGTGTTTTGGTGGCTGTTACCTATCGGCATTTTTGCCATTTTAGCGTCACCTTGGTATATTGGAGAGAACGCTGGAATAGAGAATTTGCTTTCTGTTTATGCCACGATAGGAACGCTTATAGAAGCGAACAACCCACTCCCCTACCTCGCTTCCATATTACTATTGATTGCGCTCATCGTGCTGAACCGCCACATTCAATATACCCATATCACAAGCGAACTGGAAAATACAGAGAAAACCAATGCGTCTACACTTAAGAAACTCTCTTTGTTTGAAAACTATGGGGATGTAGGAACTTATTTACAACTCGAAATTCAATCGATTCTTCGTAATAAGAACCCTCGCAAAACGTTCATTGGAAGCATGTCAATTGTCATACTTTTTTCCTTATTGTTGGCTTTCACTGATGTTTATGATGGGACTTTTTACACCGACTTCTTTAGTTTTTACAACTTTGTGGTATTTGGTGCGATGTCGCTTTCACGCATTATGGACTACGAGGGCAATTACATCGACTGTCTCATGGTACAAAAAGAGAATATTCTCAGCTTACTCAAAGCCAAATATCTCTTTTATGTGGGAATGCTCATCATGCCGTTGATACTCATGCTCCCCACCGTATTTTCAGGGAAGTTTGATGTTCTTCAAATCATTTCTTATGCGGTTTTCACGGCGGGATTTCAATACTTTTTGCTTTTTCAATTGGCTGTGTACAACAAACAGTGCATTCCACTCAACAAAAAGTTTATCAATAAGAATTACTCTCACAACAACTACCGACAGCCGCTCATCAACATCATCTGCGTAACAGTTCCTCCGGCATTCATGTCGGTGTTGCAAATCTTCCTGAACAATTTTCAGATTTATATCCTGCTCATCGTCATTGGCAGTCTTTTCGTATGCAGTAGTCCTTGGTGGTTGCGCAACATATACAACAGAATGATGCACAAGAAGTACGAATTGTTAGAGGGATTTCAAGCCTCCCGCTAACAAATTTCGGCAGCCAACCCACCCTCACTCGTCTCTTTGTACAAGGAAGGTAAGTCATGACCCGTCTTTTTCATCACCCGAACCACTTTATCAAAGGATACATGGTGCTTGCCATCCGAGAACGTTGCGTATAAGTTTGCATCCAAAGCTCTGGTTGCTGCAAAGGCATTTCGCTCGATACAAGGGATTTGAACCAATCCACAAACAGGGTCGCATGTCATTCCCAAATGGTGTTCGAGTCCCATTTCGGCGGCATATTCTATTTGAGTAATGCTGCCCCCAAATAGTTGACAAGCTGCTGCTGATACCATCGCACAAGCCACACCAACCTCACCTTGACAACCAACATCAGCTCCTGAGATAGAAGCATTGTACTTGACAATGTTCCCAAACAAGCCTGCTGTTGCCATGGCATGCACAATTCGAGTATCACTGAAGCCGTGTCCTTTCGACAAATGGTAAAGCACAGCAGGCATTACTCCACATGATCCACACGTGGGTGCGGTCACAATGGTACCTCCCGAAGCGTTCTCTTCACTCACAGCCAGCGCATAGGCATAGACCAACGCCCGTGATTGAAGTGATTTTTTGTATCCATTGGCTTTCACAAAATAACTGGCAGCCTTACGTCTTAAGTTCAGAGGACCGGGCAAAACACCTTCATGATTGATGCCTCTCTCCACAGCTTCTTTCATCACTTGCCACACTTCGAGCAAGTAGTCCCATATATCATCGTCCTCGCATTCATCGACATACTCCCAATAGCTGCGCCCATTCTCTTCGCACCATGCCATAATTTCTGCCAAGGTAGTCATTTCATAGACACTCTTTGTGTTGAACATGTCGTCTTTGCCCTTGCCTTCGGACAAAGCACCACCGCCCACACTATAAACAGTCCACTCTCCTATCTCTTGTTTGTGCGCATCAAAAGCCTTGAACAGCATACCATTGGGATGAAAAGGGAGGAATATTTGCGGTTTCCAAACGATATCCAAATCTTTGTGCTCGCCCAAAACACCAGCGATAGCCACATCAGTCAAGTGACCTTTTCCTGTGGCTGCCAAACTTCCATAGAGCGTAACTTCATAGCTGTTTGCCTGAGGATACTTACTCAAAAAGATTTTTGAGGCCAATTGTGGTCCCATCGTATGGCTACTCGAAGGGCCTTTTCCTATTTTGTATAGTTCTTTTAGAGATTTCATAACACTGTTATTCCTATAAAAAAAGCTGGAGATTGTTCGATAAAATATGAACAACTCAATATGCTATACAAAGATAATGGATTT
This sequence comes from Hoylesella timonensis 4401737 = DSM 22865 = JCM 15640, assembly GCF_000455445.1. Taxonomy (GTDB): domain Bacteria; phylum Bacteroidota; class Bacteroidia; order Bacteroidales; family Bacteroidaceae; genus Prevotella; species Prevotella timonensis. The sequence goes on along the minus strand of NZ_HG417090.1, from coordinate 162,867 downwards.
TTTCCGATACTCATTTGTATTTTCACTAAAATTTATTTATCTTCGCAAAGATAAAAGTAATTTATGGAATTAACCTTCATTATTCGGATTTTCATTGCAGGCATCTTAGGCGGTCTGATTGGGATAGAACGGGAATATCGTGCCAAAGAAGCAGGTTTTCGCACCCATTTTTTGGTAGCCCTTGGTAGTGCGCTCTTCATGGTTGTTTCACAATATGGCTTTTCTCACATTTTGGAGACCTCACCCAACGTCTCTTTAGACCCTTCACGCATTGCCTCACAGGTGGTTAGCGGTATTGGTTTTATCGGAGCAGGAACGATTATTTTCCAAAAACATGTAGTCAGAGGACTCACCACTGCTGCGGGTTTGTGGGTTACTTCCGCCATCGGCTTGGCTACGGGTGCGGGATTGTTCACCGTTTCTGTTGCCAGCACGGTTTTGGTGCTTATCTGTTTGGAGGTTCTGAACTACACGATACAGCATTTTGGAACACGCCATATCAGTTTTTCCTTTATTTCACCAGACAAAGCACATATTGATGAAATTCTTTTAAGATTAAAAAATGAAAAGGCTGTTTTACATTCATACCGTGTAAAACTTGAAAGTTTTCAAGCCAAAGAGGCTTACCATGTCAGCATGGAAATTGTGATGAAACGAAGTAAGTTTGACAACGGTTTTATTGATTTCATCTCTGAATTTGACGGAGTGACGGTTGAAAATATAGAATAACAAATCCACAGATTCGTTACTCACAATCACCTATAAAATTAAGTCATTGACTTAACGCCACTAACTCATGGAGATAAGGGCATTAACCCATGTAGATAAGGGCGTTAACTCATGGAGATAACAGCACAAACCCATTGAGTTAAAACAGCTAACTCAATGGGTTCGTTTTGAAATATTAAAGATGTGAAAGGGTAAGTCTTTTCAGTAATAAAAATCAATTCTGTGATTTTTCCAGCTCTGCATTAACACATTCGTTGCAAACTCCTTTATAATAGAGTTGCATCTCGTCCACGATGTGACCATCGATGTTACGTTTTTCCGCCAGTTGGGGAGCTACCTCGTTTGGCAAGTCTATAATCTTTCCACATTTATTGCAGAAAAAATGTACATGAGGCTCCATCTTTCCGTCATAGCAAACACGATGATCGTCAATGGTAATCATCTGTGCAGCATGATGTTCTGCAAACAAACGCAATGTGTTATACACCGTTGTTTTACTCAATGTAGGGATTTTTGGACAGAGGTTTTTATATATTTCATCCACCGTTGGGTGCGTGAAATTTGTCAAAAGATACTCCATAATAGCGATACGTTGAGCCGATGGGTGAATTCCCGCATCAATAAGTCTGTTGTAAGCCTGATTATCTAATATCATATTTTATTCTTTTTGTATTGCTTGCAAATGTACAAAATTTATGATAATTTCTCTCATAACCAACAAAGAAACTGATGTTGGATCATAAACTTTTTATTTTTTACCGAAAAATTGTATTATTTTTGCTCTAAAAGGAACGGAATTAAATCATCTTTAGACAATAATTTCTGCTCTCCAGAACGCATATCCTTGAGTGTGATTTTATTTTCTTTCATTTCATTCTCACCAGCTAAAGCCACATAGGGTATTTCATGAGCATTGGCATAACTCATCTGCTTCTTCATTTTCACAGCATCTGGGAAAAGCTCTGTGCACACTCCTTGTCGACGGGCCTCATTCACTAATGGTAGACAGTAAGCCGTTTCTTGGTCACCAAAGTTGATAAACAGCAGCTGAGTGCTACCGATGGTTTCTTTGGGATAAAGGTTGAGCGCATGAAGGACATCATAGATGCGGTCGGCTCCGAAAGAGATACCGACGCCACTCAAGCCGGGCTTGCCGAAGATACCCGTAAGGTTATCGTATCGACCTCCGCCTGTGATGCTGCCAATCTCAACATCCAAGGCTTTTACTTCAAAGATTGCCCCTGTATAGTAGTTGAGCCCGCGAGCCAAAGTTAAATCAAGTTCTATTTCATGATGCAGCCCTACCGACTTCAATACCTTTAAGATATAAGAAACCTCTTCGACACCTTTCAGCCCTATTTCGCTGTCTTTCAGCACCTCGCCGATGGTCTTTAGTTTTTCTTCATTGGTTCCTTGCAATGAAATGATAGGCTGCAACTTCTCAATGGCATCAGCATCAATTCCGGCATTCGCCAATTCTTGGTTCACACCTTCCAGTCCGATTTTATCCAACTTGTCAATTGCAACAGTGATATCTACTATCTTATCTGCAGCACCTATCACTTCTGCAATGCCTGTCAAAATCTTCCGATTGTTGATTTTTAGCAACACGCGTACACCAAATCGTGTAAATACTTCATCGACAATCTGCATCAGCTCCACCTCATTCAATAGAGAATCAGAGCCAACCACATCGGCATCGCATTGATAAAATTCACGATAACGCCCTTTTTGCGGTCGGTCAGCACGCCATACTGGTTGTATTTGGTAACGCTTGAATGGGAATTGTATTTCATCATGATGCATCACCACATAACGAGCAAAAGGTACGGTTAAGTCGTAACGAAGACCTTTTTCGCAAATCTTGGAAGCTAATTTCAAAACATTGCGCTCTTGAAGTTCTTCGTCGCTTACCTTATTTAAGAAATCTCCAGAGTTCAATACTTTGAATAAAAGTTTATCGCCCTCTTCTCCATATTTCCCCATGAGGGTCTGAAGCGTTTCTAACGACGGCGTTTCTATCTGTTGGTAACCGTAAAGAGCATAGACCTCTTTGATAGTGTTAAAGATATAATTTCTTTTAGACATCTCTGCTGGAGAGAAGTCGCGTGTTCCTTTTACAATACTTGGTTTGTTTGCCATTGCTATTTCCTTCACATTATTTTCTAATCACCGTTTGTGCGCGGTCTGGGCCTATAGACACAATCTTTATAGGAGTTTCAAGGAACTCCTCTATGAACTGCAAATATTTCTTGAAAGCAGCAGGGAATTCGTCCTCAGAGGTCATCTTTGTCATATCTGTTTGCCACCCTTCCAACTCTTGGTAAATAGGCTCCACACCCTCCAAGTCAAAAGGAAGCTCTTTCGTAGTGGTGCCATCGGGCAACTTGTAGCCTACACATGCTTTAATTGTCTTCATCTCATCAAGGACATCGCTCTTCATTAAAATGAGATGAGTCACTCCGTTGACCATCACAGAATAACGCAGTTGGATTAAATCCACCCATCCGCAACGACGCTCACGCCCTGTCACAGCACCATACTCATGACCTAAGTCACGAAGTTGCTTGCCTGTTTCGTCAAAGAGTTCTGTGGGGAAAGGACCAGAACCTACACGTGTACAATACGCTTTCATGATGCCATAGACATTTCCTATCATGCGAGGACCCAAACCGAGTCCGATACATGCGCCTGCACATATCGTATTAGAAGAGGTGACGAAAGGATAACTACCAAAATCAACATCAAGCATCGTGCCTTGCGCTCCTTCACACAAGATGGTCTTTTGCTGTCGAAGCAGACGGTTGATTTCATGCTCACTATCCACTAACTTGAATTGTTTGAGGTATTCAACGCCCTCCATCCACTCTTTTTCTGTTTCAGTAATATCAAAATCAGAATAGTTGAGTGCTTTCAGCATCTTGAGATGACGCTCCTTGTGCGCCTGATATTTTTCGTCAAAGCGGTCTAAGATGTCTCCTACACGTAGACCGTTGCGTGAAGTCTTGTCGGTATAAGTGGGACCAATTCCCTTTCCTGTCGTTCCAACCTTTCCCTTTCCTCGTGCTGCCTCGTATGCCTGATCCAAAATTCTATGAGTAGGCATGATTAAATGTGCTTTCTTCGAGATGTGAATACGGCTTTTCAATTCGTGTCCACTCTTTTCAAGTTCTTGGGCTTCTTTCATAAAGAGGTCGGGAGCAAGCACAACCCCATTGCCAATGATGTTCAGCTTTCCACCTTGAAAGATACCTGAGGGGATGCTTCGTAACACATATTTCTGGTTTTCAAATTCGAGGGTATGCCCTGCATTGGGTCCCCCTTGAAATCTTGCGATGACGTCATATTTGGGTGTCAGCACATCAACGACCTTCCCTTTGCCTTCATCTCCCCATTGTAGTCCGAGGAGCACATCTACTTTACCTGTATTCATGATTTTATGGTTTTAATTTCTTTCTGTTGGATTTGCGGCGTGTAATCTTTGCTTGACACGAACTACACACCCCATATATATATAATGTATAAGCGTCTTTTTTGAACCTTTTGAGCTTCATCTCCTCCACGGTGTCTCTCAATTCTGCGCTGTTAATCTCCGTCACCTTACCACAAATGGTGCAAATCTGATGACAATGGTCCTTACTGTCACAACATGACTCGTACTTTGTACCATTAGAAAGACGATGACAGACGACGAATCGTAACTTTTGAAAGAGCCGCAAATTGTTATATAGCGTTGCTCTGCTCACCCTGAAGCTTTTTTCTAAGAGATAATCATTCAGCTCATCCAACGAGAAATGCCCTTTTAAGCTAAGCACAGCGTCAAGAATTGCATATCTCTCAGATGTCTTTCGGAGATTGTTTGTGATAAGATAATCATCCAGATGTTGCCTAACGGCATTTCTGATATCTTTTTTCATATTGAGCTATATAACACCACAAAGTTACAACTTTTCTTTGGAAAAAAGTATCAGCATGCAAGTATAAATCTTAAATCTCCATTTGAAGTGCCTTCGTTGCGATTTGATGATACTCGTCTCCCAATGCACAAAATCGCACGATGCAATTCATAGCGGCATGTCGAACGCCCACATCTTCGTGTTGCAAAGCGACACTACTTTGATCTAAGAACTCGTTAATGCCTCGTTCGTTAGGCACTACTCCCCTCATAAACAAGCGTGACAAGGTCTGATAAGCACAAATTTGCTTTATCTTATCATCTGTCGCCATCCATTGGTAGGCAAGAACGGAAGCATAAGGCAAATATTGAAAGAGATTGAATGATGCTATTTCGGCTAAATCTTGCGTGTGGATGTCCGCTATCCAAATATCAACGATGTCAGCATCTAATTGCTCTGGCGGCATTATCAACGTTGCTAAAATTTTACATTCACGGATGTTTTCTTTCCATAAGGCAATCGCTAAATGGTAGTTTTTGCCATATTGCTTTGCCATGTTGGATAAATCGCCTAACGAACAACCCCAGTTCACGAAATAAGAAGCACCCTTCTCACGCATAGACTGCGAGGCAACACCATTCATTAACAAGCGAAACGAACGCTTGATTTCTTTCACTGTTTCATTTACATCATGATTCATCGGCAGCTGACTCTTTAGAATATCTCATCATTTGATGCGCATACGACTCGGTATAATCAAGCTCAATATCGACAATATTTCCTTGATTATCTAATTTTGGCTTCATCCACGGATTGATAAAACCTTTATACGGGGCGATATCTAATTGGCGGTATCGCTTCAATACCTCTTCGTGTAATACCGAATCAATGTTGACAGCATAGGTTTCAACCATATTTCGAGCCGCTTCAAAATCACCCTCACTCTTGATACGTTGAATTTCAGCCAACAATTCTCCAAAGAGATTTCTCAATTTGGAATAGTCATTGACTTGTACATAGTGCTTTACTTCGTTAGTGCCTGCTACAGAACGCTCCACAATCTCTACGGCATCACCTGCATGTGCCAACACCCAATGGGCGATGAGCGCACGATTTCTCATGTGAGCCTCCTCAATTTTATGTCCCAACTGAATACGCACAAGCTGCGTCATCAGACCGTTCATCAGGTACGTGTAATATTGTGCGTGATAGGCTGTCGTGTCAGGAAGTAGTCCAAGCTCCACCAATTTTTCATCCGCCATATAGTACAAAGCAAACAAATCTGCTCGAGCTTCTTCAATCGTATCACCATAAGCCCTTAGCGCATCGCCACTAATGCCCGGCAATAGTTGTCCACTTCCATGACCAACACATTCATGAAGGTCGGTATGTAGATTGTCACAGAGATTTCCATACAGGTTGATTTGACGCAGAATTTCATCATCCACGACAAATTCTTCATGCAACCCATTGCCTCGTGCCACCTCATTGTAAGCCTCGGTGAGATTGCCTATCGTGACACTTTTCGAACCATATCGTGCGCGTATCCATTCTGCATTTGGCAAGTTGATACCAATTGCCGATGCTGGATATTCATCACCGCCCAACATTGCTGCACAAACAACATGCGCTGTCACACCTCTTACTTCTTGTTTCTTAAATCTTTGGTCTACTGGCGAATGATTTTCAAACCACTGCGCATGCTGACTGATGAGCTTTGTGCGCTGAGTGGCTTCCTCATCTTTATATGAAACGAAGCCTTCCCACGACCCTTTCAAACCTAAAGGGTCACCATATACTTCAATAAAGCCATTGATAAAATCTACCTGCCCATCTTGTTCTTTCAACCATTCTATCGAAAATTTGTCAAATAGCTTTAACTCTCCCGTATGATAGTAAGTAATAAGAAGCTCCAAAACATGCTTTTGCTGGTCGTTTTCTGCATAGGGAATTGCCTTCTCTAACCACATGATAATACGCTGAATGGCTTTCCCATAGAGTCCTCTTGAGGTCCATTTAACTTCTTGTACCCTTCCATTTTCATCTTTAATCACCTTAGAATTTAATCCATAAGAGATAGGTTCTTCGTCATGGGTACACCTCATTCGCTGATAATAGGACTCCACTTCAGCCTGCGTCACGTTGTCATAGAAGTTACAAGCAGATGTGAGCACCAAATCGTCTCCATCAGTTTTGTTGACTCGCTTTGGTAGGTAGTCGGGGTCAAAGAGTACAGGATACAATTCATCATACAGCATTTCAACCGACTGCCCTGCCTTCAATGGCAATTGCGACGGCGGAATAGTCAATAACAACGACTTAAAGAAAGAAGGCGAAAAGCCGGGTTGTAGCTTTTCACAACCGTAATGATGATAGATACCATTAGAAAACCATATCCGTTTGAGATAAACTTCTAAAGCTTGGAACTCAGGGCTATCAATAGCATTGGCGTGCTGCGCATAAATCAGCTCTAAGACTTTTCGTATCTTGAGATTGTATTTACCAAACTGATCGGTGGTAATATCCCGACCAGCTTGTGCAGCTTTAGATAGATAGTAGATATATATTTTTTGTTGAAGGCTAAGCGTCTCAAAGCCTTTTAATCGATAACGAAGCATTTGCAAATCAGCAAATCGCTCGTCCGAGTAATTAAAATGTTGAATCACTATAAATGCAAAATAATAAAATTATTTTTTCTTAGATTTCGGTTTCCGCCCTCTTTTCTTAGGCGCAACAGGCTCTTGGGGCTGTACTCCTAAATGTTCAATCCTGTATTCACGAGGAGTACAGTTATTGAGTTTGTAAAATGCGGAATAAAACGATTGTCTATTCGCAAATCCTACCACATCAGAGATTTCTTCCATGTTCAAATCTTGATAGCGTTTATCTGCGAGTAATGCCATCGCCTCTTCGATACGAAACTTATTCACAAAGGAAGTATAATTCATGTGAAAACGAACATTGACAGCCGCTGAAATGTATCGTGTGTTGGTACCAAGCTCATCGGCTAACTTTTTCGCTGAATAATTCTTGTCTTTATACTTCTTCTGAATAAGGATAATGTCTAAGATTTTTTCCTTCAGTTCGTCCATCAACTGGGGACTAACGAGCGAACGGTAGGCAGCCTCTTTCTCTTTTTTCTCAGTGATGTTATACTTTGCCATACAATTCGTGATTTATTAATATTATTCTCTTTACTTGCAAATATAGGTATGTTTTTTAATTTTCACAAGTTTTATCACAAAAATTCTATAAGTTTTCACTATTTACAATGATTTTTTGCACAATTTGTGAGTTTTGTTATCATATCCGTCAAAACTAATACATCATTAAGTAAATGAAGAACTTAGAGAAATAGTTAAGCATTGGCATTACAAGAACTAAAGAACTACTATCGTTAAAAATAAAACAACAATGAAAGATAGAGAAGAAAAGATTATCAGATAAACGATTGTTTATTTTTCATAAAAGAGAATAACAACTCTTTAAGTTGTACTTAAAAATGTTTGGTGAACGAAAATGTTACATGGTTTGCATTTCTTCATAAATTCGTTGTACAGGGAGTCCCATGACATTATAATAACTGCCTTCAAGTTTTGTCACCCCCACATACCCTATCCATTCTTGTATGCCGTATGCACCAGCCTTGTCAAAAGGTTGATATTTTGAAATATAATAATTTATCTCGTCGTCCGAAAGCTCCTTAAAAGTAACATTTGTGCTGACACTAAACGCCTTCTGTTGGGACGTTGTTGTGAGGCAAACGCCTGTTATCACCTGATGGGTGCGCCCACTCAACAGCCGAAGCATGCGCCTCGCATCCGATTCGTCAACGGGTTTGCCCAACACATTCTGTCCAACAACAACGACAGTATCGGCTGTGAGCAACAATTCTCCATGACAAATGTCATAGGCACTCGCCTTTTCTTTCGCAATGAATTGTGGCACTTGAGCAACCGGCAAATCTTTCGGATAATCTTCAGGGACATAGTTTTTTACCTTCACCGCAAAAGGTAAATCCAATCCTTCTAAGAGTTCCTTTCTACGTGGTGAATTAGAAGCAAGAATAAGATGATAGATCGTCATATCTTTTCGTTTGTTTTTCCTATTTTTCCTTGATGCGCGTGTTACCAACCGAATGCCGTCTGGTCGTTCAACCATAATTTCTTCACTCTTAGCACTTGTTCAATGATGTCTCTACCACAGCCTTCACCGCCCCGATAATGACTCACATAAGTGGACAGTTCTTTAATTTCAGCAACGGCATCAGCAGGACAACAGGGACAACCACATTGCTTCATGACCTCATAATCTGGTATGTCGTCGCCGACAAATATCACTTCTTCATCGGTGAGTCCGTATTTCTGGATAAAATCCTGATAATGCTTAATTTTAACGCTACAGCCCATATAAATATCTTCCAACCCAAGACTCTCATAGCGCAGACGCACAGCTGGCGTATTTCCGCCTGTCAAAATGGCTATCCGCAGACCTCTTTTTTGCGCAAGCTGAATGGCATAACCGTCTTTGATATTGATGGTTCGCAAGGGTTCTCCATCGCTATCCAGCGTGATAGTAGACTTCGACAATACACCGTCTACATCAAATATAATCGCTTTTATTTTGCTTAAATCGTAATTTATCATCGCATTCGTCGTTTTTCTGTGTAAGCTATCATATCTGCAAAGTTAATGATAATTCCATGAATTGTCGGCATTTTTATCAACATTTGATGTCTTGCGCACGGCTCTTTCATGGAAGAATCGTATTTGTACAACGAAAAACACACCCCAAAACGCAATGTTTGCAAAATTAGCGGCACACTTGATTGAATAAAAATAAATGCTGAATTTTCTTTACAAAGTGCCTCTCATAACTCGCGTGAAATCAACCAACGGCAACATGGGTCGCAAATACGCGAATTTTGAGAGACTTTTGTAATTCATTGCTATTGAATACATTACGCACAAATCATTTCTTTTCATTCGATTTTTTATCATTTCTCGGCGACTAAAGCATTGAGATAAGCCTGCTATTTGCATGCTTTAAGGCTCTTAGGTCATGTGAATAACACCGTTAATGTATGTTTCCAAGGGCGTTAAATCAATGTTCTAACGTAAAAAGACGTCTATTTTGTTCTGATCATTGCATTTTTGCAGGTCGTTTGCCTATTGAATTTTTCTATTTTGAAGATTTTAGATGGTCGTTTTTTGGTAAAATAATAGGACAAAAGCATCTAAAGCTCTTACCCAAAATGGCAAGAAAATAAAAAAAATAGCTCCTTCATTGAAGGAGCATTGTTAGTGCAATCAAAGCAACGAGGGAGTTAGTATCGCTATTGAAACTTATTAGAACGAATGAGACAACCCAATCGACAAATACTCTTTATACATGAAATATCCGTTCGTGTCATCGCGCTTGCGACTATCATCAAAGCGTGGATAGACATACAAGTTGGCAGATAAATACTTGGTAAACTGGAAGGTGAATGTATTTTCCCATTCTATTTCAGAGCGCTTATACGAGGTGTAACCGTACAGACGTGAACGCCATCGCACCATTTCTGAGAACTTCCAGTTGAAATCAATGTTCATACTGGAACCGTAATCGTCCACATGGTGCTTGCCTTTTTCAATACCAAAGCGCGTCACCAAATGCTCACGAGCCACATAACGATAATGATAAGCCAAGGGCGAGAGGTTCACACTACCCTTCAAACGTCCCTTCAACCAGTCGAAGTTATATCGCATACCGACCGCAACATCGATATTCAAAGGGGATAGGAAATCAGAATAAACCTTTTCATCGTTGTTGCGATAGCCTCGCATGAACTGCGTGTTGGCTATCATCTGTAAAGAATAATACCAATTTTTAGTCGCCTGCAACCCGAAGTTACTGGTGTATCGAATATCATCGGTATGCGTCTTTAGCGTGTGCAACGTATCACTTTCAGAGGTTTGGAAACCCAATTTCATCTCTAACTTGTTGTCCCACTTTATCTTTTTCTTATTGTTATAGCCAAGATTGAGGGTCACATTGCCGAGCATGGAATAATTGCTCTCCCCTCCCTTATACCAGTTACCCGATACGTAATTTTGCAAAAACTGTAAATATCCATCGCCCGAAAAGCTCCAAAAGTTAGGTTTCTTAATCACCAAATCTACTGGTACATACACTTCCTCCGTAGGTAAAGGAGCCACCTTTTCGACAATAGCGGTTTTATTTTTAAGCGTCGTTTCTTGACTGGTAGACACTTTCCCTTCCGCTTTTAGCTGTGTTTGCGTCTTGGTGACCAAATCCGGCCGCTTCAGGTAGATATGGAGCAACGCATTCTCCAAAGCCTCGTTGAACATAGAAGAGGTCAGTGAGTCTTTTGATAAACTAAACTGATGTTGACTTATCTGATGATAAAAAGTGGTAGGAAGAAACAATCGAGCATATTTACCATTTTCTTGTGCGAGCCGATGATACAAAAGCGCATTGATACGTTGCAGCGAATCGAGCTGCTGTTGATAATGATGCAAAGAATCTGTATAAGCTTTCACAAAGGTGTTGGTGGTGTCTGACGGATGTTTTATCACCTTACGACCAACTGGTTCGTTGGCAGATAAAACCATCGGTATCATGATCATCATGAATGTGCTGATAAGTTTCATTTTCATATTCGTTTTTGATGCATGCAAAGGTAATAATAAAAAATGAAAGTTGCTTGTATGTTTCGCAATTTTATACTAACTTTGCACCTTGTATTTTTATGTCATATCACAAATAAAACAACGTATCGTGGCTGAAACAAAGTATATATTCGTTACAGGTGGTGTGGTCTCATCATTAGGAAAAGGGATTATTTCATCATCTATTGGAAAGCTTTTACAAGCAAGAGGTTACAATATTACCATTCAAAAATTTGATCCTTACATCAATATTGACCCGGGAACATTAAACCCTTACGAGCATGGAGAATGCTATGTAACAACGGATGGTATGGAAACCGACTTAGACTTAGGACACTACGAACGGTTTACAGGGATAAAAACAACAAAAGCAAACTCGCTGACAACGGGCAGAATTTACAAAGCAGTTATTGATAAAGAACGCCGTGGCGACTATTTAGGCAAAACCATCCAAGTAGTTCCTCATATCACCGACGAGATTAAGCGCAACGTAAAACTCATGGGACAGAAGTTCCATTACGATTTTGTCATTACTGAAATCGGTGGTACGGTGGGCGATATCGAGTCTACACCGTTCTTAGAAGCAATTCGCCAATTGAAATGGGAATTGGGTAAAAACGCTTTGAGTGTACACCTTACTTATGTACCTTATTTGAAAGCCGCTGGAGAACTGAAAACCAAGCCAACGCAACATAGTGTCAAGGAACTCCAAAGCATAGGTATTCAACCGGATATTTTAGTACTTCGTACAGAGAAACATCTGAAAGATGATGTCTTACACAAGGTGGCATCTTTCTGTAATGTCGATTTCGATTGCGTCATTCAGAGTGAAGACTTGCCGAGTATCTACGAAGTTCCCGTCAATATGCAAAACCAAAAGTTGGACGTGGCTATCTTGAAAAAGATGGGAATAGCAGTAAAAGAGACGCCAACTTTGGGGCCTTGGAAGAGTTTTTTGGAACGAAGAAACAAGGCAAAGAAAGAGGTTCATATCGGATTGGTAGGCAAGTACGATTTACAAGACGCTTATAAAAGTATACGAGAGAGCCTGTCGCAAGCAGGAACCTATAACGACCACAAGACGATACTGACGTTTATCAACTCGGAAAAGATTAACGAGAACAATGTTGCAGAAATGCTTAAAGGACAAGACGGCATTGTGATATGTCCGGGATTTGGGCAACGCGGTATTGAAGGGAAAATCATTGCGGCTCATTATACGAGGACACACGACATCCCCACCTTTGGTATTTGCTTGGGTATGCAGATGATGGTGATAGAGTTTGCACGCAATGTATTGGGTTATCCCGACGCCAACAGCCGTGAAATGGATGAGAAGACAGAACACAATGTCATCGACATCATGGAAGAGCAGAAGAACATCACCAACATGGGAGGTACCATGCGATTGGGGTCATACGAATGTGTGCTCAAACAAGGCTCGCACGTCTTCAACATTTATAAACAGGAATATATTCAAGAGAGACATCGACACCGTTTTGAATTCAACAACTCTTTCTTAAAAGAATACGAGAAAGCGGGAATGATGTGCGTGGGTAAAAACCCTGAAAGTGATTTAGTTGAGATTGTAGAAATACCGAGTTTGAAGTGGTATATTGGCACACAATTCCACCCAGAGTATCAAAGTACGGTCCTTAACCCACACCCCTTATTTGTTGATTTCATAAAATCAGCAATTGAAAATCAGAAGAAATAATTAGAAATGGATAAAAATACGATGACGGGTCTCGTTCTTATGGGACTCTTGTTAATAGGTTTTAGTTGGTGGTCTCAACCCTCTGCAGAAGAGCAAGCAAAGAAGATGCAGCAAGACTCCATTGCCGCAGTCACTCAACACAAAGCCGAACTCGCTAAACAACAAGCACACGCCAAAGAAATAGCTGACTTAAAAGCCAAACAAAAGGCGGACACCACCGCTTTATTTCATGCTGCCTTGGAAGGTCAAGCACAAGAGGTTGTCTTGAAAAACGAACACCTTGAACTGTCTGTCAACACAAAAGGAGGAACCGTAAGCAAGGCAATCATCAAAAACTTTAAGGATAGAGAGGACAATCCTGACGTTGTTTTGTTCGACGATAAGGTTCAAAAACTAAACTTCATCATGTCGACGAAAGAGGCAAACATTGCAACGCAAGACCTCTATTTCAGTCCTTCTGCACAAACAGACTCTACCCTTACGCTGACAGCAGACGCAGGACAAGGCAAATCTCTCGTGATACAATATCGCTTGGGCGCAGATTATCTTTTACACATGTCCATGAAAGTGAATGGCATGAACGGCTTGTTTGCACCTCAAACAAAATCCATGAATGTTGATTGGACAGACAAATGCCGACAACAAGAAAAAGGATTTACCTTCGAAAATCGCTACGCTACCCTCACTTACCACAAGGTGAAAGGGGGGACTAAGAAGCTGAGTGAGACTTCAGAAGAGATAGACAAAAAGATTGATGACAAGATAGATTGGGTCGCTTTCAAGAACCAATTCTTCTCAGCTGTCATGATTGCCAAGCATGACTTTAGCGAAGAGGCGCTGATGACCAGTGTGCCACAGGAGAAAGGCAGTGGATATCTAAAGGCATATCAGGCAAAAATGCAAACTTTCTTTGACCCAACAGGACAGAAAGCATCTGAGTTTGAATTCTATTTCGGACCTAATGATTTCCGTTTGCTCAATCGCATTGAAAAAGAAAGTACATTCAACAAAGACCTTGAGTTACAGAGATTGGTTTACTTAGGCTGGCCCTTGTTCCGCATTATCAACCGTTGGTTTACCATTTATGTATTTGATTGGCTTTCCAAGTGGTTCCCCATGGGTGTGGTACTCATTCTGATTACGCTTTTGTTAAAGCTCATTACCTACCCAATGGTCAAGAAGAGTTATATGAGTTCTGCCAAGATGCGCGTGTTAAAACCAAAACTCGAGGCTGCAACGGCACAATATAACAAGCCTGAAGACCAGATGCAGAAGCAACAAGCAATGATGGCAGAATATTCTAAATATGGTGTCAGTCCTCTTTCTGGCTGTCTCCCGATGCTCATTCAGATGCCTATTTGGATTGCCATGTTTAACTTTGTGCCAAATGCTATCCAACTTCGAGGCGAAAGTTTCTTGTGGATTAACGACTTAAGCACCTACGACCCAATTATTCAATGGAACAAAAACATTTGGTTGATAGGCGACCATCTCTCACTGACCTGTATCCTCTTCTGTATTGCCAACGTTCTTTACAGTTGGATGACCATGCGCCAACAGCGCGATCAAATGGTAGGTCAGCAGGCTGAGCAGATGAAGATGATGCAATGGATGATGTATCTCATGCCCGTGATGTTCTTCTTTATGTTCAATGACTATTCAGCAGGATTAAACTTCTATTATTTCGTATCGCTCTTCTTTAGTGCTGCCATTATGTGGACCTTGCGTAAAACGACTAACGATGCGAAACTACTTCAAATTTTGGAAGCACGCTACGAGGAGAACAAAGCTAATCCAAAGAAGTTAAGTGGGCTTGCTGCACGTTTGCAAGCAATGCAAGAACAACAGCAAGAAATGCAGCGCAAACGCGAAGAATTGGAAAGAAAGAAACGTAAACTCTAATATAGTATGAACAAAAAAACACTCCTTATGGCAACTGTCGCTTTGATGATAGGCGGCAGTTTTGCTAAAGCACAAAGCACAGTGAAAACAGCGAAAGAACAAAATGCCGCCTTCAAGGCAACCTGTGACCTCATGACACCGGAGGCATTGTGGGCAATGGGACGAATAGGAGGGGCATCCTCCTCGCCCGACGGCAACCAAGTAGTCTATCAAGTGGGCTATTATAGCGTAAAAAACAACAACAGCCAACAGATGCTTTTCGTGACAGATGTCAAGGGAAGCTATAAAACTCAACTCACTACTGGCAGTAAAAGCGAAACCGATGCGGTGTGGATTCAACAAGGCAAAAAGATAGCTTTCCTCACAGGTGGACAGCTATGGACCATGAATCCTGACGGCTCGAATCGGCAAAAGCTAACGAATAGCACTGTTGATATTGAAGGATTTAAGTTCTCACCCGATGAAAAAAAGGTGATTTTGATAAAGTCTCTTCCCTATCACGGAACCATAAAAGCCAATCCTGCCGACCTGCCATTGGCAACGGGTCGCTTGGCTACGGACATGAACTATCGCCACTGGGATCACTATGTGGAAAGCATTGCACACCCATTTGTTGCCAATGTGACCGAAAGTGGGGTTGATGAGGGCAAAGATATCTTACAAGATGAGCCTTTCGAATGTCCTACTGCGCCCTTCGGTGGTGTAGAACAGTTGGCTTGGAGTCCTGACTCAAAACAGATAGCTTATACCTGTCGTAAAAAAGAAGGCGTGCAATATGCCATCTCTACCGACACAGATATTTACCTGTATGACATCACTACGGGCAAGACTCGCAATCTTTGCAAGCCCGAAGGATATCAAGAACCTGCCATTGATGCGACGAAATCAATGAAAAATCAAGCTGTTAATCATCAACAGGGCGATATGAATGTGGGCTACGACACCAATCCTTCTTTTTCTGCCGACGGCAAATACATTGCTTGGCAGAGCATGAAACAAAACGGTTATGAAAGCGATCGCAACCGTTTGTGTATCTACGACTTAAAGAAAGGCGTTAAACAATATGTGACGGAGAGTTTTGACAGCAATGTAGATGCTTATTGCTGGGGAAACGACAACGCAACCCTTTACTTCATTGGTGTATGGCATGGTAAGACACATGTGTACCAAACCAACCTAAAAGGACAGGTAAAACAACTCACCGATGGTCAATACGACTATGGAAGTGTACAAACCTTAGGCAACACCAAACAGTTATTAGTCACTCGACATTCGATGTCTCACCCAGATGATTTATTCATTGTAAGCCCTTCGAAAAAAGAAAAACAAGCGAAGGTGACACAACTGACAGATGAAAACAAGCACATCTTTGATCAGTTGGCAATAGGAAAAGTGGAAGAACGTTGGAGCAAAACCACCGATGGCAAAGACCTCTTGAGCTGGATTGTCTTGCCTCCACACTTCGATGCCAATAAGAAATACCCCACTCTCCTCTTCTGCGAAGGCGGCCCTCAAAGTCCTGTAAGTCAATTCTGGAGTTATCGTTGGAATCTTCAAATCATGGCTGCCAACGGCTATATCATCGTAGCACCCAACCGTAGAGGCTTACCCGGCTTCGGTTCTGATTGGAATGCGGAGATTTCTGGCGATTGGACAGGACAGTGCATGAATGACTATTTATCAGCCATCGACGATGCTGCCAATCATCTTCCCTATGTGGACAAAGACCGATTAGGTGCTGTGGGTGCTTCATTTGGTGGATTCTCGGTTTATTATTTAGCCAGTCATCACAACAAACGCTTCAAGTGTTTCATCTCGCACGATGGTGCTTTCAATCTTGAAAGCATGTACACCGACACCGAAGAGGCTTGGTTCTCTAATTGGGAGTACGATGATGCTTATTGGAATAAAGACCAAACAGCCAATGCCAAACGCACCTACGACAACAGTCCGCATAAGTTTGTAGACCAATGGGATACTCCTATCCTCTGCATCCATGGCGAAAAAGACTATCGCATCAATGCCAATCAGGGTATGGGCGCATTCAATGCGGCTCGTTTACGTGGTATTCCTGCCGAGTTACTCATCTTCCCTGACGAGAATCACTGGGTACTGAAACCGCAAAACGGTATTCTTTGGCAGCGTACTTTCTTCAACTGGTTAGACCGCTGGCTCAAGAAATAGACGTCCTCTCACACGTCTACAAAGCAACAGAAAACTTATCAACTTAAAACTCATAAACTCAAAAAAACACAACAATGGTTGAAACATTTCAAAAGAAACTGAGTGATTCGCCCGCATGGCGCTGGACAGCACTTGTATTGTTGGCATCCGCCATGTTCTTTGCTTACATTTTCGTTGACATCCTGTCTCCTCTTCAGGAGTTCTTGCAGACACAACACGGTTGGGACCCTATCGCATACGGTCGGTTTGCGGGTTCAGAACCCTTCTTGAATGTATTTGTATTTTTCCTCATTTTTGCAGGTATCATCCTCGATAAGATGGGAGTACGCTTTACAGCAATCCTTTCTGGAACAGTGATGGTGGTAGGTGCAAGCATCAATTATTATGCGCTGACAGAAGGATTTGATGCCAGTAGTATCAAAGTTTGGTTTGACAACAACCTCAATCTACCTTTGGCAGCTTGGAACATAACCCCATTTTATGATGGAATGCCAGCCTCCGCAAAACTTTCTGCCATTGGATTTATGATTTTTGGTTGCGGTGCCGAGATGGCAGGTATCACTGTTTCGCGCGGTATCGTCAAATGGTTTAAGGGTAAAGAAATGGCTTTGGCAATGGGTATTGAAATGGCAATTGCTCGTGTAGGAGTTGCCGTTGTGGTTATCGCATCCCCTGCTATCGCCTCTATCAAACCCATTGACGTGTCACGTCCTTTGGCTTACGAACTGCTGTTGCTGATTATCGGTTTGATTTGCTTCATTGTTTATGGATTCATGGATAAGAAGTTAGACGCTCAAGGAGTGGAAGAAGAGAAAGACGACCCATTCAAGGTTTCTGACATTGGTAAGATATTATCGCTCAAAATGTTCTGGATTGTAGCCTTACTCTGCGTATTATACTACTCGGCTATCTTCCCTTTCCAAAAATATGCCATTAACATGCTGCAATGCAACCTTCAGTTTAGTGCAGAACAGGCAGGACTTGTTTTCTTTGTCTTCCCATTGGGAGCGGCAGCAGTGACGCCATTTTTGGGCAACTTCCTTGACCGCAAAGGAAAAGGAGCAACGATGTTGATTATAGGAGCAATGCTCATGATTATCTGTCACCTCATCTTTGCCTTTGTGGTACCAGCCACACAGAGTGTCATCATCACGTATGCAGCCATAATCTTATTGGGTATATCCTTCTCATTGGTGCCTGCTGCCCTATGGCCCTCCGTACCAAAGCTCATCGATGACAAGCTCATAGGCTCTGCCTACGCACTGATCTTCTGGATTCAGAACATCGGCTTGTATGCCTTCCCAATGATTATCGGTTCGGTATTGCGTTCGTCCAACCCTGGTGTCACCGACCCTTTGAAGTATAACTATACGGCTCCTATGTTAGTATTCGTCTCCTTAGGTGTTGTAGCTCTGATACTTGGTTTCTTGCTCAAAGCCTTAGACAAGAAGAAGGGTTATGGACTTGAACAACCAAATATTCAAAAATAAGAATAAAAAAAGAATTGCACCATTCAAATTTTAATGGATGCATCTATCTATAACAAACTACTTTTAATCTTCATAGAAGAGTTCGGCATCATCAAGTTGTCGAACTTTTTTTATGTGTCACGATAAAGGGTAGTTCTATAAATTAGCTTTGACAGATTGTGAGACTATTTTTGAGGTCAATTCGTTTGTGAGTGAAGGAGTATAGCGAGCTATACGACTGAACGAACAAACAAATTGAACCAAAAACAGAGCAAGCCGAATACAATCAAACTTGTTTGAATTGTTGAGGCGCAGCCTGTTTTATATAAAAACGGAGCAAGCCGAACACAATCAAACTTGTTTGAATTGTTGAGGCGCAGCCTGTTTTATATAAAAACGGAGCAAGCCGAATACAATCAAACTTGTTTGAATTGTTGAGGCGCAGCCTGTTTTATATAAAAACGGAGCAAGCCGAATACAATCAAACTTGTTTGAATTGTTG
>NZ_HG417090.1:140657-142603 GCF_000455445.1 Hoylesella timonensis 4401737 = DSM 22865 = JCM 15640 | reverse complement strand
GAATTGTTGAGGCGCAGCCTGTTTTATATAAAAAGAGTCCACAAGATGACAAAACGTAAAAAGATTGACATAGAAAACTTTACGGTGGCAATTTATAGAACCACCCTTCCTTGCAAAGGAGATGCAAAAAGCGCCACCTGAACCTTCGCTTTTCGATTAGGGGGGCTTACTTTTGGAAAAAAGAAGTCCGAAGCCTAATTTTAATGGGCTTCGGACAGGGTTATTATGCTCGTTTAAGTTTTACCAGACAGCAATAATTTCGTATTGTATGGAGTGTGGCAGAGCCGCCGTTTTACTCCATCAAGTCCTCTCCGAGGTGGTTTTTTTGCTCGCGCTTCATACGCTCTTCCACCTCGCGCGGCTTTGTGGCGTAGGTGATCATGCGGATTGAGTCGTTGTAGCTGACATACTTCCAGAGCCAATTGAGCAGCACCATCACCTTGTTCTTCACGCCGAGGATAGAACGCAGGTGGACGACGAGCCACAGCACCCAGGCGAAGAAGCCCTGACTGCGGAACTTGCCTATCTCCACGACCGCCTTGTTGCGTCCGATGGTAGCCATCGAGCCGAGATTCTTGTAGCTGAACTCAGTGAGCTCGCTGCTGTCTGCGCCCTTCACAATTAGCTTGAGGTTCTTGGCGAGGTTCTTAGCCTGCTGTATCGCCACCTGCGCCACCTGCGGATGTCCGTTCGGGTATGCCGCGTCTGAGGTCTGCAGACACTGGTCGCCGATGACGAACACGTCTTCAACGCCCTGAATGCAGTTGAACTCGTCCACCTTGAAGCGGAAGCCGCGACCCATGTGGCTCTCGTCGATGCCAGGCATGGCGTTGGCTCTGATGCCCGACACCCAGAGAAATGTACGTGTAGGTATCTCAGTGCCGTCCTTCATAATGACCTTGTGGTCGCGATAGTCGGTCACCATCTTGCCGAACTGTATGTCTACGCCCATGCTCTTGAGGAACTCGTACGCCTTCTGCGACGACTCCTGCGAGAGTCCGGCAAGCAGGCGGTCGCCTGCCTCAATGAGGTATATGTGCATCAACGACGAGTCCATGTCGGGGTAGTCGTACGGTATGACGTAGCGTCTCATCTCTGCAAGCGCGCCGGCAATCTCTACGCCCGTTGCGCCACCGCCCACGATTACGACGTTGAGCAGTTCCTGACGTTCCTCCTCAGTGGCGCAGGTGAGCGCGCGCTCCAAGTTGGAGAGCAGTGCGTTGCGCAAGCCCATTGCCTCGGGCACTGTCTTCATCGGTATCGCCCACTCCTCGATGTTCTTGTTGCCGAAGAAGTTGGTTGTTGCGCCAGCTGCCAGCACGAGATAGTCGTAGTCGATTTTGCCGATGGAGGTCTGCAGAATTTTCTTCTCTGTGTCAACCATACGAGCCTCTGCCATGCGGAAATAGAAGTCCTTGCGCTTTCGGAAAATCTGTCGGAAGGGGAACGAGATACTGCTCGGGTCAATACCTGCCGACGCTATCTGATAGATAAGCGGCGGAAACTGGTGGAAGTTGTTCTTATCGATCAGCACTACCTGCATGCCCGACCCGTAGAGGTCTTCTGCAAGGCGCAGTCCGCCGAGTCCGCCACCAACGATTACTACTCTTTTCTTCTGATTTCTCTGAATATTGATGCTCATAATTTTGGGTTAAAATGGTTATCCTAAATTGCACTACAAAGTTACTGCATTTTATTGGAATATGTGTTACGTTTGTGTGCAGACCGTGATTTCATGCTTCATGTCAAGAGCTGTTCCCTCGTTTTGTTATGTCTGGCGGTAAATCAGCTGTGCATAAATTTGGCAGCGATCCATTTTCTCACTGGTTCGTCGTAGATCTTCAGGCAGAGCCATGCCAGCACTATGCTGCTTGCTACCACCGCCAGAGCCACGTACCATGTCTCTTGCAGGGTGTACTGCTCGGTCTTGATGAGCCAACGATAAA
>NZ_HG417090.1:118821-139280 GCF_000455445.1 Hoylesella timonensis 4401737 = DSM 22865 = JCM 15640 | reverse complement strand
ATAAAAGGCGTACATCAGTGGGTAGTGGACGATGTAGAGCGGGTAGGATATGTCGCCCAAAAAGCGGCAGATGCGTGTGGAAGCGGCATCTGTTGTCTTACCTGATGCGGCAAGCCACACTATCAAGGGGAAGATTGCGACGATGCATACGCTTTCGAACACACCATTCAGACTAAGCGTACCAAAGATGCCGCCGAGCGAATAACTTCTATCTATATAAGGTACGTGGAAGAGTGTGAGTAGCACGAAAGCACTAATCCAAAACGCACCACGCACGTTATTGAAAGGCTTGAATACGCGCGAAAGCAGCGCACCCGCGGTGAACGGGCAAATCATGCGCAGCGATCCGCCGAGCATATTCATGCTGTCTACAGTCCAACCCACACCGATAGACCCAGAGCCCGACTGATTGGTGACGGCGAACCACGTCAGGGCGCAGCACAAAACGACCGTCAGCAGGGAGAGCAAGCGTGTGGAAAGGCGGCGTATGAGGAGCGCATACACGATGTTGCCGATATACTCGAAGAAGAGCGACCAGCACGGTCCGTTGAGCGGAAACATCTCACCGTTGCCGCGCACCTCGCGTGGCATACCAGGCAGTGCCGGCAGCATCAAACAGCCACATACGAAGGCAAGAAATGTGAGCCAGAGAGTGGCGTGCGAGCCGTCCCAACGCTCCATGCCAGTAAGTAGAAAAGACACGGCACCGATGAGTGCGCCCATGCACACCATCGGTTGCAGGCGTATCAGACGGCGACGGAAGAATCCGCTCGTGGTTAGCGTCTTGCCCCAACGGCTGTCGTAGGCGTAGCCCACTACGAAGCCTGAGAGGATGAAGAAGAAGTCAACAGCGAGATAGCCGTGGTTGATAAAGTCGATGACGGGCTTGTTGCCGGCGAATTGGAAGCCTTCGAACACGTGATACCATACGACGAGCAGAGCAGCTACACCGCGCAGGCCGTCGAGCAGGGCGTAGTGGGGTTTGGAGTTGTGTACTCGCATTATTACATTTTTTATTATGCTATTTTACGAGCCGCTAAATTACTAATAATTTGCAATTTGGTAAGTGTATATCGTAATTATTGCTGTCCGGTAAAACTTTATTAAACAAAAATCGGGTAGGAGGTAAATTTTACTTGACAGTTTTGTTGTAATTTGTGCTATACTCGACTACCGATATATAAGAAAATCAAACCCAACAAGACTAACAACAAGTCAATTGCCTTACCCTTGATATTCTTTTCTTGAAAAAGGAAGATGCCAAAGAGAAAACTCACGATAACACTGCCTCTTCGCACCATAGAGACAATAGCTATCAAGGCTGCGGGCTGACTGAGCGCATAAAAATATACAAAGTCTGCCATACAAAGGAAGATACTAATGCCGAGAATTGTCCACCGCCATTGAAACGTGGTGGTTCGGTTTCGGGTGGGCAACCATAACAACATCAACATGACTCCCATCAATCCGCATTGATATACGTTGTACCAGCTCTGAACCATCATTTGATTAAGTCCTAATCCACCAGCACTGCGAGGCATCATCAGAAATTTATCATACAGTCCACTCACAGCTCCCAAGATGGCAGAGATGACCAAGAAAACAATCCAGAGATTATGCTTAAAGTCAATTCCCTCCTTTTTTCCTGTTCTACTCAAAAGGAAGAACGACGTAATTGCCAATAGCACACCCACCCATTGATAGAGATTGAGCGTTTCGCCAAACACCAACATGGCGCCCACTAAAACCATGACGGGACGTGTAGCGTTGATAGGACCCACAATGGTAAGAGGGAGATGCTTCATGGCAAAATAGCCACAAACCCACGACCCTAACACAATGAAACTCTTGAGTACGATAAACTTATGCGCTTCCCACCCTGCGGTAGATACATGGAAAATGGTGTTGTCCAAATAAGTTGTTGAATGAGATAAAATAATAAAAGGTAAAAAGAGGAGTGATGAGAAAAGCGTGTTCAGAAACAACACAGGAATCACTGCATTATCTGATAAAGAAACTTTCTTAAATACATCATAAAATCCCAGCAGAAAAGCCGAGAGAAAAGCCAAAATCAACCACATCTTTAATATTCTATCTCCTCTAAGAACAACGCATGAGCAGGCATGCTCTCGCCTGCATTGCTACGATTACCGCTCCGAATCACAGCATCAAACTGCTCAAGAGTCATTCGATGCCGCCCCACTTCAATCAACGTACCGACAACAGCACGCACCATATTACGAAGAAAGCGATTGGCTTTAATCACAAAGTACCAGCTATCTTCTCCTGTTTGTACCCATTCTGCACGCACCACCTCGCAAAGCGTGGTCTTGACATCGGTGTGTGTCTTACAGAAAGCGCCAAAGTCGGTCACGCTCAATAAATGATTAGCTGCCTGATTCATCAGTGCATAATCAAGCTGAAAAGGAAGTTGACAGGAGTAATGGCGCAAAAAAGGATTTTTTTGATTGTGTACATAATAGTGATATGTTCGCCATTTGGCACTAAACCTTGCGTGCATATCTGCCTGAACAGGCTTCACACCTGCCACCGAAATATCTCGTGGCAAGAGTCTGTTCAGTTTGTAGGCAAGTTGTTCACCATCAATAACAGTCTCTAAATCAAAGTGTGCCACCATTTTTCGCGCATGCACGCCAGTATCTGTGCGCCCAGCACCCACAACAACAATGGGCTCTCTCAATATGGTTGACAGTGCTTTTTGCAATTCTGCCTGAACAGAATGACTGTTGGGTTGCTGTTGCCAACCGTGGTACGAAGTACCGTCGTAACTGAAATAGATAAAGTACCGCTGCATAGTTATTTATCGCTTGTCGTTTCGCTTTTTGAAATATTTAAGTGCATGTCGCTGCATGAGTTGGCGATGAAACTTCTTTTCTGCCTTGACAATACGAAACACCTTGTTGGCAGGGAGTACTTTCAAAAACTTTTGATAGTAAGTTTGCTGTATCTCTTTAATCTTCACCTCATTGGCAGCACGTTTCAAGACAGCCTCTTCACAAGCTTTGCTGTCATTGATATCGATATGTCGCAGTCGACGTTGCTCGAGAAAATAGGTCATCTGCTGCTTCTTCATCTCGCGAAAAAGCGGAAAGAAAACTTCAGACTCTTGAGGAGTTAGCCCCGCTTCGGTAGTGATGAACTGCTCCATACGTGCCTGAAAATCACCTCGACGGGAGCGAAGAGACTGTTCGTCCAATTCTGTACCAGTGGCAAAAGCGCTAACACCTACGAATAAAAGAAGAAATAAATAAATTTGTTTCATGGTCGCTTGTTGTTAATCGTCTTCAAATAAAGAATATAAGTCCTCATCATCCATCAAACTGATGAATGCGGCTTCTTCCAAAGTTTCAGAGGTATATATCCCAGTGTATGTAGACATAGGTTCCGACTGCTTGGAAGAAGAAGGAATTGTCGTGTGATGAAAATAAAGTGTAACGGACAATAATGCAGCCAACACACAGCCCGCTACCAACCAACGAGTGTGTAGCGGATAAAAACGAGCATGACGAGCAGGCATAACTTGTTGTTCTTGACGAGGCAAAGACACCAAAATATCGTCAACCACTCGTTCAAAATATCCTTCCGGAACTTTGAACGAGTTTGTTTGCTTAAAGCAACGCTCGATGTGCTGTTTGTCTTCTTCCCTATTTATCTTCATATCTTTATGACGAAACAAAAGTATAAAAGTTTAATTGCTTGTTTGAATGAACGCACTTATTTTCTTCACTGCCAAGTGATAACTGGCTTTCAAAGCTCCTTCACTGGTACCTAAAAGCTCGCTCATCTCCGCATATTTCATCTCCTCAAAGTAACGAAGCGTAAAGACCATGCGTTGCACTTCGGGCAGTGTTGCAATCGCTGCGTGGAGGATAGCCTCTGCCTCATCACCATCAAAGTATTCATCTGCAAGCATCATTTGAGCCAACGAGGAGACATCTTCCACAGGAATGGTAAGCGTTTTCTTTTGTTTTCGAAGAAAATCAAGTGCCTCATTGATTGCAATTCGGTATAACCACGTGAAAACTTTCGACTTATTTTGAAATTGCGCAACATGCTTCCACGCTTTTAAGAAGGTGTTTTGAAGAATGTCATCTGCATCCGCATGGTAGAAAACCATCCGCCTGATGCGCCAATAGAGGGGTTCGCTGTATTGCCGAACCATTTGTGTAAAGGCTTGTTCCCGCAGCTTTGGGTCTGCCAATGCCCTACCGATAGTATGATCGTCCCACCGTTCGTTCATAGAAACTATCGCAGGTAGTTTTTTAATTGTTTGTAAATCACAGCGTCAAAACCGTAAATATCCTGATATTCCCGCATACCGTGCTGCTCGTTGGGGTACAGGGTATAATAAGTGATGTACAGTGGCACTGCTGGTTGAACACGCACAGAATTGATTAACTTAGATTCTTGCAAGGTGTCATTGGGTAGGTTGGAAGTCGCCGTTAGTTTCTTTTGATAATGCGAATGAATATCGGCTTGCATGGAGTAGCGCATCTTTTCAATGAGTTCTTCATCCTTATCTTTTAATAAAAATACCGCCAGTTCGAAAGGTTTTTCGACACGCACACATCCATGTGACACGCCACGATTCGACTGTTCAAAGACTCCGCGCGAGGAGGTATCGTGCAGATAAACGGCAAAGTTATTTTTGAAACGGAACACGATGCGCCCCATGGCGTTGCCTTTTCCGCCTTCTTGAATGACGAAGTATTGACCGCTCCGAAGCATTTCACTCGTGACTTGTCGAGGGTCTACCCTGTTTCCTGTCTCTCTGTTTCGTATAAAATACCGATGATTCTCAAAATAAGCAGAGTCGCCTGCATGGCGTGCCACACTTTTGTCAATAATACTCTTGGGCATGACCCATTGCGGATTAACATCCATCCGCATAATCCTACTGCTCAACAAGGGTGTCTTGGTGGTGTTCGTTCCCACGCCAACGCGCATTCTCATGACCTGTTCATGGTCGATAGCCAGCAACTCCATGGCAGGAACGTTCACCATGACATATTTATCTTGTGCAAATGGATTATCTTTCAGTCGCCACCGTGTCCGCTCCAAGTTGCAGAGCGTCTTCACACTGTTAGTGGAACGACCCTCCTGCGCAAGATAATTTTTGAATACTTGGTATAAAGGATTAGTGGGCTGGATATGGTGAATAAAATTCGTCAAACTGTCTGGATGAGTTTGTTTACACAGATTCTTCCAATAGTTTTTAGTGGGTCGTGCCATCGGAATATCGAAGAGCCGATAATAACTCACGTTGAGTGAATCTCCCTCTTTCACATCAAGCTTGTTAAAAAGCACATAAGGGTTGGTAAAACCAAACTGCTGTCCCGTGGCATAACGGAAAAAGGCTTTGGTTAGATGATATTCTAAGCGTCCCAACACCTGATGAATGGAATGCTGACTTTTATCAAATTGCAAAGCTCGCAGTCGGTTTAAGTCTGCCGTAATCGAGGCGACACAAAACTTATTGGGCGAAAATCCTACCGCTTTCATCTCACGCAAATACGCCAACAGCGTATCGGCACGCTGATCAACTCCATTGCGGTCAATCCAAAGTAACCGCCCCCCCTGCAAATAATAGTTACGAGCACGATAGTCGGCTTGCATAGAGTCTCTATCTTCTTGTAACGTCTTGAGAAGTTCTGCCCGAACTTTTCGGGGATGAATAACATAAGCAGCATTCCGAAGAGACGAAAAACTACTTAATTCCAAGTTCTGATTAGGATTCTGAACTTTATTCCGACATGAACACAACTGAAAAAGAAGAATAAAGAACAGAAAGTAATGAAAAGCAAATTTCAACGCTTGCGCTATCTAATAGATATCTTTCTTACCGTTTTGCCCACCTTGATAATGTAGCAACCTTTTGGATAATTCAGTTCGTAACGCTTGTCCTGACTATCAATCTTCACACGCATCAGACAAACGCCTGCCACATTATATATCTGTAATACTTGCCCATTTGCACCACTGATATGTAGTACAGACTCCGAAACTGAAATAGAAACATTCTGAAATTCATTTTCAATAGCCTCGAAACCTTCCGACGCTTGCATCGTGATTGGACTGCCAATGAGCAGCGCAAAAGCAAAGGTAATGGATAGTATCTTATGTATCATTGATATATGTTCTTTGTGTTCAATGTAACAAAGATACGCAATTTATTGAAAACCAAAAAGCACGAATTAAAATTTATTGCCCGTTTAACTCTATTTAACATCGAAGACCAGTCCTTCATCGGTTAAGAATGAGTTTTGAAAGATATTCTTTGCCTCTTGAAGTAGCACCGACTCGTCGTCATATCTGGCACTGTAATGCCCCAATAGTAATTTTCCAACCTTAGCATCGCGCGCCACCATGGCGGCTTGGGCTGCCGTACTGTGTGCAAACATTTCAGCTCGGCTTTCGTTTTCCTGGTCATAAGTAGCCTCATGGTACAGCGTATCCACTCCTTGAACCAATTGGTGCAAGTGAGGAAGATAACGTGTATCACTGCAATAGGCGTAACTACGGGGCGGTGCAGCAGGGTAAGTAAGGCGATGATTGCTCACAATCTCCCCTTCTGGTGTAGTCCAGTCGGCTCCGTTTTTGATGTTATTAATTTGGGAAACAGGGATTTCATAGAAGTCAATCATCTCTCTTCGGATATGAGGCAACACAGGTTTCTCCCTAAACAAAAAGCCACAGCAAGGGAGGCGATGCGCTAAAGGAATGGATTCAACAGTCAGACTTCGGTCTTCATAAATCACCTGATGTTGGGTGGTTTCTACTGCATGAAACTTTACCTCGTATTCCAAGCCCGGACAGAACACGGCAATCTGTGTTTGCAACAAAGCTTCTAACGCTTGCGGAGCATAGATATGGAGCGGTGCAGTGCGCCCCAACATCCCAAAAGTGGAAAGCATACCAATCAAACCAAGGCAATGATCGCCATGTAAGTGGGTGATAAAGACGGCTTGAAGCTTGGTAAATTTGATTTTCGCACGACGGAGTTGCACTTGCGTTCCTTCACCACAATCGACCATGAACAACTTCTCACGGATTTCAACAACCTGTGAGGACGGATGGTGTCGCAGCGTTGGCATGGCACTTCCACATCCTAAAATATGAATTCTAAAAGGTTCCAATAGATGAATCTAAACGCAAAAGAAAGAGTCAAAAGCCTTCTACTGCTGCTTGACTCGTTGACGCTTGTAGACAAAAATACCATTTTTGTTCTCAAGCAACAAACTATCTGCCCCCAAAGTTTTTACTTCAAAGGTATCGGTGTTTAACAGTAAGGCGCCATTGAGGATTTTCCACTTCGTCCACGGATGCGATTCGGCTTTCACGAAAGACTCGACAATGCCACCTTCACGAATTTCAAAGTTCTTGTCCAAACTTACCCATCTCCCTAAAAGCGTTGTCAGATTGATTACTTTCTTCGCAACTAATTCTTGATTCACTTTCGCTCCAATGACCGCCATGCGGTCACCTACCATTCTACCTCCTTGAATATCAGAGACCAACTCTCCATCGGTGTTAATCATATAATCCACCGTATCGCCAGCATCTGATATCACCTGCAAGGTGTGCATGGCGGTTCCGTCGCCGCAAACGCCATATATGGTTGAGTCTGTAGATGCCTCTTCATCTTGTGATACCGTGTCCGAAGAGGATGCAGAACCTTTTTTATCCACGCATCCAACAGACAAGCTGACTGTCATGAGCATTGCCGCAAATATTTTCAACGTATTTTTCATCATTATTATATTTTGTATTTTTAGTTGTTTTCAGATTCTTTTTCCATACGCTTAGCCTCTTCCCAAAGCTCATCCATCTCTGCGAGTGTCAAGTCTTTGAGTTGCTTTCCCGATTTTATGGTTTGGGCTTCGATATGATTAAAGCGTCGAATAAATTTTTGATTGGTCAGCTCCAGTGCGTTTTCAGGATTAAGATGATACAAACGAGCAGCATTGATGACCGAGAAAAGAAAATCTCCCAACTCCTTCGTAGCATGCTCGGCATCGTCTTTCGCTAATTCTTCTTCCAGCTCACTCAGTTCTTCACGCACTTTCTTCCAAACGTCTTCTCGCTTTTTCCAGTCAAATCCAACGTTTCGTGCCTTATCTTGAATGCGATAAGCCTTAATGAGAGATGGCAAAGCCTCTGGCACACCTGCCAACACACTCTTGTTTCCATCTTTTTCTTTTTGCTTAATTTGCTCCCACGTTTTTTCTACCTGTTGCTCCGTCTGCGGTTTGGCAGTGGTTTCGTTCACCCCTGCTTGTGCGTCTAAGACTTCTTTCTTGGGGTCTCCTTCCCAACCAGTCCAATCGATAAATGGATGACGAAACATTAATTTACGAGCTTCCTTATCGCATACATCCGCAATATCATAAGCCCCTGTCTCATCTCCAAGGATAGCGTAAAAGATGACATGCTCCAACACATCGCCAAGTTCTTTACAGATATTGACCTTGTCTTCTTTCAAGATAGCATCACAAAGCTCGTAAACCTCTTCTATTGTGTGCGGTCTTAAGCTGTGGTAGGTTTGTTTTCTGTCCCAAGGACATTCCTTTCTCAGGCGTTCTTGTACGTCAAGAAGCCTACCAAAAGCCGCTATTTTTTCTTCTCTTGAGTGCATGGCTGAATTTTTATTATTGCAAAAGTAATCATTTTCAATTGAAATTTCGTAATTTTGCAATGTTTTATAAGAATTTATTATTAAAGTAGAAAACGATAAAATGGAATTGGCAAGCAAGTATAATCCACAAGATGTGGAATCTAAATGGTATGAATATTGGCTCAACAACAAATTATTTAGTTCAAAACCTGATGGGCGTGAAGCCTATACGGTGGTCATACCTCCCCCCAATGTCACAGGTGTGCTGCACATGGGACACATGCTTAACAATACCATTCAAGATATTTTAGTGCGCAGAGCACGCATGGAAGGCAAGAATGCCTGCTGGGTTCCCGGCACTGATCATGCCTCGATAGCTACCGAAGCAAAGGTTGTAGCACGATTGGCAGAACAGGGAATCAAGAAAACAGATCTTTCGAGAGACGAGTTTTTGAAACATGCTTGGGACTGGACGCACGAACATGGCGGCATTATTTTGAAGCAGCTGCGTCGCTTAGGTGCTTCCTGTGATTGGGATCGCACCGCATTCACGATGGACGAGAAGCGTTCGGAAAGCGTTATCAAAGTGTTTTGCGACCTCTACAACAAAGGTCTTATCTACCGTGGAGTACGCATGGTGAATTGGGACCCGCAGGCACAAACAGCCTTGAGCGATGAAGAAGTTATCTATCAAGACGAGCACTCCAAGCTTTATTATCTTCGCTATCATGTAGTTGAAGACCCTGATAAGTTTGCTATCGTCGCTACGACACGTCCCGAAACGATTATGGGCGATACGGCTATGTGCATCAACCCCAATGATCCTAAGAATGCTTGGCTCAAAGGAAAACACGTTATCGTACCATTAGTGGGACGAGAAATTCCTGTTATCGAGGACGACTATGTGGATATTGAGTTTGGTACGGGATGCTTAAAGGTAACGCCAGCACATGATATTAACGACCATGCATTGGGTCTGAAACACGGACTACAAACCATCGATATCTTTAACGATAATGGTACAATTTCTGAAGAAGCAGGAATGTACGTGGGCATGGATCGTATGGACGTGCGCAAGCAAATTGCAAAAGATTTGGAAAAAGCGGGATTGATGGAAAAAGTGGAGGACTACAACAACAAAGTTGGATACTCCGAGCGCACCCATGTGCCCATTGAGCCAAAGTTGTCCACACAGTGGTTTCTGAAAATGCAACACTTTGCCGACCTTGCCTTGCAGCCTGTTATGGACGACGATATTCAGTTTTATCCCTCGAAGTATAAAAATACCTATCGTCACTGGCTCGAAAACATTAAAGATTGGTGTATCAGTAGACAGCTGTGGTGGGGACATCGCATTCCTGCTTATTACTTTACAATCAACGGCAAGCAAGAAGTTGTGGTGGCAGAAACGGCAGAGGCAGCTCTCAAACTGGCACAACAGAAGGACAGCGCACTCACCATGAACGACATCGAACAAGATAGTGATTGTCTTGACACATGGTTTTCATCATGGCTATGGCCTATTTCTCTC
This sequence comes from Hoylesella timonensis 4401737 = DSM 22865 = JCM 15640, assembly GCF_000455445.1. GTDB lineage: Bacteria > Bacteroidota > Bacteroidia > Bacteroidales > Bacteroidaceae > Prevotella > Prevotella timonensis. The sequence continues at coordinate 129,114 of NZ_HG417090.1, read as the reverse complement.
TTTGACGGCATTAACAATCCTGATAATAAAGAAATTCAATACTACTACCCCACAGCCGACCTCATCACTGGACCTGATATTATTTTCTTCTGGGTGGCACGCATGATTATGGCTGGATACGAGTACAAAGGGCAGATGCCTTTCAGACATGTGTACTTTACGGGTATTGTGCGCGACAAGTTGGGTAGGAAGATGAGCAAGAGCTTGGGTAACTCGCCCGACCCTATTGCACTCATTGATAAGTACGGTGCCGATGGCGTACGCATGGGTATGATGCTCAGTGCACCAGCAGGCAACGACATTCTCTTCGATGAAAGCTTGTGTGAACAAGGTCGTAACTTTAACAACAAGATTTGGAATGCATTCCGATTAGTAAAAGGTTGGGAGGTTACAGATACCGAACAATCACAAACCAGCAAGTTGGCAACAGCTTGGTTCGAGGCTAAGTTGCGCACCACAAACGAAGAAGTGAACGACCTCTTCTCGAAATATCGCATCTCCGAGGCACTAATGGTTGTCTACAGGCTCTTTTGGGACGAGTTCTCAAGCTGGTATCTCGAGATGATTAAGCCTGCGTACGGAACACCTATCGACACGAAGACGTATCAGCAGACATTGAACTTCTTTGACATCCTCTTAAAAATGCTACATCCTTTCATGCCATTTATCACGGAAGAATTGTGGCAACACTTGTATGAGCGAAAGGAAGGCGAGTCTATCATGACCCAACAGCTTGACATTCCTACGCCTACGGACGATGAAAAATCACTGACAGAAGAGATAGAAGTTGTCAAACAGATTGTGAGTGGGGTTCGCATGATTAGAAATCAAAAGAACATCTCACCCAAAGAAACATTGGAATTGGTAGCTATTGGTGACAACCCATTTGCCACCTTTAATGACATCATCATTAAAATGGCTCATTTGTCAGCCATACAAACCATGACTGACAAACCTGCTGACGTGGCACAATTCATGATTGGAACTAACGAATTTGCCGTTCCTATCGGGAATTTGATTGATGTGGAAGCCGAGTTAAAGAAGCATGAAGACCAACTCAAACATTTGGAAGGCTTCTTAGCTGGTATTCAGAAAAAACTCAGCAACAGTAAATTTGTAGCCAATGCGCCTGAAGCTGTGGTGGCATTGGAGCGCAAAAAACAAAGTGATACGGAAGAGAAAATCGCAGCACTGAAAGTTTCGATGGCAGAACTTAAAAAAAAGAAATAACCGAATGATGCGTAAACAGTTCTTTTTATGGCTCGTCCTACTCTGTACCTTAACGATTACATCGTGTAAGGATGACGATACTATTGACATCAACGACTATAACAAACAAACCATATTAGTCTATATGCCATGGTCGGGAAGTGCGCAACACAAAGGACTGTACAACTTTTTCCTACAAAATTTAGACAGCATCGAATCGGGTGTCAAAGCCCAGAAAGGACTCAAGAACTCACGCTTAGTGGTATTTCTTAGCAAATCGCCCACCGAATCAGAACTCTACGAGGTTGGTTATGTCAACAAACAAATAACGCACACCCCTATCAAAACCTATTCGGGAAAAGCATATACTACGGCTGAGGGTATTGCCCAAATCATCAATGACACGAAAGCAGCGGCTGAAGCTCTCAACTATGCACTCATCATTGGCTGCCACGGCACAGGTTGGACGTATAAAGAAAATTGGAAAGACTACCCCTACAATGCAAAACGGTATGCCTTTTCCACTCGTCAGCAACCCACGTATTGGGAGCAGACCCGATTCTTTGGAAGTGTGGACGACATCCTTAATTATGCCACAGATATAGAGACCTTGGCAAAAGGAATCGCACAAACGGGCACAAAGATGCAATACATTCTGTTTGACGATTGCTACATGGCAAATGTTGAAACAGCCTATATGCTCAAAGACGTGACTAATTTCCTTGTTGGCTCTACCAGTGAGGTTATGGCTGTTGGCATGCCGTATGCGGATATGTGGAGCAGTTTGGCATCGCCCACTCCCAATTATGGCGCTATAGTGAAGAAGTTTCATGACTTCTACTCCAATTACCGAGTGCCGTCTGGCACAATTGCCGCTATCGACTGCCGAGAGGTAGAAGCCTTAGCTGCAGTGATGAAGGACATCAATGCGAAATATTCGTTGGACGACTCGTTGCGAGACAGTGTGCAAGTACTCGATGGCTTTAAGGCAGGTATATTCTTCGATATGGGCGATTACGTGAAGTGGCTTTGTAAGAACAAGAACCTTCGTGAACGTTTTAACCAACAACTCACGAAAGCGGTACGCCATCAAAGTCATACGGACACGATTTATTCATACATTTATCCGTTTGAAGGTCCCAAATATATCCCTGTGAAAACCTTTAGCGGATTAACCATTTCAGATCCCACCATTCATGTTGCGCCATTACGTGGCATACAAAATACTGCGTGGTGGAAAGCTACGCATTAAAGAACATTGTTTCGTGAGACGAGTAAGCCACAACCAAAGTTAGATTTGTTTGATTGGAATGGTTTACTTCTTATACAATACATCCGCAATACCAGTTTATCAGCATTGCGGATGAGTACAAAATACGAAGGGAAATCTTGCAATAAAATCGGGGCTACTAAATAAACACAAATGATTGATACTTATTTAGCAGCCCCGAATTATAACGCACTCTCTCGGATTATTTCGCACTCACAGGTCTATGCTGCTTTGCTTTTCCAAAACTCTTATTGGGGCGATTGCTCATTTGGAAGTTAAGTACTCCTCCTTTCATCACGTCATTGTAAGTAATGTAAGAGGTCTTCAAGTTCCTACCGTTTAATTGAGCCGACTTGATATATACATTTTTGTCGTTATTGTTGGGTGCAGTGATCACAAATGTCTTACCCCCAGGCAGATGAATCGTTGCCTTCTTAAACAACGGGCTACCAAAAACAAAAATGCCATTAGATGGATTTACTTGATAAAATCCTAACGCTGACATGATATGCCAAGCTGACATTTGCCCACAATCTTCGTTACCACAGTATCCATCTGGCTCATCGGTATAGAACTTATTTTGGAGCATTCTCACCTTTTCTGCTGTCTTATACGGTTGTCCTGCATAGACATATAAATATGGTGTATGATGATTGGGTTCGTTACCATGTGCATACTGTCCCACCATACCAGACACATCAGGTGGAGCTCCTTCTCCAAGATCGCCTTCGGCAACAAACAACTCATCAAGATTCTTCACAAAAGCGGCATCTCCACCATGCGCCTTAATCAGCCCATCGGGATCTTGTGGCACCATAAAGGTATATTGCCAGCCATTTCCCTCACAGAAATCTCCTACCCCATCTCTTTCGTTCGCTAAAAATGGGTCGTAAGGTTCGTACCATGAGCCATCTTTCATCTTTGGATGAATCTTATTTATTTTTGAATCAAAAATTGTTTGATACGACAAAGCACGCTTCAAGAAGGTATGATAAACATCCATTCGTCCCATCTTCTTTGCCATGAGTGCAATACCCATATCGTCTGCTGCATATTCTAATTGAATTGAAGTTGCCTCCTTAACAGCATCGGCTGGAATATATCCATAGTGCATAAAGTCTTTCACACCGTTTTGCTTTGGATTCGTAGCCGTGGATATCATATAGTCTAACGCTTTATTGGCATCGAAACCGCCAATCCCTTTTAAGTAAGCATCTGCAATCACTGGCACGGAACTATAACCTGGCATACAATTCGTTTCACCTGAATACAATGGCCATATAGGCAGCTTTCCATTTTGGTCGTAGATGCTCAGCATGGAGTTAATCATATCAGGAACTTCCTTTCTCGCTATGATTGTAAACAGAGGATGCAAAGTACGATAAGTATCCCATAACGAGAGCGTCGTGTAATTCTTGAATTTATTATTTTTATATACCTTGTCGTCTATGCCTCTAAAGTCTCCGTTGACGTCGCAATATAAATTAGGTGCGATAAAGGCATGGTACATGGCTGTATAGAAGATGATTTTTTGTCGAGGTGTCCCTTCAATTTCTATTCGTGACAACACGTCGTTCCACTTTTGTATCGCTACCTGATGAACGTCATCGAAGTTCCATCCCGTCATCTCCTTTTCTAAGTTGAGCTTTGCATTGGTGCAACTCACGGACGAGATAGCTACCTTTACCAAGAGTTCTTTCATTCCGTCTTTGAACGTTGCAACTGCTTTCACATCACGTCCTTGCAACTCATCGGTACCCGCAGGTGTATTCAAGTGAAACACATCAAGTGATTGGATGGGTTGATTGAACTTGGCATAAAAGAAAACCTTGTGTTGGGGTGCCCATCCATTGACAAAACGATATCCCTCAACTGTGGTATCATCAATCTTGCGAATATAGGCTTCATAGGTTTTGTTTCCGATACCATTGAACAAATCTATCAATACACGTGGGGTTTCTGCCTTTGTATAATTGTAACGATGCACCCCCACACGCTCTGTTGTTGTCAGTTCTACATTTACACCGTTATCTAATTTTACGGCATAATAACCGGGTGATACAACTTCATTGTCGTGGGAGAATTTCGACGAAGCGGCTCCTTCAAGGTGATGATCATCTCCTCGTTTGGTTCGCATCTCACCTGAATAGGGCATCAAGCTGATGTCGCCCAAATCATCACAACCTGTACCACTCAAGTGATTATGACTAAACCCGATAATAACACTATCACTGTAATGATAACCCGAGCACCAATCCCAACCCTTAAAGATGTTCATCGGTCCTAACTGAACGGCACTAAAGGGTACATTCGCTCCTACAAAGACATGGCCGTGACCTCCAGAACCAATATAGGGATTTACAAATTGGGTATAATCTGTTTTAGCACTTAATGGCAAGGCTGCCAACAGTAAGTTTAACAAAAGGATAAAACAACGACTTCTTTTCATACAAAAAAAATAAAAGGTTAAGATTTAGGATAATTACAGTTCAGGATATTAGAAGTACAAATGTACTGTTCGTCATCCTCGCTCACTTCTTAGCTTAGGCAGATGACTTGAATTGCACTATTAAAGAAAATGCAAGCGAGCCATTCATCATTGAAGACGCCATGTTCCGAATGATGAATGACCGTCGCATCAAGTGCTTATTCTGGTTGCATATTGGTGTACACCGTCTGAACATCGTCAAACTCTTCCAACTTCTCAATCATCTTGTCAAGAGTTTCACGTTCTTCTGGTGTCACATTCTTCAAATCGTTAGGAATGTAAGTAAACTCTCCACCAGTCACCTCAAACCCTTCTTCCTCTAAATGCTTTTGGATATCACCAAAGCTGGTTGGTGCGCCGTAAATGGTCACCTCATTGGCTTCTTCGTCCTCGTCGTATTCATCTTCGACACCGTAATCGATGAGATCAAGGATTAACTCATCCATATCGAGATTTTCTTTCTTCTTAAAAGTAAACACAGACTTATGATCAAACAAGAAAGCCAAAGAACCTGTAGTACCCAAATTTCCATTAAACTTGTTGAATACAGAACGAACGTCACCTACGGTTCGAGTAGTATTGTCGGTCAGCGTGTCCACCAAAATGGCAACTCCGTGTGGACCATAGCCTTCATAAGTTACTTCCTTATAATCGCTCTGGTCTTTACCAAGTGCATTTTTGATAGCACGGTCAATGTTGTCCTTAGGCATGTTCTCACGCTTAGCATTAGCAATGATGGCACGCAGTGTAGGGTTGTTTTCTGGCTCTGGTCCACCTGCTTTCACAGCAATGGCGATTTGTTTACCAATCTTCGTAAATGTACGAGCCATGTGTCCCCAACGTTTCAGTTTTGTTGCTTTACGATATTCAAATGCTCTTCCCATTGAATTTATTGATTAAAATCCTCTTCACCTAAAGAGGTCATGAACGTATTGCTACGTCACGAGTTGTTATTATTAATGAATTATTTATAGTTCAACGTCAATCACTTCACGACAACCCCTTACCGCAACTCTGCACCTAAATTCGTGGTAAGGTTTTTGATAAGTTTCTGCATAATTGCATCAATCTGTTTGTCGTTCAAGGTTTTCTGTTCATCTTGCAAAATAAAGTTCACCGCATAGCTCTTCTTACCCTCTGGCAAGTTCTTCCCTTCGTAAACATCAAAGAGTTCCACACGCTTCAACAGTTTCTTTTCTGTTTGAAAAGCAATCTCTTCAATCTTTTCGAAAGGAATTGCTTGGTCTAACAACAACGCCAAATCTCGACTTACAGCAGGGAATTTAGACAACTCCTTAAACTCAACCTTCTGTTTGCGAATAGCTTTCATCACCGTAGACCAGTGGATATCGGCATAATACACCGTCGCAGAGACGCCCACAGTTTTTAATAATCGGGGACATACCACGCCTAACTCAACCATAGGCTTTCCTCCACGATTCTTCATCGTCAAGCCTTCCGAGAAAATATTGTTATCACTCTTTTCCGAAATGCACAGCCCAGCTGGCACACCCAAACGTGCAAAGATATTTTCTACATAGGCTTTGAGTTCAAAGAACGAACTATCTTCATCTGTATGCGCCCAACTACCTTCCACTCGCTTTCCAGTAATCCACAATCCTAAATGTGTTTCCTGTTTGTAGGCGTTAATAGGATTCTCTGCATCCAAACGAGCTGCATCGAAATGATAGCAATTACCAAACTCAAAAAGTCGTAAGTTTGCGTTTTTACGGTTTACGTTTCTCGCAATACTTTCCAAGCCACCAAACAACAAAGTCTGCCGCATCACACCCAAATCACTGCTCAACGGATTCATTACTTTCACCGTTGTTTCCTCCGCATACTGATTCAAATCTTGATAATAAGCTACTTTTGTCAGTGAGTTATTTAAGATTTCGTGGAAGCCACTACCCACCAATTGTTCACCAATCAGATTTTCCAAATGCTGTTTCTCGTCTTCTTCTCCTAAGATGGTCAACGAACTCTTCAGTTGTTGTGGTATCTCCACATTATTATATCCGTAGATACGTAAGATATCCTCCACCACATCGCATGGACGCTGCACGTCAACACGATAGGTCGGTATGGACAATTCCAGTCCTTCTGCTGTTTCCTGAAGGATTTCCATTTCAAGATTTGTCACAATCTCTTTTATCGTATCGTGTCCTATCTCTTTACCAATCAGTCCATTAACATAGCTATATGAAAGTGATACTTTCGCATTTTCTATCGGTTCAGGATATACATCCTTTATCTGCATACTCACCTTACTACCAGCCAACTGTTGACAAAGTATCGCTGCCTGTTTGAGTGCGTAGATGACACCATTAGGATCAATACCACGTTCGAAACGATAACTGGCATCTGTGCTTAGTCCGTGGCGACGTGCACTCTTGCGAATCCAAGTGGGATGGAAATAAGCACTCTCTAAAACCACGTTCCTCGTGCTGTTGTAAGTACCACTTCCTTTACCGCCAAAGATACCGGCAATACACATAGGATGTTCCGCATTGCAAATACTTAAATCGTGTTCACCCAGTGTATGTTCTTCGCCATCGAGTGTTTCAAACTTTGTTCCTTCGGGTTGTGTGCGCACTACTATCCGTTTGCCTTCCACCATGTCGGCATCAAAGCAATGCATCGGCTGTCCATACGCCATCATGATGTAGTTCGTAATGTCTACAATGTTGTTGACAGGTCGCAATCCGATGACCCGCAACTTATCTTGCAGCCATTCTGGACTGTCTTTCACCTCACAATCCGTCAGCGAAATACAGGCATAGCGTTTACAGGCTTGTGTATTTTCTATTTGCACATCAATGGGCAAATCCTCGTTATCAACCTGGAAGGCATCACAATTAGGGCGATGCAAGTTAGTGGTATAACCATTTTGTTTCAACCACGCATACAAGTCACGTGCCACGCCATAGTGAGAAAGCGCATCGGAACGGTTTGCCGTGATATCAATTTCTATCACCCAATCGCTTTCTAAATGATAATATTCTGCGGCGGGCTGACCCACTGGTGCATCTTCAGGAAGGACAATAATTCCATCGTGTGAACCTCCTACGCCTATCTCGTCTTCTGCACAAATCATGCCGTATGAGTCGACACCACGAAGTTTGCTTTTCTTGATAGTGAATGATTCTTCACCATTATATAAAACGCAACCTACATCGGCAACAATAACTTTCTGTCCTGCGGCAACATTTGGCGCACCACAGACAATCTGAGAAGGCTGCTCTTTTCCTAAATCTACGGTTGTAATATGAAGGTGATCGGAATTAGGGTGCATTTCACAGGTAAGCACTTTACCAACATACAGCCCCTTCAAACCGCCTTTAATGGATTGAACTTCTTCCAAGGCATCTACCTCAAGACCGCATGATGTGAGTGCATCTGCCACCTCTTGGGGTGTCAAATCGAAGTCAACGTACTCTTTGAGCCATTTATATGAAACATTCATGATAATATGAATTTATTTTTGTGTACTATAAACTTTGCAAAAGTACTAAAAAAACGGCAGTTGGACAAATGTTACTCTAAAAAATAAAGGCAAAAGAAAAACGCCTGCAGTTCATCCTCAAATCCGCAACTAAGCCCTTGAACGTCCTTATTGCGTTTACACGTCCTCTCATTACTGAATTTGCAGATAATGTGGAGTCAAATTGCTCCATGATTGAAAATAATCCCCAAAAAGGAGTGAGTCTCTCAGATTTAATTTGTATCTTCGCCATGTCTATCGTCGGATTCTCTTGTTTTTTTTGCAACCCTAAGATAAGTGAAAATTCTGACATGGCAAAATCCTGAGCAACTTTTTGTTGCTCAGGTACTTAAAAAGTTTAATTTATAATAGTGTTGCGGAATTAAGGATAGAATAAGTGCAAAAAAATATAAAGATACCTATAAGCCATTCTTAGATTTAGGACTAAATGAACAATATGAAGTGCTTAAAATGTACCATACGCATCCAAGAAATACTTTTCTTTCCCCTGACGACCCATCTCAAAATGTTATTCAAACATATGCAATTGGGTGGGATGGCATAAGAAGAGGAGCACCGTTAAAAAGTGGAGATGCATATCTCCTGGAAGAAAGTACGATTACTGCACCTAGGATTCTAAAATAATAATTAAGGAATGAAAAGAATAATATTAGTAGCCATCTTTATTTATTTGGCCTTCCCGTCGTTTTCAAAAGTTCTAAATGAAATAATACGTCCTTGTGACTCTATAGATTATACTTTAATAAGAAAACCACAATTCAGTTTGGAGTTTCCACCAGAGGAGAAGTGGGAAGAATATAATAAAAGGAAGAAAAAGTTTACAAGTTTGCTGGCTCACTTCATAATAGAGAAACTTGTTGATGAACTTGTTTATGTGTCTGATACTGTGACAATTGGTTTTGTTGTGAACAGTAGGGGGCTTGTGGACACCACGTACCAAGTTAAACCCAAATATGTTCCTTTTGAGAATATTCTTCACTTTATCAAAGAATATGACTTCAAGAATCAGCTTGTGGAATTCTATTCTAAATCTTTAGATCGTTATTCTTTTCTTGTTCGACTTGATATATGGATAGACAGAGAACATAGTCAACTTATCATTGATTTTGAACGCATTCGAAAATGGAAAGAAAATAATCAATTAAAATAATTTTACTTATTCCTTAATCTCGCAACTCCTTCTACAATTCAGAATGTAATTAAATCTTGGTAAATGATTGGGAGATTGATAATCCTCAAATCCGCACCTAAGTCCTTCAACGTCCTTATTGCGTTTACACGTCCTCTCATTACTGAATTTTAAGATAATTTGAACTTGAAGCACCCACTTCTGCCTACAATATCCCCTTACCCCACAATCAGCGCTGAAGCGATTGATAGTGAGCCCATTCTGTTCAAATCTCTCAAAGAACGATTGGTCAACTTTTCCGTTGTTATTCCATATTTCTGAGACAAAAGAACACAGCGGTTGCTCATTGCTCTTGCATTGAAGCACGAAATGCTAACAACGCACGACCGCCAGAAAACTGAAGCTGTACTATTGGCAACACACCGTATGGAACGAAAATAAATGCTGAATTTTCTTTACAAAGTGCCCCTCAAAACTCGCAAGAAAATCACCAACTTCAAAGTAGGTCGCAAATACGCGAAAAATAAGCATAGCTCATAATTGATTGAAACTGAATACATTACGCTCACACACCTGTTTTTTATTCTTAATTTTACCCTTTCTTGCCGACTAACCCATTGAGATAAGCCTGCTATTTGCATGCTTTAAGGCTGCTGAAGCATGTAGATAACACCTCTAATATATGTTTCTAT
>NZ_HG417090.1:63598-117405 GCF_000455445.1 Hoylesella timonensis 4401737 = DSM 22865 = JCM 15640 | reverse complement strand
CTAAGACCATTTAAATCAATGTTTCAACTTAAAAAGGCATTTATTTTGCTCAAATCATCACATTTTTGTAGCACATTTGCCTATTGATTTTTTCTATTTTGAAGATTTTCAATGGTCGATTTTTGGTAAAATTTCAAGACAAAAGTAACGTACACCTTTGCCAAGAAGGAGCCACCTTATATAAATGAAAGCGCCACGAGCGGTGAGCTTATTTTTTCCCCTAAATTGCACCAAAAAAGCAAATAAATGCGTATATTTGTAGAAATATTTTAGAAGGTAAAGCTATAAAAAATAAATTACAATGAAATTAAACGGACGCAGAGAAAGCAATAATGTGGAAGACCGAAGAGGAATGAGTACAAGAACCAAGGCTGGTATTGGAGGTATCGGAGGTATTGTGTTAATCGCTTTATTCACCCTTATGCAGGGTGGTGGCATTGGTGACATTGTGGGAAATGTGATTCAACAAGGTGGACTCAATACCCTTCGCGAAGAAGTTGCTCCACAACAGAGAGAATTTACTGCTGAGGAGGAAGAGCTGGCAAAGTTTTCAAGACAAATCTTGGCAAGTACCGAGGATGTTTGGAGTAAAGTGTTTCAGGAAATGGGACGTACCTATACCCCACCGACATTGGTGCTTTTCACCGACAGAGTGAATAGTGCGTGCGGTTCAGCCTCTTCTGCTGCCGGTCCATTTTATTGCTCGGGCGACCAAAAGTTATACATCGACCTATCTTTCTTTACCAGTATGAAGCGGCAACTCGGTGCCAGTGGAGATTTTGCTTATGCTTACGTCATTGCGCATGAGGTTGGACATCATGTAGAATATTTGTTGGGGACGCTTGGCGAGGCACATCAACAAATGAGTCGCTCGAATAAGGTTGATGCCAATCGTATCAGTGTACGACTGGAACTGTTGGCAGATTACTATGCTGGTGTGTGGGCGCATCACGATGATGCCGAATATAATTCGTTAGAAGATGGGGATATTGAAGAGGCGATCAATTGTGCCGAAAAGATTGGGGACAACTACCTGCAAAAGAAAGCACAAGGATATGTCCAACCAGAATCGTTCACGCATGGCACAAGTGCTCAACGGATGAAGTGGCTAAAATTGGGATTAGAAAAAGGAGATATGAACATCAGCACGTTTAATGTGCCCGAAAGCGAATTATAAATAAAAGCTTAAAAAGAAGTACACCTTATATATATATCCCTTGAAGCATTGCGTGAGGATGGATAATTCACAGTTATAAGACTGTTGACACAAGGAAATAGCACCATATATCCACAAAAACAACACCATCAAGCAGCGAACTTGCACAAAAAAATCGTTGATATAACGCTAAAATGAGTAGAGACAAACAAAAGAAATAAATATTTAACATATTTTTACTCGCTGCAAGTAATTGGTAGATAGCATATTACAAAAAAGTTACAGTTAAAAAGAAAAAAAATCACAAAAAGCTATATCACGTATCAAAAAAAACCTTACCTTTGCAATGTTTTAATAAACAAATGATTGTTTTACAGATTAAAAAAGCAAAGAAATGAAGAAATTAGTTTTAATGTTCGTAGCTGTAGCAGCTATCTCATTCGCATCTTGTGGTAACAAAACAAGTCAAACAGACGCTGCTGTTGACTCTTTGGAAGCAACAGCTGACTCTGTAGTAGACTCTGCTATGGTAGCAGCTGACTCTGCTGCTGCAGCAACTGTTGACTCAGTTACAGGTGCTGTTGATTCAGTAGCTAACGCTCAGTAATCAATACGAACAAAAATTGAGAGAACAACCATTACTCTTTCGGGAGTAATGGTTTTTTTGTGTCCTTACTTGAACAGTCAAGATGCTAAGCAAGAGTTGCTTATCGCAGGACTGCCGAATCATATTCAGTAGAGTTCAACAAATGAGAGGATGTAGATGATGGACAACAACACGGTGTCATCCATTCAGTCTACATCCTCTCATCGCAACATTATCGAATGGTCGCTTCGAACAATTCGATGTTTACGCAGTGCATTTATTTATATTCGTCCCAAGCTTTGATATCAATATCATCCAAGCTGAGTGTGCAAAAGGCTGAAATAAAAGCACTTGCCAATCGACTATTGGTAATCAAAGGAACATTTAAGTCGATAGCAGCTCGGCGAATTTTATAACCATTGGTCAACTCGCGAGGCGACAAGTCCTTGGGGATATTCACCACCATATCAATTTTCTTCTCATGAAGTAGCGAAAGTGCTTGCGGCTCCTTTCCCTCTTCACTGGGCCAATACACTGTGGTGTTTTCAATACCGTTATCACTTAGATACTGACTTGTGCCACCTGTGGCATACAACTCATAGCCATGAGCCTTCAACATCTTGGCAGCATCCAGCATTTCCGCTTTCTGTTTGGCGCCTCCTGTCGACAACAATACGGAATGTTGAGGGATGCGATGTCCCACACTCAACATACTTTTCAGCAGTGCTTGATTGGTATCATCGCCCAAACAACCCACCTCGCCGGTAGAAGACATATCGACACCCAAGACAGGGTCCGCCTTTTGCAAGCGATTAAATGAGAATTGAGAAGCCTTGATACCTACATAATCTAAATCAAACAGATTCTTTTGAGGTTTTTCCACATTGGCTCCCAACATGATTTTTGTTGCTAAATCAATTAGATTGAGCTTCAACACCTTGCTGACAAATGGGAAAGAACGCGATGCTCGCAAGTTACATTCAATGACTAAGATGTCATTTTCACGAGCCATGAACTGAATATTGAAAGGTCCGTTGATGTGCAGAGCCTTCGCAATTTGCCGACTGATTCGCTTAATCCTCCTCACTGTTTCTACATATAGCTTTTGAGGCGGGAACTGAATGGTTGCATCTCCTGAATGAACGCCTGCAAACTCAATGTGTTCGGAGATGGCATAAGCCATAATCTCCCCATTCATCGCAACAGCATCCATTTCTATTTCTTTGGCATACTCTATAAATTTAGACACCACAACGGGGTGGTCTTCACTGACATTCGCTGCCAACTTGAGAAATCTCTCTAACTCTTCTTTATTAGAACATACGTTCATAGCTGCCCCAGAAAGGACATAAGACGGACGAACCAAGACGGGGAAGCCTACTCTTTCGACAAACTCATTAATATCATCCATCGAAGTGAGGGCTCTCCACTCGGGTTGATTGATGCCAAGCTCATTCAACAAAGACGAGAATTTAGCCCTATCTTCTGCGTTATCAATATCTCTTGCCGCTGTTCCAAGGATAGGGACATGCTGCTCATCGAGCCTCATAGCGAGGTTGTTAGGTATCTGTCCACCCGTTGATACGATAACTCCATGCGGCATTTCTAAGTCGATGATGTCCATTACTCGTTCAAAAGTCAGTTCATCAAAGTACAGGCGGTCGCACATATCGTAATCTGTAGAAACCGTTTCTGGGTTATAATTGATCATCACAGAGCGGTATCCCTCACGACGTATGGTGTGCAAAGCCTGAACGCCACACCAGTCAAACTCCACCGAACTACCGATGCGATAAGCCCCCGAACCAAGGACAACGATGGAACGTTTGTCTTGTTCATAGCTTATATCATGGCTCACACCAGAATAGGTCATATAGAGATAGTTTGTTTGAGCTGGATATTCGGCAGCCAACGTGTCAATCTGTTTCACAACGGGCAATATGCCATACTGCTTACGAAGATTTCTCACCACCAACATGGCTTGGTGCATGTTTGCCATTTCATCCTCCAAACCAACGGCACGTGCGATTTGGAAATCGGTGAAACCGTACACTTTTGCATTACGCAACAAGGTCTTATCCAGCACGTTGATACTGGTACAACTCTTCAACGCTTCATCTATATCGATAATATGCTTCAGTTTTTGGAGGAACCACTTATCAATTTTCGTCAATTCGTGAATCTGATCCACCGTATAGCCTTTGTGCATGGCTTTGGAAATGATGAAGACACGCTTATCGGTCGGTTCACGCAAGGCAACATCTATATTCTCTATTTCCAGCTCTTTGTTTTCCACAAAGCCGTGCATGCCCTGCCCTATCATACGAAGACCTTTCTGTATCGCCTCTTCAAAGTTACGACCAATTGCCATCACCTCACCAACCGACTTCATCGAAGACCCCAACTCCTTGTCTACCCCACGGAACTTAGATAAATCCCAACGTGGAATTTTACATACTACATAGTCGAGAGCTGGTTCGAAGAACGCACTGGTTGTTTTAGTGACTGAATTTTTAAGGTCGAAAAGTCCATAACCCATGCCCAGTTTAGCAGCGACAAAAGCCAAAGGATAACCAGTGGCTTTGCTTGCCAAGGCAGAACTTCTGCTGAGACGCGCATTCACTTCAATGACCCTGTAATCTTCACTTTCTGGGTCGAAAGCATATTGAACATTACATTCACCAATAATACCAATGTGTCGAATAATCTTGATTGACAAAGCACGGAGCTTGTGATACTCACTATTGGTCAACGTTTGCGACGGAGCAATCACGATAGATTCACCCGTATGGATGCCTAATGGGTCGAAATTTTCCATGTTACAAACCGTGATACAGTTGTCATAACGGTCGCGAACCACTTCATATTCTATCTCTTTCCAACCCTTTAAGCTCTTCTCTACCAAGACTTGAGGAGAGAAGGCAAAGGCTTTTTCCGCAAGTTTGTTCAGTTCTTCTTCGTTATCACAGAACCCACTACCTAATCCACCTAATGCGTATGCGGCTCTAATAATGACAGGATAACCTAATGTCTTTGCTGCATGCCGTGCCTGTTCGATGTTTTCACATGCCTCACTCTTAATGGTTTTTACATCAATTTCGTTGAGTTTCTCTACAAACAACTCACGATCTTCGGTATCAATAATCGCTTGTACAGGAGTTCCGAGAACACGAACATGGTGCTTTTCTAAGATTCCTTTCTTATAAAGTTCAACTCCACAGTTCAATGCAGTCTGTCCACCAAAAGACAACAAGATGCCATCAGGACGCTCTTTTTCGATGACACGCTCCACAAAATAGGGCTGAACTGGCAAGAAATAAATTTTATCAGCAACCCCTTCAGAAGTTTGCACCGTGGCAATATTAGGATTAATGAGTACCGTTTGGATACCCTCTTCACGAAGAGCCTTTAATGCTTGCGAACCAGAATAATCAAACTCGCCTGCTTCGCCAATCTTCAAAGCGCCAGAACCCAGTAATAGTACCTTTTTTATATTTTCGTCTTTCATGTCTCTTACTTTAATGTTTCTATAAACTTATCAAACATAAACTCCGTATCCACGGGTCCCGAACATGCCTCAGGATGGAACTGTGATGAGAACCAAGGATTGGTTTTGTGGCGAATCCCCTCGTTACTTCCATCATTCATGTTCACAAATAATTCTTCCCAGTCACTGCCTAAGGTCTTTCCATTCACGGCATATCCATGATTTTGACTGGTAATGTAGCAATGATTTGTACCCACCAACCTCACGGGTTGATTGTGCGAACGATGTCCATACTTTAACTTATATATACTGGCTCCACTGGCTTTTGCCAACAGTTGGTTTCCCATGCAGATACCACAGATAGGTTTTGTGGACTTGCTCATCTGTTTTTTGAGAACTTCCACAGCCTCATTGCACATATTAGGGTCGCCAGGACCATTCCCTAAGAATAATCCATCGAAGTCCATGTCTGTATAATCATAGTTCCAAGGAACTCGGAAAACTTCTACCCCTCGCTCCAACAAGCACCTGATAATATTCGCTTTTACACCACAATCAACTAAGACAACTTTTTTACCTGCCCCTTCATTGTAGTGAATAATCTCTTTACAACTAACCTTATCTACAAAGTTCACGCCTTCATAATTTGCTTCAGGAATGTTGTCTGGTTCATCATCAAACAATATCTTCCCCATCATAACGCCATGTTCTCGCAATACTTTGGTTAATTGGCGAGTATCTATCCCTGTGATACCGGGCACTTTCTCTCGCTTTAACCAGTCAGCCAAGCTTTCAACGGCATTCCAATGGCTATAAAACTGACTGTAATCAGACACGATAAGACCTGAGACATGGATTCTCTCACTTTCCATGAATGAAGGAATCTTATTTTCCTGAATAGAAAAAGGTGGCACACCATAGTTTCCAATCAATGGAAATGTGAGTGTCAAAAGCTGTCCTTCGTACGAGGGATCGGTCAAGCTTTCTGGATAACCCATCATTGCTGTATTAAAAACAACCTCTCCGGCAACTGGTGCATCATATCCGAAGGACTTCCCGTGAAAACGAGTTCCATCAGATAATACAAGCGTTACATTCTTCATTATATTGAGCATTTTATCATTATGGTAGCTATATGCGATACTTCAGCAAACATCAAGTCAACTTCATTTGCTTTTGTTTTCTTTATTTCTGCTGATAATTCCTTTCGTAGTAATTGATGAAAGCCTGATTACAAAGTTTCTTTCCATTAGGTGTTGGATATTTACCAGTGAAGTACCAATCACCTCGATGATTTGGAATGGCTGTGTGCAATCCGTCAATCGATTGAAACACCAACTCGATAGGAGTGGTAACTCCCTTTGGACGAAGCATTTCTACTATCTTTTTATTGATTTCCTCGACTGAAAAAGTGTCATAAACATCTCTGACACAATTGCGCATTTCTTCAACAGGCTTCTGCATTTCTCCTAAACAGGCACGATAAATCTCGGTGATTTCCTCTTCCCTTCCTTCGTCTTTCAACAACTGAATAGCTGCGCGAAAAACACAAAATTCATCCAAACTGGACATATCTATGCCATAATAATCAGGATAACGAATTTGTGGAGCACTGGAGACAATGACTATCTTTTTAGGGTGTAAGCGGTCTAATATTCGAAGAATACTTTCCTTCAAGGTAGTGCCTCGCACAATGCTGTCATCAATAATTACCAAATTATCTTGATAAGGAACCAAGCTCTCGTAAGTAATATCGTACACGTGAGAGGCAAGATCGTTTCTTGAGTTACCCTCTGTAATAAACGTTCGCAATTTAATATCCTTCCAAGCTACTTTTTCCATTCGCACTGATTCGGATAAGATATCTTCTAATTCTGCTTGGGTAGGGATATGACCTAAATTCTGTATTTTCTTTATTTTATCTTGGTGGACATATTCCTTAAAACCTTGAAGCAAGCCATAGAAAGCTACTTCGGCAGTATTTGGAATAAAAGAAAACACAGTGTGCTTAATGTCGTTGTCGATAGCTCGAAGAACCGCTGGCGTCAACTGTTCGCCTAACTTTTTACGCTCCTTATAGATGTCGCGGTCAGAACCACGACTGAAGTATATTCGTTCAAAAGAACAAGGCGAATTTCCACACTGGTCAAGAATCTTTTCGATAGAGCAATCACCGTTTCTCTTCACTAACAATGCTTGTCCCGGCTGTAACTCTTGTATATCATCACAGCTCAAATCGAAAGTTGTCTGCAATACAGGGCGTTCGCTTGCCAATACTACGACCTCCTCATTCTTGTAATAAAAGGCAGGTCTAATGCCCCAAGGGTCACGCATGGAGAACATTTCGCCAGAGCCGGTAATGCCACAAACCACATATCCTCCGTCAAAATCTGCCATGGTTGTTTTCAACACATTACTCATCTTCACATTATTTTCTATGTAATGCGTTATATCCATGTTTTCAAGTCCTTGCGCTTTCGCATTGGCATAATTGCGTTCCACCTCTCTGTCCAATCGATGGCCCATGTACTCCAACATCAGATAGCTGTCGCTATAGATACGTGGACACTGTCCTTGCTGCTTTAGTTTCTCGAAAATGACATCAATATTGGTCATATTGAAGTTGCCGCATAGACATAGATTCTTGGCTCGCCAATTATTGCGACGCATGAAAGGATGAACATAAGACAATCCTTTTTTGCCTGTTGTCGAATAACGGAGGTGCCCCATATACAACTCACCGGCGAAAGGGAGCTCTTTCTTGATGTAATCCATGTCTGACAATTGCGCTGCAGAAGCATCCTTAAACTGCTTTCTAACATGCCCAAAAATCTCGGTGATAGCATTTTTCCCTTCTGCTCGCTCTCTAAACATGTGTTCATAACCAGGCTCTGAACCCAACTTAATACATGCCATGCCTGCACCCTCTTGTCCTCGATTGTGCTGTTTCTCCATCATGAGATACAATTTGTTGAGCGCATATTGCCATGTACCATATTTCTTTTGATAATATTCTAAGGGTTTGAGCAATCGAATCATTGCAACACCACACTCATGCTTTAAAGGTTCCATCTATCGTTTGTCGTTTATTTCCTATAAGTTCGTATTTTCACCTCTTTCAACGAAGTTGGGTAATATATATAAAGTAAAAAAATGAAGAATACCAAAATTATATTCTGCTATTCTTCATTCTTATATTTCAACATTTTTCTCGTTTCACCAATTATCTTAATACATTGAACAGGAGTGATGCTACTGAAGTAACTATGCCCACAAAGGAGAACCATAAAGTGGTTGAAGGACCAATACCAGAGTTTCTGGCTTTCACATTGTTGGGTTCAACGTATAGAATATCGTTTTGTTGTAAATAATAATAAGGAGAGTTAAGCAAGTTAGCATCATTCAAATTCAGTCTGACCATGCTTTTTTGTCCTGTCTCATCCTCACGTATCAACATAATGTTATCGCGCTTACCGTAAACGGTTAAATCTCCTGCTTGCGCCAATGCTTCGATGACACTCATCTTTTCGGTTGACACAGGAATAACTCCCGGTCTGTTTACCTCACCCGTTACAGTCACTCGGTAGCTCGACATTCTTACCGTAACGATAGGATTTTCCGTTGCTGCCATATAAGGTAACAACTTTTTATGCACCAAGTCCTGACATTGAGTCTTCGTCAATCCCTGCACATGAAGTCTGCCTATAACGGGAAAATTGATGTTTCCGTCATTGTCAACCAAATATCCTTGGAGATTTCCTGCACCATTAGACAACTGTCCTTGTCCCCCTACCGAAGAACCAACCGATAGATTAAAGGGTGCCGCAGCAGCCGGATCGGTAGTACTTACCGTAATGGTAAGCATGTCTTTTGGCATAATTTTGGCATCATAGAGACCTTTAGACCCTGCTAAACTAATTTCATCGATATTTTGGAAATAGGGAACTTTCTTACCACTGGCACAACTTCCCAATAGTAGAATTACACAAAGTGTAATCACCGAGACCAAGAAATTCTTCATACGGTTTGATTATATGTTTGTAAACAACGGCAAAAATAGCTCTATTTTTTGAATTTGACAAATAATTTAAGTAATAATTGCTATTAAAATATACTTACTTCAGAATTTCATCGAAGCTATCCTTTCTCTTCAAAAATTTCAGTCAGTTCATTCGTTCCTATGCAACACAAAAATGATGGAATGTGTATATTTTAACAAAAAAAATGTCACGAATCGAAAAAATATATTAGTTTTGCAAACTGTAAATTTTAATATCTAACGATTTCAATCTATGAAAAGAGGTTTTATCACAACCCTGATTGTAGCGACTGCTATCTCTTCAGGTGCTCAGACCAAAATGCCAACATGGCTCAACAATGTTAAACTTTCTGGATATGGGATGACTCAATACCAATACCGGTCACAAGAAAATGCGGAATCCAACTCCTTTAATATCAGAATGGTACGCTTATCTTTAGACGGAAGAATTAAAAACGACTTTTATTGGAAGACACAACTCCAGTTCAATGGCAATACCAATTCCTTAGGGAGCAGTCCTCGCATTGTTGACGCATTTGCCGAGTGGCAGAAATACGATTGTTTTCGAGTAAAAATCGGACAGTTCAAGCGTCCTATCAGCTTTGAGAACCCAATGCACCCTATGGCTCAAGGTTTTATGAGCTATGCCCAAAGCATCTTAAAACTAACAGGATTTAACGACAGGGCTGGCGGACATGCCTCTAATGGACGAGACATAGGATTGCAAGTTCAAGGCGACTTCTTGCGTAATAGTCATGGACGCAACCTCTTTCATTATCAAATAGGTGTATTCAACGGACAGGGCATCAATATGAAAGATGTCGACCAGAAGAAAGATATTATTGGCGGTATGTGGGTAATGCCTGTTGCTGGACTGAGAATAGGAGCCTTTGGCTGGACGGGAACGTACGCAAGAAAAGGAACATGGAACGAAGTTGATGAGCATCAGCAACCCATCATGACGGTTGACGATAAAGGTAACCCAGTGCATAAGACACAATCTGGCATACGTTCTTTGCGCCAAAATCGTTACGCCTTTTCGGCAGAATACCTTGTTAACGATTGGACATTTAGGACAGAATATTTGCATTCTACCGGTTGGAGCTTTACAAAGACAGAGCAGTCGGCTGCCACGGCTACCGATGCCAACATCAATTACAAGGCTGGCGACCAAGCTGACGGTGCTTACGCATTGGTGATAGCCCCCATAGTGAAATCAAAGCTTCACGCCAAAGCACGCTATGACATGTATCGTCCTACAGGAGAATGGAACCAATCTAAAACCCAATACGAAGTAGGAATGAACTACTGGTGTACCAAAAATCTACTCATTAGCGCAGAATATGCCCTCGTCAACGATCGTTCTCTGAAAGAGGACAGCCACAACTATTCTGTCGTTGACATACAGGTAGACTATAGATTCTAAGCATAGACGCTCCTCTATCTACAATGTTCATAGTTCGCAAGAACTATGAACATTTATTTTTTAGCAACGTTTCATCTGTTTTCATGACCGCATACGCTGGAAAACGTTTCGTCAATGAACAACTACGAGTTGGTTTGCCTGTTCCACAGCTCATGACGAACACCAAGACAAAAAGCCATTCGTATTTCTGAATTTTCTTTACAACAAGGGTCTCAAAACTCGCATATTTTCAAACAACCTTGCTTTAGCTCGAAAATACGAGAGTTTTGCGAAAGTTTTGTAACTTTTTGTCAATCAACGCACTACGAAAACAGTGCGATAATTCATGACCGAAAAACGCCCTTTTTCTTTGTTAAAGCATTACTTTAAGACCGTTAGATACATGTTCTAATCCCCTTACTGCATGGTCATAACACCTCAAAGTCATGTTTTCAGCAGCATAAATCCATTGCTTTTGTCAAAAAACGACCATAAACGAGACAAAAAGTCCATAAAAAGTTGAACATCTACCTATCTTTTTTCTCTATTTCATCTTTTTCAAACAGCTCTTTTTTTGTCATTTTTTCGAACAAAATACGCATCGAAACCTGCATCAAATAACATCATGACAGCCCATTTTTTTAACAACGAAAAACACAAAAGAAAAAATACGTTGCTGCAAAAGATATTTCACACAAGAACATCTCATTCGTTGTTTTCTTTATATCACACGCCCATTTCCGTCTTTTCTGTTAATTTCGCTGTTGATTTCTTCTGCGTTGTGTACAAAAATAGAAAGATTATCCCCCAACGAAACAGCGGGTGTGATAACGATTGTTAAATGTTATTTTTATAATTAGGTGTTATGATATTTTTCGTACTTTTGCAATAATTATTAGAAGATTGTATGTTTATGAAAGAAAGCATGACGGAGAAAGCGAAACGACAGAATATTTTTTTTGAAACTTATCACACATTACACCATACCTTTCCTTTTGACAAGCTACGTTTTGAGGATTACGAAGAAGCTTTCATGGAAGGAATACGACGGGACAATGAAATCATAGAAAAGACGATTAACGACCCCGAAGAACCTACCTTTGAAAACACTATCGCACGTGTAGACGTATCAAAGGGCGAGGAATATTATGACTTATTAGACAAAGTTTCGACGGTTTTTTCGTGTATGCTATCCGCTGAGACCAACGACCAATTGGATGAACTGGCACAGAAGCTCAGTCCTATACTGACAAAGCACGCCAACGATGTACAGCTAAACAAACGCTTGTTTGAACGTGTCCAACAGGTGTACCATCATCATCGTGAATTGACACCCGAAGAACAAATGCTGCTCGAAAAGACATACGATAGTTTTGTACGCAGCGGTGCACTCCTCAACGATGAAGAGAAAGCACAACTAAGGAAGCTAACGGAGGAAGCGAGCATGCTAACACTGCAATTCTCGCAAAACTTACTCAAGGAAAACAAAGCCTATACACTGCATATCACCGACGAGAAACAGTTGGACGGTTTACCCGACACGGCACGTGACGCTGCTGCCCACACTGCCAAAGAGCGCAACTTGCAAGGTTGGGTGTTTACGTTGGATGCGCCCAGTTATTCGCCTTTCATGACCTACTCTACTCAGCGTGATTTGCGACACCAAATGTACATGGCACGCAACACGGTAGGTACGCACGATAACCCGGAGAACAATCTAAAGATTTGCCAGCAATTGGTAAACTTGAGACGTGAGATTGCGCAGCTCTTGGGCTACGACACCTATGCCGACTATATCTTGAAGCACAGAATGGCGTCTGATACTGACCGTGTGTACCAACTTCTTAACGACTTGATAGAAGCCTATAAGCC
This sequence comes from Hoylesella timonensis 4401737 = DSM 22865 = JCM 15640, assembly GCF_000455445.1. Classification (GTDB taxonomy): domain Bacteria; phylum Bacteroidota; class Bacteroidia; order Bacteroidales; family Bacteroidaceae; genus Prevotella; species Prevotella timonensis. The sequence continues at coordinate 104,860 of NZ_HG417090.1, read as the reverse complement.
TACGGCGATGCAAGAAAAGAAGTCCTTAGAAGAGTTGGCAAAACGATTAGAAGGAAGCGAATTTGAGATGCAGCCGTGGGACACCGCATACTATTCGCACAAATTGCAAATGGAGCGATACAACTTAGATGCAGAGATGTTGCGCCCTTACTTTCAATTAGAGAATGTGATTAAGGGTGTATTTGGATTGGCTACCCGACTCTATGGCATCACGTTCAAGGAGAACAAAGACATCAAGGTATATCATCCTGATGTAAAAGCTTTCGAAGTGTTCGATCGTGATGGTTCGTACTTAGCAGTGCTTTATGCGGATTTCTTTCCACGGAAAGGAAAACAGAGCGGTGCATGGATGACGGAGTTTCAGGGTCAGTGGATTGACCGCAAAGGGAAGAACGTGCGGCCACACGCTTCGATTGTCATGAACCTTACCAAGCCTACCGCTACGAAACCTGCCCTACTCACTTTGGGTGAAGTAGAGACATTCTTGCACGAGTTCGGTCATGCACTGCATGGCATGTTTGCCAACACACGCTTTGAAAGCTTGTCTGGCACCAATGTGTGGTGGGACTTCGTAGAACTTCCCTCGCAATTCATGGAAAATTATGCGGTAGAACCCGAGTTTTTACAGACCTTTGCTTTCCATTACGAGACAGGCGAAGTGATACCTCATGAACTCATCGAACGAATACGAAAGAGTCGCAACTTCATGGTAGGCATGGCATGCTTGCGGCAAGTGAGCTTTGGGCTGTTGGATATGGCTTATTACACGCAGCGTAAAGACTTCCACGAGGATATCATCCCCTTTGAAAAGGAAGCTTGGAAGAAGGCGATACTTGGCAAGCAGTTACCAAACACCTGCATGACAACCCAATTCTCGCATATTATGGCAGGCGGTTATGCGGCAGGATATTACAGTTATAAATGGGCAGAAGTACTGGATGCTGACGCTTTCAGCGTGTTCAAGAAAAACGGCATCTTTGACCACAAGACGGCAGAAAGTTTCCGTCAAAACATCCTTTCAAAAGGAGGCACGGAACATCCGATGACACTTTACAAGCGATTTAGAGGACAAGAGCCGACCATTGATGCACTCTTAGAGCGCAACGGTATCAAAAAATAAACAGAACAACAAAACAATCTTTGCAAGAATCGTCATAGAAATACGACTCTTGCAACAGGCGATATAAAATCTGATGATAACAAAAGACAAGCAACACCAATTAGATCAACGCTATTTACGCATGGCACGTATTTGGGCAGAGAACTCTTACTGTCAGAGACGACAAGTGGGCGCATTGGTAGTTAAGGACCAACGCATTATCAGCGACGGATATAACGGCACCCCCAGCGGTTTCGAAAATCAATGTGAAGACGAACAAGGTGTTACCCATCCCTATGTGCTACACGCTGAAGCCAACGCCATTACCAAGTTGGCACGCAGTTCGAACAACAGCGACGGAGCAACTCTTTATGTCACTGCCTCTCCCTGCATTGAGTGTGCAAAGCTCATTATCCAAGCAGGCATCAAACGAGTTGTCTATGGAGAGAAATACCGTTTAGATGATGGTCTTAACTTACTGAAGAAAGCTAATATTAAAGTTGAGTATTTGGAATAATAACTTAATAACTAAAAAACTCAACAACTCATTAACTCAAGAACTCAACTCAATAACTTATCAACTCATTAACTCATCAACTCACCAATGAATAATAAGAAGTCAAATCGTTTTATGCCGCTCATGATGGCACTCTGTGTGGTCATTGGAATTATCGTTGGCTCATTCTACTCCAACCATTTTTCTGGCAATCGATTGAGCATCATCAATACGGGAACCAACCGTATTAACAACTTACTGCACATCATCGACGATCAGTATGTAGATAAGGTTAATCTGGATTCCTTGGTAGAGGACGCAATGCCAAAGATATTAACCGAGCTCGACCCGCATAGTGTGTACATCAGTGCGAAAGATGTGGAAGCAGCTAATCAAGACTTGCAAGGTTCATTCTCTGGTGTTGGCATTCAGTTTGTGATACGACAAGATACTATCCATGTACAAAATGTCATTCAGAACGGACCTGCTGAACGTGCTGGTATTTTGGCTGGCGATAAGATTGTAATGGTAGACGACCAGACTTTTGTTGGAAAAGCGGTTACCAACCAAGAAGCAATGAGGCGACTCAAGGGACCAAAGAACACAAAAGTAAAGATTGGAGTGCTACGATATGGACACAGCAAGCCGCAATCGTTTGTCGTAACGCGTGGCGACATCCCTATTAAGAGCGTATCAGCCACTTATATGATTGACGACAAAACGGGCTATATCCGCATAAAAAGCTTTGGAGAAACAACCTATGCAGAGCTGTTGGTGGCATTAGCAAAGCTTGGAGAGTCAGGCTTTCAGAACTTAATCATTGACTTGCGCGATAACACGGGCGGCTATTTACAATCGGCAGTACAAATGGCGAATGAGTTTTTACCTAAAAACAAACTGATTGTGTACACCGAAGGACGCAAATCTCCTCGACAAGATTTTCGTTCGGATGGTCGTGGCAGTTACAAACAAACGCCATTGGTAGTACTGATTAATGAAGGTTCAGCCTCAGCAAGTGAAATATTTGCAGGTGCAATGCAGGACAACGACCGAGCTACAGTCATTGGACGTCGCTCGTTTGGTAAAGGATTAGTTCAAAAACAAATAGAGTTTTCGGATGGAAGTATGGTTCGACTCACAATTGCACGCTATTATACTCCTTCGGGAAGATGTATCCAAAAGCCCTATGTACACGGTGAAACAGATGATTATGCACAAGATTTGATGAGCCGATACGAACACGGAGAGTTCTTCTCACAGGACTCTATCAAACACACGGGTCCTAAATATCATACCAGTAACGGACGTGTAGTTTATGGCGGAGGAGGTATCACGCCTGACATCTTCGTTCCTGAAGACACCACTGGCTTTACTTCGTATTATAAACAAGCCACGATGAGTGGACTCATCTTACAATTCGCATTTACCTACACTGATGATAATCGTCCTAAATTGAACAACTTCAAGGAGATGATGGAATTAGCAGACTATCTTAAAAAACAAAACCTTGTTGACAAGTTTGCCACCTATGCAAACGACAAGGGACTGAAACGGCGCAATCTCATGATACGTAAATCTCATTATTTGCTCGACAGATTCATCAATAGTCGCATCATCTACAATATGCTTGATGAACAAGCGTGGCTGGAGTATGTCAATGAAGATGACGCAACTATACGGGAGGCACTAAAGACTTTCAGAAACAATGCAGCCTTTCCAAAGGCTCCAGCAAAAAAAGTAGCCAAAGCAACATCGCTGCAACGCCAGCCTGAGATAAGACAAATGCCACAAATATATCAAGCATAAACGAAGACACCGAGTCTTCTTGTAAGTAAAACTGGCTAAAAAAATCATGATGGTTATGGATAAACAAACGCTAAGAAAACAAATACGACAGTTAAAACGCACATTTACACCCGAACAATTGCGCGAAATGTCGACACCCATTACAGCAACTTTGCTCGAACATCCTCGCATAAAAGCTGCCAATACCATTTTGCTATATGCATCTTTGCCAGACGAAGTTGACACCCATTGCCTGATGGAACAGCTACTGGCGCAGGGGAAAAACATTCTGCTGCCTGTTGTGGTTGGTGATCATGACTTGAAAATATGCCCTTACAAGCCATCTTCTCAAGTTGCTCAAGGACCGTTTGGCATAATGGAACCGCAGGCAGATGCCTTTACTGCATTTGATGAAATTGATGTGGCACTCATTCCTGGCATGGCATTCGACAAGCAAGGAAATCGATTGGGACGTGGAAAAGGCTACTACGATCGTTTCTTGAGCACCGTGCCCCACCTATATAAAATAGGTGTATGCTTTCCATTTCAACAGGTAACCGAAGTACCCACAGATGAAAACGACATCCGCATGGACGAAGTTATTGTATCTACAAATAATATCTAACCCACAAAAAAGGACTTATTAAAAATAAAATATGAATATTCTAAAGAACAAAAAACACTTATTAGGATACTCCTTAGCAATAGCGTTGCTCATCACTGGAAGTAAAAACAATACCATTTGCGCAGGTAACAAACCACTAACAGCACCGCAAGCGCAAACAAATGTGTCTACCAACAAAAATGCAGTTATGTCTCGAGCCGTGCAGATAAATCCAACGACGGTAGAAGTCTATGACACCGACGGCAAGCACATCACCATTGATTTTTACGCTAACAACATCTTTCGTCTTTTTAGAGACGACACGAACCCCGTTGTTCGTAACCCACAAGCTACACCACCTGCGGAAATATTGGTGAACAATCCACGTCTGCCCCTTACCGATTTTACCCTAAAAGACAAGGGAAACAGCATCATCATCTCTACACGTAACGTCACACTAAGCATTGACAAAAGAGATGGTAGGATGAACGTTACTAATAACCTCAACGGAAAGAATGCTCTCGAAAACCTCATGGTGGCAGATATCAACGCACAAGGTACCACTGTTACGATGAAGGCGCATACAGATGAATACTTCTTTGGCGGAGGTGTTCAAAATGGACGCTTCTCACACAGAGGACGAAGTATCGCCATTGAAAACACCAACAATTGGGTTGACGGAGGTGTAGCATCGCCGACACCTTTCTATTGGAGTAACAAAGGCTATGGTGTTCTATGGCATACCTTCAAACAAGGGCGATACGATTTTGCTGCAGCACAACCACAACAAGTGAAACTACATCATCAAGAAGCCTACCTCGATATGTTCGTGATGGTAGACGAAACACCTGTGGCACTGCTCAATGACTTCTACCAACTAACAGGACACCCCGTACTGATGCCTAAGTTTGGATTCTACGAAGGACATCTCAACGCATACAACCGCGACTATTGGAAAGAAGACCCCAAGGGAAACATCCTTATGCCCGATGGGAAAACATACAAAGAAAGCCAAAAAGACAACGGAGGCATCAAGGAAAGTCTCAACGGAGAGAAAGGAAATTACCAATTCTCAGCAAGAGCTGCCATAGATAGATATGTGAAAAATGATATGCCCTTAGGTTGGTTCTTACCCAACGATGGCTACGGAGCAGGCTACGGACAAACCAACACGCTTGATGGAAATATTGAGAACTTGAGGAAGTTTGGCGACTATGCAAAAGCAAATGGCGTACAGATAGGACTATGGACACAAAGCGACCTGCATCCAAAACCTGGCATTGAGCCTTTGTTGCAACGTGACATCGTAAAAGAAGTGCGAAATGCTGGGGTACGTGTACTCAAGACTGATGTAGCATGGGTGGGCAACGGCTACTCATTTGGTCTCAATGGTGTGGCTGATGTCGCTCACATCATGCCTTACTACGGAAATAATGCACGCCCTTTCATCATCTCACTCGATGGTTGGGCAGGAACACAGCGTTACGCTACGATATGGAGCGGTGACCAAACAGGAGGTGATTGGGAGTACATTCGTTTTCACATTCCTACTTTCATTGGCTCTGGATTGTCAGGACAGCCCAATATAACCTCCGATCTCGATGGTATCTTCGGAGGGAAAAACCCTATTGTGAACATTCGCGAATTTCAATGGAAGACGTTCAATCCTATGGGACTCAATATGGACGGTTGGGGTAGCAATCCTAAATATCCGGATGCACTTGGTGAACCAGCGACAAGCATCAACAGACATTACCTGAAATGGAAAAGCCAACTCATGCCCTACACCTATTCTATAGCTCATCAAGCCATTGATGGTAAGCCAATGATACGTGCTATGTTCTTGGATGACCCGAACCCTTACACGCTCGGCACCAGCACAGAGTACCAATTTATGTATGGTCCTTCATTGCTCGTTGCACCTATTTATAAAGATACACAAATGGACAAGGAGGGAAATGACATTCGTAACCGAATTTATTTGCCTGAAGGAAAATGGGTAGATTATTTTACAGGACACACTTACCAAGGAGGATGCATTATCAATAACTTTGAGTCACCCATTTGGAAGCTGCCAGTATTTGTAAAAGCCAACGCTATCATTCCCATGACCAATGCCAACAACAATCCTACACAAATAAAGAAGGACTTGCGCATTTATGAAATATATGCAACGCCCAACAACGAAAGTCACTTTGAAGAGTACGATGATGATGGACAAACACAGGCATACAAATGCGGTGAATATGTCACCACCGACATTCATGCAGAGACTGACGGCAAACAAAACCTTACCATCACCATGGAACCCACCAAGGGCGCATTCAAAGGATACGAACCCAATAAACAAACACTGTTGCGCATCAATGTGAGCCAGCAACCAAAGAAGGTTACAGCAAAGGTGAATAACAGAAACTTAAAGCTGAAATGGGTAAATAATCTTCAAGAATTCGATGCCAGCGACAATGCTTGTCTTTACCTAAAAGAACCCAATCTAAACCAGTTCTCCACAGCAGGTAGTCAAATGCAACACGTGCAAATGACAAAGAATCCACAACTATTGGTAAAGATAGCCAAGACTAATGTAAGCCAAAATAAGATGGTGGTGAAAGTTAAAGGATTTGATTTTAGCATCACTTTACCCACACTGGCTCAACACACAGGTTCCTTAAAGGCTCCTCTCCCACAAATAGCACAAAAGTCAATTGGCGCCTTCTCACTTACACCTACATGGGAAAAGACAGCCAATGCAGACTATTACGAGATATTGTTCAATGGAATGACTTACTCAACGATTCGCCAAAACCAGTTTACTTTCAACGGATTGCAACCCGAACAAACCTACTCGTTCATAATTAGAGCTATCAACAAAGACAATCATTCTGAATGGCAGGACTTCATAGGGAAAACAAAAGCCGATCCGCTACAATTTGCCATCAAGGGCATCAAGGCACAAGCTACCTGCGCCAATCAACCAGGACAAGGCACGGATAAATTGTTCGACTTCGATGAGAAAACCACATGGCACTCCAAGTGGGGAAAGGGCGAAGCCATACCTGCCGATCTTATCATTGACTTAAAGTCCGTGAACACCCTTGACAAATTAGAATACTTGCCTCGCGAGGATGCAGGCAATGGAACGTTGTTACAAGGCACTATCGCTTACGCCACCAACCGACAGAGCTGGAGCAATCCCACAGCCTTTGAATGGAAACAAGACGGAGAATGTAAAACATTCACATTCAAAGAAAAGCCGCAGGCTCGATACCTTAAACTACAACTCACTAAAGCTGTTGGCAACTTCGCTTCAGGAAAAGAAATGTACGTGTTTAAGGTGCCTGGCACAGAAAGTACATTGCAAGGCGACATCAATCGTGACAAGTTTATCGATGAAAACGACCTCACCTCGTACATGAACTACACGGGACTACGCAAGGGCGATAGCGATTTCGACTACATCAAGATTGGCGACATCAACGGCAACGGACTCATTGACGCCTATGACATCTCATGCGTAGCTACAGAACAGGACGGAGGAGTGCGCAACTCTAACGACAAGGTTGACGGGAAATTGGTATTAATTCCCAACAAGAAAAGTTTCCAAGCAGGTGATATCATTGAAGTGAAAGTCGTAGGCAAAGGCTTACATTACGTCAATGCATTGAGCTTTGCCCTACCCTACAACACCAATGAATACGAATACGTAGGTACACAATTACTGAACATGAAAGAGATGGTGAACCTTACCTACGACCGTCTGCACACCAATGGACAAAAAGAACTCACGCCAACATTTGTCAATCGTGGCAACAACTTCTTGTTGGACGAAGGCGATGTAGAACTGTTTATCATCAAGTTGAAAGCAAAGAGGTCGGGTACGTTCAATCTAAAAGCCATCGATGGCATGTTAGTAGACAGAAACTTAGGTTGCGTAACTTTCTGATAATGTTTACTTGTCAACCTAAAAACTCGTCAACTTGTAAACTTGTCAACTCGTCAACTGATGAACTTAAAAACTCAAGAGCTTAAAAACTCGTCAACTTGTAAACTTGTGAACTCGTCAACTGATAAACTTGTGAACTCGTCAACTAACCTCAGTACACCTTTACATCGCTGATGACAAAAGCCCCCACAGCAGCATTGAGTCTCTTCACCAACTGCGAACGCATCATAGAAAGATCCTGCCTTAGTGCAGGATTTTTTATTTTTACAAACAATGTCTGGTTACGAATAAATTTCTCGCCAGTATAAGCATTGACAGTCTGCCCAACAACTTCAGACCACGCATCAATGAGTCGTCGTTGGCGAAGCGGGGTTTCAAGTCCACCCTCACGCAATGCCTTTTGCAATATTTCATCTAAAGATTGTACCTGACGCTTAAACATATTTTACTTAAAAAGTGAAGTTTCTTCATCAAACCATCACAAGTTTGTGTTTGAGTATATGGAGGAAAATAAATAATCACAGCGAACTATTCCTTGAATTCTATTTCAGAACACTACTTACTCCCTCTATTTTCGACAATATCCCCATTATTCACCACAAACAATTTATAATCAAACGAATGACTACTTAATATTCTATCTAAATGAGCTCGATTGGTATCAGTCATGAAAATTTGTCCATAAGTCGTACTGGTCACTAAATCCACAATACGCTCTACCCTCTCTGCATCTAACTTATCAAAGATGTCATCTAACAACAGTAATGGTTGAGTGGCAGAAGACGTACGCTGCAAGAAATCAAACTGCGCAAGCTTCAGCGCTAAGACATAAGTTTTGTTTTGTCCCTGACTCCCTTCACGCTTCATCTGATAATCCCCTATCATCATTTGCAGGTCATCTCGATGAACACCATGCAGCGAATAACCCACCGCTCTGTCCTTCATTCGGTCACGCTGAATAACGTCCAATAGCGGTCCCCTTTGTGCGTGCGATATATACTGCAATGACACCTCTTCATGATGTCCTGAAATGCTGTCATAGATAGATTGAAAAACAGGAATAAACTCTTCGATAAACGATTGCCTTATTGCAAAGATTGCTTCGCCTTGAACAGCCATTTCTTGCTCAAGAATTTCCAAGAGAGATACATCGGGAGCATCCTCTTTCTTCAAAAGAGCATTACGTTGAGCTAAAGCTTTATTATATCTGCTCAAATGTTCTATATAGGTTCGATTTAATTGCGAGATGACCATATCCAAAAAGCGTCTGCGCTCTTCGCTCCCTCCCTCAATCAATATCGTGTCTGAAGGGGACACAAAAATCAGCGGTATCAATCCAATATGCTCTGAAAGTCGCTTATAATCCTTGTCATTTCGCTTAAATCGCTTCCTCGCTCCACGCTTCAATCCACAATGAATCAGTTCCTCATCACCATCGTCTCGCAGATAAGTTCCCTGCAAAGAAAAGAAATCTCGTCCATGAAGAATTAATTGCGCATCAATGGGATTAAAGGCACTCCGACAAAACGATAAATAATAGATAGCATCTAATAAGTTAGTCTTTCCTTCTCCATTATGCCCTATGAGACAATTCAACTTGGAGGAGAACTCCAAATCTGCCACTTCTATATTTTTGTAATTAAGGATTGAAATCTTCTTTAAAAGCATGAACAAGCATTTATAAATCGAAAAGCTGATGAATCGATAAGTTTTGCAAAGTTACCTTATTTGATAGTCAAAAACGAAAAAAGTAAGTAATAAATTTCAATATATCGGATAAATACTTTAATTTTGCAACGCATCATGGCTTGGGATGTCATCTTAGCACGTTTCATGTCAAAGAATGAAAACCGAAAAAATAAATATAAATATTATCATAAAATGGCAAACAAACAAGTGAAGGGAGTAGAAGAAACGAATGAAGCTCTCACCAAATCACAAGCTTTCTTCGTTAAGAACAAAAAAGCTATTATCATTTCTGCTGCAGCAATTGTAGTTATTATTGTTGGTATTTTCTTGTACAATGCTTATGTACAGAAACCACGTGCTGAAAAAGCAAGTACCGAATTGGGAAAAGGACAACAATACTTCAATGCAGGCGATTTTGAAAAAGCATTGAATGGCGATAAAGTTAATTATACAGGCTTTGTTAAAATCGCAAGCGATTACAGTAGCACCGATGCAGGAAACTTAGCCAACCTCTATGCTGGCTTGTGTTATGCCAATATGGACAAATGGAACGAAGCAGTACAGTATCTTGACAAGTTCAATGGAAAAGACGATGCCATGATTAGTCCGGCTGCGTTAGCTGCATTAGGCAATGCCTATGCGCACACTAACCAATTAGACAAAGCCGTTAGCACCCTCAAGAAAGCTGCAGAGAAAGCCGATAGCAAAGCAGAAGGAAAGGTAAATTACAGTCTTTCACCAACCTTTATGATGCAAGCAGCAGAAATCTTAGAAAGTCAAAACAAAAAAGAAGAGGCACTCAAGATTTATCAAGACATCAAGAAAAAGTATATCAACTCGGCAGTCGTACAAAGTTCCGAGATAGATAAGTACATTGAACGTGCGTCCAGATAAGCTTATGTCGACTACATTACATCATTTATCCGACTATGACGCCAGCAAAGTACCCGATGCCAGTAACATGTGTATTGGCATCGTGGTATCCGAGTGGAATCCCGAAATCACAGGAGCATTACTTGATGGAGCGGTTTCCACGCTTGAAAAGCATGGAACGTTGCCCGAGAACATCCATGTGAAGACGGTACCGGGCAGTTACGAGTTGGTGTATGGCGCACACCAAATGGTACTCAATGGCGGCTACGATGCCGTGATTATCTTAGGATGCGTCATTCGAGGCGAAACGCCCCACTTCGATTATATCTGCCAAGGAGTCACCAATGGGATAGCTACCTTAAATAGTAAAAGCGAGATTCCTATTATCTTTGGTCTGCTCACCACTAACGATTTGCAACAAGCCAAAGATAGAAGTGGCGGAAAATTAGGAAACAAAGGCGACGAGTGTGCGGTAGTAGCTATCAAGATGGCAAAGTTTTAACGCACAAGATATGTTTGATAAGCCCATTCTATGATTTTGTTCATGGGCTTATCAATCCTTCCACAAATAACCTCTTATCAACCCTACCCTATCATGGAACTATACCAATTGCTTCAAGCTTACGATTTTGACGAACTCATGCCCGTTATCAACGACATGTTTCCTGGCACCAGTAAGTTTCGCCCCGAACTCAAGCACGCTTACGATTTGCTACTATCTATGCAGCCAGTAGCATCGAAAAAAGCCATTCGCTACAAGATATTACCGGGCGACACTGCCAATCACTCGTACGTTGGAGCCGAAGATACTTGTTTCAATGCCACTTGGGAAGTATGTTTAGGAAAAGACGTGTCTCGTGAACGTGGAGTGGATCTCAGTGATATTGAATTGGTAGCAAATAGCTTGGTCAACTTATGCTTGCAAGCTAAGTATCCCAAAGTGTTCGAAAAGGATCACCAAACACTGTTGAAAGGCTGAAAAAACACCTTATCTCTCTTTACCGTTGCCAACTCTCTTTTATATCATTCATCTTGATATAAATGCCATCATACGTCAACGTAATATCATAGGTGTCTGTCGTTCGGTCAATTGCGTCTATGGCAATAAGCCTCAAATCACCTTCGTAACTCGATACATAGGTCTGATTTGCATCTCTGCTCCTTATATTCTTTGCATCAAGGTACTTGGGCAAGGTGATAACTTCGAATGGCTGAGTGATAGAATACAGCAATTTTAGTTGAGGAGTTGCACAACTCTCCAACTCTCCCTCTCCTTTTAATGCAAAGTGTGGATAATCCGAGTAACTACTCCATGTTACTGTCAACGGTTTATTTTTCATGAAGAAAGCCTTACGAGAAAGGCGATTACAAACATTGGTTGCGTCTGTACTATCACTTTTTACTACTGTTGACTCCTTTGCATCACTCCAACTCTTTTCAATCGTCCACTGATTAGAATCAACATCCTTTACTTGTAAATGATAATACAGTTTGCCATCACCACTTGAAACAGCAGCATCAATTTTCCAATCAGTCGAAGAGGTATTGAAAAAAGAGATGATATAGAGATTCTGTCCATATTCATTTTTTACCAACATATTATAAAAAAACTGATTGTGCTGTAGGTCACGTTCCCTTAATATTTTAATATTTCTAAAGTAAAGCGCATTGACAGAGTCTCGACCCTCAACAGTGGTTTGCCTTATATATTGCCTGAACATTTGTGTATAGGCAACAATATTCGTCAAACTTTTCATATTTGTTTCCATATATAGGTAAGCTGTTCTACCTGCCTTCGTCTTATGCCATTGGTCATAGTCTTCTTCCTCCCTTTGGCATCCTGCCAAGATAGTTGCCATTACCATAAGTATGCTTATAAGTAGTTTTGTCTTCATCTGCGTATTGTTTATTTTGTATGTGGCTGTATTACATTTTCCTAACCATGAAGTGCCTCTTGTTTTTTCCCAAGGATGTACTGTTTTCGTTTATCTTATTACCAGCGATATCCAACACCTGCCCTTACTAATCCACGGACATTCGTTGTTATTTCACTGAATCCATAAAATTTTGTACCTACCAAGAAACCAAAAATGGTGGCATCTTCTATCATATATGTTTTTGCGGTGTACTCGGAAGCATCATAATGCTTATACAACTGTTTGTTGAAACCTAACGATATGCCGCTATAAAAGCTATATTTTTGGTGTATGCAATAATAGTAGCGCAAACTCCACAATGCAATGAAGTCATGCAAATCTAACTTTCCGTCTTTTTGCGCTGTTAGCGATCGATACCGTTGACACATACTATATCCGTAACACCCCTGTAGACCAACAGCCCAATGTTTGCTGATATGATGAAAAATGTTTACCCAAACCGTTGGACTTGATTTCATTTCATCGATATAAAATTTTCCAGCATGATAATCGTCCATTGGGGTTTCTCGATTTAATAAAGGTGAGGGATAATTACTATCATATTCATTTCCATAACTATTGTGCAAAGCGATGCCCACTGAAAGCTCGGTACGCTCGTAGGGATACCCTTTTTGAGGGGTCTCCTGCGCTTGTACGCCCAACCGAATCCCCATGAGTAGTAACATCGTGACTAAATATCTAAACATCTTTTTTGGTATTTATTTTTATTATTTTTAATTCCTTACTGTCTTTATAATGAAGAAAAAGTAAAAATCTTGCATTTCGCATGCAAGATTTTTTTATTTTAACGTTATTAGAGTATAAAACGATTTTGCAAATGAAACCACTCTTCTATCTTTTCATAGGAATGTTGTTGACGGCATGTACCTCATACAACGACGATCCGTTAAGCGACTCCTTATATAGCTCAAACAGACAAATACCGTCCTATTTCGGGAAATATCAGGGCATTTGGACTTATCAAGAGAAGCAAATAGGCACAGCCCAATTAGAATTAGGTATACACCAAAGCTACACTTACATTCCTCTTTTGCCTGATGCTAAAGTGGCTATCATGCGCAAATTGGGACTCACCACGCTTCAAGTCGTACCAACTAATGCCTACCATGTACTCTATCAAGAGACAGGCTATTCGGCAACCACCATTTATATGGTGGCACTACCCAGCGATTACACCTATTCCTTCACGGCGAATGGCAAGAGCCACTCCATTCAAATCATCATCCAAAAGGGGAATGCAGCGAGTGCCTATAACGAACAAAACGAGACTTTCTCATCGGTATTTTACATAGAGGCAGTCAAAGTGGACAACAGTACCATCGTCAACTACAAAAAACCTCAAGCCGTTCAATTTCATACTCTCAAGAAAAGTGCCACGGGTGGAAACTGAAAAACAACTTCTGACAGCTATTCTCAACGGCAACCAGCAAGCCATGCGACAGTTGTACGAGCGCTATTGTGGCTATGCCATGACCATTGCACTAAGATACATCCCCGACCGTGATGCGGTGCAAGATGTGCTGCAAGACAGTTTTGTCAAAGCCTTTTCTGCCATCCAGCGGTTTAAGTATCGGGGCGAAGGCTCTCTCAAAGCGTGGCTCATGCGCATTGTGGCAAACCAGTCGCTGACCTATCTACGTGAAAACCAGCGGCTACAGCTTACCAACGACTTGATAGATGTACCCGATAATGAACACGAAGAAGAGGTAGATACACGACAGCTACCCATAGATGTGCTGCTAAAAATGATACAACAATTGCCCGATGGGTATCGAACGGTATTCAACTTATTTGTCTTTGAACAAAAAAGTCATCAAGAAATAGCCCATACCTTGGGCATCAAGGAAAATTCGTCAGCCTCACAGTTTTTTCGAGCAAAAAACATGTTGGCTCGCATGATTAACGATTACAAGAGAAAGAGTAACTTATGAAACACGATAACTGGATTGACGACTTGCAAAAGCGCATGGCTCAACACCAAGAACCTGTTGAGACTGATTTGTGGGCTAGCATCGAAAAACAGCTCACCAACCCTCCATATACCAAACACGCAACCCACATCAGCCTGTGGCGTCGATATGCTGCCGCCGCTGTCATCTGTATTGCCTTATTGGGTGGAGCCGCTTATGTGCTGTTTCATCAGCAAACCTCCACACCTTCGCTTGCGGTACAAACATCTCAACAACCCTCCGCAAGTGCCAATCAACAAACTTACATGGAGCCTAAAGCAACTACTACGGCACAAGAACAGCAACCTACAACTGCCTTAACACCATGGGTTGCAACGGCAGCCACAAACACAAGGCAGTCTACTGTTGCTGCATCAGAAGCCAAGCTGCAAACACAACGCGAGGAAACCTTACTCGCCAACGTCTCAAAAGATGTTGCTTCGGCTGAAAATGGTGGCGCCTCCCAACCCTCTGTCGAGACATATTCTTCCGCTGAACCTGCCACGCAGCAGCCAAATACGGAGGCACAGAGCACCACCACAACACCAACTGCCCAAGCAACGGACAAGCAAGCAGCACAGCGTTCACGCACGTACGCAACGCATCACCATACAACAACTTTAGGACACAACTCCACCTTATCCATGAATTTGTATGCCAGCAATGCGCTCATGAACTATTCTACCAGTAATCCTATTCATGCAGCTCAACCCGTGATGATGCACAATGGCTATTTCATGTCAAAAGCCAATACGTTTTTTGCGGATGATGTATCGCCCATCCTGAACCAAACGCATGAGGAAGTCATACATCATCAACCCATTTCGTTAGGACTTTCATTCAGTGTTCCGTTGCAACCTCGTTTATCTATCTCTACAGGAGTGGTATATACTAAACTGCAATCTGACTTTATTCAGACAATGGGGACAACTTGCTTCACGACGCAACAGACGCTCCATTACGTAGGCGTGCCCCTGAATATCAGTTACTCGTTTTGGCAAAACAAGCATCTTCGCACTTATGTCATGGCTGGTGGGCAGGTTGACTTCAACGTGAAGGCAAAAAACACCAAAGAGGGGGTGACACAAGACATTAAGAAAACCGCACAGCAATGGTCATCGCAAGCAGCTCTTGGCATACAATACAACGTTACGCCTCATCTTGGAGCCTACTTGGAACCGGGACTTAAATATTACATTCCGCAACATCAACCACTCAACACGTATTGGAAAGACAAGCCACTACAATTCAATTTGCAAATAGGAGTGCGTTGGCAATATTAGTCTTCAACCTCAAATCCCTCTCCCCCACTACACGCTATCGGTTGCACAGCTGCCTGCTATTGCCCACGAGTCATTGTTTGGAGAAAGATATTTGCACCACAAGTGTTTCATTAACATGGTCGTTTGATGTCAAAAACAATGATGTTATTTTGTATCAACAACGAATTTAACCAATAAAACGAATCCTTTTGTTGGATTCAATGAATGCCAGCGTTCACCCAATGAAACAAATTTAGTGAAAACTCACAACATATTATTGTTGGCAAATTTGTGCCATTCGAAGAACGCTTGCGTTCATTACCTTGATGAGTTTATTTGTTTTATTGGTTTTATTTGTTGTTCAACAATTTTTCCCTTAAACGAATGTGCTGTGTATTTGCGCCACGAAACACATTCAAAAGGCAACATTGGTAGAAAGAATGGCACACGATATGAGAGTATAAAAGATGCTGAATTTTCTTTACAAAGTGCCTCTCAAAACTCGCGTGAAAATCACCAACGGCAAAGTGGGTCGCAAATACGCGAATTATGAGCAAGATTTGTAATTCATTGTTATTTAGAACGTTACGTTTGTTCCGCCACTCTTCTTTCCTATTTTTACCGTTTTTTGGCAGCTAAAGCATTGAGATAAGCCTGTTATTTGCATGCTTTAATGGGGTTGAAGCATGTGAATAACACCTCTAATACATGTTTCCAAGGCCGTAAATTCAATGTTCCAGTCTCGAGAGCCGTCTATTTTGTCAAAATCAGCACATTTCTGTCCATCGTTTGCCTATTATTTTTTTCTATTTTGAAGATTTTAGATGGTCGTTTTTTGGTAAAATAATAGGACAAAAACTACAATTAGTTGTCAAAGCGTTTTACTCGTAGCGCACCACTATCAAGCAACGCTTCGTCAAAATTATATTCAAGAACGATAGCTTCACCTCCTGTCAGCTCCACCCGTGCGGCTACCAATTCTTCTGCCTGCCATCTGTTATCCGACAAGTAGAAACCCTGTCCAAAGTCTTTGTTAGGTTCTGATTTCGTCAGGTCGATGTTATCAAAATCCACATTTGTGCCATGATAGAGTATCATCCCAAATGTCCTCCCATTCTTTTGCATAATCCAGCGATGTCGTCCACCATACTTTCAAACGACTGCGTGTGTACAAAGCCATAATGCTTGTCGATGAAGTCAATACCCTTGAAACGGCTCAGATAGCCGAAAGCCTGTTTCATCGTTAGACCAAAGCGCTTGCCAAACTCATGAATGAAAATCATCGTCCATTCCAATTTTTCTTCCTTGCTGTATTCCATAGTGCGTTCTCCTTATTTATATTGTTCGGGGAAGAATTGCCTAATATATTCTCGTTTGAGCATTATTTCTCATCTTATTTGTCACAAAGATAACGAATAAGTAAACAATGCCAATTTTTTGCCGATAAATTTATATAAAAGTCACAAACAGCTTCCAATCCTACTCTTCTTGTTAAAATCTTCCGCATACCTGATTCTGTCCAAAAAAGAGGTAGTAATTAACTGACTCATACTGTGTAGACAGTCCATGGAAGGCTTCTTTTCTTACAAAGAAGGCTATAGATAAGTTTTAGCGGACTACAATAATACTAAAAAACGCTTTCCTGCGTTTTATATGCAACCTCATGTAGGGGCGTCTTACTATTAAATAAAGATGAGAAATTAAAACGAAAGCACATCATGGAATATATGTCGCAAGAAGGCTACGACAAGTTAGTGGCTGAATTAAAACAACTTGAAACGATAGAACTACCACGAGTTAGAGACGCCATAGCGGAGGCGCGAGACAAAGGCGACTTGAGCGAAAACTTCGAATATCATGCTGCCAAACGCGAACAAGGTCGTTTGCTGAGCCGAATTAGATTTAAGCAGAAAGTCTTGGAGTTTGCTCGTGTGGTTGACACCTCTCGTTTATCAGCCGATAAAATAGGATTACTAAGCAAAGTTACGATAACAAATTTAGGAAACAAAGCCAAGATGACCTATCGCATTGTAAGTGCACACGAAGCTAATATGCGAGAAGGAAAGATATCTATTCACTCTCCCATTGCCCAAGCTTTGTTAGACAAGAAGCAGGGAGATGAGGTAACGGTACGTGTACCAGCTGGTACTATCACTCTACACATTGACGAGGTAGAGCTATAAAAGAATTGATGCGGTTGAAGTCTTTTCTACTTTCTGCGCTCATGACTACTTTTTCGGTTAGCTTTTAGCAGCTTGGATAAATGGATATTTCTTGTGTAGAAATAAAAGTTTAACTGATAGCCACTTGAGAAAATACAAGAACACGATTAGAATGGCAAACCAACAGCAAAGTGGAAGGCGAAGTCGCGTTTAAGATTGGGATGCAAAAAAGCGTAATGCTCCTCATTGTTTGTATAAGCTGGATTGATGGCTTTCATGCCCATATCAAATCGAAGGATGAAATAACCGAAATTCAATCGAAATCCCAAACCATAAGCCACTGCTATCTGTTTATAAAATTGGTCTAATTTGAACTGCCCTCCTGGTTGTTCATCATAAGCTCGCAAAGTCCAAATGTTGCCTGCATCAATAAAGGCAGCGCCATTCAGCTTCCAAAACAGCTTGGTGCGAAACTCTGCATTCATATCCAACTTCATGTCACCAGTCTGGTTGATGAAATCAATTCGTCCATCTGTTCCTCTAAAACTTCCCGGTCCAAGCTCGCGAACACTCCACCCTCTCACCGAGTTGGCACCTCCAGAAAAATATCGTTTCTCGAAAGGCAACACTTTAGAATTGCCATAAGGATAAGCAATGCCGAGACCTACATGCAATGCTAACGAATTGTTGGGGTCGAATGGTATCAAACGAGTATAAGCAATGTCGCCTTTGACAAATTGCGCAAAGGCGGTATTAAACAGCTTGTATTGTCCCTCCTCATTCTTTTTGAATCCCAAGGGCTTTGCCACTCCGCCAAAGATGTTGCCCACCGTCTCAATATTTGCAATGACAGCATGCTGACCGTCATTATAGGTGACCCCAAAACCTATCTTCATGAGAAGCAGATTTTCATAATTATATCTCAAAATGGCATTGCGATTGCTCACGCTGTCCAAATAGTCTCGCTTGAAAGTATCCGAAATCCAAGGCATGTGGACATAGTTCAAATCTATCAAATCCAGACGATAGGACAAGTGATGATGAGGCTCACTCCAGCGATACCTGAAGGCAGAAGAAAAGACACGCCGATGAAACTCTGGGCGATTCTGCAAGTTATAACTCAACGAAATTTCGGAAGAAGCACTCCGTTGCCGACGAAAAGAATGGGAAAGGAATGGTGCCAGAAATCGTGGAAACAGAATTTTTGCCTCTGCATTATATTCTTGATAATCTTGATCATTGTAACCTTCTAAGCCCGTGATGGCCTCAAAGGCTCCTCGCAACTGTAAGCTCAACACCTCACTCCCACGAAACAGGTTTCTATTTTCATAAGTGAACAGCACAGCGGCTCCCAAATCACCTGCCGTGTTGGTACCTTCAGGCTGAAAAGAGATGGTTCTTGGCTTTTGTTGACTTAACTGAATGTCACAATCAAGCAAGGTAGTATCGGGTAATTCCCTAAATCTTATATTGGTATATTGGATAGCCTGTAGTTTTGCAAAGTTAAGATAGGTTTGCTGAAGTTTGCTCGCAGAGAACGGCTCCCCCTCAATGAGGGCAGTATTATACATTAAAACAGAAGGGCGCAGATTGATTTTTGTGCTATCTTTCGAGGTATAATGAATCGTTCTAATGGTGTAGCGTGGATGATTGGTGATAGGGGCATCACTATTAGCACGATACTTTAACAGCTTGACTATCAAGTTCACTCCTGTTCGATGACGTGTGGAATCTGCCTCAAATACGATAAAGTCTTTATGAAATTTATAGAACCCACTATCCAACAACAGTTTGGTGATTCGCTCACGTTCTTCGTCTAAACGATCGACAGTAAAGCGCGAACCAGCTTTTAGACCCAACGCAGCATTCTCGGGTCTGTCCAATGCCAAAACTCGCTGAATTTGTTGGTCTTGAATGTCATAGGTTACACTGTTAATATAATAAGGTTTCCCAGGATGAAGCGTGTAAATAGCCGTTAGCGACTTGCCCTTGGTTTTCACATCAAAAGACACTTCTGCATGCATATAGCCCGCATTTTGCAGCGCCGTCTTCAAATCTTTTTGGGACAGACGTGCTTGTAAAGTGTCAAAAATAACAGGTTTTTCACCAATCTTTTGTAACGTCCTGTTGACCCATTTCGTGGTATCTCGACCCGAAAGCGCATAAGTTCCCATTGGAATTTTGAAAAGAGAGAACCACTTGGAGTTGGCTTTCTGGCGGATGTATGGTTCCAACGAAGCTGCATCAAATCCTTTTTGATCGGACTTGATTTGCACCTCTTCCAGCAAATATTCATTTTGTGACACAAAACGTGTTGACGAACAACTGGTTATCAAAATGAATATAGCAAAATATATCGCTAATCTAATCTGTTTCAAGAGTTGCATGATTGATGTTCTTGTTCGCTTTCAAATCAGGTTTTCTAAACATGAGGGAAAGAAGCCACGTGTAGAGAATGAATGCAAATTTAGATAAAATTCCCCAATTATAAGTCAGTTAGCACAAAAAGTAGTTATGACATTCACAGCAACCTCGTTGAGTTTGAACAGAATTGATTAGTCATGAAGCAGCATTTTCAAAGTTTTATCTTAACTTCTTCGTCATGGTGCTGCCATAAAGAGTTTTCACCCGCACAACAACCACTTGCGTGGTAGGAACGTGCAACCTCACCGTATGTTGTCCGTGGGCATCGGAGGCGGCAATCAGGGTTCCGTCGAGTGCGAACACCTGCACATGTGCCAAGTCCTCACCCTGCACGTCAATCCAGTTACCACCTCTCACCATGCGTAGCGAGCTTTGTGTTGCGTCTATATGTGCGGTCTCGCCAGGATAATTATTGTAAATACTGTTCGTAAACGACACTTCAAAGGGAGCGCAATTCTCGTTCCACAAATCACACTCCACACCGTCTACCATGCCCATCAACGCCAATCGGTAGGTACGGTTGTTGATGACGCATAAGTTATCATTGTTCTTCAACCATCCTGTAACAAATATTTCATCATCCCCTCCACCTAACAAGTTGTATTGCTTTTGAGCATTGCTGCCCAAGGATATGCGTCGCTGAGTTTTCGTATCAATCAAGCAAAGCGTCAATGTGCCGTTGTAGGTGGCTTGAGGTGCGAGCGTCATCACCACTCCTATCTTGAGCAATGGATTGCCACTGAGGTCTACGTTCGTGGGCGGTATGGAAGAGCCACTGTTGTCTTGCACCATTCCTTGGAGTTTTACGAAAAGCTTGTCGCTGGGCTTAGCGGCCTCCACTTGCAACGTAGACGGCTCATCGCCATGCACCATGCCCACCGTGGCAATGTTGCCGGCATCATATTGCTTGATTACCTCCACCCTCAGTTTGTATTCCTTGGACTGCAGATGGTCGGGCAAGTGCATGTCCACCCTTACCTCGGTCTCGGCAAACATCTCAAAATCCACTGCCTCTGCGGTTTGTCCCGTAGCCACCACATGATTGTCATCATCCACAAGCGACACCCTCACCGTACCATCGAAGGGCGTACCCGTGAGTTTGCGAATGGTCAAACACAGCGTGGCTTTGTTGCCAGCAGTACACGGTTTGAGCGTATACGGATGTGATGCCAATGCGAAAGGTGCCTTGTCATCGGGTTTCTCAAATAGGCGCACGTCGTTGCCTTGCACCTGAAAGGCTATGCGTGGTGCCGTTTTCATCCTGCACCATGCTCCGTAGGTGTCCTTATCCTTGAGGCTGGCGCATACAGCCTGCAAGTAGTAGCGTCCATCTGCAAGACCTTCAAGATTCACCGTAAACGTGCAAGCATCATCAATCAGCTGTCCCGATTGCAGCACACCACCGTTATACTTGCCGCGCTCTGCGGTATATCCGCCGCTGTCGTGCCATGCCGATGGCACCACTTTTACTTGCTTGCCCTGCTCGTTGTACACGCCCAAGCCAATATCTCCGGCAAACGTTCCGTTGGCTTGGTTCCTAAAGTGGTGATAGCTAACCGTCATGGGTTGCTGTTTGTTGGTGGGCATGCCGCCAACTACGCTCATATTGCCCTCCGAGTTGAAACACAAGTTGGGGGCATCATCGGCAAGTTCGGCATCAATGGGTGCGCTTCCCGGTTTGTTGGGATGCACCAAAACTATCTGCACCTGCTTGTTAAAGGAGAGAGGTTTTCCTCCAAACTCCTGTCCTGTAGTGGAAAGATTCAGTGCTGTAACGGAGAAGTAGCCGTCGCCACCGCCTCCCCAACCAAAGTTCATGTGAAAGAGGTTGTCCTTATCTACACCGTCTACCACCCATGCGTGTCCGCTACCGCCCGACTTCACGCTGCCGCTGATGTACACAGGGAAGCCATTTTCAATCTCCTTTCGCAATATCTGGATGAAAGCAGCTGCACCCTCATCAGACTTGTTGAGCATGGAGGTGGAATAATTGAAGTACGTTTTCAGTGCCTTGGCAGCCATGAAAGTTTGTGCACCGCTGGATGTAGGGGTGTACTGCATGTTCACCGACACGCCCACATCACGCATGAGCAGCGCCACAGCATCGCAAGCCTCCGCATTGGCAAGTGCCATGCGTGTGTTGTATTTGGGTAACATCTTGTCCCATGGGTATACCGACTCACTGAAGTCCACGCTCATCGTGCGGTTGTCATAACTCACCTTGTACGAGTAGCTGCCCTTTCCACGCTCTGGCCAGCGATGATAATACATGATTTGTGCCACCGCCGTAGCCACACATCCCGTGTAGTTGTACCCCGTAAGACGATTGTAAGGGTCGTCTTGATTCCATGCCGTTGTGAGCAACGGAGCCACCTCCTTTCGGTTAGGGGGCGTAGTGGTAACGGTAGCTCTTGTGCTGGGTTGCCTTTGCAATTGATGAAAAGCGTCACGATAGGCACTCAGCAGGAATTTAAGTTCACCACTTGCACGCAACGTGTCGAGCGTTCCTGTGTGCGAATAGCCCAACACTTGTCCCATGTCATCATCGCCTGCCACCACAACAAACCCCCGTCCATGGCGATCGTTATAGATATAATAAGGTGGCGTACCATGCGAAGCCCTCGTAGCATGGTGTTCCGAAAGGCTCACATTGACATATTTGCGGGCAATATTTATCGACTTGTCCACTGTTACTATCTTGCCCAAGGTGGGAATGCTCACCGTCGTGGCAAGCACAATGCCCCATAAGGTGGGGCTTAACCATCTTTTAATTTTCATTTTTTTAATCTTGTTTGGTTTTAACTACGAAAGTCTGATACAAAACCACTAACCACACCGACAACACGAAAGGTGCGGTGAGCGTGACAAAACCCATGTGCAAACCTACATACTGTATCAGCAACGTAAGTATCAGGGCAACCAATGCCTTGACGTAAGTCCATGAGCCAATGCCAAGAATGTTGGCAACTGCCAAAACTGCAAGTATGGCATTGTAGCCATATATACCGTTGTTCACCGAGGTGGTACTGACACCCGGCACCCACACCACGGTGAGACACAGCGCACAGGCGACAAGCGATTCCATGCCCATCTTGCATGAATTAACACAAATGACAAGAAGAAACAACAAGCCAGTGAGCAGATTGTTGCCCTGAAGCATGATTTGTCCAAAGCTCAGTGAGGCAGCTCTCATCAGCGAGAAACTTTCCGCAGTATCGGCAGCTGTCGTTGCTGGCAGCTGTAACTGGGGGAAAATATGACTCAACAGCAGCATCGCCCAGGTGATGAGCACGAAGGGTGCGGTAAGCGCGGGAGCCAACCGTTGCCGCTCGAACAGTCGCGTCACCAGCGTTGACAGCACACATGCCACCACCATGAGCAAAACAGAGGCTACATGGATGGGCATGAAACAGGGTACGGCGATACCTACCAGCGCAGCGTTGAAGCCATACAAGCCATCGCAGATGCGTCCCCCGTCATATCGAAGGGCAACAGCCGTACATGTACCAATGGCACTTCCAGCCAAGGCAAACAAGCACATGAGGAGGGAGTTGCAAGCAATACCTGCAAGCATCAATGCGCCCGACAGCGCATTGCCTTGAAACATGACTTGTCCTACACCACGGAATATACTATTCATCATCTGCATTGAGTTGTCACTTAAGAAGTGTTTTTGTTCGTTTCAGCGCACAAAATTACGTAAAAGTTACAATATATACGTAAAAGAGAACTAAAAAACGGGAATATAATCCTTAATGACTCTCCTTGCTCACGAAATAGGAGTAAAAGTGTACATTTTATTGTTGAATATTTCATTATGCTTCCTTTTTCTCAATTTTTCTTTGTAATATTGTAGTTCCAATAACCAAACGTTGATAATTAAAACCTACTTTATGATGAAATTGAGAACTATCATTTTGTGTTTATTCGCATCTTTGGGGCTTTCTTCCATAGCAGACAACCAGCTGCTCGAAGGCTTTGAATATGGAAATGCGTCTTCGCCAACGGGGAAGGAATGGCAATCGCCAGAGCAATTGAGCTATAATAAGTTGCAACCGCGTGCCAATTTTTCATCTTTCGCCACCGTAGAAGAAGCTCGTAAGTTTCTTCCAGAAAATTCGTCTTATAGAATGAGCTTGGATGGGGAATGGAAATTTCATTTTTCTAAAAATCCAGACGAACGCCCAGTCGACTTTTATAAAACGAATTATTCTACTCAAAACTGGGATAATATCAAAGTTCCTGGCTCTTGGAATTTGCAAGGTGTCCAAAAAGATGGAAGTTTGAAATACGGTGTGCCCATTTATGTGAACCAGTGGGTGATTTTCAAATACAACATCGCTGTTGACGACTGGCGTCTTGGAGTGATGCGAGAGCCGCCCAAGAACTATACCACGTACAAATATCGCAATGAAGTGGGCTCGTATAAGCGCACGTTTACCATTCCTAATCACTGGGATGGGCGCGAGGTGTTTGTGTCGTTTGACGGTGTAGACAGCTTCTTTTATCTATGGATAAATGGCCAATATGTGGGGTTCTCAAAGAACTCACGTGATGCAGCTCGCTTTGATATCTCTCCTTATATACATGCTGGAAAGAACGATATTGCCGTCGAAGTATATCGCTCCAGTGATGGATCGTTCCTTGAGGCTCAAGACATGTTTCGTTTACCGGGCATCTTTCGCAGTGTCGCCGTATATGCAACGCCAAAAGTTCATATCCAGAATTTGGTGGTGAAGCCAACTTTCAAAAATGGCAAGGGAGCATTAAACATCGTAACAACGGTAGAAAACTTGAACAAGAAAGCTGCCAAGAACTACAACATTTCGTATCAATTGTACGAAAACAAATTGTTTGGTGACGAAA
This sequence comes from Hoylesella timonensis 4401737 = DSM 22865 = JCM 15640, assembly GCF_000455445.1. Classification (GTDB taxonomy): domain Bacteria; phylum Bacteroidota; class Bacteroidia; order Bacteroidales; family Bacteroidaceae; genus Prevotella; species Prevotella timonensis. The sequence continues at coordinate 79,771 of NZ_HG417090.1, read as the reverse complement.
ACAAATTGGTTTCCACCATGTTATCGAGCCAGCCAATGAACTTAAAGAGTGGCACTTGTATGTCGGTGAACGATGATTTTGAGTTCAATAATATCAAGCCATGGACACCCGAAGAACCCAATGTCTATGTTTTGGTGGCAGTACTGAAGGACAAAAAAAATAAGGTAGCAGAGGTTGTGAGCGTTCAAACCGGCTTCCGCACCGTAGAAATCAAGGACACACCCGCCAATGAAGACGAATTTAACATGGCTGGGAGATACTTTTATATCAATGACCAACCACTGAAGTTGAAGGGTGTAAACCGCCATGATACTAACCCTACAACAGGTCATGCTATTCCACGCGAACAGATGTTTCAGGAAATCATGATGATGAAGCGAGCCAACATCAACCACGTGAGAACATCGCACTATCCCAACGACCCTTATTTTTATTATCTATGCAATAAATATGGTATCGTTCTCGAAAGCGAAGCGAACATCGAAAGCCATGAGTATTTTTATGGAAAAGAGTCGCTTTCTCATCCAAAGGAATGGCGCAAGGCACATGTGGCAAGGGTGATGGAGATGGTACAATCGTTTATCAACGAACCCAGTATTGCTATTTGGAGCTTAGGGAACGAAGCAGGACCCGGGAAAAACTTTGTGGCAGCATACCAAGCACTGAAGAGTGTTGACCAAACTCGCCCCGTACAGTACGAACGCAATAATGACATTGTAGACATGGGGTCGAATCAATACCCCTCTATTGACTGGGTTCGAACAGCTGTGAAGGGAAAGATGAACATCAAATACCCCTTCCATATCTCTGAATATGCACACTCCATGGGTAATGCAGTGGGAAATTTGCAAGATTATTGGGACGCTATCGAATCGTCTAATTACTTCATGGGAGGCGCTATCTGGGACTGGATTGACCAAAGTATGTACAACTATACCAAGGACGGTCAACGCTATTTGGCTTATGGTGGCGACTTTGGAGACACGCCCAACGATGGACAATTTGTGATGAATGGTATCATCTTTGGAGATATGAAACCTAAGCCACAATATTTTGAGGTCAAAAAAGTGTACCAAAACGTGGGCATTTCGTGGGCGAACCAGCAAGATGGCACGCTCGACATCTTCAATAAGAACTATTACACTGACGATTTAACCGACTATGAAGTGCATTGGTCGCTGAGTGCTGATGGCATCCGTGTAAAAAAAGGTGTGTTGCCTTTAGGCAGCGTGCTGCCACGCCAACACAAGACGGTGCGCGTCGATGGACTTTGCGATGCACTGGATTCCGGCAAGGATTACCGTCTTGACGTCAGCTTTAAGCTCAAGGCCGACAAACCTTGGGCAAAGGCTGGCTATGTTCAGGCTGACCAGCAACTGGAGCTTCACAAAGCCATAACGCGCCCTTCGCTTGCATCTACGATGGATAAGAGCCTACAGCCGCTCAAGGTGATGCAACAAGAATCCAAAATCACAGTCACTGGTAACGGCAACACCATTGTGTTTGACAAGTCCACGGGTTCGCTTCATAGTTTGGTATACGGTGGAAAAACCATCATTGCAGCAGGCAACGGCCCCAAGCTCGACGCCTTTCGTGCATGGGTTAACAATGATAATTGGGCTTACCAGGCATGGTATGAGAATGGATTGCACAACCTGCAACACAAGGCATTGGACTGTAAATGGGTGAGCAACCGTGATGGTAGCGTGTCGCTTAGCTTCAAGGTTGAGAGTCAAGGATTGTCTACAGCCAAGTTGGAAGGAGCCGACAAGAATTGGAAGAAGTTGGTAGAAACGGGAAAACGTCCCGACTTCAAGTTCACCACCAACGTCATCTACACCGTTTATCCCGATGGAAGCGTGGAAAGCCAAAGTAGCATTACCTCAAACAAGACACAACTCATCCTGCCTCGTTTGGGCTATGTCATGAAGTTGCCTGCTGACATGAGCATGATGGTTTACAACGGTCGTGGCCCAATAGGTAACTATCCTGATCGAAAAACCGCCCAGCACATCGGTATTTATGAACAGCAAGATGTGGCCGATGAGTTCGTAAACTTCCCCAAACCGCAGGACATGGCCAACCATAACGATTCGCGTTGGGTAGCATTGCAGGGAGAAGATGGACGGTCAGTCATCTTCGCTACGACCGCAACGAATAACATGAGCTTCTCCGCTCTGCCTTATTCCGCCCAGCAACTGGCCATGGCTAACCATCCACACGAACTGCCACAGAGCGATGGTATCTACCTCCATCTCGACCTGGCCATCACCGGATTGGGTGGAAACAGTTGTGGACAAGGCGCTCCCTTGGTGAAAGATAGGGTGAAAGCAGTGCCCCATACCTTCGGATACGTCATTCGTCCCGTCAGCGACATGCGTTCCACGACACTCAATGCGGCAGGAATGGTGAGTTCATCATCAGAAGTTCCGCTTTCAATCACACGCGACAACACGGGTCAGGTTACCATCAAAGGCCAGCAAGGTCATACGGTCTATTACCAACTCAACGGTAAAAACAAGACCATGAAATACGATGGACCGTTCAATCTGCGCAACGGCGGTAAGGTAAATGCGTGGCAGAAAGAATCGAACTTCAAGTATGAGGAATCGTTTGACAAGATAGAAACCATTCCTGTAACCGTCAGTTTTGCATCCAGTGTTGAAAGTGGAGAGGGGGATGCCAGCCACCTTGTCGATGGGAACCCACGCACCTACTGGCACACCATGTACAGCGTTACTGTGGCAAACTATCCGCACTGGTTTGAATTGGATGGAGGAGCCGTAAAGACAATGACTGGCTTTACCTACCTGCCCCGCCAAGATTCATGGAATGGACTTGTAAAGGACTATCGTGTCGAAGTTAGCCAAGACGGAAAGACGTGGACGCAAATAGGGAGTGACGGAACATTCCCAAAAACAAAAGCACTACAGCGAGTAATGTTTAACAAGCCCGTTAAAGCACGTTATCTCCGCTTCACCGCACTTCATTCACACGATGGGCAGGACTTTGCTACTTGTGCAGAATTTACAATTCTCAACTAAGTTGCAGGCAATGCCCTAACCAACTGAACATCGAATACGAATCCGACAGTTGGAATCAAAGAACGCTAACGTTCTTCGAAAGAAACAGCTCTGCCGACATCAACACGCTGTGTGTCGTTGCCAAATCCGTTTCGTTCGGTGATCGTTAGCGTTCATTATAGGCTGGTTCTATAAATTAGCTTTGTTAGATTTTGAGCTTATTTTTGAGGTCAAAATGCAAGAGAGTGAAGAAGTGTAGCGAGCTACACGACTGAACGAACTTACATTTTGAACCAAAAAGAAGCCAAAAGATAACAAAACGTATTTCATAAAAATTTAATGACTATATGCGGTGGTAATTTATAGAACCAGCCTACATTCAAGCCATGCAAAGGCACTTTCTTTTCAACAGAACGGCTACGTTCTTTGGTTTCTTAACATCGCACACATATTTTCGTGCTTTTTGCTAATTTCGTTGTTCATTTCTTCGACGCTGTTTACAACCACAAAATATGTCGTTTTTTATGTGGAAAAGTTGCATTTGTGGACAAGCCCACGAGTGGAAAAACGCTTAACAAAACCAAACATTCTCGTCCAAAAAAATGTGAAATATCTTTACAACACCCTCCTCATAATTCGCATATTTACAACCAACTTGCATCTTCGTCTCAAATACGCGAGAAATGAGCGACTTTTGTATCTATTTGTCTCACAATCTATTACAACAATGTGTCGCAAATTAACGTCCATCTTTCAAACTTTCTAAGCACTAAAGCATTGACCTAATGCCCTTATCTACATGCTTTAGTCCCCTTACTCCATGTGAATAGTCGTACAAACTACTGTTCACAGCAACCTTATTTCAATGTTTTAAGCGAAAAAATCCCTTTTTTCACTCTTTCAAGAGCATCATACACCTGCTTTTTACACATAGTATGCTTATTTTTCTCTCTATTTACCACTTTTTCAACCCCCGTTTTTTTGTCATTTTTTAGGACAAAAAGGATTTCTTCCTTGAATGACTAAATTTGAAATTACTGGTTGACTTTATAGGGAGTCGAGTATTGAGGAGAGAAACTCGTAAAGTTTTCCGAGAATGTTACTTTATAATTTTGGAATTTAATAATTTAGCAGTGTGGTTAATTTTATTAGCGACAATCCCTTTAGTTTAGTTGATTGACTATTTTTCTTTCATAATTATTTATTTTTTCTATAATATTACAAGAACCTGCTCACTTTGTCAACTTTTATCAGTGATTGTTTTATTGATTTTCAAATGGCTATAAAAACAAAGCTGAATGTATCATTCCACACGAGTTTCAATAGCTAACCCACACTAAGACAACTAATACTGGATTCTTACGAGCATATTAAGAAAGCCATATCAAACTCTGTTTTCGAGTGTTGATATGGCTCTTTCTATCTTTTAAGGGAGGGTTTGTTTCAATATTATAGATTCGTACTTATTGCAATGGAGTATTGACGCTCCATCTTGACTCATTATTATAATATTATCAGTACGAAATTCTTAAGAATTATATTCCTCTAATTTGCATCAAAAAATGAACTTTTTGAACATGTTATTTGAGAACATTGTTGTAGAACTCCCAATATATATTTAATGCTGGTCATCATTATGACCTCAGTTTCTAATACTTAAATGTAGCAGTTAATGTTATCTTACGTCCATCAGCATGCGCATACTCTGCATCTCTTGCCATCAACATAGAAGCCGGTGTATAATAAGTATTATTAAGCAAGTTTGAGATACCTAAATTAAGTTCCCAATCCTTTAAACTTATTCCTGTTGAAAAGTTGAGTAAATTTATACTACTAACTTTTCCTTCTCCCTCTTTATATCTACCTTTACCTGTGGTATCAAAGCGGTTACGGTCTCCTGTATGAACGTAATGTAGCTGCATATACATATTCTTAATGGGAGCATAATCAATATACATAGCAAACTTGGCTGCAGGGATAGATATGTTAGACATATAGGTATCCCATTTGTCTGAAGTAGACTTGAGCTTCCCCTCAAACCATGTGAAATTGGCACCTGCTTTTAAGTTGTTTAATATTTGCGCATCTGCATTCAATTCCATTCCATATACCTTTTGAGGTGTTCGGTTGACTACCCAAAAACCAGCTTCATCAATTTTAAGGTCGCTTCCCAACTTTGAATAAGTATAAAAAACAGATCCATTTAGCTGTAACCTATGATTGATATCAGAGTATACACCTAATTCAAAGTTATTTGTCTTTACTGGCTCAGTAATAATCTTGGATAAAACGTCTTCTTTAGCTGCACGCAGCGTCCGCCCTAAATCAAAAATAGAAAAACCTTGCGAAAAGGCAACGAAAGGTTGAAATATCGGCAACTTATTGAAAGATATACCTGCATTAAATGAGAAATTATCATATTTTAGTTTTCCTCCCTTAACATGTACTTCAGGACTGCTGAGTTTTGTACGCAATATATCGTAATCAGGTACATTGACATCTATAACGTCATAACGTCCTCCTAATTTTACATTAAGACATTGCCAAAGAGTTGTCTTTGTTTGCAAGAATGGAGCATGATTACTACTCTGAAGTTTAGGAACCCAATAACGTCCATCTACAAGTGGCTGAGAGGTTTTATCTAAAAGATAATCATATCCATAAGTAAGACGAGTGAAGAGATTGTCAGATATTGACAAGAATGTATTAAATTGAGAACGGAAACCAATCTTTTGATCTTTGATGGTAGCTTGTCCACTTTTTTCTTCCCAGCGCGGTTTTTTCGGGTTATGTTTTCTGAAATCAAATATTGTGTATAAACTTGTACCATATATAGAAGCTTCAAAATCTGTATTTGAGAATAATTTACGAGAGGAAAATTTTAGATACGCATTATGATTATATGGTGTGCCTTCATCAGTGGCCTGTGGGTCTTTTTCACCGAAGATACCTATAGCTGGACTCTTTAGATATTCTCCTTTTTGCTGAACAAGAGCAGTATGCTGCAAGCTCCGATAGAAATTATACATAAATTCTATTTTATTCTTGGCTGATAATGCATAGCCTAATTTAATAAGAGCATTTGACGTATAAGTATCACCTAACCCATAGCGTGGAGAGATATATTCCCCAGAACCATCAATACTACTACCTGTTTTTACAAAAGAACCGCTAACAAGATAGTTTAACTTATCTATAGAACCATAAAGTTGTTGGTTGACACGATAGCCCATTCCTTGTGTTCCATGATAGAAATTATAAGTTGAACCTGAGAGAGAAGACTCACCGGCAATTTTTTTGTTCTTTGTATTCTTTTTTGTGATAATGTTTATCACACCACCGATAGCACCATTTCCGTATAATGCAGTCGAACCCTTTACTATTTCAATGTGATCAATAGCAGAGACATCTATAGAACGTATATCACGGTCTGTAGATCTTAATGGAGTGGATTGTGGAATCCCGTCTATTAATATGAGAGCACCCCTGCCTCGAAGAGATTGTGAGCGTGAACTTGTTGTATTGCTTGCTAACGCCATGCTTGGAGTAAGTAAACCTAAAAGGTGAGATAAATCAGGTTCTGCTTTACTCATTGCTGCAATTTGCTTTTGATCTATAATTGTTACTGTTGCAGCAGCATTTGACTTTATTTCAGGGATACGTGTAGTGTTTATAACGACTTCCTTTAAAAGATACGTTGAATCTGTCTTAATATGCTCTTTGGCATTACCAAATGCATACGTCGTAATAATCATACTAAGAATTAAGTAATTTTTTTTCTTCATGTGAAATAATATTTGTAAATACTATATTAAGCGATTCATTTTAATGTATTTAATGAACGCTAAATTATTTTGCAAAAGTATTAAATGAATAAAAATATTACAATACCTAAAAATCATGATTCTTCATCAACTCTGAGTAAATAGTCAATATAAGCCATCATTCACACTAACATCCACACTATTGTTTGCAAAAGTAAACTTGATTGCGCCATCTATTTCAAGTTGAAGTCGGCTGCCGATACCCATTGCCCTGCGAAAGTGGTGCCTGTGAAGCTCGATTTGGTGGAAACACCGTAGCGAACGGTGCCTTTGGTACTGCGTATATTCTTGAGCTCTATGCGGTTCCATCCATATCCATTGCCATCGTTAGCCTCAACGATATTCTGATAATAGGTCCTGTCCGGATCGGATGAGAGCGAGTCTGCGATGCTCAACCTACGTTTCGCCTCTGCCCAGATATTCCCACTCGTATTGCCATTGGCTGGTATCTCCACCATATATTTGTGTCCATCGGCAATGGCATATACATAGGCTCCTTTGCCATTGGTACGAGCGACCACACTCAAAGTGTATGTGCCAGGGGCAACATCGGTTTTCTCACGCTCCACTTGATAGTTCAGTCCCCAGTCTGAGTAACCGTCCAAATACCGCACATTCTGGTTGCCAGTGTAATATTCTCCATTTGAAGTGTAGTGATCCTCACGATTTGACGGATCGACCAACAAATACCATCCGCCTTGATTCAGGAAATCCCAATCGGTTTCGTTGATGAATACGCCATTGTGTGTATTCTTCTTGATGTACGCCTCGTGTCTCATATCACCTTGTTTCTCCTCGGCAATGGAAATTCTTGCACCAATGGCGATGCCACTGACAATCGCCACAATGAGGCTCGCAGTCCATACGCCCACCCACATCAAGCGTTGCGGAGTACCCATCGGCAGGAGTTTCTTGGTGTTGCTAAGTATTGAGTGAATGCCGCAATAAAGGGGAATGAAAAGCACACCTGCCATACTGACAACACATACCACACTCAATGTTGGACTAACCGCATTTGAATAGAGCGTCGCAAATTCAATGTCGCCAAACAGATCGGGCATGGTCAGCAGCACAATGAGGGCTGCCAATAAAGTAACCAATCCCAATCCGGCAAAAATGCAGACAAGAATTAAGAAGCCTTTCATCAGCAGCAGGATAATTTTGAAAAAACCTCCTACACATCCTATCGCCCCACTCTGCCGAGTTTGAGGAATATCTGCCTGTACGTGTTCTTCGGTCACTTCCTGTGCCAAGCTTTGTGGCGTCACATCCTTTCCTTTCATTTTCAGTCGGTCTTCGGGATTCTGTGCCACTGGCGTGATGATTGAAATCATGAAATAGATGAGCACCAGCCAAAGCGGTGTCCATGTAAACGGCGTTACGTGGAAAAACATGCCAGAAGACAAAGACGTATTGAAAGTGATAAAGACAAGCAGCACACAAGCTAACCGCCACCACAAAGGGTCGCCACCAAAGTAGCGGGCGCATCCAGCCAGCAGTCCAGTGATCTTTTTATCGGAGGGGTCGCGATAAAGGCGTTTGCCCGATTTTCTCAATCGCTCGAAATAAGCAGCAACTTCCTCCTTCAGTCGGTTGACCGTACTCTTTTCCTCCGACTGTTCCGCATCTTGCTCTACCGTCTCCTCGTCTTTCGGCTCATCCTCATCCATCTCTTTGGGATCTCCGATTCGCGTAATGATGTCCTGCACGTGCTGAATATTGATAGCCTCAACTCCCTGTGCCTTAAGGTCGTCAAACAGTTCTGCGATACGAGCCTCAATGTCGTCGGCAATCTCTTTTCCATCGGGCTTATGCGCAAAATAGCTGCGCAGCGTGTCGATATATTGTTGCAACAGTCCGTAGGCGTCTTCATCAATGGCGTAAAGCCTGCCTAACATATTGATGGTAATATTTTTTTTCATAATGACTGGTTGAATAATGAATAACTTATTTAGATTGTTTCAGAAAATTGACAGTGGCGGCAATCTCTCCCCACGCCTTATCCAATTCGCGGAGGAAGACTGCCCCTTTGTCGGTGAGCATATAGTATTTTCGGGGTGGTCCCTGCGTACTTTCCTGCCAGTTATAACTCAGCAAGTGATCGTTTTTCAGTCGTGTAAGCAGCGGATACAGCGTTCCCTCCACCACCAGCAGTTCGGCCTCCTTGAGCCGCTGAATGATGTCAGACGTGTAGGCTGCCTGTTTTTCCAGCAACAACAAAATGCAGTATTCCAACATTCCCTTGCGCATTTGTGATTTCACATTGTCTACATTCATAATCATCAATTTATGGTTGATGATGCAAATGTATGCAAAATACAAGTACCTTGCAAAGCATAGTACTATAATTCTTTTATTTATTAACCTTATTTAACTACTTAGGTGTTGAAAACTGACATTCAGCTGTAAGTGCATGGCGTGGCATTCAACTTCAAATAAGGCTTAATAGCAGTAAAAGAAGTCTTGTTGTGTTTGTTCAGTATCAATGACAAAATGTAAGAACAAGGTTTGTGTGTCGGAAAGTAAGCATTCGACTTTGTTCCCTACTCCTTATTCCCCAGTAAGGGAGAACAACTGTCATCCTCATATCGAATGTTAAATATTCAACAGATATAAAATGCTAAATATACAGCCAAGACAAAACGAACCTGCAAACCAAGAAACAATCTAATCACAAAAAGTAAGCTTTACACTTAGTGTTCAATTCCAATACCCACACTCTAATGTTAACAAATATTAATCTATCAATTCTTTTCTGTATTTATTCTTTTGTTTCTATGAAAACATTTACCTTTGCACTCGCTTTACAATTAAAGTCACATAATCATGTGAAGGAGAGATGGTAGAGTGGTCGATTACAACGGTCTTGAAAACCGTCGCACTGAGAGGTGCCGGGGGTTCGAATCCCTCTCTCTCCGCAATCGCATTAAGCGCAAATCCCTAAGTTACAACAACTTAGGGATTTTTAGTTTCCCCTTGTTTATTTCTTGACCCACTTTTTGACCCACTTTTTGACCCACTTTTTGACCCACTTTTTGACCCACTTTTACTCCGAACACTTTTTAACATGAAATGATTTTTAATTTCTGTAAAGATAATTCAGTATATTTTTTCTTGCTAAATATCAGCGTTTTACGCATTTTCTCAAAAAGGTGGATTTGAACCTTTGTTATCAATCGTTTCATTCGTGTTCTCTGGATGCCGTTTCGCATCCCTATTTTCTTACTTTCCCTTATGTTGTTTAATTTTTGAACGTATCAGTTCTCCAGCACTTATGATAGCCTTCTTATTGAGCACTACACCACCTTTGCTAAGCCCCACACGCTCCAGCGAAGATTGCCTAATGCCAATCTCGTCAGCCGTCAGTGTACTGTAAATGGCAGGGATCGATCCGAAATAATAGCTTTTATGTCTCTGAATCAGGTGAACATGGATTACTTTTGTCATACTTTACTGGTTGATAATCACTCTAAAATTACAAAATAGTTACTATATACGATATTTTGAATGATTTTATTTCAAAAATCTAATCATGATTAGTTTTCTGCTATTCTATAGAAGACCGTCTGGTTTTTCATTTTCCTTTGCAAAGTTAGCAAGGTCGGCAGAACGCAAAGTAACGCCATACTATTTGAGAAGAATTACATAGCAGCCTTCCTCAAATCAAAGATTTGGGGTTTCCATGAAATTCTTCCCAAATTACTTTGTTTATCTACCTGTTGACCTTGCTCCCTCTGGCACGTAAAATTAGAAATCCCGACAGTCTCCTACTGCAAAACAGCAAAGAACTAAAGGGAAATGTATCACTTAAAGCATCACGATTATGGATATTTCAAACAGAGAAATGATTTTAACGTCATTAGGGTTTTTCAAGAACGACTATCAACTTGATAACTTTCGCTCCAACTTTGGCTATGATTGGACGGACGAGGATTTGAACGAGGCTATCGACACCGCAGGGTACGACCTTTCCAACGTGCGCAACTTCTTAATGGAAACACTTTGGCTAAAGGTGATAGAAGAATATGTAGACTATAGAGGTTGTGAGCGTGAAATGTTTGATTGTTATGTGAACTGCACACTTGACACACACTTCTATTTCAATCATTTGGAGGTACAATGCACCGAGGATATAGAAGAACTCTTGAACTAAACAGAACATCAGACACTCACCAAGTAGCACCTATTTGGCGAGTGTTTATAAAAATAAGATAAAATGGAAAATCTATTTGACACATTGGTAGCCAAACTTCGTAAAGGCATCGTTTCTTTCGTTTACAAGAAAAAGGACGGCACGGAACGCCATGCGTGTGGAACCTTGTATGGCATCGGACATACCATAAAGGGGAAATCAAAGCATCATCAGTGCAATTATACCCTTGCTTACTATGATGTGGACTGCAAGGGATGGAGGTCATTTATCATAGAGAACCTTGTGGAGGTGGGTGAACTTCGGCAAGAAACCATGGACGAGCATCACGACATCTGTCTTGCGCTTATTGTAAAGCTCAAGGAAAAGATGAAGAAAGAGGGCAAGACTGCCTTCGCCTATCGTAAGGCAGATGGAACTATCAGATATGCACATGGCATTCTGTCTGACGGCATAGATGTTTCGGGAAGATATTTTGCCTATTTCGATACCGACAAGGGCGAAGATCGCAAATTTCGCATTGATGCTTTTATCGGTATCGGTGAACCAGAAGATTTGGAAGGCAATAGCATATCCTTTTTTGACGAGACACCGATGACAACAAGCTGCAGTAAGTCATACAACGACTGCAGCACTTTGGACATCAAGTCTATTCTTGCCAAGCGAGGTGTGGCGATTGAGGACACAGAGAACTTTATGGTCATAGACTTGCTACCCGAACTTAATAAGGGGCAGTTGAAAGACCTTATCTGCAAAGCTGCAGAAAGGCTTGCATCACTCTAATCAAAGGTAATGCCCCGACTAACCATCGGGGCGCAAATACGTCCATTATGCTACGTTATCCAAGAGTTGAAATCATCAAGAGAAAGACTTTCGTACCCATCTATCAAGAGCAATACGAAGTACAGACCATGCGACCTAACCGACCTATGAAAAGCAAGTTTGGAATGAATAAGAGTCAGGCAATGGCTTATTCAAGAAGAGAGATAGCCCTGTTGAAGCAGGAAGGATATACCAAAGTAGTATATCAGTCTATGATGGTGAACTTAAAAACCTTTCGCTCATAAAACGCTATTGTGGTGGAATGATGGTGCAAGCATGGTGCCACATTCCACCATTCGCCGTGTGCTGCTCACACAGCTCGCAGCACCCTCCATTCCCCCAAGCCCTATTGTCAAGACTATGCCCTAAAATTGCAAGTCACTACCGAGGTAGCCACTTCTTTCACCCATTGCAAAAACACGCTAATGCAAGTTTTTGTTACTACTTCTTTCCCTTTCGGCTTGTTCCTCACGCCTGCTCCGCCAGAGTTCCATCACGCTGCAGCCATCTTCGTCTTTGTCCTGTTCCTCTTTCGCTCCACTGCGACAGCGGCGAAGATGGCAGACTGCTTAATGGAACACTGGCTACGCAAAAACCCTTAAAACAGTTTCTGCTGTTTTAATCCCATGAAAGACACAGTTTCTGACCTTGCAGGATCGCCAACAGAGTCTTTCAAGGGACTTCGGGAGAGCGGTAGTATCAGTATTCTATGCTGATGCCTTCATAGGCAGTCTTTGCTTCCTTCCCTTATCTCATTCTTCCTATATCCCTATGTGAGTCGTTTACTCTCCTGCAATCACTGTCTGGATTTAATTTTACTTAGCTAAGATAGCAAGTCCGGCAGAACGCCGAAGTACCGCTGCGCTATTTTGCGATATTCTCACGGCAGCCTTCCACCAATCACAGATTGGGGTATTCCATGACAATATCTCAAAATTACTTGGCTTATCTGCCTCATGGACTTGCTGACCACTTGCACATAAAATTTGAAATCCCGACAGTGATGCTGCAAAAGCAGCAAAACTAAGGGGAAATGTATCACTTAAAACATTACGACTATGCACGCATGGATTTATCAGATTTCAGACACTCCAATTAAGGAGACTATCAACGAGGACACACTATATCAGGGTGACGGCACAGACTACGACTATTGTGCAGAAATTTCGGAAGAAGGGCGCAAGAGTGCTATCGAAACACTGAAAGGCTACATTCTATCTTCTGGTATGTTTCGACAGATAGATGAGACAACCTTTGAGTATCAAGGTGGTATCGATGAGTGGAAGGAGCAGTGGGTAAAGCGTATTCAAGACCTCGCATCGGAGTTGAATGTCGAGAATGTTTTGAAATTTGTTGGGCATTCCTACAAGCTCGAAAGGGTGCTAAAGAACCCACTCGACACCGCATCGCAGTTCTATCTGAGCGCAGAGACCGACCAGACCTATGCCGAAGAGTCGGTGGAGCTGATGCGCTGGATTGAGAATTTGGAGGTAGGCAGCAAGATTTATGTTGGAGGTATCATAGATTTTCACTTCTAACGTTTCTATGATGAAAACAAAGGTAATTTACTTGGTTTACCGAACAGACGAATGGCACTCCCTCGCATCGAGGGAGCTTGTCTGTATCGGTGAAGATATGGAGGACATTATCGCACAACTGATAGTGCATCGGGGTATGACCGAGGACGATGCCAAGGCGATAAGGTGCATCTTGCAGACACAATGTAACAAACGAGGATATGAGTGGGAGTTTGAGGCGCAGCGTCTCAACGCTTTTACTAACTAAGACAACATATTGATAACATTCAAAACTTTAGAACTATGGCAAATTGGGCAAGTACAAGCTACGTTATTGAGGGTAGCAAAGAAGATGTAAGCAAGGTTTATAAGGTGATTGACGACTTTATGAAAGGTCGTAAAAAGCCTCTCACAGAGACTGCAAGCGACGATTGGGAGGGCAACGTCGTGAAGGCGTTGGGAGCCACCGATAAGCAGATGAAAAAGTATCTTCGGGGCTTCATCGAGTATTACGATTTCGATGGGCAGGTGCTTCGCATCGACGCAGAAGAGGCATGGGGAGCCACCGACTTCTATGAGGTCTTATCAGAACTGATGCCTGACCTTACCATCTACTACATCGTCGAGGAACCCGGATGCGAGGTTTATGCCACGAATGATGCCGAAGGCAAGTATTTCTCTGACAGATTCTATGTAGAGTCTGCCATAAACAATCAATACGACCATGAGTATTTTACAGAGGAAAAGGAAGCTTTGGACTATGTGGCGAAACTAATAAACAGAGAGCACGTGACAAAGGAAGAAATAGACAAGTGGAACGAAGAACAGGAAGAAGATGATGTTTACATCTATGTTCATGAGTACAAGGTAGTAGCTTAACAGAGGTAACGGCAGGGCTAACCACCCTGCCACAATTCAAAAGACAAATGACACAGACAGATTTTTTACAACCGACAAGCAGCGTACAGCAGCAGAATGTACGCTCCACTATCCATTCAATAGCCGACTTGCCATTGACGATATACTCATACGCCTTGTCGGGTATATTCGAGACTGTTATTTTATTCTGTTTGGTTCAATGCCCTTTGATCGGAGCCAACGATAAACCGTTGACTTCGATTTGATGGCAAGACTGGTTTGTATGTCCTCTATGCTTTCGCCCGACTTGTAAAGTACAGCGCAAGCATCAATCTTCGTTGTAGGCAATCCTTTCGGTCTGCCAAACTTCTTTCCCTTTAGTTGAGCTTCCTTTCGCCCAGCCGAACATCTTTCGGCAATCACCGATCGCTCAAACTCCGCCAATGCTGCCATCAAGGTCATCATGAGTTTGCCTGTGTTGGAATTGCCGTCAATGCCGTCTTTGATTGATATGAGGGCGATGCCTCGATTGTGAAGCGAATCGAAAATCTCCAGCAGGTTTTTGAGCGACCGCCCCAATCGGTCGAATTTATAGACCACGAGCGTATCACCTTCCCTAAGAAAGGAAAGGCACTTTTCAAGCTCTGGGCGTTGCCTGATGCCCGACACCTTCTCTTGGAAGATAGTCTGGCATCCCTTATCCCTCAATGCCGTGAGCTGCATATCAAGATGCTGCTCTTTGCTTGATACCCTTGCATATCCAATATTCGCCATAGAGAGTTTTCGATTATTATTTGTTTGCAAAGATAATGCAAATCGAACTCAAAAAAAACTCTAAAGCGGTATTTCTGCATCTAATTTTAGAGTTCGATTAACTTTTATCTTTTTCGTACTGTGTCCGACCTTGATTTCCAACCTGCGAGTAAGCCCCAAATCAGTTGGCAGTATTCAACGTACTGCCAACCTACACAACCCTGGTATCTTTGCCTTTTCCCTAAAGTCTTTTCTTCATTTCGTCAGAGCCAGTGGCACAGACTTCATGATAGCCCTGCAAAACACACTATCGTAAGTTTTGTTCTTATCCCAACCCCTCTATTACTCCTGCGGAGTTATTTATTCAGTAAGCGTTGCCTACTTCTTACCAGGTAGCTGCCAGTATTGATTTTATTGTGCAAAGGTAGTGTGGTCTCCATTCCTGCGAAAGTACCGCAGAAGCTATTTTCAGGGAATTTTGGACAGACCCTCCACAATTTCTATCAAAATTGGGTATCCATCCAAAATTCCCTGAAAATTCCTTGCGCATCCATTGCATCCCCACTGTTACCATGCACATAAAATTCAATCCCGGTCAGCTCCCACTGGCAAGCAGTGGGAAACTAAAGACCTGAATTCGGGATAAGAAACTGATAAAAAAGTTGGTAATCACGCTATATTTTTGTACCTTTATATATAATTATCAACAAGTTACAAATGTTATAGCGATGATTACCAAAGACAAAATTACAGAGATTTTTTGTATTGCAGATGATTTCTGCAAGGAATTTGATGTTGAAATAGCAAAACTGGCTCTGCAAGAGCCTGACGGCATCAAGCATAGAAAGCGTAAATGGCGAATGAGCCGTGCTGAGATCATGACTATTCTCATCTGTTTCCACTTCAATGACTTCCGCAATTTCAAGCATTACTATCTATTTTGAGACCTCTGCAAAACCTTACCCCATTCTCTATCATTCTTGTTTTTGAGCACTATTGGCTCACCAGCAGTCAATATTTTTGATTTTTAGGCTGTATATGCCCTATTTCATCTCATATTCTCCCCTTATTTGAGAGAATTAGACACAATTATCCCTGGAGTTCGATATAAATTGTAGGCAATAGCCTCCATGATGTGTTGTGCGTGAGTCTTATCTAAACCTACATATCTGGCTATGCCACCATGAAACCATCTGTGAATAGATCCAAAGGTACGTTCCACTTTG
>NZ_HG417090.1:8189-63572 GCF_000455445.1 Hoylesella timonensis 4401737 = DSM 22865 = JCM 15640 | reverse complement strand
ATAGCGATTGATTACCAAAGACAAAATTACAGAGAATTTTTTGTATTGCAGATGATTTCTAGCAAGGAATTTGATGTTGAAATAGCAAAACTGGCTCTGCAAGAGCCTGACGGCATCAAGCATAGAAAGCGTAAATGGCGAATGAGCCGTGCTGAGATCATGACTATTCTCATCTGTTTCCACTTCAATGACTTCCGCAATTTCAAGCATTACTATCTATTTTGAGACCTCTGCAAAACCTTACCCCATTCTCTATCATTCTTGTTTTTGAGCACTATTGGCTCACCAGCAGTCAATATTTTTGATTTTTAGGCTGTATATGCCCTATTTCATCTCATATTCTCCCCTTATTTGAGAGAATTAGACACAATTATCCCTGGAGTTCGATATAAATTGTAGGCAATAGCCTCCATGATGTGTTGTGCGTGAGTCTTATCTAAACCTACATATCTGGCTATGCCACCATGAAACCATCTGTGAATAGATCCAAAGGTACGTTCCACTTTGTACCGTGTCTTGCTGATGGCTACATTAACACGCTGCTCTCTTTCCGTTAGCTTACGTCCCCTTACTCCTTTGTGCATGATACGACTCTTGAGCTTCATACGTTTAAGTACATCCTTGTTTGCTGTAGAATCATAACCCTTGTCGGCATAAACAGGTGTACCTTGTGGAAGTTTAGCTTTTTCTAATGGCTTTTCCAAATGTTTGATATCACTTTTGTTAGCCGGTGTGGTTTCCTCGGCTATCACCAAACCGTTCTCATCTGTAACCGAATGTCGCTTGTAACCAAAGTGTAGCTTCCCCATCTTCTTTACCCAATGTGCTTCACCATCAACATTGGGTTTGACGATCTCTTTAACCATTGCGTTTTCTGCTACATCCCTGCCTGATTCCTCATTACGATCCTCAACTACTTCGTATTCCTTACGGCCGCGAGGTCGACGAGGACTATCCGTGATACTTGCATCAACGATGGCACCACGCTTAACCAAAACACCAGCCAACTCTAACTGGCGATTTATCTCTTGTAGCACATTGTCGTAAAGGTCGGCTTCAACCAAAATGTTACGGAAACGGCATACAGTTGTACTATCTGGAGCACAGTCATCCAATCCTAAACCAACAAAGCGACTGAAGGACAGACGGTCATTTACTTGATCTTCGACCTCGCCGTCACTCAAGCCATACCATGTACGAAGAAGTTCGGTCTTGAACAATACAAGGCTGTCATAGCTTGGACGACCAGTGGGACGGTTGCCTTTGGTGTAAGCAATTTCAATAAGTCCACGAATGGGATTCCAGTCAATTATCTGATCTATTTGAAAGAAAAAGGTCTGTTTAACCTTACGATGACCAACTATTAGGTCAGCAAAACTCGGAGAAGAAGGACATTGTTTCATACTATAAAGGTACAAAATATGATGAAATGAGCAAATTTTGAACAATGAGTTTTGCAGAGGTCTCATTCTTTTTGAGAAAGAGAAGGTAAGGCACGAAGCCCGATGCGTAGAGCTATGAAGTAATAACTCTCGTAAATCGGTGACGTTGCTGACCAACAATTTTGAACTATCGGTTGAGGAACTTGCTGTAATTTACTAGCGCAGACTAGCTATAGAAACACTCTACAAGCAACTGAAACAGAATTTTCCTTTACGCTTTTTCTATGGCGAGAGCGTGAATGCCATCCAGAAACAAATCTGGGTGGTGCTCATCGCCAATCTCCTATGCACGGTACTGTCCAGAATGATTAAAAGACACGTTTCATTTTCTCAAATCGTAACCATGCTTAGATTGACGCTCATGTATTACACCAATTTCATCGCTTTCATGAAAAATTCTCAGAAAGATGAGTGTGCAATTTGGGCAGAAAGAGCTAGATATGCACCGCTAGAACCCTCACTATTTGATTAGGGGGCTTGCTTTCTTGTGCCGTTTTGAAGTTTATCGGACAGCAATAAAAGACAATTACGACAGACAACGGAAAAGAGTTCACGAGTCATAAGATGATTGTCAAGGCACTGAATACAGAAGTGTACTTTACGGACTCATACTCATCATGGCAGGAATGGACCATTGAAAATGCAAACGGCCTCATCAGGCAATATATGCTTAAGAAAAGTACATTTGAAGAAGTAACTCGTTAAAAAATAACACAACAAATGTTGTTTTTTATTAAAAAAGACAACATTTATCTTTCTCATCAATTACAGTCGTATTTTTTTTCTACATTTGTAATATAATATAGAAAGATGAAATCTATTATACTATATCCTAAGGAGCTATGTATAATAACAATAATGAAATGTTTCTTATTGTTATTGATAATTTCTAGTTCATCTTTGATATCGTCTTTCTTTATGGATTCATTTGTATTTACTAAATGGATAAGTTATCTATCAATTTTAGGAACAATCTTATTTTTTTCATTCATTGCGATAAGAAGTAAATCTCTTTTATCCAAGACCTTTAGCTTGGATTTATTAAGTACTATAATTGTAATTATTATCGTAGGTTTCTTACAAATATTAAGCTATTCTTTTGATGTGTTATTAATTATTATAAGTGAGATTTTATTAATATTATTTTTTAAATCTTTTAAAAAATACATACATCAGGAATTTATAGATTTATGCTTTATTTGTGCATCTTTCTTTTCAATATACCTTTCATTTAATCAATACTTGATGCATAGCCCAATAATAAATGGAGCCTATGATAATCCTTGTGGATTAGCATTGTCTTTGATAGTTTCAATAATTTCATTATGTAATCGAATTACAAATGCCAAACCCCGAAAACATTTAGCATTCTACGCATTACTCATTATCATTTGTATTATAGCATTGTTAATGTGTAATTCACGGGCAGGTCAATTATCAGGTTTCATTATAATTTCCTTTTTTTTCGTGAAACGGTATAGAAAGATTGTTTTCATAGCATTTTGCTGTTTAACACTATTCGCTATATTTAGGAATAAAACAGAATCAACAAAAGGGAGATGTTTCATTTACGCAACAACATTATCTATGCTAGATACACCCAAACATATATGTTTCGGGTATGGATATAATGGTTTTAGAAAATATTATATGCTACGACAGGCCATAAAATTAAAAGGAAAATCTTTTGATATACAGCAAAGGGCAGATAACATTAAACACCCATTGAATGAATTTCTTTTATTAGCAGTTGATTATGGTGTACTATTTCCTATATTGCTTATTTTAGGCATAATAGTATTATTACGTAGGACGGTATTGGATAAAATACATATGTCTTTTTACTGTGCTTTATTTATTTTTTCTATGGTCTCATATCCATTTAGATATCCTATTACTTGGATAGCATTAGCCTGGTATATAGCATCCGCCAATTATAAATATACAATATGTATATATATACATAGGCTTGTTGTATCTATATGTTTTTTATTATCAGGAGGTTTCATTTTGCTTTATGCGGTCAATACAGCAAAAACACACTACCTATGGAATCAAGCTTATAATTACTCATTATTAGGTAGATATAATAAGGTCGAAATTCTATATAGTAGATTATATTGGCAATTAAATAAGCAACCCGAGTTTATTTATAATTATGCTACTTTTCTTAAAGATACAAATAGAGCAAGTAAAGCGTTATCATTAATTGACAGTTTTATAATAGCTGATTACCAGGTTCAAATGCTAAAAGGGGCTTTGTTGATGGATTTAAAAAGATATAATAATGCTTTTCTTCACTTTAAGTTGGCACATGAGATGTGCCCTAACAGATTTATACCACTTTATCAGATGTATATTGTTCTAAAAACAAACTCTAAGAAACATGAACAAATAGAACTAGGTAGATTAATATTACGAAAGACCGTTAAAATACCTTCGTTTGAGATAGAAGAAATTAAAAGAAAAGTAAGAAACGATTTAAATATTAAACAATTATGAGAAAAGTAAAAAACATTGTATCTTTAGTATTTCTATTAGTTTTTACTAATTTGAATTGTACAAATCAAATAAAAAGTGATACTTCAAAAGTTGCATCTACATCATCAGAAGATTTGTATGTAGAACAAAAACATTGTTATTTAGGTGAAATTTCTAAAGAAAAAAAAGATTCCATTGATTTTGAATTTATAGTAAAAAATTTAACTGACTCTTTAATTAGAATAGATAAAATAGATGTGTCATGTAATTGCCTCAGTATAAAGAATTATAACAGAGAAATACTTCCGCACAATAGCACTGTTATAAAAGGAAAAGCAGGCCTAGAGAATCGAAATGGACATATGAGTAAATCTATATTTGTAAATTATAGCAAGGATAAAACCCTTATATTAAGGGTAATTGCTGATATAAAATAATAATATGAAGTATATAACAAAAAGTATTGCAGCACAATATCTTATTGGGATTGTTTTTTTTGTGTCAGGTATAAGTAAAGCTTTAAATATCCCCAAAACAGCTTTAACTGTACATGAGTATTTTCAATCTTGTTCCATAGAACTGGATTCATATATATATGATATTGCAGGGACAATGCTTATTGGGACAGAACTTATTATTTCCTTATTCTTATTTTTTAACATATTTAATAGATTTACCATCAATATTACAATAGTCATTCTTGTATTTTTTACAGGCATAACTTTCGTTATTGCACTTAGTGGAAAGATGCCTGACTGTGGGTGCTTTGGCGAGCAATTAGCATTTACAGGATGGCAATCATTTGCAAAAAATATAATTCTTTTACTTTTGAGCACTTATGTTGCTGCTAGACAAAAAGAAACAAAAAGGAGAGAAAAAGAACGTCTTTGGGCTATCTGCATTTTTATTGGAATATATAGTCTTTGCCTATTTGGTTTAAAAATGCAACCTATTCATGAAAATGGTTTATTCAAAACTGGAGAAAATGTATGTATGCTACCAGAAGACGTTGCACAGCCTATTTTTTCAATAGAACAATTGCGAATAAATAAGAATGGTCGTAAAGCTTATACAAATATTAGCGATTCTCTCTTTTGTTTAGATAAATATACTGTAATAGGGATTATACAAAATGACAATCAAGTCTCGACTCTAGAAAAGCATAAACTTATAAATTCAGTATTAGATATATCACATAAAATAAATGGGAATGCTATTTTAACAACGAGTTCTATGGATACAACTAATAGAATAGAAAGAACTATTTCTATAGGTATATCGGACAAGACTCTGCTATCCAAAATAATCTCTACAAATATTGGAATCATAGTGATTAAAAAATGCTTAATCATAAAAAAATGGCAACGAAATGCTATAGGATGGCAAGAGTTCCCTAAAGACATAGTAGACCTATAGCATGATTGGAATAATAAATCGCATATGCCGAAAAGCGTATAATAGAGTAGGCTCATTAAATATTATTTATTATGAAAACAATTTATTTTATGTTAACGGTTTTATTATCTTCTGTTGTTTTTATTTCATGTTCAGAAGATGATACTATCTACAGCTGTGATACAACAGTAAACTCTTGGGTTAAACAGAATATACCTGAGATTCATAAAATGACACGGGCAGATTGGCTTCGTACTACCTCAGAATTAGCAATACCAACCTATCGTGCATTTACAGAGGAACAAAAAGTGTTATTTTGGAAAGAGAAATTTCAAGAAATAAAAAAATTATCATGGACTCCAAAAGAACTTAATCATATCCATAAGGTTGAGTTATTTATGGCAAATCATCCATATGTATTTTCAAATACTCCTTTGACTGACATACAACTTGATGAAATAGAATTATTTTTTTATAATTGGCGGAATGAGGCTATAGAACAGCTAAAATGGAAACCAGAAGTATGTATTGCCATAGCCGGCTCAGGATATAAGATGAAGAATAAAGAAGGAGAAATTATTTTTCTGCCTTCTACAAGAGGTTCAAAAATGTCTATGAGTGCAGAAAGCTCTTGCCATTGTAATACAGGATTGTTATCTGATTTTTGTTTTAATGCACCAGGTCCATGTGAAGACTCTGACTGCGAAAGCAGTTCTGTTGGATGCGGATGGCTTCTTGCACAAAGTTGTAATGGTAGATGTGGAGGACTGTAATATGCTAAACAAAAAGAAAGCAGTAAGCATAATTCTTACTTTGTCTATTATCCTCTATTTAATTGTAATGCTATCAAGATTATCCGCTTCTATTGTTATTAGTACAATGTGCTTTACTATTTCGTACTTTATCTTTACAGTCTTCATTCTACACTATTTTAGAAAGAATTCTAAACTTAGTGTAAATACAATTGCTACGACAATTACTATAGGATGCATCTTATTAGAGATACCTGTTAGATTTTTTGACTTTAATGGTACTTTATTCACACTAACAGGAACGATTTGTACTATAGCTGCAATATTATTGGCAACATTATCATACGTAGAAAAACGTAAATCTGTATATGTGTTATCTTTTATTATCTTGTTTTTCCTAAGTTCTTATGTGCAATTCAGTTGGGTGGATTTTTGCAATCATTGTCTTAAAACTAATTACAAGGAAGTTTTAAAATTCTGATATTTTTAAGGGGTAGATACATGATATAATTCTACTCCTTAAATATTTTAACACATAGAAATTGATAAATTTAATCACAAGCAATTAGTTTTTATAATGCCAAGAAACATCCTATTCTTTTTCATTGTTCTCATTTTTTCATCCTGTGTTAGTGATAACACTATTGACCAACAAACAGAATCATCTCTCCAATTCGCCGGAAATAATCGCACAGAATTAGAAAAAGTACTCAAATACTATAAGAATGATCCTCAAAAATTAGAGGCGGCCAAATTTCTTATACGTAATATGCCCCATTGGTATAGTTATGAAGGGAGTCAATTAGATTCTATACAAACAGTATTAGCCTATATCGCAAATACGCCTAAACTCTACGCTATGACAGAAATACAAAAAAGAAGATGGCAAGGTTTTCCATTTTATTCTTTACCCAAAATATACGACTCACATATCATAACAGCTGAATTTCTTATAAACAATATAGAAGAATCTTTCAAAGCATGGACTTCAAGACCATGGAATAAATATCTGAATTTTGAAGACTTCTGTGAACTCATACTTCCATATCGAGTTGGTGATGAACGATTAACAAATTGGAGAATAGTGTATAAAAAGAAGTATGCGACTATACTGGATTCACTCTATCATGGAAGTGATGTCGTTGAAGCCTGTCGAATAGTTAATGAAGAACTGCAAAAAAAAACAGTAAAATATAACAGTGAATTGTCCTTGCCTCATCTAGATGCAACTTTTTTGTTATCAAATAGAGTTGGATATTGTAGGGAAAATTGTGATTTAGGATTGTATGCAATGCGGGCTTGTGGTATTCCAGTTGCTACCGAATATTTTAAGTATTCCCCTGACTATCAAAAGGCACACCAATGGCTAACACTTAGAGATACAACAGGAACATTTATACAATTTGGCTACGATGATCTTATCCCCCGAAGAGATGTATGTCAGACAGATGGAAGAAAGAAAGGGAAAGTTTATCGTGCTTGTTTTGGTATACAAGAAGAACAAAAAAATAAGTACAATGAGATAACTAATATTCCTGAAGAGCTGCAAGACTTTTATACAAAAGATGTTACCGAAAATTACTTTGGCTTAAATTCAGTGATAGTTCCAGTTGAAACTAAAGACAAAAGTGTTTATTTAGGTATTTTTACAGCTAAAGGCTGGAAGCCTGTTGATATAGGAAAAGGACAAAATGATTCTGTCATTTTTAGAAATATTGAACCTAATATAATTTATCAGCCATTAGTACTTTCAAAAGACGGAGATTACCATCCTGCAGGATATCCTATTATATATTATTCGGGAAAGAGAAAAATCCGTATATTGAGACCAAATAAGAATCTATTTGAGACTCTAATTTTGAAACGTAAAATGCCTTTAATCCCCAGGATTAAGAAATGGCTTTATGAAAGTATTATTGGTGCAAAAATCGATATCAGTACAAATAGTTCTTTTGCATCATTCAAAACTTTATTTGAATTTAAAGATACTTTGAATTATTGTAATTATAGACTACAATTCAAGACCCCAATAAAATATCGTTATTTAAGATATTCAGTTCCCGTAGGGAAACCTATTGAATTGGGTGATATTGGAGTCTATGAAGATACGCTTTGTAAGAAAAAAATGCCAATACAATTAATTACTCTAATAGACTCAGTTTATAACCCCAAGAATATTACGGACGGTAATATGCTATCTCATTTTCGCGGAGACGTTAGAGATAATTCTATTATATTTGATCTTTCCAAAGAAATACAAAACGGATGCATAGATTTTTATCCCCGAAATGATGGAAATTTTATTTGGAAAGGTGATGTGTACGAATTATATTATCAAGACGGTATTAATGGATGGATATCTTTAGGAAGACAGAAAGCAAAAGGAAAGACTCTTAATTATAAAGCTCCTCAAAATGCCTTACTTTGGCTAAGGGATTTAACTCAAGGAGAAGAAGAGCAAATCTTTATATATAATAATCATCAACAACAATTTGTATATAATATTAGATAGTCGACCCTCAAAAAGACACTCTACCATATTTCATAAAAACCAACGGAGTGAATTGTGATTGAAAATTTAAAGTAAGCCTCCCAGCGCACCATATAATCACTCTTTCAATAAGGCACAAAAGAAGCCTGATGGCTCTTTTGAAATTAAATGCGGCAGCTGCAAGCATGACATTGATGGAGTCTCCGAAGAGACCCTTGTAGAAGTTCCTCCCTAACCGATGGTCTGCCTTGCAGTGGCCTATGACAGGCTCTGAGACCTCTGCAAAACCTTCTCTTCCTCTCATAAATTCACTTATAACCACATTAAATCTAAAAATAAAGCCTATCTAAGGATCAAAAGGGCTTATATACCCCCTATTTAATATATATTTCTCCCTTATTTGAGAGAATTGGACACAATTATCCCAGGAGTTCGATAAAGATTGTATGCAATAACCTCCATAATATGTTGCGCATGTGTCTTTGCCAATCCCACATATCTTGCCACTCCTGCACGAAACCATCTATGCATAGAACCAAAAGTACGCTCAACTCTGTATCTAATCTTACTGATGCTAACATTGATACGTTGCTCCCTTTCTGTAATCTTCTTGCCTCTAACCCCTTTGTGCATGATTCTGCTCTTGAGCTTCATCCGAGTAAGTACTTCCTTGTTCTCTGAAGAGTTATAGCCTTTATCGGCATAGACAGGTGTTCTAACAGGAAGATTGGCTTTCTGTAACGGAGTTTCAAGATGTTTGATGTCACTTTCGTTGGCGGCAGTTGTTTCCTCCGCCAAAATCAAACCATTCTCGTCAGTCACAGTATGTCGCTTATAACCAAAGTGAAGTTTGCCCATCTTCTTAATCCATCTTGCATCTCCATCAACGTTTGGCTTAACAACTTCCTTTACCATTGCTTTTTCTGAACTATCACGACTGTCTGCTTCATTACGGTCTTCCACTACTTCATACTCCTTGCGTCCATGCGGACGGCGTGGAGTATCGGTAATGCTCGCATCGATAATAGCACCACGCTTAACGATGACACCTTTAGACTCAAGTTGCCGATTGATTTCATTGAGAACCATATCATAAAGTTCTGCTTCCACCAACGTGTTGCGAAAGCGGCAAACTGTAGTACTGTCGGGAGCAGTATCTTCTAGACCCAAGCCAACAAACCGACTGAAAGAAAGACGATCGTTTACTTGTTCCTCTACCTCACCGTCACTAAGACCATACCATGTACGAAGAAGTTCTATCTTGAATAAAATCAAGCTGTCATAACTTGGACGACCTGTTGATTTATAACCTTTGGTATAAGCGATTTCTATGATACCACGGATAGGTGTCCAATCGATTAATTTATCTATTTGGGAAAAGAAGGTCTGCTTGACCTTACGCTGACCGAGAACGACATCGGCAAAACTGGGAGAAGAAAGAGTTTGTTTCATACCATAAAGGTACAAAAAAATAATGTAATGAGCAAATTTTAGGATAAGAGTTTTGCAGAGGTCTCAGGATTTAATTTTACTTAGCAAAGGTAGCAAGTCCGTCAGAACGCCATAGTACCGCTCCGCTATTTTGCGATATTCTCACGGCAGCCTTCCCATATCGAAGATTTGGGTATTCCGTGACAATATCGCAAAATTACTTGGCTTTTCTGCCTTATGGACTTGCTCTAACCTTACACATAAAATTTGAAATCCCGACAGCGATGTTGCAAAAGCAGTTCAACTAAAGGGAAATGTATCATCTAAACATTCACGACAATGGAGACAAAAATCATCTATCTGGTTTACAAAACCAATCCTTGGCACAACTATTCATCGAGAGAACTGGTGTATATCGGTGAAGACATGGAGGGCATTATCGCACAATTGATAGCACATCGGGGTATGACCGAGGACGATGCCAACGAGATAAGGAGCAATCTTCAAACGCAGTGCAACAACCGAGACTATGAGTGGGAGTTTGAGACGCAGCGTCTAAATGCTTTTACAGACTAAGACAACAACATATTGATAACATTCAAAACTTTTAGAATTATGGCAAATTGGGCAAGTACAAGCTACGTTATTGAGGGTAGCAAAGAAGAGGTAAACAAGGTATATCAAGTGATAGACGACTTCATGGAGGGTCGTAAGTAGCCAGTGCAAGAGACGGCAAGTGATAGCTGGGAAGGTAACATCGTCAAGACGTTGGGAGCCACCGATGATCAGATGAAGAAGTACCTTCGAGGTTTTATCCAGTATTACGATTTTGATGGTCATGTACTCCGCATCGACGCAGAAGAAGCTTGGGGAGCCACCGATTTCTATGAGGTCTTGTCAGAGCTGATGCCCGACCTCACCATCTACTTTATAGTGGAAGAGCCGGGCTGCGAGATATACGCCACCAACGATGCCGAAGGCAAGTATTTCTCTGATAGGTTCTATGTGGAGTCTGCCATCAACAACCAGTACGATCATGAGTATTTCTCAGAGAAAGAAGAGGCTATGAGCTATGTGGCAGAACTGATGGGCAGGGAACACGTGACAAAGGAAGAAATAGACAAGTGGAACGAGGAACACGAAGATGATACTTACATTTCCGTCCACGAGTACAAGGTAGTAGCATAACAGAGGCAACGGCAGGGCTAACCACCCTGCCACAACTCAAACAGATATGAAACACGCAGA
Source organism: Hoylesella timonensis 4401737 = DSM 22865 = JCM 15640 (assembly GCF_000455445.1). Taxonomy (GTDB): domain Bacteria; phylum Bacteroidota; class Bacteroidia; order Bacteroidales; family Bacteroidaceae; genus Prevotella; species Prevotella timonensis. The sequence continues at coordinate 52,332 of NZ_HG417090.1, read as the reverse complement.
TTTCTTACAGCAGCACGTCAATGGACACCAAGATGCCCTACGCACATTGAACATAACCATGTACCATCACCCAGATAGAGAATACCACTGGTTTGCCAATTTCCCTTATGTTATAGCCGAGCTGGATAATGGCGAGGGGCATACCAATGCCAAGGTTATGGCAGTGAAGTACCCCGTCACCCATCATGGCGGCATACTGGTCATGCCCAACGAGGATAGTGAGTATTACGAAATTGGCTGGAATAACCTACATAAGAACATAATAGTAATTTTCTGATAAAAACAATATTTTTTAAATTGTTATATATATCTTTACACACAAAATTGATAAAATATTAAACAAAATTGTTTCACACAAAAAAAAACTGTCATATGAAAAGACTAAATTTATTTCACTTATTTATTCTTTGTGTTGCTGTATTCTGCTTAACAGCTTGCGAGAAAGAAGACTTGAATGACACGAATGAAACAACTAAGCCAGTGACAGCCAAACTGATTGTAACTTATATGGGCGACACAACGAGGTTTAGTTCAGAGAGCAATGTGTTTGCTATAGACTCGAAAAAGAAGAGTGGCTACCCTGTAACCGTCAACAACAAAGCTGGCTTCTATACGACTTCTGAGTGGGTTAAGCAAGGCGGTGACCGACCGACAATTAATGATGATAAATATGAGAGTTCCACCGTGTTAATTCAAAAAAATGGTTTGATCAGTCGTACTTACACATGCACCACCAGTGACATCGCATGCTTGTGTTATTACGAAGATTTTAGCATCACAAAACATCTACCAGACTATGCCCAGAATATGAAAGGAACTATCACGGTCAACATCAAGGCTTATATCCAGAACAGGCTGCAGAGGGAAGTTACTTACAAAGTTGACCGCAACGCCCCCGAGGCGTGGATTATCTTTTATAGTGACAAATCCTATCTAACACAAGAGTGTGACAACGATGGATTGCACAATATAAACAATGATGAGGGGTGGATTCATATAGGGGTAGGTGGAGCTGATTAAACAAGCAATAAAGGAGGCAAGATTTTGCCTCCTTTATGCTTGTTTATAACGTTCGTCTTTATCAAAACTGTGGGTCAGTCCTAAAACTGTTAGTGAGGGAATATTTGTCCCGCTTCGTCCCAGTCCGTTTCAAAGCGTTTAGCGTTACTGCCATCAATATCCTCAGAATCCCAGTCATCAACACCCACTGTAATGTTTGGATTTTCGTTGGAAGTGACCATGATACCAGTATTCCCCATTAGCGTCTTTACATACACTTGTGGTTGTATATATGTTTTTTTCATTGTAAAATTAATAATTGTTTATTTTCAAAATCTAAATACAAGTCGGACATTGAATTTATTACTTGGGTAATACTTGTCTTGCCAAATCGTCTCGTATTTTTCTTCGGCAGCATTATATATGATAATATCATTGAGGGCATTGTCAATATTCCCTGATTCTGTTTTTCTCACTGCATAAAGTGCGGCAGACCTTTTATATGGAATAGAGTATTGATAACAAAATGGTTCCGCAAAGGTAAATCTTTTTTTTGGGTCCAAGTCAAGTGATGTAGGATCTGTCGCAGCCAGCATATTATCAAGTTCTCCATAGCTCCAATCCTCATTATTCATAATGTCATTTTTTTGCCACATAAACTCTTTTCCGCCACTGGCCATAAATATTAATCCCAAATCTTTCCATGAAGGAATATACCAATTTGTCCAGTCTGGTTCTTTTCCTACACTTATTCTGGAATTACCTACATAATTATACCATGATTCTATTTCCTGTAAAGATAACCAGTTTTCTCGATAGCCTTTCGTTGCGTCTTCAGTTTCTTTTGCCAAGGTAGACAAAGATATGGCAAGTCCGTGTTTCTTATATGGAGACGGTCCTTTTCCGTCAGGTTCTATATATACAATCATCGCAACTGGATCTTCACCACTTTTGTAAGCCACTTCACAGTCTTTGTAAATATTCCCCTTATCTGTTATGATACAGCCAAGTTCTGGCTCTTGTGTATCTTCAGTGTAGCCATAAAAGCTATCGGAAATCTTAATCGTGTAGTTATATATTTTACCAGCCTTTAGATTTACTCTAAATGGAAAATATGTGCGCCCATACGAGTTCTCGTTACCTACGATATATTTACCATCTTTCTTGATTTTACATTCCATCCACACATAGGAGTAGATATTTGTGTCATCCCTATTTCTAATCGCATTGTTAATGTCCTTTATTTTTATTCCAGATTTAGGATCCCATGATATATGATTCAAGGGTACGACAAAGATATCCTTTCCGTTGTTCATGAGAACAGGTTCTTGGTTTGGATTATAGTTTTTAACGTCAATGGAGTAGTCTCCATATCCACTACCACTTGGGGTCATAGAAGTACTAACCTTACCTTGCCGATCAATGGAAAAGAAAGCATCATCGTACACACCTTTTAGTCCTATTTTGTTTATTTTACAATCCAATCGATGAGTGGAATGATCCTCTACATAAAATTTTATTTGCGACAGCAGATGGTGAAACTGCAAGAAGACCTCTCTGTTGTTTGTTAGTTTATTTTGATTTGGCACATATGCAGCAACAATATCCTTCTCTCCTCCTCTAAACACTCCAAGGTCAATGAAATCCTGTTGAAACATTTCCAATTTGGTACCCAAGATATTATGTGCGTTCATTGCAACAAAATTAAGGGAGTAATCTGGCCATAATTTTATCTTTCTTTTATCCTTATACATAAAATTGCCATTACCATCATTGATGAATTCCACATCTTTCATGTAAGGAGTGTGGATAGCGTTGTCAGAGAATGCGTTCACAAAGAATTGTTTCAGCTCTTTTCTAAAATTCTTGGAGTCCATTGCGGAGCGTGTGCCGTTTGCGCCCACGACCGAAAATCTTATTGCGTCTTTGGGTAAAGACATGTTTTCGACTTCTTGTTCTTCCGTACAGGACGTGAAGCCCAATAACAACATGGCTATAAACACAAAAGCCATTGACTGTAATAAATTAAAATTTTTCATTTTGCATAATTATTTGGTTTAAAATTTATTGGATCTATATGCCAGCCATATACTTTTAAATTTTTAGGAAAAACAAAATCTATTAAGCATTTCTGTTGGTAATTCTTAGAACCCTGTTGAAATTTTGGCTGTTTCTGCTTTTCGTAGATTACCTGAATCACCTGTGAATAGGTATCGTTGTTTTGCCGTTGTTCCTCGTCAATCTTGGCCATATAGTAATCTACTGCATCGGCATCCAAATAAAAATTCAGCAGTTGGCGTACCGTGTCTCTTTGGAAATCTCCATCGAGGCTAAGCCAGTCAGTTTGCTTATAAGTTCTTTCCTTTGGAGCCTTTTTGTTATCTTTCTTTTCGAATGGAAATAGCGGAGTATCGCCTTCCTGCCATGGTCGATCCTTATCAGCATCTTTAGACTTTGGAAACTCTCTTGAATAAACGTAAAAGCGCAGGTTCCTGGGTGAGCCGTTTCTGCCACGCCCATAACGGTCTGCCACTTCAAAATCGAACCACACATCACATTGATTGTTTTGATAAAGCTCATACAATTCTCGTTGTGCTGGCAGGATAACTTTCTCTACCATCGTTTTGAAACGCTGGTATTTCTCTTTTTCCAGTAGCTCTCCAGTCTTAGGATCATGGAGTTCTGATAGTCCGAAGGTAAAGCGGAAGGTTTCGACCGACATTTTCAAGACTCTCTTCTTGTAAGTCTCGTTGGGCATTGCAGGATCGATATAGCGGAAATCGCCCGAATAGAGGCAACATATCTCATAGAATTTTTGCGAGTATTTCGATTCCAGCAAGATTGCCGTATGCAGATTGAGGATAGTAAATGACTTGGTAAGATTAATGACGTACTCATACAGCTCTGGAGAGACACGTACCGTATAATCATTTGTCGAGGTGTTCCATCTGAAAGCATCTATCCAGTGAAAGTAATCCACCACCAGCTGTTTGTCTTCATTCTCATGAAACTGGACGATGGCTTTCTGTGCAAGCGTCCGCACCGTCTTGTAAGTTCTCATAACGTTGGTGTTTCCACCGACTGAAGCCAAATCCCGATCAGTCATGTTGAATACAAGATTCTGCCAGTTATCACGCATTGTCAATTCCATTTCCTCATATCGCATCTTGATAGCCTCCGACAGCTTATAGAGGAAACGGCGTTCCATCATCGTATAGCGAAGAGGAGAACGGAGAATAAGGTTGTTGAAACTGAATGAGCATTTGCCCACGTCGCCATTTTCAATAAGGGTGATTCGTCTTTTTGTCATTGTTAAACCCTTTAATTAAATTTTCAGAATTGATAATCCCTGATGTCGTAGCGAAAATTTGATTAAAGGGTACCGGGAAGACAACTGTCAGCTGTTTCGGTAATTGTATTAAAGTGCATCGAAACGACAATTCAAATGTAGGTAAATTACAAGACAGAGCAAAGGAAATGCGACAAAATTCTAAAAGTCAGATTGTTGCCTTAAATAATCAAGGAAAAGAAGGAGGACTCTTCTCAAAGGGTTACATAACCGTTCTCAAAAGGTTACATAACCGTTCTCAAAAGGTTACATAATAAAAGGTAATTACTCTGACTTTCAATAACTTACAACGCTATTAAATAAAGCTTATAAATAAATATAATAAATAAAGCTTTATACGCGCGCGAGAAACTTTTAACAAAAGGGAAAAAAATAAGGTCGATGACGTACAGAAGCCGAGTCTCCTGTCTTCCCAAAAGGTTATTTAATCGTTCTCAAAAGGTTACGAAGTGGACTAATGACCATGGATATTTTTCATAAACGCCTCCGTGGAAATCAAGCTCATTTAATTTTTATCCCGATATTGTAACAGATAGATTACAACATTTTCAACGGAGTCAGATAAGACGCATAAGACCATGGAAAGCCGACCATCACTTTTCCCTCCAGTTCGCCAACTTGAATAGCGGTACTACCAATTTCCTTCACCCTTTTTGTTTTTATGTTTTTTTGTAGTTTTGTCTTTTTGTCTTTTTGCTTGACAACGTTTATAACTATTCGGATAACATATATTTTGCCTTTTTGTTTGACAACGTTTATAATTATTTGGATAACATATATTTTACCTTTTTGTTTGGCAAACTTTATGCTTGTTTGGAAAGTATATATTTTGTTTTTATGCTTATTTGTTGTTTTGCTTTTTTGATTGGCAAAGTTTATGACTGTTTGAATAATATATATATTGCCTTTTTGTTTAGCAACGTTTATATTAGGTTGAAAAGCATATACTTTGTTTTATTGCTTGTTTGTTATTTTGCTTTTTTGATTAACAATAAAATATATCGACAAATCGAACTTAGCACATGGTTTCAGAATGAATTTAGTGAGGAATGGTGAAAATGACTTGTAAATATCATGTACAAAGGGATTGAAAAATGGCGTAGAAAATGTGTAGCAAGTTGTACCTTTAGGCGCCTATTTTTCAAATTGGCACATAAAGGTTACTTGCCCACGAAAGTGGGGAAAATATCGTCGCAACTCCGATATTAGGACAAAAAATGATGCCTTTTTTAGATTTCCAGCAATCTTTTGAAGATGTCTGATTGCTGCTTTTTCATGGTGGCCATCATTTTTTTTAGGTCAGAAACATGAGGGAGAATAATTTCATCGTAGTATTCTTTGTCTAATGCTCCTTTGTAAATTAGTTCATTAGCACGCTTGGTAATCTGATTAAGATTTACTCCCTGCTTAGAAATTTCATGATTAAATTCTGTTATCAAGTCGGCTAATTTATTCAAAGATTCTATGCGTTTAACAGTTCCTTTGTCGTTGAATTGTGCTACTGCATCACGAATCATAGCAGCCATTTGATTGTAATTTTTGGCTTTACTTTTGAATAAATCTAACTCTTTATTGTTAAGATGGAGGTTGATGCGATTTGTTCTTTTGTCTTCTTTCATGCAATTGTGCGATGATGTTCTTACTCAAAGATACAAATTTTAGGCGAGGCTATAGAACTTTAATCCAGCTAAAAATGTTATATTTGCATCGTAGTTTCGAGGCACTTTAATTTATTGACCAGTGGCGGTTTGGCAGATGTCATCCTGGCTATCTTTACCGAAGCTACCTTTACATCAATTAAAGTACGATGATAGCAACCATTCTCCATTCAAGCAGCACATTCAATGCTGTCAATTATAACGAAAGAAAAGTGTCTAAGGGTACGGCAGAGCTCTTAGAAATCTCCAATTTTGACTATCTTCAAAAAACTGGAAATGTGACTGCTGCCAACTTACAGGAGTATCTGGTGAAGTATTCGTCTGTCAATCAGAATATCAAGAATACCCAGTTTCATGTCTCTATATCATGCAAGAAGCAGGAATATACGCATGATCAGCTTTTGGATATTGCGCATCAGTACTTAAAAGAAATGGGGTATGCTGATAAGGGACAACCAGTCTTGATTTATGCGCACCACGATACAGGCAACAATCATATCCACATTGTGACGAGCAGAGTTAATCCACAAGGCAAGAAGATAGAACATGACAACGAAAGACTACGCTCCCAGGCTATCATCAATAAAATCATGGGAATAGAACCAAAGTATGAAGCAAAGAGTATCATTCAGAAGGCTATGGAGTATTCTTTTGCAACGTTGGGACAATTTCAGGCTATTCTGGAGAGCAATGGGTATGAGAGCTATGTGGAAGATGACAAACTCAATGTCAAGAAAGGGGGTACTGTGCTTGATAGCATTGTCATCAAAGAGATAGAACTGGCGATGACAAAGACGACGATGGAGGAAAGCAGCAAGCAGCGCAAAAGGTTAAAGGCCATCCTTTTGAAATATAGGGGATTGACTTCAAACAAAGAAGATCTAAATAAGATGCTGAAAAAGAAGCTGGGCATATCTCTCGTCTTTATAGGGAAGAAAGATGCTCCTTATGGATATATGGTGGTGGATCACAAAAACAAGGCAGTATATAAAGGTAGCGACATCTTAGACATAAAGACTTTACTTGTTTTCAAGCAGCAGCAAAATATACCTGTCGGAGAACGTGAGAAGGCTATTTTAGGTTTTATACGCAAACTGATTGAGGAAAACGATAAACTTACTATCGGCGAGATAAACAAGTCACTGTGGTGGAAATATAGGGTCAATATCTATCACGATGGGTATATCAGAGATAAGCAGCGCAAAATTTCGATTGCGGTTGATAAGGAGTACTTTTCTATTTTACGCAAGAATTTCAGGAGGTTATGGATCCAGGGATTCAATCCTGCGACCGAAGAAGAGAGGACTATTCTTTGCAAGTTTGGACATATCGATGATGAGGGTGTTATTCAGATCTGTCCTGATAGGAGCAAAGAAAAAATTGATGGTACTGTAAACCAAATCAAGGAGATATTGGGGACTGCTGAAAGAGGACAACTATATGACGATCTACGTAATGCTAAAATTCTTATATTCAGAAGAGAGGTTTCGATCTATGCCGTCGATATGGGTAACTCCACAATCGTCAATCTGCGGGATACGGATATAGACCTATCCCAGTTTGCAAGGCACACAGGGGTGCGGTTGCTATGCAACCTCCGACAAGTCCACAAAAAACAAATTCCCAACATATCAATGCTGGGAACTTATTGCGTCCTACTGGCTCTGGCCATCATTCTAATCGTGAGTGGGAAGTTGGCGGAGGAAGTAACTGGGATGATATAGACGACGAGAGAAGGTTTAAGCGTTAAGCCATGACTACCACTCGGCAGTAGACTTTGGTTGCTCTACTGGTGCAAAGATTCTGTCAAGATTCTGATGAGATAATCGCTGATTGTCAAAGAAAGAGATAAAGATAGTGGCAGATTGGGTTATCCCCATCAAAATTTTCATATTCCCTGATTGCCATTCTGCCTTTGGGAAGATTGTTTCGGCATTGCAAGTCTTAAACCATGGGACACATAATTGATGAGAAAGCTCACCTTTATGCAAAGGTTGCAACTTGACAAGGGGATATTCCTTGACAGGAGTGCCATATTTTTTTGAGAGATATGTTACCAATTGTTCGGTCAGTCCGACCAACTGGTTATGTTGTTCTATATTAAGAACCTCGTATATGCACCGATTATCGGATAGATTCTTTAGAGAACGCAATGGTGCTAACATATAACAAACGCCATCATTCGTGTCTGAATATGGGGTCTTAATAGTTACAGAAACCAATTTGTTTTCAAGGAAATAGTTATGCCCTGTGAAGAAAAGTGGTAACGTACTCTTTGTGTAGTTTTCATTGTCAGAAGCCGTGATGTCGGCGGCTGGGGAGATAATATTATCAACATCGAAACCAATCCCATTGATGGAAAGAATATATTTTGACTGCAAGGTAATGGAATCTGTTACTTCTGTTGCCTCTTTCTTCTTCTGTGTTTGACTCCAGTATTCATCAAAGTTCATTCCCAAGTGATAATAACCCAAGATAGGTTCTTGTGGCTTATTACCAGTGTCCTCCTGCGCAAAGACGGTGTATGAGAAAAGCACTGATAGGATTAGTAGGCTGTATCGACGAATCATACTTTACTGTTTTTGATTAAAGACTACAAAGATAACGTTATGATATGGAGTTTTATTGCTATTTGTCATTTATTTCACTCTCTGTAGCCAAAAAGTGACGAAACCAGGCTGTCGTAGGTACGGTGAGCGAGTGATGAGAGTATGGCACTGCGTTCCTTACAGGACGGCAAATTGCAGTAATATCCTCCAATGGTATTGAGGATTGGTGTTTCGGGAAGTGGATGCCCACAATAGCTTGCTGAAATGACGTATTCACCATCTTTCTGTTTGCGGATTACCACATCAGTATAGGTAAGTTCATAATTACATTTTATATTGAGGAAACTTTCTTTCAATCCTAACTTATACAATGGAGAATGTTTCTGAATACCCACTACTATTAGTTGGTGGGTTGATCTTATTTTTTTGACTTGTCTATCATCCAATAGTGCAACGGTACGGCCTCGCAAACCAAACACATTACACTCATACAAGAGTACTCCCTTTTGAACGCATGAAACGTCGATAGCATCATCATCAAAAGTCAGGTAAAAATCTTTGACTGGAATAATAACAATGGTGTTAGGCGATACCTCACGTCTCTTGTTGAGATACTGTTCATACAAAGCCGTATTCAGTGTTCTTTGGTTCCTTAGAGTCTGTGCATGGGCTTGTATAAGGCTTGCCATATAAGAAACTTGTTGCTCTATTAAGTTTGATAGATTTCCTATCAGAGAAAGCCCTGTACGGCTAAAATTCCATTCATGATCTTTGACCACTTCAATCAGTTCGGTATTATCGATGCACACCTCAATAGAATGTGCATTGATAATAAGTGAAGTAATGCGTGCTTCTCTGATGAATCCGACTCCCTCTATTGTAATAGGGGGCGTTATAATGGGATAGTTCAGACGCTCCTGACCTATAAGTAATCGTAAGTAGTCCAATGCCTGTTGCACAGTCGCTGTAGATTGACCACTGATTTGATAATTTTGCTCAACCTTATGCGTCTCAATATTGAAGCGTTGATCCTGCAATATCTTTGCTCCATAGGGAGAAATAACTATATACGAATAGATGGTATCTCCGTCAGAGAAATCGGTGATTTCCCAGCCCAACGTAAGGTATAGCTTATCGGCATCGGCACCAATGACGACAAAAGAGATACCGACATCAAAAAGCACAAGTGCCTTCTCTGCGTCATGCAGAGAGTGGCACTTGTACAATTCTTTCACGAGGTTTTCTAACCTCTTTGTAGATTCTATCACGGCAAAGGTATTTCAAAAGTCTTTACTACATTCTTGCCTTCTCTGTCGAAGAACACCCAGCGTTCAGCACGATATTTGATTCCGTCTTTATCAACACATTCATAGTCGAGCTTCACTTTCCAACCCGACCATTCACCTTTGGGCGTGTTCTTGAAAATCATCGTCTGTACCTCTGTGGCAGCGTTCATCTGACGACGCATAAGATTCACCGTATATACGTCTGCTTTAGATATGTCAGTTACTCCTTGTGTCTTTGCCATGAGTTGCTTAGTTACAACATCCATAACCTTTAGCATACCTGTAATCTCTTTGCGAGTAAAATAGTTTACGCCGAAGGCTGAATCAGGCTCTGTATGGGCGGTCAGTTTCAGCTGCTTGGGATAGTCAAGCGAGGCTTTAAGATTTTCCTGCGCCTTTTCAAACATTTCGTCCTTGGGTGAATGGCACGCACTTACAAAGGCGCATACTACGAAGATGAGAATATATGTCAGTTTTTTCATCGTTCCTTAATATTTCATGTGGTAAATGAGAAAATTCTTGTATGCCTTAAAGCGTACTACCTGATGCTCTGGCACAACGATGGGTGTGTTGTTGGGCGGTGGAGGGGTTATGGTACGTTCCTTGATTGTTCGTAGCTCGAAACTACCAAAGTTGTCCAGTACAACACCTTTACCATCGTCCATAACTTCACTGATTGCTCCCAACAGTGCGTGAAGGCTCTGTCGCAATACCTCTTGCGACAAGCCTGACCGTTCTTTTGCCTTTCGCAAAAGTTCGTTTAAAGAAACTTGATTCTCTTTCATGTTCATCTTTATTTATATGATGTTACTTGTATTTCGTTATGAAGGCCAACTTTCAACGTGAGAACATGTACGTGACCGAGCTTATCGAAGGCCTCGAAAGGCATTTTTAGCTTACCATGACCCAGCAGTTCCTTTGCGTCCTGGAGGTTTACCTTATGGCCATAGTAGTGCCTCCATATTTTGAAATCGCATCCGTGTCTATAATTGGAACAGTTAAAGGCTGTCGGACCAACCAAAACGTTTTGTCCGCATACTGGACATTTGTCAATGATTGAAGATAGTTCCACATTACCATTCTCTGTCCTTGTGAGGTAGGCAGAAAAGCACTTGCCTTGCTTGTTGAAAAAACCGTCGAGAATATCACCATTCCCATTACAGAAGGCTTCTGCTTCTTCAACGGTGATATAGCGATTACAGATGAAGTTGGGTATGATGAAGTTACATGGTGAGTTGACGGATAGATGGTTGACGCAAGCATACCCAAACCTTGTCTGAATGATTTGTCCTCCACAGTTAGGACACACTGCATCAATAGGTCGTGTTTCGGTCTCTATATCATAACCCTTACCAGGGTTAATTATAAAGCGTCCCTGATAAGGGAATCCTTTCTGATCGCACATTTCCGTATATTCAGTGCAACCATTTCTTATCAGCTGGCGAATCATTCCATCGGTTATATCAATACCATGTGTATGCAGAGGTATTGAAAAACGACAACCACCATGCTCTGATGATGGATTTAATCGGTTAGTACAAACGTAATCTCTATTAGTTTTGATAATATGACCATGCCCACATACAGGGCATAGGCCAAACTCTCTATCTGATTGTTCCATTAAAGTACCTTTTTGTTATGGTTAATGTTTAATTGTATCTGCGTAGATTATAATTCCAGTCGTTCACAACGCCTTCTACGATATTCTTTCCAGTCATGACCGCTGCCCATCCTTCGGGATCGAGTTTGAAGAAGAGGTCACGCCAGCGCATGGTCTGTATCTCCCAAGCGAGAAGATAAAGCGAGGTATTGATGCTTTCAAGTTTATCAACCACGGTGTTGCAGATGTAATAGCGTTCTGCGGAGTTGAGAAGATTCACCTTGTTCTTCTTTTTGATAATGTTTCCCTGGCTATCGTAATCGGTCGTGTTGTATGTGCCAGTGGTCACCAGCTGCTCTAAGAAAGGATAGAGGCTCATCATATCCATGGTCATACTGCTAAGCTCCGTACCAACCGTTGTGGCCAGAAACGTTCCTTGAAAGCCACCAACCTTGATGGCATGGCGCACATTATTCATGTTGGAGGGAATTTCCTTCACAACTAATTCACCAGCACGCTTTATCTGATAAAGGTTTTTAAAGGCACCTTGCACGTTTGCCATATACCCCAACACTTTATCCTCTACCTTGTGCATCTGATCCAAGGCTACCGTTACTGAAGCTTCGGCAGCAATAATCTTATTCTGCGTCTTCTCACGCTTAGAATAGATGTTTTTCAAAGTATTCATCTGCAATGTAATGGCAGATGCCAAAGCAGGATCTACCTGTACGACAGCAGCATGGATAGAACTGTTGAAACAGCACACTAAAACGATGAGGAATAATCCTTTTTTACTGATTTGTGATTTCATATATTCTCTTTTCTTTTTTACAATTTTCTACTCTGTTTCTGATGAGCTGGACTATGTCATGCCTGGCATTCACGCCATACATCACCATCGTACTATCTGTCTTGTCAGTGGAAATGATACTTACCGTCTTTACCTTCCATAGCTTTTGCAAAAAACTCTGCGACTCGCTATAGTCCACCACACGATATAGTTCTAAATAGTCGGTGTGGCGTGAGAATACGCCACGAATACGGCAGAGCTTATTATCGCTGATAATCCACACTATGGCCGTAAGTGTGATATACCTTACGATGCCCACGATAGCCAACAGCAAGGAAAGTGCTGATAAGCAGATTTGAATATATCCGTTGTCTAAGATGGAGGAGAAAGGTATGGCAATAAGCAACATGGCAAACACCAAGGTCAGCCCTGTATGCTCGACAAAGAACTGTCTATAATCTGGTTTGATATATACGTCCATAGTCTCTACATCTTTAGCCCACCCATCCGCTTTTCCCTAAGATTGTCCTCACGCTCGAACTTACTTTTGGAAAGGATTTGAGACGTAGGCTTATTCATCACAACATCATTCCAATCTTTGAAAGCAGCAGGTGCTTTCTCGACTCCATATTTACGATTGAAACGTATAAAATCATGAAGGCTATTCAGCGTTGCCTTTCGTGGATCCAGCTTATGCTCAACACCATTGAAACTTACCCTGATAGCATCATCGGTCTGTACGATATTGAAAGGTATCTTCTCTACGACCCCCACCATACGCATCCCATAGATACGCCCAGGCACATCATTGTCGAAACAATCGACGGCACGAGCATTGGAGTAGTAATCCATAATACCACCGACCTGCTGATTGGAGAAGGTGCCACCAATGGAGACAAAGACTGACTGCTCCAGCTCTCCCTTTAGTTTTGCCTTGTTTGCCTGATAGAAAGCCATCACATCGTAGGCACTTTCGGCAAAATAGACATGCTTGATGTCCTGCGGATTGTTATTTTTTGAGAAGTCCACAATCCATGCAGCGGTAGTGGAATTAGTGCCAGTGGCCTTGCGCTTGAAGCTGCCATAGCCTCGTATCTCATAACCTTCCACCTTATCTGATCCAGGCTTGACGTAAGGAAAGCCTATATTGACATAATCGCTGTTAAAACGTGTGTCCTTCACTCTCTGAATCCAGGGCGCAAAGTCCTCGATAGTCTCTTTCTTGATGTTGCGCTGACGGAAGATGTATTGGGCAACGTCCATATTTTGCAGGATTGGTTCTGTATGATAAAGTTTGGGGTCGAAAGGCTTACTCGCACCATTGAGTTGAGCGTATGCCCTCTGTGGCTTATCGTCGATGGGTTGGTTGGCAAACTTCGCTATGACTTTACTGATTAAATCCCAGTTGTTACGACCACTCACACCAAAGGAATTGGCGTTCTCTTGGATAAAGTTGATTACGTCGCCACGCTGACCGTTACGACGGAAGAAAGTCTGTTGTGCCTTATCATTTAAATGGCTAACAATAATTGTGTCTTTTCTGCCACCAGCACCATCAGGAAGAACAAACTCTACATATCTTCCGAGTCCGGCTTTCCTGTCCACTTGATAACCTAAGCTATATGCTACGTCATCAATTCCTACCTGTGACTTCAAAGCTTTGAAATCTATTTGATATTCCTTCATAGGCTTATCATATCTTTAATCCTTGTGAGACATGCTGTGAAACTTTTGGTATGGATAATTCTTCTCCATAAAGCTTTTTTACAATATCAGAAAGCATCTTATCTTTTTGAGAATTATCACTGGCTTTGAGATAGGTAACAGCAGTTTTGTTATCTATAGACTTTGGTTCTAATTCATGACCATCAATAGATGCACGAACAACATAATTACCTGTTGGCTGCTTATATATTCCTGCTGTAATTGAAGATTTCTCTGTTTCGCTACGACTTAAATGTTGTGAGTTGTTATCAGCATAGATGAGCGATGCTATGAGATTTACATTATCACCTTTATGTAGTATGCCTATGTAACCATTGTATCGTAAAGTTTCTTTCTCTGTTGAAACATTACTTAACCATGTTTGGAGGGTAGCAGGAATCTCCTTTTGGTTTAAGTCACTCATTTTTTCGCTATTACTGAAAAAAAAGCGAAAACCATTTTCATCCTCTAATATGCGAGCACCGGATATATGAGAAGTTAATTTGAAGGCTACTTCTTGTAGACGCTCTGTATATGCTTTTACGTCCTTATCCGTGTATTCTCTATTCGTCTCCATTATATCCCATTTAGGGATTATGGATTCTTTAGATACTTGCTGTAGCTGCTTTCCCTCTTGTTTATTGTTGAATATTGGCTTTTCACCTAAAGCAAGTTTTTGCTCATCAATTTTCTCAAGAATCAGATTTGAAGCTTTATTTACATCTGCCATGACCGAAACAATAAATCTGGGTTCCTCATGCAATGTTTTAAGCCAGCTGTCAACGTATGCAACATTGTTGTCCTGAATACGGCGGTCAAAGCCCATCGTATTTCCTACCATAGCCGATGAAAGCTCTGCCACTAACTCTTCCTTGGCATATTTAGGGTCACCAAAGTGGTTACGAAGGTTGCGGTTCAACCGAGGTTCCGTACCAGTGGAATGAGCCATTTCATGGAGAGCAGTGGAATAAAACCCCATACCATCCTTGTAAATCTCCGACTCCGATATACCTTTCTTGAATTGTCCCTTTTGAGGAAGGACAATCATATCACGTGATGGACTAAAGTAGGCACGATCAGAAGGCTTATCATACTGAATACGGCATAGCCATTCCTGACGCTCAAACATTCTGTCAAGGGCTTTATTCTGATACATACCTTCGGTGTCAGCAATCTTAGGACTTTGAAAACGTGCTATAATTTGGTCATACTTTTCCTTGTTGACCTCCTGCATATTGGTCTGATCAATGTTGTAAACACGGAACGAGCGGAGAAATGGGCGAATCTCGCACGCCTCCTTCTCTGCTTTGCTCATGTTCTTGTAATCGGCAACGGACACCTTCTTGCCATTGCCGTCCTTGATGCTCATGTCCCAGTAGATAACTGGCATGGCCTCCGAGCCTTTCTTCAGGCGTAGTCCTTCTTTCTCCTTTTGCAGGAAGGTCATATATACAGGGGCAGCATAATGATTGATGGCCGTGTCCATGAAGAGGAACAGAGAGTTTGTACCTGAATAGTTTCGGCCGTTCAGATTCTGTGGCATACCGAAGTTTCCCTCACCACCTATCCAGCCCTTTTGCCAGTTGTTTGTTTTGGCTTCTTCGAGTCGAGAAATCATCATTTCTGAAAATTTCTCAATGGCTCTGTCGCTGGATGACTGCGAATTGTTGTGATATTGATACGCCATAACTTACATCAATAAATCTTGACTTTCGAGAAACATAGCATCGGTTTGTTCAAGGAACAACTCGGCATTGTCCTCGTCAGGCTCGGCACCTCGATCAGCGAGCCACTGCTGATAACTCTCACTGTATTCACTCTGCTGGAGGAATTCCACCCAGCCTATGCGCCCCTCCTGTTTGAGAAGCTCAAGTTCTTCGAATGACTTACTTTCCATTTTGAATTAGTATTGTTTGTATGATAGTCATTCTCCCTCATCGGTGAGGGGAATGACATTAGGTTTATAATTTTGTCTTGAATTGCTAATGAGAAATCAAAGCTTTAACCCCTGCGAACGGTCTAACTTCTTGGTAAGGGAAAGCTCCTTTACATCCTCCGTCAGATACTTAGCTCCGAGTTGTTCTCTGGAGGCCGTCTTCGACTTGAAAAGAGAATAGAGGTCGTTGTTAGACATCTTCCTTTCTGGCGTTTGACCTCTGTCTTGGACAGTTGCAGATATGAGCCATGCACCCTCCGCATCTTTCCTGACACGGACTTCCTGCACAGGGATATTCTCTGGGAATCTGTATTTTTCGTAGGCTGATTTAAGATGTAGCTGCTCACCAATGACCTTCTCCGCAATCTGACTTTTACTCTGTGTACGATCAAAGTACATGTCCAGTTGGTTGTGCGAAAGAGGTGTGGCATGGAATCGCTTGTCTCCCATTTCGGCATACAACATGTATTCTCCGAAATGAGGCTTGCTTTCGTTACGCTGCTTGTAAACACGGAAAGCTGTCAGCTCCCTGCCATCAGAAAGTTTCAGGTTGTCGAAGTCCTCCTTACTAAGCTGCTTGGCCATCTTGGAAGGATAGTACTTGGCGAACATATCCTTGACAGATATTTCGTTCTTCATAAAAGCATCCACGTCCTGCTCCTTGACGGCCTTGGGGTGCAAGCCCACACCGTCGAGGCGTGCATAGAAGAAATACTTTCCCTCTTGCTTGGGCGATTCAAAGAGGTTGGCTGAAGTTACCTTCTGACCATTCTCCGTGATGAGTTGAGGGGCAACGGCCTTCTTCACTTCGCTAATGAGGTAGTTGTAAAAATCGGGATGGATGTTTTCTGGGTGATAGTATCTGCGCTTCTTTGAGTCGTCACCAGGTACAGAACCTGCAAATGATATATTGTCATTCCAGGCATAAACACGGTTGAGAGATACGCCCTTGTCTTCATCGGTGCCAGCGACAACACCTTTCTTCGCACCGAAGTCAGGCAGCACAACCATTTTTGCGCTACCCATCACGGCCTTAATGTCATCGATGAATTTCTGTTGCTGCTCCGTTGTCGGTACAGACGAACCTTTCTGTACAGATGAATTTGCCTCTGTCTGCTGTGATTGCTGATCCTGCTTATACGCCTTGGCAATAGATGGTATCACCTCTGCGAGCTGCTGAATAGAGGCTGTTTTCAGTTCTCTAAGTTGGAGCTTGTTTCCTTCTGTGTCGGTGAAGGTTACTCTGCCACGCAAGACTTGCATCTTGTCAAGTATAGCAGTTTCGCCTTTTGTCGTTTCTACGTTCAACGCTTTAGATGACAAAGGAAGTAAGAAAGCATGGTGGTTGTTCTTACCAACAATTTCAACTACTTTGTTATTGAAATCGTCTCTTTCCTCTTTGGCATTATCATTTGTTTTCTTGGTAGACTTTATCTCCTCCACTTTTTCCTTTTGAGGTATTTCGAGCTGATCGCATAAAGCGACACGTACTCCAGCACGAACGAGTTTTGGTAGATTGATGTCGAGGGCATGATGTGGAAAACTTACCTTTTCTATACGATCACCATTCTTGGTAAGAGATAGACCAAGTAGTTCTGATGCTTTCATGGCATCTTCACGATACATTGTGTAAGAGTCGCCTGTGCGAAAGAGGAGCATAGCATCAGGATGTTTTGTCTTTATAGTATCATACTGTTTCAATATCGGAGAAACAGCTTCTAACTTTTTAGCAGTCTTTTTATCAGAAACAGACTTCGCTTGCTTCTGAATGGCATCTTCCTGCTCCACCAGCGGTTTAATTTTCTTAGTCATAGGTGAAATGAATTATGTGTTATGGAAAAGCAGAGAAGACAAAACGCAAAAAGCCCGGCCATGACAATCTGTAAATAGAGATTGCCAAAGCCGAGCATACGATAAGTCCCGTCAGAAACATAGGCATGTCCCTGATAGAAATGTATGTTTTTTGTGTGATTCCCCGTGACAGGAGAATAGTCTTCTCTGGGCATAAAACAATGATCTTATGCTCCTTGAAAATCAGTCTTTAAAACTGGGGAAATATATTAAAGACTACCGAGAAGACGACTGTCAGCTGTGTTCGGTAATTGTATTAAAGTGTCCCAATCAAGGGATTGGTTATTGAATGAACTTTTATGGAACTCTTAGTGTTGTGATAAGAAGATAATATAGATTATAGCTTCATACCAGTAGAAACTTTTTGCTCTTCTTTGACCTCATGCTTTTGTTCCTTGTATTGCAGTTTATCGACAACCTGCTTGTATTCCCAGCGGTTTTGGTCTGTGAGAACATAGCCCATGAAACCTTCGTTGGCGATGTCGTACTTTATCTTCTGTTGGCGATCCCATTCTGCCATGTCTCCTTTGACGACCTTAAAGCCTTGTGGCTCTTTCAGATCTACACCAACGGAAACCTTCTCATGGCCGACTTCGAGTTCAACAGGTTTGCCTTCCTTGATGGCTTGCTTCTGATTGGCACCCAACTGTATGTCATTGATCGCCTCCATTTGGGCAATCTGCTCTGGAATACGCAAATTACTCGCATTGCGCTTGATAAGCGACTTTGTTTCATTATCCATTTGGATGAATTGCATACGACGGATGCCATCTTCCTTAACCTCCTTGCGAATAGTATCACCTCGGCGCAGTCGCTCCTTGTCGTTATCAGTGAGCGATATGTCGCTGACCATTTCCTTTCTGACAGGATAGGTCATCAACTGTATCTTCCCAGCCCTGTCTTGGACGAGCTGTAACTTTAACGGAATATCATAGACCTTGCCACTTTGGGATTGAACCTGGGCCTGAATAAGTGGCGTGATCTTGCCACTTAAAAAAGTTTCCAACAAGTCCTTTGGCATAGAGAGCGTTTTCTCTTTGCTGATGCCAAGATTGGCCAGCTTACCATATGGAATGTCTTTTTCTAAAAAACGATTTACCATTGCCATAACATTATTTTTTGTAGTAATTTTGATTCAAATTTAGGAAAAAATAGTTTAAGATGAAAGTAAAATCGTTGTTATTTGTAGGCGTTTCACTTCTCGCTTTTCCTTATCAATCAAGGGCACAATTCTACACAATTATGCGTGAAAGCGAGGATGAAAAGCAAGTGATAAACAAAGCCAAAGCGGATAAGATAGATGAGGACTACTTTTATGCCTATCAGGATTCAATGAAAGTTTCCTCAAAAAAACGTAATGCGAAAATGGATTTTACTGATTTCTTCTCTACGGCGGAGGGGCATGAAATATCCATTGAAAAGGATGTACCTGTCTTTGTCAATGTCAAAGACAGTATGCTTTTTGGATTGATTAAGGAGAGGATGGATGTGTGTCTTCCATTGGATTTTATCAGCGTTACGTCTCGGTATGGTTTTCGGCAGGATCCCTTTAAGAAGTGTTCTTCCTTCCATGACGGTGTCGACCTTGAATGTAATATGAGCCATGTGTATTCCATGCTCCCAGGAAGGGTGACGAAGGTGGTTTATAGCAAGAAGGGATATGGCAATCATGTCGTTCTCGACTACGGTCATATACAGTGCCTCTATGGTCATTTGGCAGCTGTTACGGTCAGGGAGGGCGACAAGGTATATGCTGGTACAATCGTCGGAATATCAGGAAATACAGGCAAATCGACGGGACCACACTTGCATATCAAGATTACTGCCAACGGAAAGAGTCTTAACCCTGCACCGTTCATTGCCTATTTGAATAAGTACATAACAGGGCTTCGTGATAAGATAGCCTATGTTAGGTTTGGAACACGACCACCGAAGGAACTGAATATCAACAATCTCTATCAGGCATTGGATAAGTATGGGGTTGCCTTTCCTAAGATTGTAGTTGCACAGGCACTGTTGGAGACTGGTTATTTCACCTCTAACGTCTGCCTAAACTACAATAACCTATTCGGACTACGGAAACCAAACGATGGAAGTTATTATCGCTTCAACAATTGGGAAGAGTCGGTGAAGGCATACAAAGATTACGTGCAGTACAAATACAAAGGCGGAGACTATTTCCGCTTTCTCCTGCGTATAGGTTATGCGGAGGATTCAAACTATCTATATAAGGTGAAGAGTATCAGTAGTTCTTTATAGCTATTTTTTGACAAGAAAAAGGTAAAAAAGGGAGACAGATTTCAGCATCTATTTCCCTTCTTTTTTCGATAGTAAATTTCTTTCCTTGTAGGGCAAAAAAATACCTAAATTATATTTTTATCCACTTATTGTGGTTGTTACAATTCTATGTTTTCGGCTCTGCGTAAAAGGCAGCGTTTTTATTTCTTACTTGTTTTTTCTGATAGAAAAGATAGAACTGCTGAAAAATCCAATAACCGACAAGGAGTAGAAACTTGGCACAATATCCTAAGAGTTTGATACCATGCCTTATCATGAAACAAAGAACGACACCTATTGCATAGGCAGTCCAAATCACAATTTTAGTGAGAAACGCAAATATGCAGTAGCTCAAATAGCCTATCAATCCAGCAATCAGTGTAAGCATAGCAAACGAATATTAGTGAATAATTGATTTTTGTATCAGGTTATGATATATTCTTTTATCAAAGATACAAAATATTTTCACTTTATCCAACTTCCAAAGGGATTTTTATGGCTAAAGTAGGTCTATAGTCGCAGAGGCCTTTTGTATAAAATCATTCCTCGTATTTTCGAGTTGCTTGACAAACTGCTGCTGTAAAAGCTCCAACTTAGCCTTTACTATCGTATTGATAGAGAATGATTTTGCAAATTGGTCAGCATCTGCAATCTTAAAATCTTTGGCCAGTAGAAAGTCTACGGATATGTAGTTCGAGTAAAATTGTAGTATTTTGATAAAGGAATCGGAGTTTACAATCTTGTTATGTTCGATTTTTGATATAGTAATGACTGGTATCCCTGCTGATTGAGAAACCTGCTGTTGTGTCATGATAAGATATTGACGAACGTTTTTTAGTCGCTCGCCAATATTCTCTATTTGATCAGTGGTATCTTTGTACATGTTGTTGTCTTATTTTGATTTTACTTTTTCACCTTCAGGGTATAGCTCCTTGATCATCCTGGTAATGTCATCTTCGACCTCAATGAAATTTCGATTAAGGATGACTTCCATGTCGCGGTCAGAACCGAATTTGTAAATAGGCGGTATATCCTCATACAAGGCTTCTTCGGTCTTGATCTTCTTCATATCGAAATTAGTTTTGCAGAAATACTTTGAGGTCTTAAACTCCGTCGAGTTCTCTATCTCAAAGGTATTCATAGCATCATTTGGTGTAGGCGTGAAGTCTCTTGCCACCTGACCTGCCAACCAACCTGTGGCCATATCCGCAATCTTTGCAGCTGGTAAGAGGTTATCCATCTTCTCGGATATGGAGGTGGAAACCTTTTGATCGTTGATAGAAATAGACTTACTTGTCTGCTTGACTTTACCGAATATATCGTTCTGCGCCCATTCCAATGTTTCCTTGTTGCGAGCTGCACCCATGAATACATTGCCACAAGTGGATATTATCTTCTGCATACCATTCTTGCCATAGTCCGCCTCCAGCTGTGGTAACTCTTGGAAACCCAACGTTACGGAAACCTTATTGCTTCGGGCCGTACCTATCAAGCGGTCAATCTTGTGAAAATATAGCGTTGGCAACTCATCGACGATCAGACTACAGGGATAGTTGTTCTTACTGTTAATCTTCATCACCAAACGATTGAGGATAAGGGCATTGAGTGAGCCAATGACCTGCTCCTTCTCTGGGTCGTTGGCAATGACAAGATAGCTGGGATGCTCACGGTCTGAAATCTTTAGGTCAAAATCATCACCAGTAAACACCCAATAGGCTTCCTGTGTGGCAAGACGACCTGCTGCGACACGCAACGTACCCACCATACCTTCCAACTGATCCATAGCCTTGTTCTTAAAAGCAGACTCAAAGGGAGCCATAAGTGGCTTGATGGCACGATCACTCATCAGAATGTTGAATACGTCATTGTAGGGCTTATTCAAAAACTGGAGAACATGAGCCATGTCAGAGAACTCGCCTGTTTGTGTATCTGGAACAACTCTATTTCCCTTGTTGTCCTCATACCAAGTTTCTTGTATGGTCACCAAACAACCTTCTGTATCTTCATAAGAGAAACCGTCCAGCTCTACATACAAGCCGTTGTCGTCAATGGAAATGTTGCTCCAATTCTTATTATTGAAATCAAGGACTATCTCACCCTTTTCATTGACACCAGCGTAATCTGTCCAGTTTTTATAGACCAACTGGAGTGTACCCTCTTCTACATTGTCTATATTAACGACCCTTGTATAGCGGAAGAAGCGTTTCAGTTTCTTCCCCTTAGAATATCCCATAGGGTGAAAGTTGACGAAGAAATAAATGATGGCAGCAAGGAAGTTCTCGGAAGCATTCTTAAAGAAAGCCTCTGAACCACCTTTCTTGTCGCCACCGCCCTTGTTCAGTGATTCAAGCAGTGTCGCTGCCGTTTCGGAGGCAGCAGCGAGATCGGGGATATACTTTTTCTGAATAGGATTGATGCGGTTGGAATAGCGTACATTGGCAAAGTTGATGACGTGGAATCCGCAGTTTTCTGGTAGATGACCATATTTCTTGTTCTTACAGTACTGATAGAGCAAGTTCTTGGCCAGCGTCGGGAACTTGTAATCGTACACCATCATAGTAAACCCCTTGGCACTGTGCTGCCTGATGAAAGGGTCGATGATGCCGAACGACTTACCCGAACCTGGAGTACCGAGGACAAGAGTGGCACGGAAGGGGTTGATAATGTTGATCCATCCCTTTCTCATACGTTTCTTGAAATAGAAAATCATGGGTATATTGACCGAGTAATCATTCTCTATCTTCTCTTCCATCTGTTGGAAACTCTCTTCCTCAAAGTTGAAACGGTCGTCTCCCAGCTTATGGTTGAAATACTTACTGATGGCATCTAACCCTTGATGGACAAGCATGATACCAATGACGGAACAAAAGACATAGATAATTCGGTTGGTCGGGAAGCCCATCATTGTACCTCCCCAGGTGTCCTTATGCACAAGGACACTGGTTAGAATAAGGTAGAAGCCTATGGACAACGGATAGATGACCATTGTTTTCATATTAAACTTCAATTCCTTTCTGGCCTTAGTACCTATACACGTCACACCGATACAAACAAGCTCCATAAACTTACAGCCGAGGACACTGTTAAACAGTTTGAGTTTGTATAGGAAGGATAAGAGAAATTTTGCGATGGGATCGCTGGAAGCAATGGGTAGATTCATCACAATCTCAAATATCAGGATGATATAGATACAACTGCGGAATATATTGTATATCTGTTGCTGCTCTTTGGTTTCTTCTGTTGCCATATCAAGAGTGGATAATCGGTTAGTTCATTTTCATGCGCAGGATCGGGCGAACCTGTGCAGGGTCAGTTTTGAGGATAGAGGATGTGTTGTCGATGCCACAAAGTGCGTTCTCGTCTGCCGAAACGCTGGGAACACTCATGAGTGTATCAAGATCAGCAGCTTGTCCCAAATTCTTTGTAGAGACAAATCACATACTATCCTGTCTTGTGCCAATGACGACACCCACGGCGGTCATCTTTGAAGCGTCATATCCATGTGCGGATATGATACTGTAGTTTGAAAGAAGGATAGATCCTGCCGTAACATTACCATGCCAGTCTTCTATATGTTCTGAACATGAAGACATCTGAAAAGACAGTAGCATTATAGCTACTGCCCATATCATAAAGTTGACTTTTCTTTTCATACTTTTTGGTTCATATCAGTTATCGTTAAAGAGGTATCTTCACACCAATGGTGAAACCATTACGGAAGGTATCACCGTGCATGAAATTCACGTTGTTCTTTTGTTTGAGAGCGAACTTCCAACCATTCGTAAAGGTATAGCTGTATTCAAAGCTGCCCTCTGCCCCAAAGAAATAATCTCCACGAAAGGCACCAGCCACTGGACCGAGGTCGAGACGGAGCGTTGAATTTTTCCAACGCACCAAACTCTTCTTGTATAGGATTCCGCCATTCCAGTAGTAGTTCTTCCAAAAGGACTTATTGCATACTTTGCCACATTCGGGGTCTTTAGCCCAGCGGTTGCCAACTTCACCGAAGATTTCAAAGGCATTGTCATATTTCAGCTCCTTCTCATACCCAAATGTAGCATTGAGGGTATTTTGGAACAATAGTCCTGTATTGAGGGTGATATATTCGTCATCCTCGCCAGCATGGGTTTGTGGGAGTAGGCAGAAAGCCAACATCAGGGATAGGAATATCTTTTTCATCGCTGTCCTCCTATTTTATAATTATAGTTTCTCGTTAGGCTCTTCATCATCTGCTCATCGAATCCATCGGCATGAAGAATATCAGAGTACTCTATAGGGATATAGATAACACGACCTGAAATTTGACTTTCGGAAATCTCCAAATTGAGAATTTTCTCATCAGGGAAGGTGAGCTTGTTCAGCACAATCACATTGCGGTAGCCCTTTTTGAATGAATTGACCTTGTTGAGCATATAGGTTGGGGTAAGTTCTATCGTTTGAGTATTGGTTGCCTTGGTTTCTTTCTTATCGGTGAGCTTAATACGTATCTCGTCAATATCAAATTTAATCTTCGTACTGTTGTAGAGAGAGAAATCGATAAAGAAGTAGTCGTCAATGGCATATATGTTATTGACAACTGCCTTAATACCATACTTCTTATATTGAATATTGTGAAACCGGGCAGGCATGGCATAGATAGCCCAGGCACAACGTGCCATTTGTGCTTCAGGCATCAGCACATCAGGATTATTGTAACGCTTGGTGTCCTGGAGATTGATGTTGTAGATGGAATTGGCGCGAGCTGGCCCCTTCACATAGACAACATTAAGTTGTGATATGTGTCGTTCTCCAATAACCGTCATCGTACCAGCCAACTCGTAATCATACATCCTGCCAGCAGGTTTGATACGTACGATGTTGTCCGCACATTGATTACCGATGATATTGGTGGTGGATATATCAACGAGCTTGATATTCTCTGGCATGACGATATGGGTAGTCACCTGCTCATTCACATATATCGTGTTCTTGCGGAGGTCGCTATCAAAGATATAGGCATTCTCCATACTCTCACGATGGATATAATGTACCTTGGATGTATCGGGTACGATGTCATGGTATTTCTTCTGCGCCCAGGTTGAAGTGGTGCAAAGAATTGCTAATAGTGTTAATACTAAATTTCTCATTGGTTTCTTTGTTTTGATTCTGTATGTCCGTTAACGACTAATGGTGTCATTCTTCGGCAGAAGTGTTGATAAGATAGACGATAGTGTTATATTTGATACGAGCCTTGTTCTTGCGCATATTGGCAGAGACGGCATTGCTTGCTGACTGATAGATGTTTTGCAGTGCTTGCAATGCTACCGACTCGCCGTTGAGCGTCGATCCGTAGTTGTTGCCAAACTGCATATTCTGCTGCATGGCTTGCGAACCAGCCTCTTTCATCAAGTCTCTAAAAGCTGATTCAGGCACATAAAAGCCTTCCATACCATCATTGTCATAAACAGACAGGTTAACCTTGATAAACTTGCTGCCCACAAGAATACTCGTGATATTAGCTCTGACTCGCTGCTGACCAAAGCCAGTAACAAGGCCATAGAGATAAGTACCCTTTTTCAAGAGTACCTTGTTGATGGTAACATCGTCGAGCAGCTTGAAACGCAGTCGAGTTCCTTCATGGGCCTTGGTGGTCTTATCGATTATCGCCTTGATAAGCGGTGCATCTACATTCTTTGTAAAAGACACTGTGTTGAAACGCTCGGCATTAGGGCTGTTGACTTTCTCTACCGTCTGCACCTTTTCGATAGCTTTCTTTGATTTCCCTCCAGTCCGGCGGTTGGAGCGTCCGTTTCCACCATAACCTCCTGCATATGGATTGCCATCATAGCCATAAGAGTCATTGCCGTCCCCATAGCCTCCGTAGCTGCCACTACCTGCATCGATGGCACGCTGTGCTGCCTGACTGCGCTTCTGTATGTATTCAAGCTCCTTGGCATAGTCATCAAGTTCATCCCGACGGCTGCTGCCACCACTGCTTCTTCTTGATCCTCCGCCGTAGCTGCCACCATATCCACCGTCTGAATAGGCGTTGATATGCTTTCTTGATTCGGCAAGACTGCGCTCCATTTCTTCCTGTGCCTTTTGCTGAGCTATACGGTTGGCATTGTCTTTGTCAATCTGATTCAATTCGCCTTCACTGTAGCCGTTACCCGAAGAGTCTTTCTCTTGCTCATCGCTGCCGAGTCCATCAATAGCCGAATAGCCATCTTCGCCCATTCCACGGTCTCCCATTGATGCCATTTTATCCTTCATTGCCTGATTGTCGGCATCGGGAAGTTCCATATTGAGAGAGTCGGTAGCAACCTTAGTGGATGCAGTACTGTTACCGTCAAACATATTGGAAACCTCATATGCAAGGAACGTCAAAGGGAGGAAAACAACAAGCGGAAAGATGTATTTCGGCTGTTTGAGATTTAGTTTCTTCATTATTTTCCTTTCTTTAAAAAGTTTACGATGTTTTCTAACTGACGATAGTCCTGTATGATGCGGACAGAATCCTCATGACTCTTCACGTCAATGGCAAGCAGAGAATCCAGCTCTTTATGAATGGCAACACCTTTATCAGTGAGCTGCTTGATTTCTATCTTCTCGCTTTTCTTTCTTTCGTCGATTTGTCGAAGTCCATTCATTATAGGTTGGATGTTCTCAATCGACTCGGTCTTGCCACTGAAATCCATCTGTGTAGTATCAGTGCTGGGGCGGGTCATGTCATACAGAATAGAGATGGCTGTGGACACGAAAGCAAAAGAAAGAAAGCCGACCACCAATGCAAAGAAGGTCTTGCGATTTTCGGATGCCCACTGATTGCTCTTCTCTATCTTGTTCTTAACATTCCACCCTTTGGCGAGTTTCCAACACACATAACGTATCTGCCGCTTATACTTGGGCAGTTCTTTCTGTTTCCCTTTTGTTGTCATGTCGTTAATATTCAAGGTCTATATTCTTCAATGTCTTCCAATGGGTGATGAGCAATCCATGAGGATTGTTCTGTGTCCTTGGCACATTCTCCAGTTCTCCACTGGTGATCAGGGTACGGCGGATGCTCTTGGTACGCCGTCTGATGTTCTGCGTTCCATAATAGGTGAACTTTCTGCTATGTTCATCCAACTTGATACTATCACACATGATTGTACAAATAGCCGACGAAGAGACTATATCAGAGAAGAAACCGTTTTCTTCCATGGCTTGCTTCTGTTTCATACCTGTTCCATCGACCATGTACATAGCTTTGCCCAGCGTCCATTTGATATAGTCGTCATCAGGTGGCAAGGTGAAGAAGTATTGATGAAAGAGTTGTATAGCGGCCTTCGCTTCCATGACGAAGTTGGCCTCTTGTTGGCTACGTTGAGCAAGAAACGGTATATCTCCGTCGAGAACATATACCTGACTGCGCTCCTCGGATAGTATCTTCGCTCCATAGGCTATCAGCATACCACATACGACCACATTGCCAACGATGGTTAGCAATACGGTTGTAAGGGCAAGCCTTGTCTTTTTTTCTAAACTTTGTATAAGCATAATTATCTTCTTTATTTTTTGCCTCGATTATAGGCATCCTTCATTGTGCCAGCTGCGCCTTTTACTGATTTTCCTAAAGAGGATTGGGACATGTCATGCCCCATTTGGCGACCTGCAGCCATAATTCCTCCCCCGAATGCTCCTGCCAGTGTGTTAAGACCACCATCAACTGTTCCACGAGCACCGCTCATGGCACCTCCGACGGCAGCTGCTCCAGTTGTCGCAGTATGACTTATAACACTCCCAGCGGCTGGCATTGCAACAGAAGCTGCACCACCAGCAGCTCCTGCGACAGCACTAACTCCAGCAACGCCAGCGGCAGCGGCGACCCCTCCGGCAGCAGAACCTGCGCTTGACGACACGCCGCCTGGGATAAGCCATGAGCATACCTCTGGCACCATGCTCAATATCTTGGCTCCAGCAAGCATACCAACAACGTACATACAGGTTGTACCAATAGCTTGCATACCAAGGGCACCAATATTGTTCCATTTGGCTGCGTTGTGAAGAAGACTGTTATAAGCTGTCAAGTCAGATCTTAAATAATACATGATTATAAAATCGACATAATATACAATAAGATAGACGAGGAATCCCCAAAGGGAAACAGTCAGATATTTAGAAATCCACTGCGACCATGCACTTCTCCATGGTGGTACAATAGACAGTGCAAACATTACAGGACAGAACAATTTTAGTACGCTTAGGAAAATCCTTTGCCCGACCAACATTCCGTAATAGGTCATTTGAAAGATAATTTCGCCGATAAATCGAATAATATCGTTAGCCCACTCGCTAATCTTTGTTTCTACAAGAACTGCTGCTTGTTGGGCATAATTCTTAATGCTATTACCAATATTCTCGACACTGTGCTGGATTTTATCCAATAATCCATCTTCTGTAGCTGCATTCTGGGCTTCTTTTTGTTCTTCTTGTTTGGCCTGCTGACTACGGAGAGAATCTACATATTCTTGCTGCTTTTTAGCCACGGCAAGCTCTAATGTTGCAACTTGCTTGTTGGCAGCAGTGGCCATACCGTGCGTCCTGCTTTCAAGCCAATTCCCTGGAGTATCTAATGCACTACAAATTGTACCTGAAAACTGTATGCAGAGGGCAAGACCGATAATACGAGCAATTTTCATTACATCCATACCACGACGACCCAGCATCATCATCCAGCATTCGTATGACCCAACGCAAAGAGCGAGGCTAATCCCCAATCCTCTTGCCATACTCAACATCTCACCATATAAGCCCTGCGTTGGCGAAGACTTCATTACGCCCAACAATTTGTTAAGGCTTTCATCAATGACAGGCAATCCCATTGTCAGCAACTGATCAATGAAGATGTTTAATGTCATGTTTATATTTAACAGTAAATCTGTCATAATTTTGTTTTATAATGTTATTTTAATAGAAGGCTTTGGCAACACGAGCAAGGGAGGTTACTTTCTTCACCAACTCTTCCATGTCTTTCTTGGCTTGGGCAAAGCCTTTTTCCCTTTTGACATTTTCAAGTTCATAACCTATCCCTGTTTTTCGGAGGTTGGAGATGTTAGAAGTTATGACTTCATTCCTATCTGTGAGTTCCTTTATGCTCTTGGAAAGCTTCCCCTTACTCCGAATCATACAATAGGTAAGACCTTCGGTAATGGAAGATTGCATACCAGCGAATAGGTCTTTATACTTTCCATATACAAGGTCAACATTGCGGTCGGCTGCACGAGCTATTTCTTCTTTGTTGAGTTCCTCTATCTGCTTGCGCTCAGTTTCAACAATTTTCTTTTTCAGCAACAATGTTGCAAGTTGTGCTTCACGTCGTGATCCAACCGCTTTTACATTTGATCTGCTTTCATCAAAGTGAACCCTATACCCTGACTTAAGTCCTCTCCAATGCCATTTCAGAGATGCGCCACTATAATTTTTATGAAAGAGATAATACCACCAATCAGGGGAAAAGTCCCAATGACCTTGCTCCATAGAACGGATTTGATTCTCCTTCTGCTTGTCCCTTACTGGCATTTGCGCAAACACTGTCGTAGAGAACAAGAGGGCGAATAATATAGATAAATACTTTTTCATATAGTTGTGAGGTTTTGGTTCCACTTTCCTATTATGTCATTGGTTATTCCTTCAAGCGCATCACTATTGAGAATATCCCAAATATAGTCATACTTAAAACCTCCAATATCCACGCATCTGCTCCAAAAGAGTGCCTGACTGATAATGCCTCGTATCACGGCTATTTGGTCTTGTATCTCGCATATCATTTGGATTCTCTCGCTAAGAGAGGCTTTTAGGATATTCGTTTCAGAGGCTACTAACATAGCCACGGATTTCTTTAACAGTGACACTCGCTTGCTGACATTATAGTTGGCCTCGGCGAAATACCACGCAATCTGGGGTTTGCGGAAGATATTTTTCCCTGTAAGCTCTACAAACTGTATGTATTCTTTGATAGTATTTCCAATATCGAGTGTGGTCTTGGAAACGGCTGCTGCAAGAAAGATCCACTGGCTCGCGTTGTTGAGTTTGGTGTTGAGCGTTGTGCGCACATCGTTGAACTTCGATGAATTGTTGGTTGCAATTTGCTGCTCACCATAACTTGTGCCTACTTGCTTTACGGCAACATCTTCGGCCTTGGCCATCTTCTTGTGAAGCTCTATCAAGGCTGAAATGGTTGGCAGGTCATCTGGGCCTATAATACCTGCTTGGCTTGATGTTAGGAAACTAACAAGCAGTAGCAAGGATAGAAGTGTTTTTTTCATACGATTCTCGTTTTTAGATTCTACTTTTTTTAGCTATTCATATGATAGTTCCAGTCGCTGACGACATCATCCACTATGTTCTTCCCCGAAAAGAAGGTTGCCCATGTCAAAGGGTCGATTGAATACATGAGGTTGCTGAATGTACAGCAAAACTCACAGATGTACTCAATCTGTTGGAGGCGCATATTTATATCGATGATATGTGAGAGTAGCTTATTGGCGAGTGTCAGACGCTCGTAACGATCAAGGAAGTTGTAACCATCACCTTTGCCTAAGTGGGCGTTCTTCAAAAATGCAGAAATTTTATCGTTGCTCTTGCCACTGGTGAAGGCAGAGAGGTCAACCTTGCCATTATTGACAATATCCACGAAATCTTCTATCAAGCCGACTACCTCCGCCTGTATATTAACAATCTCATTGAGACTGTTGATGTAATTGATACCGGGGCATCTGCCTATGGCTTTGACAGCTCTTGCTGTATTGCCTGGCACCTTAATAAACTGCTCTGCCATCTGTCTGTAATAAGCCGACTCCTCACCGAAACCACTAATGTTTTGCATTGACATACGATAGAGTTCCTTGATGGATGCCATCGAAGTAGTATAGGACATAATCTTGGCTTGTTTGGAACGGATAGAGTCCAGCTGGGCATTATGTTTATTTTCTATAAGTGTCTGAAAGGCTGTATTGGCACCAACGGCAGCGATAGCGTTCTTATCAAACACCACTCTGACCCAGGCATTGACAGAAGTGGTCGAGAACGACATGATTGCCATGACAATCATCAGTTTTTTTATCTTTCCCATAAGCTCATTATGTTTTGATGTTTATTGACCAGTACGGCGAAATCAAAGTAACGCCCTATCTTCATCTTCTTGCGATCTTCCTCAATATGTGTGATGGCTTGCTCGATGTTGTTGTCAAAGGCACGCTCATAGATTTTTAAAGCCTCTTTTTCTACTCGCTCGGTGGTGAATGCCCAATACCATTCAGGGGGAACTTCCACAGAATACACGTCTGAATACTGACCACGAGCAATCCATACCTCCTTATGATAAGGGATGCCTTCTTTAGGTGGCAAGGCATTGACCGTAAAGATCTGCTGTCGCTGTACGTCGGTTAGACCGAGAATAGCGGATATATCGCTGTAACGGTCTTTGAACTTGCTCTGATCCAAGAGTATCTTCACATCAGAGTTGTTAATAATCGCCTCTTTTACAATGGGCGAGTCTATCACGTCATTCAACTCTTGTGTTACAACTCCTGCAATACCATTGAATTTACGAACCGTTTTATAAAGATATTTTATATACCCAGCCATAGTCGGGGAAGAAATAGCCTTCCATGCTTCTTCGATGATAAGTGCCTTTCGTCCCTTTTTAAGACGCATCTTCTGTAGGAATACGTCCATAATAATCAGTACAACTATCGGGAAGAGAATAGGGGCATCCTTGATTTTGTCTATCTCGAAAACGATGAATTTCTCATCGAAGAGTGACTTGTCGAGGTCGTTGTTAAGGGTGTGTTCCAGCTCTCCACCGATGTAGAATTGCTCCAATATGGCAGCGAAGTTGTCTATATCAAAGTCAATCTTCTTCTCTGTCATGATTTGAGGGATGCGTTCCAGCGCAAACTCATAGTAGGTGTTGAATGATAGATTTTTGACATTCAGTTTCTTACGCTGCTTTTCTATCTTGTCTATCTTCTTCTCAATGCGCATGAGATATTTGCCTTCTATCAGTTCTGGCATTAAGCGTACAAGCTGACGATTGGCGTTGACTTTTTCACCATCTGTGGCCGCATTGTCACTGATTACACCACGCAACTTGTTTACTAGTCGCTCTATCTTGGCATGATGGTCTTTCTCTTCTTTGGTAAACTCTAATTCTTCCGATTCTTTGTTTGTTTTCTCATCATCATTATTACCAGCAACGGAAGTGGTTGTTTCTTTTACCTCCAGTTCACTAATGGTATAGTCATCGCCATATTTCTCCTCCAGTTTCTCTTCATAACGATCATACTCGCCATTCTTCTTGTCTTCGAGCATCAAACGTTCACGCAATTTCTCACGATCCCTCTCGGAGAACTTCTCAAAGGGGTTGAAGTATTCGTCGTAATACTCCACGAGGGTCTGATTGATAATTTTATCCTCGATCTTTGTAGGCTCCTCATTGCCCTTAAAGATGAGGAAGATAAGGGATTTGAGGAACTGCTTTTTCTCTCCGAAGTTTAGGTTGTACTCTTCTGGAGTAATGCTAAAGGGATTCATCGAGATTGGCTTTTCCTTGCTATAGGCTATATAGGTTCCATGAAAATAATGGCTGATGCCTTCATAACTATCACCAGTGTCAATCATCACGACATCGGTATCTTGCATAAGGAGTTGGGCAACAACGGAGTTCATGTGGAAACTCTTACCGCTTCCACTTGGACCGAGACAAAAGAAGTTGGCATTGTCGGTGTATTTGACCTTACCTTCCTTACCTGTAATATCAATGGAAACAGGAATGCCCTGGCGATCGGTGTAGAAAACATTGAGCCTTGATTCCTCACTATGCTTCATGTGCTCTTTGTACATCAGGCAGAGGGCAGAGTCGGCGAGCGTCAGGAATAGATCGTAATTCTTGTTGAAGGAATACGACATACCAGGGAACGAATTGACGAATAGCTCCAGCTGATTGTAGCAGGCCTTTGAAGGCATGATGCCACAGTCGTATAGCTTGGTTTCCAAATATGAGGTAACACCATTGACCTTAGCAAGAGGACAAGAAGTGATGATGTTGAAGTTTGTATAGACGAGCAACTGGCTTTCTTTGGCAAGGAGATCTAACACAAGGTCGATGTCGGCCTTGGCAATCTTGTTGCTTGGGTCAGGCATGGAGTCGTGTCTCTTTGCTTTCCCTTGCAGTTTCCGCATCAGCGGACGCTGTTGTGGTATCTGTATGACCTGATTGTAGATTACACAGTCGGTAAATGGTATATCAGCGAGAAACGATAATAGGTCGGTAGCTATGTTGAAACCGTTTACTGCCATCGTGTTGAATGGACGGATAAAGGTGGGCAAGTCTATCGTGTCGATATTGACAAGCGAAAACGACTTGATGGCACGGTCGCCTACCTTGATGTACTCATCCGTAACATTCATGTTGTTCAACGAGAATGGATGCGGTTTGAAGTCGAAGGCAAGGAAGCGGTGGACGTACTCGGCCACTTCTTTCTTGTTTAATTTATAGTATGGGATGCCCTTTTCGACTAAGATATTGATGACCTTGCCGATTTTTGAGTGAAAGTCGATCCATGCCTTCGGATCATACTTCACAAAGGAACTTTGTTTGACTTCCTGGGTGATAATAAGGAAAGTACGAATGTTGGTGTATTCACGATTCTTGAAATACTTAAAATACGACTGATACAAGAAGCTCATATCATCGGTAATTTCATACTCATAGCCTTGTCTGCAAAACACATCCTGCTTTTGCAGACAGTAGTCTTCACCCAAAGTCTGAATGATATTGCTTAGAATATCTGCATAGCCATAGTACAAGGCGGAGTCCGTGCAGTACTGCTGCACAGGGTTTTCTATTTCGATGATAACAGACCAATTGCCATTCTTCGAGAAAAGAACAGTATTCATCAGGTCGCCACGAGCATCCTTGATGTCTTCGAGTTCTGCGTATAGTTTGTCAAATGGGCGTTCTTTCTTCTTTGCCATCTATATTTGCATATTATGGGTGTATCTTAGGACTATCAATAATCAAATAAACCTGTGTAATGTACAATACCTTTGTAACGCTTCTTGGCATGTAAGCCGAGTTTCTGCTTGATAAAGATTGAAATAATGCCAGTTCCTGCGATGGCAGCCAAGGCTATCAAGCCTGCGAAGAATCCCAATATGATGTTAAAAACCAAAAAACCGATAAATCCAAAGAGGAAGGTACCAGCAGCATAGTAAATAAATTTGCCACGGATCCCCATAAACTCTAAGGGCTTTTGAAGTCCTTTGAATACTGGATAACTGATGATTTCTTCCATAGATAAGATTCTTTAAGTTAGCGTAATATACGCCGATAAGAGGATTTTGCAATCCTTATATCGGGTATATCTTGCTTGTAATCCTTACTTGAAGAACATTGGGAGAGCTGTAGCCATGGCAACCATTGCGACACAACCGCCAATAGTCATCATGATGGTCTTCTTCACGTCCTGATCGCCATTCTGCATTTTGAAGTACACATTAAAAGCACCAACCAATGCAATCACTGCAGCAATGGCATACATGAGGTTCTTGACTGGTCCTTCATAACTTTTAATTTCAGAAGTTGCAGATGTGAAGCCACCAGCACCTTTACTCTGTGCGAAGGCCTGAACGCCATACATGGCACCGAGAACGAAGGCTGCAAGGCCACGCTTAGAAGAGCCAATGACTCTTTCACATCCATTTTTTACAAATTTGAAAACTCGCTTTAATTGAAACATGTAAATTTAAATGTTTATAATATTTCGAATTAAAGTACCGTACAAAGAAGCCTTTCGGTAATTTCCCATACAACAGGAAACTGCACAGGACGGCTTTGAACCTATCGTGTATTTAAATATGATAACGCTATAGACCAGCAGGTGTAAAGGCCGACTTGATGACAAAGAAGTCGGAACCTTCCTCGGTGTTTTCCAAAGAATCGACAAGATTAGGCAATTGGTCTGCCTCTATCCCTCCAGTCATGGTTGCTGGTGCATCAGGATTAGGAATAGCAGATTTTTGGGCAAAAGCTGATCCTTTTTCCTCCGCTGACGTTCCTTCGGTAGCTTTGGCTTGCATTTTCTTTTGTTCGGCAATCTTTCTGTCTTCGTTGGCATCGTATTGGGTGAAACTTCCTAATTCGTCCTTGATGTCCACTTCCTGCTCCTCGACGTGGGCAGCAACGACTATCTCACCTGACTTGTCAAAATACAGATCATGAATGATGTTATATCCATAATAGCCTATATACCCGATAATGATAACGGTCATGAATGTTCCAAACATAGACGCAAATAAGTTTTATGTTTCTTTGTTTTTTGCAAAATTTCAAAGTTCAAATAAAGTTCTTTGCAAAAACGATTACAAAAGTATGGTTTTGGAACCAAAACACAATAATACTTGTGTCTTTTATAACTATCAAGGGAAAGAAACTGACTTGTGGATTGCTTTTTCAGTGATTTAATGGCTTTATTATCCACATAGTGTAACAAAAAAGATACGGACAGCATAAAAAGTGTTGTCCGTATCTATCATTATCATGGTTCTGTGGATTAGGCTTGCTGTTGCTCCTTTTCCACCTCCCAAGGGCGGTTTGAAGAATAGTAGCTGCCATTCTTCTCCGTGTAGCGTGCATTGTATTTCACGTCCACCACATCGCCAACATGAAGGTCGTATTTGTTGATGTTCTCTTCACCGAAGGTTTCAAGCACCCAATGTTCAGGGTATTGCTGCCCTTGCTCCTCGACCACCCACTGTTGGGATGCCCACTTACCTCTCTGACTTTCGCCAGTTTTGGTCTCGCCTATTGCGATGACCTTTCCTTTGCATTGTGACATAATTTTTTGTTTTAAGTTAATCTATTAACCATGAATGTTCTTTCTTTTAAGCTCGGTGAAGATTTCTTCTTCTGCGTCACCGTTCTCTGTAACAAAATCTAATGAATAATATGTTATGTAGGGGAGTTGTATATTGAATCCTATTTTCTGTGCTTCCGTCTCGATATTGGCATGACGGCGTGTCTCATCATCAATATAAACATCCATACCATTATGCTCAACTTCATATCTGCATCTTTTCAGGCGGTCTCGCATATGGTATTTCTGTTTGTTGGGGAACAGCTTGATTTTTGTCTTCTGGTTGAGTCCGAAAACGGCTCTTGCTCGCTCCCTCTTGATGAGACGTACCCTTGTCTCGGACATGATTTTGCCAGTCTTCTCACGACTACGTTTTTGAAAGCCTTTTGCGGTAGCTTCGTTGATGGTAGAGTGTACCGAAGAAACGGATATGTTCAGCTTGTTCGCAATCGTCCGATACGAGCTGCTTTCACTCATTCTAAGAATATTAGCCTCCAACGAAGGAAATATCTTGCGTTTGGCGCACTCTTTCTTTAATCCCAGTTCACGAGCCTTAATCTTAACAGAAGGGATAGATACACCAAGGGTATCTGCCAACTTACGATTGCTCGCATGGGCATAATTTTCGACCAGGTAGTTAATCTTGTCGGCGTTCCATATGGTTGCAATTCTACTCATAGTGTTTATTCTTTTCGATATACTTATTAAGCACACTGTCTTTCTTAGCTGGAGGCAAAGGCGGGCTTTCAGTCTCTTTGTAAAGCTGCTGCCCTTGTTCGTATAGTCTTTGGCCTGTTGATTTGACTTGCTCATCAATGAAGCCAATCCATGTGATGCAAGCAATGACCGCAATCAAGAGCCATTTCGAACATTTGGAAATAGCATTTCTGCCAAGTTTCTGAAAGTACTCTTTAAGCATACCGGTGTTATAACAGAGGCTTACCTGTAACCTTGTATTGACTAAACTCCTTCTTGTAATGCAGCACAAAACTATGAAGGATGGCGTTGACGATGGTTTGGGTGGAGTAGCCACCGACTGCATATTTACGGAATGTGGCAAGAATATCCTTGTTTACTTTGCAAAGGGTCATATTGCCATCTTTCCCTACTACTTTGGGCAAGTTGTCTTCTTCTGCACACTGGGTACAGAAGGCTGTCCAAAGCTCATCACCATCTACCATTGTCGGAGCAGGAGCCTGGGATAAAACAGGCTGTTTCTGCCTTTTAGCCTTTTTCGGGGCTACTGGTGTAGGAGGTGGCACTGCTGGTGTTGCAATTTCAATACTCTCTTCTTGTGAGGTAGAAACTTCCTTTTGTCCATGAATATCCTGGAGCATCCCTTCCAATGTTCCTGACAGCTGCATCATATTCGATGCAGAGTCGGCTATATCTGATTTATACTTACTCATTGTCTTCTATGTTATATATGGTCTTGTAAATGAAATTAAAACAACGTTTGATATGTTTAGCCATCTTGTCGTTGTTGCCAATAGTGTTGTAACGTTCCAAGTCAGCATAACTACCTATGCGAGGAGCGAGAATACCGAACTTCTGAAAGTATTCGTCCACAATCTTCCATGCCTTCAACTCGCTTCCTTTGCCTATTCGCACATCGTACTTGTTGCAGACAAAGATGAATTGTGCTCTGATTTGTGGGTGAGTCTGACGCAAACGGAATACCGCAAGGATAAAGGCACGTGTGGAATCTATCGTGTTGAGATCGTAGTGATAGGGGCAAATGATGTAATCGGCATTGATCAAGAGCTGGAGCATACCGTCTTGTGTCAAACTACCTGGGGTATCAATCACCGTCGTACCTGGCAGTGTGCGCAGGTTCTTCATGATGGTGAGGGTATTTTCGGGATTCTTGATAGTCATAGACTGTACCACATAGGGAACATCTGCCTGTCTGCGCAAGTCATCCTTACGACGACCCGAGAAAGTCTGTTGTGGGTCGGCATCAATAACGAGCAAGGGCACTTTCCTATCAACGGAGAGATAGTTTGCAAACAAACCACATAGGGTAGTTTTACCGACTCCTCCTTTTTGATTGGCAAAAAGGACAATTCTGTTTTCTTGTTGTTCCATCGTCTATCCTCCTAATTGATCTTTGTGAAACCTTGCTCTGGTACATAGCCTATACTGGTTGATATGTCAGAAGGCAGTATTTCTACGTTCAAAGTCTGGTCACGAATAACTTTTTCATCTTTGTACACCGTGGCACGGATACTTACTTTACCCTCCTGTCTGTCAGAGTTGGTAAGAATAAGTGAGGCAGAAAAAGACGAATAAGAGCCTTTGATTTGAGCAGATGCCGTAGAGAATGGACTTTTCTCATAATACTGCTCCCAAATCATATTCACATCTTTACCTGTCGAAGTGTGAATATCCTTGCCCTTGCCTTTCAAGTCCCAGGCTTTAAAGGAAAGGAACGGATCGAACTTGGCATAGTCGCCTGACAAGGAGATTTTCATTCTGATGACAGAGTTTGCTGCATCAATAGCTTCAATACCGTCATCGTAGCCGTTAGAACCACACGAGGTAAAGGACACTGGCAAAGATAGACTCGCTGTCATTGCTGCAATCAAAAAATAATTTTTCTTCATTTTTATCATATTTAAATACACGTTACTAAACTATGCACCCACTTAGGGCGTGATTGTTGCGGTTTTAAAGAAAACCTGCTAAAACAACAATCTCCATAGTTTGGTAGGTCACTTGGGCAAATACCCATTGGAGAGGGACCCCATAACATGTAATTCGCTCACAACAGTACAAGTCTGCCTTGACACCCGAACAAAGGGGGAGAGCAATTAATATGATGTTGCAAAGATAGAAAAAGTCGGCCAATGTTGCAAGAAAAAAGGCATGATTTTTTTGTTTTACATAAAATCAAATTTCTTGTTTGGCAAACTTTATGCTTGCTTGGAAAGTATATATTTTGTTTTTATGCTTATTTGTTGTTTTGCTTTTATGTTAAGTTATCTTGCATAAAAGCATGAATGATGTTTTAATACAGTATAAGCAAAATGGGAGGCAGATAGAATGCCTCCCTAATTTAATCTCATCGACGAAGACCTGCTCCATATTGAAATTCCATACCCTGTTCAAAACGATCTGTGAAGTATGTTATCTCTCGTCGGGGAAGTCCTATGTCCTCTGCCATACTCTCCCAATACTTCATGTTCCTTGTTACATCCATGATAATGCCTCTTGCGGTGGTCTCATCCAGCATATAAAGCTCATGGGCATTGTAAAGGTGGTTGAGGGAGCTTTCATTTGTATTGGCATCGATAAGCAATGCCTGAAACATACTGTTCGTTGGGTTCATGTCATAGGCAGGGGACAATTCCCAGCCATCCTTACCAAGCAGGAAGGCATGATTCCTAAAGTGATCGTCGGTATTGCCAATACAGATATTGAAGGCAACTCGCCTGTATAATTCTTCCAAGTTAGCCTCTATATGGTTGCCACCGCCTGAAATGATAAAGTCCACTATATCCAAATAGCCTTTGCCATTCCTTTGCCCATCGCCATCAGCGAGACCGAGAACGGTGAGCGAGGAAGCCATGTGGATTCTCTTATT
This sequence comes from Hoylesella timonensis 4401737 = DSM 22865 = JCM 15640, assembly GCF_000455445.1. Classification (GTDB taxonomy): domain Bacteria; phylum Bacteroidota; class Bacteroidia; order Bacteroidales; family Bacteroidaceae; genus Prevotella; species Prevotella timonensis. The sequence continues at coordinate 12,869 of NZ_HG417090.1, read as the reverse complement.
ATCCTCTGTTCTGTCAAACCGCTTAGACAGAAGTATATCCTGACCAGTGCCAGCTTTGATGACTTGTGTTTCTGCCACGGTGATGCCACACTCTTTAGCCATCAGGTGGGCAAAGTGTTCCCATCGAGATGCGTTGATGTCGTCATTGATGGAAGGAAATTTGGCAAGATAAAGCTGACCGCCACTTTGCACACAAGCCTTCGGACGTGCGCCTCCCATCGAGGAACCAGGCTGGAAGAGACGTTGCACCCATTTCTTTTCAGGCTCCAAATGCTTGTATTCGCTTTTCTCAATCTCCTTGGCTGCTTGCAGAAGTTCGTCAATGTGTATGGTGGGTGGAACACTGTAACTGGGAGTAGAACTGATAAAAGTACCGTCTGCTGGGTCTTGGAAGCGGAAGCCACCCATACGCATCTCATCTTCCACACCTTTGAGATAGTCCCAATCAGATAAGGTATGGCTTGCTTTCCCTTCTGTCTCCAGTGAGGCACGGAGGTCTATCAACCGTCGACCCCATCTGTCAGGAAGAGCATCAGAGAAGCAACCGAAGATATGATTACCCTGGCTATATTGTACGCCAGTGTAAGGGCGAAGATCACATCCAAAGTCTATCTTGGGATAGCGTTTGAGCCATGTTTTATCAAACTCAAAAGAGAACACGTCAGAACCTCTTAGGTATTCATGCCCAAGAGAGCCAACTTTCTCTTCTTTATCCATCCAGTCGAAACTGGCTATAACATCTAACTTTTCCATGTGTTATCTTTTTGAAGCTCGTTTCTTATTCTTGATACCCAAGTCCTGTATCATGTGTCCTAACTCATCGTCTTTAGCCAAATGAAGAATGTCATCTTCGAGTTGCAGGGCATTGAGCACTCGCATTACCACACCGAAAGACACTGTAGGCTCACCTTTCTCCAAACGTGATAGGGTAAGCCTTGTGCATTGCGCACGTTGAGCTACCTGGTCCATCGTCAGGTCTCGGCGCAATCGGGCAAGGCGGAACTGCTCGCCCACCACGTTTAACTTCTCTTGTAATGCTCTGGTCATCCAGTTAGCTTTAGTAAACTTTGTCATAATGTATCTTTTACGGTGCAAAGATACAATAATATGTTTAGTTTATATTACTTTATTCTGGTATATTTTTTATTCTTTACTTAATCCTCTTCTGTTTCCACAGGTTTTTTGATATTCGTATAATGGACTCCTGAAGGATTGCCTCCGAAGCACCAGCGGATGATTAAATTTTCATCCTCATTTCGAGGTGTTACTTTTGTACCATCTTTTAATGTAATTTCAACCCAGTCATCTTTCCCATGCTTGATGTATGCAACTTCTTCTTTTCTGAAGGTTATTGCATTAATACAGAAAATACCTTTTAGTGCATTTCTAAGAAGATCATATTGAATACACCCCAAATCGCATATGTGAAGGAAGGGGCGCGAACACTTCTTAATAATACTGTCAGGTAAAATATCTTTCATTTCACTGATAGAATTAACTTCATATCTTTTAGTAAGATACTCTTTGACTTTATTTTTGTCGAAAGGAATTATGTTTTCTCTCACATACTCTTCGGCTTGTTCCTTATTATCGAATATTTTATAAGCCCCATCTGGTCTATAAAACTCGTCTTCTCCACTATAAGAATATAAAAATAGGTTATTATCATCATCAAAGATGACATCTACCTCTTCAATATCACCAATTTGGGTTACTAAAATTTTATTTTCTTTGCGCATAATTATTTATTTTTTTACAATTCTAACTGAACGTGAAAGTGATATTCTCGACACAAGCAACTTATCTGCCTGACTGCGTTTGGATTTTGATTGTAAGGAAAGAATATAATTCGCTCCTTGGACAGGCATCTGACTCCCTTCTTTCTCAAACAATATACCAAGTTATACCTTCTTTTGATAAGTTTATTCATCCTTGTTGCGGTCTGACGTGAATATGGTTGCTAAAGCATAAGTTATATCTCTAATTCACTTTTTTTGTTTATTCTTTTAGTAATGATAGTTATGACACCAGCAACGATAGCCAATAGTGACATAGTATCTGAAAACTGCTGCCAAGAATTTATTCTGCATTTAGTAGTCTGGAACTGATAATTCTTTTTTTTCTAATCAGGAGCCATTCTACTAAATTTATTGATTTAAGGAATTTCTTCATGCCTCATACCTTCATTAAATCTCGTATCATATTCTTGTTAAACCAATAGGTTGCGCCTATCTTCCTGATGGCAGGATCGATTTTACCAGTCTTTACAAGACGGCATACGGTAGGTACACTGCAATGCAAATATTTGGCAAGGTTCTTATACCCTGACACCCATACGTCTTCATCAAACAACTGTTCTGATGATGTTTCATAGCTGCCTTGGTATTCTTTCAAAAGACTGACGAAATCCTTAACGGATAGCTCTGCCAATGGGGTTTTCAGGAATGATTCTGATAATTCCATATTTTACACTTTAATACGTTTAGACATAATGATGACCTTTGGTTTGGAAGGTCACTTGTCGTTGCGAAAATTTATTAAAGGCTGTCGGGAAGAAAGCTATCTACCAAATCGACAAATGTATTAAAGTGCATCGTAACGACATTGCAAATATAATAAAAATTATTTCATAATGCGTGTTTTGAGCTATGTTTTTATTTGTCAAACTGTTTCATATATTCAGATTTTACCTCATCGGCTATATCGATATAGGGCTTCATGGCCTTATAATCACTATGACCAGTCCACTTCATTATTACACTGGGCGGTATTCCTTTTGCCAATGCGGTGCAAATGAAAGTACGTCGTCCACAGTGTGTACCTATAAGTTCGTATTTGGGGTGTACTTCGTCGACTCGCTTATTTCCCTCATAGTGGGTTGATTTGATAGATCCATCTATGCCTGCCAACTTACAAAGCGTATGCAGGTGTTTGTTCATCTTTTGATTACTTACTACCGGCAAAACCTTCTTGTTAGGAAAATGTATTTCTGCGTACTTATCCAGTATAGCTTGTGCCTTTGAATTGATTTCTATGAGAAGACGATCAGAGGTCTTGACGGTTACTATCTCTATCTTTCCATTATGTATATCATCCCATGTAAGGTTGCAAGCGTCCGAGTAACGTAAGCCAGTGTAGCAAGTGAAGAGAAATACATCACGTACAGGACCGAGGGCTACATACTTGTCAGGTATTTGAAATGTTTCAAGCGTATTCAGTTCTTCTGCTGTCAAGAACACAACACGTTTGGTCGTATTTTTCAACTTTGGCTTGTAGTATTCAAATGTATGGTTTGTATGATAGCCTTTCTCGTAGCACCAACGCAAAAACCACCGCAAGAAACCAAGTTGCTTGTTGATGGTACTGTTTTTCATACCTTTTTTGCCAAGATAATCAATAAAGTTCGCTATGCCATCTTCATCAAACTTGTCAAAGGTGAGCTTTTTGTCGAAAGTAAATAGATGATTCCGAAGTGCAGCAAATTTTTCATAGGTTGCAGAAGTCCAGTCGTTCAATTTTCCATTAACTTTGACAAATTCATCAAAATACTTCCAGAAACCCTTATCTTTTGTTCCGTTCCTTTTTTTATCCACTTGTTGAACGGTTAGAGTACTATCTTTTTTCTTGCTCTGGTGTGCGGTTTGTGTGTGAGAGGAACGTTGTTTTGTGAAAGAATTGCGAAGTTCTGGCACTGTCGGTACTACATTTAGAAGTTCATATTCTCGAAATACTGCTATCATATCTGTCAACATCTGAGAAAGCTGATCGTTTAGATCAGTAGCCATGACAACATTAGAGTTCAAAGGTAATACACGCTGTTGCACATCATCCCAATACTCCTTGTTCAAAACGATTCCTGTCTGAAAATCCACCCTGCAACCATTGTACGAAACACGCATACGAAGTCGGCTTCCAGCATTACGCTGGTTTTGAATAGAGTATTTTATTGTTCGCTTGATGATCATATCTGATAACTTTTATTTCAAAGTTAATCAAATCCATCATCTTTTACCTATCTTTTGACCCACTTTTTGGCTGTAAAATGGTTTTGTAAAAATATTTTTTTGAATGACTGGGCGAGTTATATTAGTGAAGGAATTTTTGAACTCCTTTTCTTGACCCACCGCTTGACCCACTTTTTGAGGCGGATTATTGGAACTAACATTATCAATCGAACAATATATTTTCAAAACATATCAACAAGGAGTTGATTTTCAAGATGTTTTGATATTATTTGATAATGATGTTAAATGATTTTGTTTTATAGTCTTCATCCCTCTCTCTCCGCTAATAGGCTTCAAAAGGACTTCACAAGGGTTGTCAATTTAGCCTTCAAAAATTAGCTAATCGTTGTAAAATCAAGGTTTTACAACGATTTTTCTTTGTATATACCTCCATAGCCTGACGGCATAACCCTATATTTTGACAGTCATCTTTCGGTCAATTTCTGCTACACTTACTGCTACACAAAAATTGCAGTAGCAAAAAATGTAGCAGTGACGGGATTTTGAATACCATATTGACGGCATCAACTCTTTCTTTTTCAAGGTATTAAGTATTAACTTTGCAGCCGAGTGCTACACAAAAGAATGATGCATTATGAGAACAAATTTCAAGGTGTCCTTCTACCTACGCTCAAACTATGAGAACAAAGAAGGAAAGTCGCCTGTAATGCTCCGT
>NZ_HG417090.1:0-6331 GCF_000455445.1 Hoylesella timonensis 4401737 = DSM 22865 = JCM 15640 | reverse complement strand
ACGGCTGAAAAGAGTGAGCAAGTGTTGGCAATTAAGTTTGTACAATGGGACGTTCCCCCTTTGGAGAGCCTTTGTAACAGCAAAGTATATCTCCTACGTATGAAACTTAATCGTGGCGAGTGTATGAGCCGTGAGGAAAAGAATTGGCTATGTGAAGCGGTGAACTCTAATACCTATTTCCGCACAGCCGTTCCCCTGCAAGGCTATCGCTTTGACTTCTTTGATGTACTGAAGAAATATCTTGTCAATCAGTACGGACAATGGACAGAGTGTTACGCACCCGACAGAACAAGCCTAAGAGCCTACCTATATGGGCGCATCAATCAAATAGTAGAAATCCCTAAATATTAAAGAACAATGAAAGGAACAGAACATTTCACACGGACAATAGCCGAGTATCTTAATCAGCGTGCTATGACAGACCCCTTGTTTGCCCCTAACTTGATGAAACCGAACAAGAATATCGAGGAGTGCATCACCTACATTCTTAATGAAGTGCAGAAAAGCGGTTGCAACGGCTTTGATGATGATGAAATCTTCTCTATGGCTGTTCACTACTATGATGAGGACGATATAGAGGTGGGTAAGGCTATTTCTTGCCAAGTTGCCGTCAATCACATTGTAGAACTTACAGAGGAAGAAAAAGCCGAAGCAAGGCAGGAAGCCATTAAGCTATATCAGCGTGAGGAACTTGCCAAGTTACAGAGTCGTAACGCACGAGTTAAAAAGACCGAGAATGTAGCAACCCATGTACAACCATCACTATTTGATTTTTAAGCCTATGAAACCGAGAAACAAATTTGAAAAGGCAGTTTTGGAACAAAGCAAGTATCTTTGCCCGATAACCAAGACACAAAGTAAGTGGGCATTCCGTGAGTGCATAGACCACTTCGCCTACCGCTTGCCCAAAGGTCGCACCACTTGTATGGACTGTGGACATAGTTGGACACTGAACAAACATAGAAAAACTTGCACTTGCCCTCATTGCAGGGCTAAGTTGCAGGTAAAGGAAACATTCCAAAGGAAATTGCAGCAGAAGCACTATTTTACGACACTCACCGCTTGCGGAGAATACCAAGTGTTGCGGATGTTCCTCCTCGTGGCTGAAATGGAGAAAGGTTGCAAGGCAGAGTACTACGCACTTGAAATTGGGCAGTATTGGTGGAACGCACAAGGACGGAAAGCCTTGGTTGCCATACAACGTATATTGGGACATTACGTTGATACATTTTCCTATTGCGCACCTATGGCAATCCGCAATGACAATGAAGCCTACCGATATGTAGCCTATTCGCAGATATATCCGAAGTTCAAGGTATCAGACACACTCCGCAGAAATGGTTTCAAGGATGATTTTCACGATATTCCCCCAACAACACTCATTCCTGCCTTGCTTTCTGACAGCCGTGCCGAAACATTGATGAAAGCAAAACGGTTTGAACATTTACGCTATTTTCTCAATACTCCTCGAAACTTCGACAATTATTGGCAGTCCTACAAGATAGCCAACCGTAATGGATATGAGATAACAGACATTTCCCTTTGGTGCGACTATGCAGACACACTCCGCAGGTTGGGCAAAGACATTCACAGCCCGAAGTTTCTCTGCCCCACCCACCTCAAATCCGAACACGACCGCAGACACAATGAACTCCTCAGATTGCGTGAAAGGGAGGAGATACAACAGAAACAAAAGAAGGCAATGGAAGACGAAAAACGTTTCAAGGAACTCAAATCCAAATTCTTCGGTATCCATTTCACGGACGGCACAATCCAAGTCCACGTATTGGAGAGCGTGCGTGAACATTTGGAGGAGGGAGCGACCATGCACCATTGCGTATTCTCCAACGAATATTATCTTAAAGAGGACTCACTAATCCTATCGGCTACCATTGAGGGCAAGCGGATAGAAACAATAGAGGTATCACTGAAATCATTTGAGGTGGTGCAAAGTCGTGGAGTGTGCAACAAGAATACCGAGTACCACGAACAGATAGTAAACCTTGTCAATGCCAATCGAGGACTTATAAGGCGAAGAATGAAAGCAACAGCATAAAGTATGAACTATTAAATTATCAGAGATATGAAAACAGAGATTGAAAACATCATCTACAACTATGCGGATGAGATACCGCATATTCTCATTAGGGTTATCAATGCAATAACCCTATCCGACAACAAAGAGGAGTTAAGGTCAGCTATCAACAAAATAGCCGATGAAACAGAACTTGACAAGTTCTTTGCATACGGCTATGGTGCACATCACTTTTGGCTCACACATCGTAAATTATCTAATGGAGAGCCAAAGGAATACAGATTATTAAAGGTTGAATTTTAAGATTATGAAGAAGAAAGTTTACAGAGTTCGGACGCAATACATCTTCGAAGGAGTGTTTGATGTGGTTGCGGAGAGTAAGGAAGAAGCACGGCAGAAAGTCCTGCAAAATTGTGGGTTGGTGATGGGTGGTAGCATTCACAGCACTTTGCCCGATGATGAAATAAATTGGGCTTTTGACAAGCATCCCAATAAGCACATAGACAGGATAACGAAAGTCCAGAAATAGCATTACAAACTATGCCAAGAACAACCACGCAAACCGAAAATTGCGTGGCTTCTTTTCTTTGTCTTTGAACGAGCAGGCGACCAAAGCAAAGAAGCAAAAGAAAGTCGCAAAGATACTTAAATTATAAGAACTACAATATTTTAAATTGTCAAACAGGCTATTTATGCTTATTCTGTCTGCAAATAGAATCTTTTGTGCTCATAATATTGACATCTTTATCTTTTGCAAATTTGTTTTTTGTATATGAGTTGTGTGAAGTTTCCGTTTTATTCTTTTCTATATTTCTATTATTTATGATTAGAGTATAAACATTGAAACTTGTATTAAAAAAAAGTGCAAAAATTGATATTATCAAGGCCCCATAGGTCAATTTAATTTGTTTTTGAAACCGTTGTTCATCTCGTGATATAAATCCTCTGTTACAGAACAGCCTAAATTCCTCCGTGACATATATTTCCTTTTCACAATATTCTATCAAAAGATTAGTAATATTAGAATCTGGTATATCCGAACTAATACAAGGCAAATTAACGATCCCCCTTCCCATACTCATTGGATTTTGAAATTGGTTTGCCCGACGCAAGGTCATGATATAATGTTCTTTCTCTAATAATTGTATCAAATTTACGACCTCAAGAATAAGTTCACAAACCTCAGTACTACGCTTTTTAACATAACTAAAATCTTCTTCTGTAGGATTTTGGCTTGATATAGTTACACGAATTTGTACACTAGAGTTTTGTCTATTCATGACAATTCTGACATTATCTAATTTATCATCTATTATATTGCCAATATAATTATTATTTCCATTTCCTTGCAATATTCGATTGCAAAATTGTTGTTCTTCTTTATTTAAACTTCTCATTTATTTAATCTCAAAAAAAAATGGGCAACTTCCTACTCTCCCACAAATTTGCAGTACCATCGGCATTCTCGGGTTTTACTTCTCTGTTCGGAATGGGTAAGAGGTAGTTCCACCGCAATTATAGTTACCCTCGATAATTTTAATAAGATGGTAGCGTAGGCTACCAAGCAGCAGAGAATAGCGTAAAAGATAAGATCGTTACTATCTTAACAAGCAAGATAGGCAAACACATACCGCATAGCGATACAATACTTGCAATGAAACAAAATAGTAGTAGCATTTCCTATACCCAATCTATCTTTGTCTTCGGTCGTTGTTTCAAGTCGCAAATCATCTTTCCTATATGTGCCAAATAGCTTCCTGCGGTGAACGCATCAGCTACAGGATTGCCCATGGATAAAATAGAAATTGCTACTGAGACAAAACCAGTCAAATTCTCTGTAGAGTTTAACGCCTTTTTCACGGCGGGATCTGCCTAGCATCTCGCTAAGCAGTCCTAATAATAATTTTTCTTTTCCATAAAAAATTTGATTAAAACTGAAATTAAATTTATCTGTTCCATATATATATGGCTTATGTACTTCAAGCACATAGGCAAAAAGTACATTTGCAAATTTACATAAAAACTTTAATTTATAAGCCAGTGGGAATAAAGAAAATGCGTTTTTCTTTAGAGGAAAGATACGATAAAAGAAAATAATTTTCTATTATTCCTCAACAAAATATCAATCATAAGCTAAAGGTATATAAAACAGGGCAAACTCAACCTGTCTACGTTTAACTAACCCATTCAAAACTTTTCCCTTATATCGGCAAAACGAAACATACTCCCGATAAATATTTCTATCTCCAGCCTCTATCTTTCGCAGTAACTTACTCTTAGTGTGTTTGCCATATCCGAGCAGTCGCCCTACACCAACATTGTAGGCAAGTAAGGTCAATAGCAGCGCATCTTTCCCATACCCCTTGAAGTGTTCAAAGCATTTCCATAGGTCGGCACGGAGGAGCGAGTCCGCCTGCCGTTCCGTCATATTGGAAGAGAAGTGCTCTCCAGGTTGCAGCTGATGCCCATAGCCCACATACGGATAGCAACCTTTTCCGTGTAGCCCCTCGAAGTATTTCACGACCACCACGGCGCGCTCAAAAGGAGGCAAGTCTGTCAACCGTACCCTGCGCTGGGCAAGGATCGGCTGGCAGAGCAAGCACATTATACAGAATAAAGCAAAGCGTTTAGCCGTTCGCATCGTTCAAGGCTCTGGTTACTACTGCGGTGGTCTTTCCCTTTTCCTCCGCCTTTTCGTTGTTGAAACTGAAAGTCAGTTGCTGCATCTTACCGAAACTGTCCTCCACGTACACGTCAATCGTCTGGCGGTCAGTGGAGAGCGAGGTGTAATACAGACGGAACACATCTTTCGTGAGCGGATAGCGATCATTGGGCTTGAATACCGTACCATCATCCATCTTCAGCGTTCCCTTGCCGTCAGGCTGGAAGTATCGGATGGTGTAGCGTGTGTCAGCAAAGTCGCCCCCTCGCTTGAGCGTGCAGCATATCTCTGCCGTCTGTCCCTTGACAATGTCCTTCTGAACGGGCATCGTCTCGACAGTGAACGGATAAGACTGCTGAACATCCAGCTCCCTATCACAAGCAGATAGACAAAACACGGCAAGGGCAAGTACGCCCATTACCCATATCGAACTTAATATCTTCTTTTTCATGTTTCTTTTCTATTAAATATTAAACCTAAGTCCTGCTGATAGCGCAGGACGGAAACGATGCACGTCCGTTCCAAAGAGGAACCGTCCCTGCGCCTTTACAAGAAAGAGAATCCTGTCCGTAAGGAACACCTCCACCGAGCCGTGAACGGCTCCGCCATAGACAAAGTGGGAACGGTCGAGCAACGTAGCCCCATCGGGCAGCAGTTTTTTATCCTCGTTCAGCTGCTCATAGCCACCCAAGGCGGATATGCCACTATTGAGAAATACGTTCTTACCTCTGTCGGAGAGAACAGGGTGCATATAGCCCACCTGCAAGAGTGCATCCTTGAGTTTTACGCCATAGTCCCGATACGGCATAATCTGCTGTTCATACTCAACTCCTACAAAGGAGTAGTTCTCTCGTTTCAAGTAACGGGTAAGCGATATGTCAAGACCGAAGTTATCCTTGCCAAAGAACTTTTCACCCTTGATAAGCGGAACACCCCCTACGACCTCTATGCCCCTTTGCTTGGGTATCAGTCGCTGTGCCTGCGATGGCAGACTGAAAGCCATTGCCACCGCTGCACAAACCGATAAAATAAGTTTCTTCTTCATAAAGCCTACCATTTGAGTTTGAGGTTGTCAATCTTCTTTGCCAGCTGCAAATCTTCCTGTCCTACATAGAAAGACAGCGTGCGCCCTCCGCTTCGCTCATAGAGCGTTACTTCAAGCTGCTTGTCTTCTGCAAGAGAAAACTGCTTGAGCGCAAACACAGTGTGTTCACTGCCCATGCCACGCACCTGCATCACCTGATGATAGGCACGAAGCGGCTGCAATACTTGTTCTTGTATGGCGGTGCGCTTTGCCACTTTCTTATCCACCACCTTAAAGGTGATAAAATCCACCGAGTAAGGCATATTCGTGCCGTTTTCCATACGGGTGTGGAAATACAGCAAGCCATTATGGGCATACAAGCCACGAAGCAGAAACTTCATACCGAACTGCTGTGCACCGATGTGCTTAATGCAGCGTCTGTCATTCTGGTAGATGGTCTGCATCATCAGCTTTACTAATACGGGCGACTCGTTACCGAGTTCCTTAAAGTAAATATCAGAGCGATTGCTTGGCAGTCGTCCGTCCGTTGGTGACAGGAAGTCCTTCATCTCTATGCTGAGCTTCTCCGGTTCATCAGCATATTTGACAT